>DJJW01000075.1 GCA_002434335.1 Lachnoclostridium sp. UBA6558 | reverse complement strand
TAACTTACTTACTTCTTACAATTTTGTAAGAAGTAAGTAAGTTATTTCTATATATTTAACCCTGTAAATAAGGGATAATGTAGTTAACCTTAAGGATTAATATGCTATACAACACTAAAAGGAGCGGAAATGAAGGAAATACTTACTATTAAGAATATTGAAAAATATTACGGCAACAAATCCAATGTAACAAAAGCTATCGATGATATCAGCTTCTCTGTCGGAGAAGGGGAATTTATTGGTGTTATGGGTGCCTCCGGTTCCGGTAAGACAACACTTTTGAATGTAATCTCAACCATCGATACGGTTAGTGCCGGACACATATATCTGGAGGAAACTGATATCACTGAAATTGATGACAGAAAGCTGGCAGAATTCAGGAGAAAAAACCTGGGATTTGTCTTTCAGGAATTCAATCTGCTGGATACGCTTACTCTGGAAGAGAATATTGCATATGCCCTGACTATTAACAGAATACCAGCAGTTGAAATAGCCGTTAAGGTACAAGAGATAGCTGACAAGCTTGGAATCGGAGACCTATTGAAGAAGTATCCTTCTGAGGTATCAGGCGGGCAAAAACAAAGATGTGCCTGTGCAAGAGCCGTAGTGAATAAGCCCAAACTGCTTTTAGCGGATGAACCTACAGGTGCTCTGGACTCTAAATCAGCACAGATGCTTATGGAAACACTGATTAGTATGAATGAAGAGCTTAAGGCAACCATACTTATGGTAACCCACGATGCGTTCTCTGCCAGTTATGCGAAAAGGATACTGTTTCTGAAGGACGGAAGAATATTTAATGAAATAATCAGAGGGGATAAGACCAGAAAACAGTTCTTTGGCGAGATATTGGATGTTATGACACTGCTTGGAGGTGATTTACGGGATGTACGGTAAACTTGCCTTACGCAATGCTAAAAAATCCGTGAAAGATTATATCATATATATACTTACACTAACTATCTGCGTAGGCTTATTCTATGCCTTTCTATCGGTCTGCAGCAGTTATTATGTAAGTTCCCTGCCTGTAGAATATAACCTTGAAATGCTTCAGCAGTTTATGCGTTTTCCCATTATAGGAATTACCGCTCTGCTGATATTTCTTATTCAATATGTAAATAACTATATGCTTCGAAGAAAACAAAAGGAATTTGCCATTCAGACCCTTCTGGGCATGGAACAAAAGCATACGGCCCTTCTCTTTTTTGCAGAAACACTGATGATGGGACTGATATCCATAGGGATTGGTATTATACTGGGGGTATTTTTCTCTCAGGTATTAACGCTGCATATTATGAATTTCTTTGAAGAGGAATACAGCTTGCATTTTTCATTGTACCCGGATACATTGATTATAACTGTTATAGGGTTTTTAGGTGCCTTTCTGTTAATAGGATGTCTAAATATACGTAAGATCAGAAGGTTAAAGATTATAGACATGCTGCGGGCTGAGAAAGAACTGCAGAATGACCTGAAGAAGGACTATCTGATGCC
Organism: Lachnoclostridium sp. UBA6558; assembly: GCA_002434335.1. Lineage (GTDB taxonomy): Bacteria > Bacillota > Clostridia > Lachnospirales > Lachnospiraceae > Anaerocolumna. Next base: position 18,208 of record DJJW01000075.1, on the reverse strand, counting down.
CATACTTATTCTGACATTTGGAGCTATATCCATACAGAGAGTGATTGATATAATAAATCTACACAGGAAATATAAAGAAGCAATAACAGGCGGTGTTATGACAGCGATTGATATACTGCTGCTTTATTCTAATTTACTGCTGCCTGCCTTGTTTGTAATTACAGTGGTTGTGTTTCTTTTCGCCTGTCTGATTAGTAGAAAATTATTATCTCTTAAGAAGCCGGTTATACTTCTAACAGGACTGGCAGCATTGATGGTTATCTGCAATCTGCTTATTGTAGCAGGGCATCCGGCCTTTGACAGCAGCACCACCAACAGGGCTTATGTATTTGTTATGGTATATCTGGTATTCCTTCTATTTACTGTTTTCTATGCCCTGTCAGCTCTTATGCAGGTGTTCAAAGAGAAATCCACAAAGCTTAAGTACAGAGGGAATATCCTTTTTATAACAGGTCAGATTAATGCAAGGTTATCCTCTAATTTTCGCACCATGTCTGTACTGGCTGCAGCTATTTTACTGGCTGTTACCACTTTTATTATTGATCCCATTCTATCGGGATGGGCACTGGGGTATCTGAAGGAAAGAGCTGTATTTGATATACAAATCAGTACGGAGGCTAACTCACATACTACCTATGAAACCCTTCCGGAAGGTGACTTTTTTTATGTAGACGCCTATCTTAAAGATAAGGGAATAGAACTTGAGAGTATCTGTAAGGCGGACTTTTTTTATATAGACCAGGATAATTTTATAGCAGGCAATACAGATATGGAACAGCCGGATATGGTAATGCCTTTGTCTCAGTATAATAAACTCCTTACCATGGCAGGCCTTAAGACAATAGAGTTAAAGGATACAGAATTCACCATGCAGTGGCAGTACAGCACGGTGGAAGCGGAGGTTCAAAAATTTCTGGAGAAGCATGAGACAATTGAAATTAATCAGAAAGTTCTCAGTCAGGCAGATGATATGAGACACCGGGCCAAGCTTGGTGAGGTAATCTATCCCTACTATAACGGCAGGGTCATTGTTGTGCCGGATTACATCTGTAAAGGGCTGCTTCTTGGAAAGAGCAATTATTATGCAATGACTGTCGATAAACTATCTTTTGAGGCTGCGCTTAAGGTTAATCATGACTTGAAACATATAATAAACAGCAGGGAGACAAAGAATCAATATTCCACCATGCTGCGCCTGCGTACTCTGCAAAGGAATGAAGGGATATCCGGGGCATTGGTTTATAAACTGCTGTTATTCTATGGAGGAATTGTATTATTTGTCATCAGCTTTACCGTACTGTCACTGCAGCAGCTGGCGGATTCCTCTGAATTTAAGCAGAGATTTCGGATAATCAAAAAGTTAGGGGTAGAAGAGAACTCTATTAATCGGATTATTTGCTGGCAGATGGGATTATGGTTTGGACTCCCTATTCTTACAGCAGGTATCAGTGCTTTGATAACAGGCAGCTTCTATATCAAATGGATGAATCTATATATTGAAACCTTTATTGGGAAAAAGGATTTCTTTGAGTCATTAACGGAGATGCTGTTAATAATTATTGTATTGCTTGGTTGTTATTTTATCAGTACCTGGATTTTGTTTAAGAAGAATATAGAGGCGGATTAAGTAAAATATACCAGTATGAACGGTGGGAGTGCACAGTTATCAGTAGTCTGATAAACAGAGCGGCGCTCCCATTTTTGTTAGCCAACACTTTTATAAGTTGCCCTTGAATTATTCTCCTTTTTTTTATATTATTAAGAGAAGAACTTTGTATTTAAATACCAGGTTCATAAGGTAAAGGGGTTATGTACATGAAAAAGGATGTAACAAAAATTTTATGGGGCACCTTTCTTGTAGTAATGGGGCTTCTCTGGATATGTACCAGCACCGGCTTGCTTGAGAGCAGAACCTTTTCCGGACTTCTCTTTGCGTCCATCTTAGTACTGATTGGTGTATCGATCATGCTTAAGAATGCAAATCAAGAGAAGGCTGACGGAGATAGCACTGCAGGCAATACAGGGTATTCTTCGAAAGAGAATGAGAGTGGGAGCTTCTCAAAAGAAGACAGCTATAAAGGTGAGTTCAGGCAAAGTGGTTATGAAGATGGATTCTCTCAAACTAATCATGAATATGAAGCAGGACAAAGTAATAAGGAGGACGGCTTCAGCCGTAATGGGTATGAGAAGGATTTCGGTCAGGATAGCTATAAAAATGAAGCAAGTTATAACAGCTATATTTATGGGAAGGGTAAGGATAATAACTTCAAACAGGACGAAGAGTTCAGACAGACCATAAATAAAGTTGCCGGCAAAGAGCATTATAGCAGTATCCTTTCCTCACAAAACGTTATATTTACGGAGGAATTTACCGGAGCAGAGTTAATGGTGCTGGCAGGCGGTATAGAGCTGGATTTAAGGAATGCGGTTATTACAAGGGACATTGTGATAGATGTCAGCTGTATTATGGGGGGAATAACCATATTTCTGCCTTCAAATGTAATAGTGTCAGTAAGCTGCACCCCTATTATGGGAGGGGTGGAGAGCAAGATAGACGGAAGTTATAATAAGAAGGATAGTAATGTTACGGTATATATTCGTGGGACATGCTTTATGGGAGGCATTGAAATACGATAGAATATACCAGGGGCGGGATTATCCTAAACTTAATATCCGAAAGAGAGGTTTTATGTACCAGGAAAATGTAGTTCTATGTGCAAGCAGCTCATATGAACAGAAATATTATTTAAATGAGGATTTTAATGGGTTACCGGAAAGCATAAAGGAAGAGCTTAAGATTATGTGTGTACTTTTCACGGAAGATGTAGGAGGGGTACTTACCTTGGAATTTGACGAAGAGGGAAACCTGCTCTTTCAGGTAAGCAGTGATGAAGGAGACCTCCTTTATGATGAAATCGGCAGCGTTTTAAAGATCAAGGAATTACAAAGAAGCAAAGAAGAACTTCTGGAATCCCTTGAGTTATTCTACAGAGTATTCTTCCTTGGAGAAGACATGCCGGATTAAGGGAGACAGAAACGGAGGAAAACATGTTATTAGTAATAGATGTAGGAAATACCAATATCACCTTTGGTGTATTTAAAGAAGAAGAGCTTGTTGCCAGCTTTCGTATGACCACAAAGCTCCAGCGTACCTCAGACGAATATGGATTTACCATGTGCGGACTGCTTAAAAACAGGGGTATTGAACCCAAAGAGGTTGAAGCTGTTATTGTTGCCAGCGTTGTTCCGGGAATCATGCATTCCTTTAAAAATGGAATTATGAAGTACTTAAATCTCAAACCTATGGAAGTCGGTATCGGAACAAAGACCGGACTTATTATAAATATGGCAAATCCCAAGGAACTGGGAGCTGACCGCGTGGTAGACGCTGTAGCAGCTTATGATATCTATGGCGGACCCCTTATTATTATTGATTTCGGCACTGCCACTACCTATGACTTAATTGGTGCCAAAGGCAAATTCATTGCTGGAATAACCAGCCCCGGAATCAAGATCTGCGCGGATGCTTTATGGAATGAGACTGCAAAGCTTCCGGAAATAGAGATTAAAAAGCCTGATTCCATTCTTGCAAACGAGACGATCTCCAGCATGCAGGCAGGACTTGTGTACGGTTATATCGGACAAACGGAATATATTGTACGCCAGATTATAGAGGAATCTAAAATTCAGAATGTAAAAGTTATTGCAACCGGAGGCTTAGGTAAGATAATAGCCGATTCCACGGATGTTATTCAGATATATGACCAGCTGTTAACCTTAAAAGGTCTTCGTATTATTTATAATAAAAATAAGAAATAGAAGCAGCCTTTAACTTATGGAAGTCTTATTAGAAAGAGGAACTCATTTTGCAGATAGGCAAGATCAAAACAGAGGGGAATCTGGTACTTGGGCCAATGGCCGGAGTGACGGATTTGCCCTTTCGTCTGTTATGTAAGGAACAGGGAGCTGACTTAATCTATACGGAGATGGTCAGTGCAAAAGGAATACAATATAATAATAAAAATACAGAGGAACTCCTATTGGTTAAAGAGGAGGAAAGACCTGTGTCTTTACAGCTTTTTGGCAGGGATCCGGTTATCTTAAGCGAAACCGCCAAAAAGATTGAACACAGGAATTTTGATATTCTGGATATCAATATGGGCTGCCCGGTACCAAAGGTAGTAAACAACGGTGAAGGTTCAGCGCTTATGAAGGAACCGAAACTTATCGGAGAGATTGTTTCTGCTGTATCTAAGGCCATCTCAAAACCTTTGACTATTAAAATACGCAGAGGTTTTAATGAGGCAGAAGTAAATGCTGTGGAGGTTGCCAGGATTGCAGAGGCAAACGGTGCGGCAGCTATTGCTGTTCACGGAAGAACCAGAGAACAGTACTACAGCGGCAAAGCCGACTGGGAGATTATAAGACAGGTAAAGGAAGCGGTCTCCATACCGGTTATCGGAAACGGGGATGTGGTTACTTATGAAGATGCGGTAAGGCTTCAGAAGGAAACCGGATGCGATGGTGTTATGATTGCCAGAGGAGCCCAAGGTAATCCGTGGATATTTATGCATATAAAGGAAGCAATGAGGAATAATACTGCGCCTTTAAAACCTACTATAAAGGAAGCCGTGGATATGATGTTACGCCATGCAAAGCTCGAGGTCATGTATAAGGGAGAGTATGTTGGTATCCGTGAGATGCGTAAACATGTTGCCTGGTATACCACCGGATATCCCATGGCAGCCAGATTCAGGCAGAATGTCAACCTGATAGATACGTACCCTCAGCTGGAGGAACTGCTTTTAGCTTATCAGGCGTCGGTTGAAATGATGGATAATAAGTAACAATGACCTGGGTAAAAGTAGGTTGAGATTCTACAAATTAAACAATAAATGAATATTTAGTAGAAAATAGTTGATTTTTATAGACTCTAATAGTAATATATTTATTAGAGCGACAGATGTCCGCGTGACACGAACACACACTTTCACATCTGCCGCATAAATATGTATTAGGCAGATTAGGTGAATTCACAAGCGATATAAGGTAAAGTGGAGAGCCGGAAAGAGGTTTGTATGAGTAAGTTAAGAGTTGGTATCCTTGGTGGTACCGGAATGGTAGGCCAGCGTTTCGTTTCCCTTTTGGAAAATCACCCCTGGTTTGAAGTAGCTGTTATTGCAGCCAGCCCCAGAAGTGCAGGTAAGACTTATGAGGAAGCAGTAGGAAGCAGATGGAAGATGAGTACCCCCATGCCGGAGGCAGTTAAACATATTATTGTGAAAGACGTGAATCAGGTGGAAGAAGTAAGCAGCCAGGTAGATTTTGTCTTTAGTGCCGTTGATATGACCAAAGAAGAGATCAAGGCCATAGAAGAAGCTTATGCCAAAACTGAAACGCCTGTAGTATCCAATAACAGCGCACATAGATGGACCCCTGATGTTCCCATGGTGGTTCCAGAACTTAATCCTGAGCATTTGGAACTGATTCCTTTTCAGAGAGAAAGACTTGGAACGAAGAAAGGTTTTATCGTTGTAAAGCCGAACTGTTCTATTCAGAGTTATACCCCTGCATTATATGCTTTAAAGGAATATGGTCCTAAGTTAGTGGTAGCAACCACCTACCAGGCTATTTCTGGTGCCGGAAAGAATTTTGATGAATGGCCTGAAATGATTGATAATGTTATCCCGTACATTGGCGGTGAAGAAGAAAAGAGCGAGCAGGAACCCCTGAAGATATTTGGTAAGGTTGTAGAGGGTAAGCTTGAAAAAGCACAGGGACCTTTAATTACCACTCAATGTATCAGAGTTCCGGTATCAGACGGACATACTGCAGCAATTTTTGTTAACTTTGAGAAGAAGCCCTCCAAGGAGGAAATCTTAAAAGCCTGGAAGGAGTTTAAGGGTCTTCCACAGGAGTTAGAGCTTCCTATGGCACCCAAACAGTTTATTCAGTATTTAGAGGAAGACAATCGTCCTCAGACCAAACTTGACAGAGATTATGAGGGCGGAATGGGTGTTTCCATCGGTCGCCTTAGAGAAGACAGCGTATTTGATTATAAATTCGTTGGACTTTCACATAACACTTTAAGAGGCGCAGCCGGCGGAGCCGTATTAATTGCGGAACTCCTAACTGCCAAAGAATACATCACAGCAAAATAGTGTAAATAGAAGTTGCCGCTCTTGCTTGCAGAAACCGTTACATTAATATCATGCGGTTTCTGCAAGCTAAAGCGGCAATTTTTATAAAGGACACTGTTTCAAATGCTGGAAAACAGACTTCTATTATTAAGTATTAAAGCTTATAAAGTTACCGGGTCCTGGAGTCTGTCGTATCCGGTATATCAAGCCTTCATTATCATTCTTTATAATCAAGCAGATACTTCAGATAATCCACACTGTTATCCTGATTTTTAGAGTTAACTACGATTCCGAAAACAGGTCGGTCAGCGGCACTGGAGGCTCCCTTGAATAGTTCTGCATCATCCAGATAGATGCCATAGGCACCGGATACCGGATTGTCCGAGGTGCTTGATTCAAAAACGGAATCAGAAAGAGCAGTAATCATTTCTGTAGGCAGCAGATCCGTCAGTTTACTGAAAAATCCTGCCGTTGCATAAGACTGAAAAGCGGATTCCGGTGCAATGATAACATCGATATCACCGGCAGCTATATAAGTGGTAAGCTTTTGCTGAGCACCCATAGTGTATTCTGAGACATCATTACCGGAGCCCAGATAATAAGAAGCATCTATAAATACTTCTTCCATATCATTATCGCCTATAAGCCTGTTCTCCATATCACTGGTCATCTTGTCAATCGCTTCATCAGAGAAGGGATAGTTTAAAATCGCTGCATTCAGCACGGTGACCGGCTTCGGTGAAACAATCGTATAAATAAAATAGGCCGCGAAACCGAGAATGATAAGGCCTATAATGGTCTTAGAAAGATAATAGCTCTTATAATAAGAGACCTTCTCCTGAAAATTCATTTCCTTTAATTTTTCTTTCTCGCTTTTTTCATCTCTTGGCGCATAAATGGATGCATTATCATCCAGTGCTGAATCTTTTAATTTATCTTCACTTATCATGGCTATTCTCTCCATTAAAGTCTGTATTCTGTGACAATCTTGTAGTATTAAAATGATATTGTTATAGTCAATTATGCCCATAGAAAAGTCACAGTATTTTTTACTATGGGTAGTTTAACACATTTGACTAGGAAAAAAAAGAAATTAATTCTAAAATATTAGTGAAAAAACAATACATTTGGAATAATAAAAAAGATAGTATTACCTGATATTTAAGCGTTTAGCAAGGCTGAAAGGAAGCTGGGACTGTAATTCATACAATAAATTCCAGCTAGTATGAGGTAAGATGAAAAACCAAACTTACGAAAATTTCGTAACTGAAATAGAGATAAAAATATATTTTTATCCTTTTAAACTGTTGCAATGATTGTTTTCATAGGCTATAATGACAGTAAAACTAATCGTTAATACTATCATGCACACCAGATGTATCAAGTACCTCCGAAGCAGTTATTGCAAGGGAAAAAGCCTTGATATATCGAAAGTATATAATTACGAAAGTTTAGTAAGTTATATTGATGTTATTAATGTAAAGGAGAGTACAGTATGCAGTACGGTTATTTTGATGATGCCAAAAAAGAGTACGTTATCACTACTCCGGCAACCCCTTATCCTTGGATTAACTACTTGGGTTCACAGGATTTCTTTTCACTTATATCCAACACAGGAGGCGGTTACAGCTTCTATAAAGATGCAAAATTAAGAAGAATCACACGCTACCGCTATAACAACGTTCCTTTGGATTTAGGCGGCGGACGCTATTATTATATCTATGATGACAAGGATGTATGGTCTCCCGGATACGCACCGGTTAAGAAGGAACTGGACCGTTATGAGTGCCGTCATGGTATGGGATATACCAAAATAACCGGTGAGAGAAATAAGGTAGAGACAGAAATCACTTTCTTTGTACCTATTGATTTCAATGGAGAAGTTCATAAGGTTGTGGTAAAGAATACCGGAACAACAGAGAAAAAGGTTACCCTATTCTCTTTCGTTGAATGGTGTCTGTGGAACGCACAGGATGACCAGACAAATTATCAGAGAAACTTAAATACCGGAGAGGTAGAAGTAGACGGCTCCGTTATTTATCATAAAACAGAGTATAAGGAAAGACGTAATCATTATGCGTTCTTCTCAGTAAATGCACCTGTTACAGGCTTTGACTCAGACAGAGAGAGCTTCCTTGGAACCTATAACGGTTTCCACAATCCGGATGCAGTATTTGAAGGCAAATCTACGAATTCTGTAGCAGATGGCTGGTCACCTATCGCTTCCCACAGCCTGGATATTACCCTTAAGCCCGGTGAATCCAAGGAGTATGTATTTATCCTGGGATATGTGGAAAATGCGCAGGAAGACAAATGGGAGTCTAAGAATGTAATCAATAAGACAAAAGCCAGAAAAATGATAGAAGAATTCCAGACAGCAGAAAAAGCAGATGAAGCATTGACAAAATTAAATGCTCACTGGGAGGACTTGCTGTCCAGATATACCCTTGTATCAGGAGAAGATAAATTAAACCGTATGGTTAATATCTGGAACCAGTATCAGTGTATGGTTACCTTTAACCTTTCAAGAAGTGCTTCCTATTTTGAATCCGGAATCGGCAGAGGAATGGGCTTCCGTGACTCTAATCAGGATTTATTAGGTTTCCTGCACCAGATTCCCGACAGAGCAAGAGAGCGTATAATCGATCTTGCTTCCACGCAGCTTGAGGATGGCGGCGCTTATCACCAGTACCAGCCGTTAACCAAGAGAGGTAACGACGAGATCGGCGGTAATTTTAATGACGATCCTCTCTGGCTTATCCTTGCAGTTGTTGCATATGTGAAAGAAACAGGAGATTACAGTATCTTAGACGTTTCTACTCCTTATGATAATGATGAGAGCAAAGCCGCACCATTAGCAGATCACTTAAAGAGATCCTTTGACCATGTTATCAATAATTTAGGACCTCACGGACTGCCTCTTATCGGAAGAGCAGACTGGAATGACTGTCTGAACTTAAACTGCTTCTCCATGGAGCCCGGTGAATCCTTCCAGACTACCACAAGCAAGGATGGAAGAGTTGCTGAATCCGTTATGATTGCGGGTATGTTCGTGTATATTGGAAAAGAATATGCAGAACTTATGAAGAAGGTCGGAAATGATGCTGAAAGCAGCCGAGCCATCCAGGAAGTTGAGAAGATGGAAGAGGTTGTTATGGAACACGGCTATGATGGCGAGTGGTTCTTAAGAGCTTATGATGACTATGGAAGAAAAATCGGAAGCAATGAGTGTGAAGAAGGAAAAATCTTTATCGAGTCTCAGGGAGTTTGTATTATGGGTGGTCTTGGTCTGAAAGACGGCAAAGCCATCAAAGCACTGGATTCCGTAGAAGAAAGACTGGGAACCAAATATGGACTTGTTCTTAACAATCCTGCCTTTACAAAATATTATGTAGAGTACGGCGAGATTTCCACTTACCCTGCCGGCTATAAAGAAAATGCAGGTATTTTCTGCCATAACAATGCATGGATCATGTGTGCCGAGGCAGTTGTTGGAAGAGGAGATAAAGCCTTTGATTACTATACAAGAATTGCACCTGCTTACACAGAAGAATACAGTGAGATCCACCGCATGGAGCCTTATGTATATTCACAGATGGTTGCTGGTAAAGATGCAAAGCGTTTCGGTGAAGCTAAGAATTCCTGGTTAACCGGTACTGCTTCCTGGAACTTTGTTGCAATAACCCAATTCATCTTAGGCGTTAAACCTGATTATGATGGAATCTTAATCGATCCTGCAATTCCAACAAGCTGGGATACCTATCAGGTTACCAGAAAATTCAGAGGTGATGAATATAAGATTACCATTAATAATCCCAAGCATGTATCCACAGGTGTGGAGAAGCTGGTATTAGATGGAAAAGAGGTAGCTTCCAACGTAATTCCTTATGTCGGAGATGGTAAGGTACATGAGGTTACTGTGACTTTAGGCTAATTTATTAAAAAACAATTAGTTTATGATTTTTAAAGAGTGAGAATGTTGACTTAGACATTTCTCACTCTTTTTTTGCAATTGTTTACAAATATCTGGCAAATGTTGATTATAAATATAGAAAATAGTAATTTATTCCCATATTCATTGACATAATATGTAAAAATATGTTTTACTAATAAGGAACCTATAAATAGTTTAATTAAGGAGGAATATAGTTATGTTAAAAGTTGGCGTAATTAAAAAAATCATAGCATGCTTATTATGTGTAACAATTATAAGCAGCTCGATTAATGTAACCGATTCATATGCAGCTGTAACAACTCAAAAGGAAACTGTTATCGATTCTGTAGAAGAAAATCCATTTGCCAGGGATTCAGTCATATTTGCTGCGGCTTATATTGATGAGCTAAAAAGTATAAAAGGGTTGTGGGAACATGATGATTTAAATTCAACTGATGTTTTTGTTAGATATGATGACGCTTTAGAATTTGTTTTGTTTAAGACTACGGAGACACGAGACGTAGATATTCCTGTGAGTACTTTTAACAATTTTATAGATATACGAGTAGTTTTAAACACAACTGATGGAGCTAATATAAAATCAGATATTGTAACTATCCAAAAATCCAATGGTAGTTTTGAAACGGTTAACAGAGATAGTGATGCTGATGGAATAGCAGATGGATATGAGATATGGGATGTAGGGACCGATCCATTTAATCCTGATACAGATGGTGATGGTTTCCCAGATGGCTATGAGATTAACGTCTTAGTAACATCTCCTTTGGAGTGGACAGCAGATGTTGATTTTGATGGAGATGGGTTAACGAACTTAGAAGAGATGAGGCTGGGAACCCATCCATATTTGGCGGATGGTGACTTTGATGGTTTGTCTGATTCAATGGATACAGACAAGTTTATAACAGCAAATAAGCATAATAGAATTGTTGATTATGATGTAAAACTATACTCAGGCGAATTTGACAAAGTTTATCGCTATACAAATGCAGATGATGATTCTTGTACTATTGTTATAAACTCATTGACGAAATCTGTGAAGTATTATAGAGTCGGAGATAGAATTGAATCTTTCTATTTTTATAATGCGGATAATAATTTAGTTGCTCAAATAAATAAAACGGAAGACAATATATCAGCAGATACTTATGCTTATGATGGAAAAAATGTAGCTTATATTGGACATGAAGGAACATCATATCATTTTAAATACAATGAAAATGGAGATATAGTAGAAACTCGCATAGGTGATCAGATTATTGCTAATCATGAGTACACTAATTCGTCACCTGTAAAAACTGTATTTGCTAATAATCAGGTCATTGAGTATAGTTATAATAATAACAAAGATGCAATTAAAGAAATTAATGTAAATGGTAGTTTATATTTTCAAAATGAGTATGATAAAAATGGAAATCTAACTGTACAAAAAGATGTAAAGAACGATATTAATTATTCCTATGAATATGATACTGACAGTCGTTTGACAAAAATAGAAGGTGATAATGGCTCAAGTATTGAATACTTAAGTACAACAGATGGGGATACAGCAAATTATGAATTTGAAGGTGAAGAAAAAAAACAAAGTACGAAACATCTTAATGAAGGAATTATAACAGATTTATTAATTGGCGGAGAACTGAAACAACCTAATAGTGTGGATGAGAATAGACAAAGTTTGATCTTAAAAAATGAAAAAAATAAGATAGTATATGAAACTAATTATACAAAAGAAGATAACAAGATAATAACCAATACAAATAATGGGGAAATTCATGAAGTAAATGAATTTGACTCTAACGGGAATATTATAGGTGTAAAACAAGATGGTAAAAAAAATATAACCTATATGTATAACTCTAAAAACCAATTAATACAATCCAACAATTATACTACAAAAGAAACAATAGTATATGAATATGATGATAATAATATTGTTTCAGAAAAATATTTTTCTAATAATTATATATCCAGTGATAATTTAATAAATGCCAATTACTATTCTTATAATGATACAAACTGGAAAGACCTATTAACAGCCTATAATAACGAGAAAATCTTGTATGATGCTATTGGAAATCCTACGCACTATTTACGAAATATGAATCTTACTTGGGATAATGGACGTGAACTTTCGAAACTAAGTAAGCCGGGGATTGAGGCAGAATATTCCTATAATTATGATGGAATCAGAATAAAGAAGGAAATAAACGGGATACAGACAAATTATCTCTTAGATGGAACGAAAATAATAGCAGAAGAGACAAGCGGCAATACAATATGGTATTCCTATGATTCAAATGATCTTGCTATTGGGTTTGAATATAAAGGGAAGGTTTATTATTATGGCAAAAATATTCAAAATGATGTAGTAAATATTTATGGAAGCAATGGTGATATTCTGGTAGAATACACCTATGATGACTGGGGGAATGTAATTGATATTTCGGGTGATAAAGAGCTTGGAAATATAAATAAGTTTAGGTATCGAACATACTATTACGACGATGAAAGCGGATTTTATTATTTACAAAGCAGATATTATGACAGTGAAACTGGCAGATTCATTAATGCAGACAGAAAACTGGCATCTTTCAATGCTTTTGCTTATTGTGATAATAATCCAATAAACTATGTGGATTATACTGGTGAGGATGCAACTTATTTTATTATAGGCCTTGTTTTCGTAGGGTTTGCTTTATTGCTGGCATTTTTTGTTGCTGCCAACTTTATGAGATTGTGGGAAGAATATTATGCACCTTATATATCTCAATTAGCAAATGGCTTAATAAGTATTGGTAGCAGTATAACGGCTGCTGTTATACAAGGAATTGTTAGCTCAGCTAACGGAGTTTCACTCTACGTTGCTAGTAAGTTACGGGAATATACGGTTGCACCATCATTTAGTTCACAGTATCAGGTTCATCATATTGTTGCTGAAAGGGCTGCTGAAGCAGCGCCAGCAAGAGACATCTTAAGAAGGAGTGATGTTAATATTGATGTTAATAGTACCTATAATTTAATACCTATTAAATCAGGTGTACATTCACATTTACATACCAGTCTATACTACAATTTGGTGAATTCCTATATTATTAATGCATATTATGTAGGCAGTACTAGTGATAAATGGACTAATGTTGTAAGAGCATTAAATGAAATAAGGGCTTTCCTTCATGTATTAAGTAATGGTGCACCATTTTAGACTCCTTATACTATAATAAATGGTACATTTTGTTAAAAGTATAAAAAACACAGTAATTGATGGTGCATTAAGGAGATGTTATGAAGAAAATTGAAGATTTATGGCAATATGACCTGACAGAAGATATTATAAACGGAGATATTAGTAAACTACAGAGAGAGTATGACAAAGGATGGAATGTGAATGACCCTTTGGTAAGATATGCTATTCTGGGAAAATATACATTACCGCTAATGCTTGCAATCCAACATAATAAAAAAGAGTCTGTAATATTCTTAGTAGAACATGGAGCTATGTTGGAAGCGGATCCTGATCATGCATTTATTTATGCAATGAGGTATGCAGACGAGGAGGTAATACGTTATGTAGTAAAAAGAGGTGCAAAAGTTCAAGTCTATAGTAGAATATTAAATGCATACGATTTTATAATACAGGAAAAAAGAACGGAGTATATTCCTCTTGCTATAGAACTGGGATTACCAATACGGCCATTTGCTCAAGCTGCCTTTTACACAGAAATTTATCGTAGTCATTATCCGATAGTTGAACTATTAATAAATTATGGGATAGATATAAATTATAATAAAAAAGCAAATTGGAACCCAGTGGGAAACACTCCATTGTGCCATGCCGCCTGTTATAGTGATATTAAAATGCTTAAATTACTAATCGACCATGGTGCTGATCCAAGCATCCAAAATAAATCAGGGATGAGACCATATCTAATAGCTTTAAAACAAGGAAAAATTAAAAATGCACAACTATTAAGAGAATATGAACCAAATAAAGACGGTCCCGATGAAAAGCTTTTAAAAAAGATTCCAAGGGAACTGCAGGAGTTCTTGGAAAAAGGTGATTTGAAGGTTTATATGCCAGAGAAACTAGGCATAGATTATCTTGAATTCCTGCCGCTAAGAGATTTGGCAGCAGTAAATTTTGAAGGAAGAAAAGGGATATTACTTACCAGAAAAGTGGAAAACTATCCGGATATCTGTCTGCTGTGGAATTCAAAAAAGAAATGCGTTTCTTATTATGAAATGGAACATATGTGGTATGGTGATTTTAATGTCAGCTTTGGCACCTTTATGAAGGAACCGGAACGCTATCTTCGAGGGATTTTTTCGCAGGAATTTCTTTGTTAAATAAATAATATAATCAATAAGACAGTATGAAAGCAGGAGATTCTTTCTTACTGTCTTATTTAATGAATTATTCATTCCTCTAATATAACAATATAGTGGCAATAAATTGTAAAAGTCCATTGCTTACGCAGATAATTGGATTTTTACTTTTTTTTATTAAATTTAAATAATAGAACTGTCCCCCAAATGCCTCCTAAGAGCATAACTTCAAAAATACCTGCAATGTGAATAATATACTTAAATGAAAAATTTTGTAGTAATGAAATGAGATGGTTTGTACCTAATACCCAACAGAGTATGGTCAACTGAAAGGTCAAAATTTTCATATATTCTATGTTCTGTTTTATGAGTGCTGCAAGAATCGCACTGATAATACCAATATTCCATAAAGCGATTTCGCGTTGCCAACCTCTGCTATTTCCCCAACTTGTTAAACGACCGCCTATTTCTGGAAGTAAAAACTGCCAGATAAATGCGCCGCTGCAGGCGATAAGCATAAATATAAGATAATACTTATAGTGTTTCATTGGAATATTTGCCTTTGAAAGTTTCATAATAATCCTCCTTAAATATGAAATGTATTTCATGTTCTAATATATAGCTTTTCCTATATGATGTCAAGAAATATGAAATATATTTCATGTTTATTGATTTGCCTGATTATTTGTAATATAATAAATAAAATAATACAGGCAGGTGGGAAGTAATGCAAAATAATGAAAAGATCAGAGAACCAAAGCAAAAAAGAGCAATAGAAAAAAAACAGAAAATAATAAGAGAAAGTTATAAGCTGTTTAGTGATAAAGGCTACTATAAAACAAATACTGCGGAAATCGCAGAAGCTGCCGGTGTATCAACAGGAATTGTATACAGTTATTTTGAAGATAAAAAGCACATTTTAGTAGAAGTAATTAAGCACTATCTCTTTTTGTTGTCAGAGAAACTAAACCCTCTACTCTCTGCGCCATTGAGTAAAAATAATTTAACGCCCTTAATAGAGGAGCTTATTAATATATCAATCAAGTCACACACCATGAATAAAGAAGCGCATAATGAATTTTTAGCCCTGTCTCTCCTTGAAAATGAAATCCAAATTTTATTTGATGAGTTTGAAAACACAATGCTGTTAAGATTTTATGAATTATTGGTAGCAGCAGGATTCTCTAAAAATAATATGCTTGAGAAAGTTCGGATTGGCTATGGTATAATAGAACAGATAAGCCACTATTATATACAGGAAAAGCTTCCCACAGAAGAATTAAATACGATTAAATTACTTGCGGTCAACATAATAGTGACCACCTTAAATGAAAATAAATGATACTAATAAATGCCTCTGCAAGTAAGTATAATTTCCAGGCTACAAAGAATAGTTATACATCATATAATTTTATATAGCTGTATTCAATAAGTAAAAACCCAATGGGTAATGTTCTTCATAACTGAAAATAATTCCGTTTTCTTGTAAACTAAATCTTTTTAAGGAGCTAATTGCTTTATAATTTTCTTTCTCATACTATTATAATTCATTTGACAATTGCATAGTAATCTGAGTAATATAGTATTTAAAAATTTAGAAGAAGTAAATCAAGGAAAGTGGATACAGATTAAGAAAGAACGGAAGGAGACGATAAATATGGCAGCAGGTCATGTAACAGAAACCATCAATTTAGAATCGCAGGAGTTCCTAAAGACAGTTTTACTACAACAGGAGCGAATCAAGGCAGCCGCCGGAGAACTTCAGCCGGACACGATATTTAAAGATGCGGGAATCGTCAATGTCTTTACAGGGGAATTGGAATTCGGCGATATTGCAGTGTATAAGGGTATGATTGTCGGAGTTGGAAAATATGCTGATATAGAGAAAAATCTCTTTCAAGAAATAGAAATTATAGATTGTAAGAATAAATTTATTGCTCCGGGTTTTATTGACGGGCATATTCACATAGAGAGCTCTATGTTATCCCCGGGAGCCTTTGCCAAGGCGGTTATGCCACTTGGAACAACTGCAGTTATCACCGATCCCCATGAGATTGTAAATGTAGCAGGAAAAGCCGGGCTTCGGTTTATGCTGAGAGAATCAGAAGGGCTTCCTCTTGATGTATATGTAATGCTGCCCTCCTGTGTGCCGGCGACACCACTGGAGGAGTCAGGGGCTGTAATAAGGGCAGAGGACCTGATAGAATTTATGGGAGAACAGTATGTTCTTGGTCTGGCGGAGGTTATGAACTCACTGGGAGTAATTCAGGGAGAAGAAGAGCTTTTAAGAAAAATCCTTCTTACACAGCTTTCCGGAAAGATTGCAGATGGTCATGCTCCGGGAATAAAAGGTAAAGAAGTGAATGCTTATAGCACTGCAGGAATAAGCTCCGACCATGAGTGCAGTACCAAGTCCGAAGCCCTGGATAAATTAAGAAGAGGACAATGGATTATGATAAGGGAGGGTACAGCAGCCAGAAATATGGAGAGCTTAAAAGATTTACTGAAAGCACCTTATGCAGCACGATGTATGCTGGTAACCGATGACAGACATCCGGGAGAGCTTATACATCTGGGGCATTTGGATTACCTCCTTCGAAAGGCAGCAGAATACGGAGCGAATCCTATAACTGCAATTCAAATGGTAACACTCCATCCCGCACAGTATTTTGGCCTCACAGGCAGAGGAGCAATAGCACCTGGGTATTATGCGGATCTGGTAATTCTGAAAGACCTGGTTCATTTTACGGTGGATTCGGTATATAAGGATGGAAAACTTACAGCAAAAGACGGGAAGATAATAGAAACATCCTTTGATACCAAAGAGTATAAAAGGAATGGACTGCAGAAAGATAGTGAGTCCGTAAATAAAGACAAGGACAGGGAGACACATTTACATTCATCTGATAAAGAGAGAATCTTTCAATCATTTCATCTAAAGGAACTGACACCTTCAGATTTCTATTTTAATGAAACCGGCAGTCAGAAAAGAATTATGGAGCTGATTCCCGGCGAGCTGATAACAAAGGAACTAATCCTGCCTTGCAGTAACAATACAGATTTTAAGTCTGGAATAGAGCTAAAAGAGGATATTGTCAAACTGGCGATGATAGAAAGACACAAAGAGACCGGGCATATTGGCCTTGCCTTAATGAAGGGATATGGATTACAGACAGGCGCCGTAGCCTCCAGTATTGCCCATGATGCCCATAATATAATAGTAGCCGGTGCCACAGAGGAAGATATGTGCCTTGCGGCAAACAGAGTAAGAGAAATCAACGGAGGTCTGGTAGTCGTTAAGGAGGGAAAGATAATCGGTGAATTACCCCTTCCCATTGGTGGATTAATGAGTGAAGAAAGTGCTGAAGCGGTGGATAAAATCCTTGAGAATCTAAAAGAAGAAACCTACAAACTCGGAATAAAAGAAGGAATAGACCCCTTCATGACCCTTGCATTCTTATCCTTATCTGTAATCCCAAGACTTAAGTTAACCACCAGAGGACTGGCAGATGCCAAAACACAGGAATTACTGCCCGTATATCTGCAATAAAACTACTTAACAGTTGTAACAATTAATCTTCTCAATGAAAAAAGTATAAGATACACCTTACAGTAGGCAAATCATCTAAACATTAACCATTAATCAACTGATTAATGTAATAAATAGAATAACAAGATATCAACACCATTGATAAAGTATGGTAAACATCTTTTCAATTAAGCAACCCTGATAAGCAAATACACAGATGACTGGCGGGATTGTTTTGGAGTTTTGTCTCGAGGAGTTCCT
>DJJW01000012.1 GCA_002434335.1 Lachnoclostridium sp. UBA6558 | reverse complement strand
ACAATCCAAAACATATGAACAGACCGAAGGACAGCAGGAAAGAAGCAAGCATATCTATGTTGCAGTCGCAACAAAAAGCGGTGTTCTGGTTGACCAGCACTTTGGTCAGGTATCAGAATTCTATATTTTTGAATATAAAAATGGTACTGCTCAATTTAAAGAAAGACGGGTAGTGGAAAAATATTGTAACGGTGCACTGGATTGCGATGAGAAGGAGGATAAGATTACCTCCATCTTAAAGACTATTTCCGACTGTACAGCCGTTGTAGCCATGCGTATAGGTGAATCGCCCAAATCAAAGTTAAAGGAAAAAGGTATTCATGTACTTGTCACCTATGACAGAATTGAAGATTCTGTTAAAAAGGCAGTTATTGAATGTAACTTATCAGTATAAGCAGAAGCGTACAACTTGCAATGAAAGCCTGGCTGCCGGTATCTGATTGTAATTAAATTAAAGGTATATAACTAAGAAAAGGAGAGTATTGTTATGGTAAGTCCTAAATATCATATTTTTGTCTGTACCAGCTGTAGAATCAATGGGGTACAAAAGGGGTTTTGCTTCTCTAAGGATTCTGTCGATATCGTTCAGAAATTTATGGAGGGTGTGGATGAAAGAGATTTATCCGGTGATGTAATGATAACCAATACCGGATGTTTTGGAATTTGTGAAAAAGGACCGGTTGCGGTGGTTTATCCGGAAGGTATATGGTACGGCAACTTAACAGAGGAGGATGTTGAAACTATTATAGAACAGCATTTTGAGAACGGAAAGCCTGTAAAAGAACTGATGATATAGAAATGTTTAACCTTATTAGCGGATAGGAATACGAATAGTCAGGAGGGGTGCACGATGCTTCGTATAACAGATAATACCTTAACCGGATTTGATAAATGCCTGCCTTCAAAGGAGGAACTTCATTTATTTTGCAGATTATTAAGAGATATCGGTATTGATGTAATTGAAATATCACTTGCTGTATATGAGAAAATGGAGTATCTGCCGGATGATGGCAAATACATCCTTCAGGTTGACTATGCAGAAGATATCGTCAGGTATACGGGTTTCTACCGGTATACCTGTCATTTTCATGAGAATCTGGAGAATCTGATGCCGGAAGTTCAGATTAATGATATAAGAGAGATTATCAAACTACGCGCAATCTCCCACTGCAGGGAACTACGGATTGCAGGTCTTGACGATTTAATGTGTAACGGTTATGATAAGGCTATGGAAGAAATCAAGAAAAATCTTCCAAATACCAAAGTGAATCTGAATCCGGAAAATACATATCATTGTGCCAGTGCATTGGCCATTCAGTGGCTGCTAAGCTATGGCACCGATGTTACGGTAAGCTTTGCAGGTCATAAAAATAACGGAGCGACGGAAGAAGTACTTATGGCACTCCGTCTTGCAGTAAGGCATAAACCAAACAAAGATCTTACAGTATTGCCGGCACTTACAAAACTCTATGAGAAAATCACAGGTACAAACATAAGCAATAAGAAACCTGTAATAGGTAAATGTATCTTCAAGGTGGAATCGGGTATTCATGCGGATGCAATGAGCAAAAATCCAGCCATCTATGAAGCGTATGAACCGGCTTGCGTAGGCGGAAAGTCAGAGCTGGTCATTGGGAAGCATTCTGGTACCAAGGCGGTAAAGATGAAACTGGAAGAGTTTCTCCTGCCGGTTCCGGAGGAAACAGTAATACTAAAAATGCTTGACAAGATTAAGGAAGTCTGTTCGGATAGCCGAGGCAGTCTTTGTGATGAAGAGTTCGCACAAATTGCAGCAAAGGTGGGTGCTAATGAAGGAATTAAAATACATCGTTGATACAACCCTAAGAGACGGGGAACAAAGCCCCGGCATTGCTCTTCGTAGAGAAGATAAGCTTAAAATTGCTAGACATCTTGACAATATCGGTGTATATGAAATAGAAGCCGGAATACCCTGTCTCGGACAGTCCGAAAGCGATTGTATAGGAGAGATTGTTTCCTGTGCCGGAAATTCAAAGATTTCAGTATGGAGCCGTATGAATGTAGAAGATGTAAAGAAATCTTTGGTCTGCAAACCCCATATACTTCATATCGGAACTCCTGTATCTTACATACAGATTTATAGTAAACTTAAGAAGAATAAAGCCTGGGTACAAAAAAATATTCTGGATTGTGTGGATCTATCCTTAAGTAAAGGAATAGACGTTACGGTTGGGCTGGAGGATGCTTCCAGATCGGATATCGGCTTTATTCTTAGCCTTATTAAAGAATTAAAAAAATCCGGTGTTAAGGTTATACGGCTGGCAGATACCGTAGGCGTCTTAACACCGGGCAGGACGAAAGAAATTGTTGAAACAATCAAAGCACATACAGATATTGAAGTTGAAATGCACGTGCACAATGACTTGGGGATGGCAGTTGCTAATTCAATTATCGGTGCCAAAGCAGGGGCAGATTATATAGACTGTACCCTATTTGGTATCGGTGAAAGAACCGGAAACTGTAATTTCTATGATTTTATTCATGCCAGCGAAGATATCTTTCAGTTTGCGATGACAAAGAAACAAGTCAGGGAACTGGAAACAGAATGTTATGAACTTTTAAAGGGAGCAATGTAGCAGGAATACAATCCCGTTGTTATACTTTATTCTGTCTTAAAACCGGCAATCAGTGCCTTTAATTCATCCGCACGGCTGTTGACATTACCGCTGACTTCGGTAATAGATAACATGGAAGCTAGGATTTCCTCTGATCCGGCAGAAGTTTCTTCTGTAGTTGATGCATTTTCCTCTGCACTGGCTGACAGACTGCTGATATGTGATACCACGTTATTACAGCTACGGCTCATTTCCTGACTGATGGAATCCAGGGTTTCTATCTGTACATTGATTACTTTCAGGCTGTCAGTAATGGAAATATATTTATCCTTTGTTTCAGTTACACTGTTTGTCTGAGTTACAACAGTTTCTTTCACAAGGTTACTCTGCTGGTTGGCAAGCTGTGCATTAAACTGAAGATCTTTTAACATCTCATTTATGATATCTACAGAATGAGAAGACTGTTCTGCTAGCTTTCTGATTTCATCTGCTACGACTGCAAAGCCTCTACCGGCTTCTCCGGCTCTGGCTGCTTCAATGCTGGCATTTAAGGAGAGCAGATTGGTCTGTTCAGCAATTTCAGAGATCAAGGTACTGGCTTCTCCGATTCTGACTGCGCTGGCATCTATTTTCTCAATGACTTCTAGTATCTGATAGAAAGCCTCCTGACTGCTTTTGTTAACCTCTGATAAGGTGGTAACCAGTGTAAGTCCTTCATGTCCGGCCTCATTGATTTGTTTTGCTGCCTGTGTTAAGACAACAGTACTCTGGGTGTTGCTTTTAATAATTTGTTCTAGTTTTTCTAGTTCCATAACGGACTGTTCGGTATCGGAAGCCTGAGAAGTAGCGGTTGAGGCAATTTCACCGATGGCTTTTGCGATTTCTCCCGTAGCAGTGCTTACTTCTTCTGCATTTCTGGTCATCAGATCAGCAGAGTCGCTTACCTCCCTGGAGGTTCTGTTTATTTGTCCTACAATTTCTTTTAAGGAAGATAATACAGTATTAAAGGAGGAAGATAATATTCCCAGCTCGTCTTTTCCATCCAATTTCAAGGGTTGTAATGTAAGATTCTGCTTTGCCAATTCGTTCATATTAGCAGTGATAGTCCGAAGGTGCTTTCTTAAATAGGTTATCATCACGAAGGATAGTAATAATATCAGAGTTATGATTAATATTGTAAAAGCCACAACCTGCAGTATNNTATTCGCTATATTCTCTTGTAGCTGCTGGGAGGAATAATCTCCGTATAGCACCAGCAGATCCTGCATATCATCAAGGGAGCCTCTGGCAGCATTAAAAGCTGTTTCCATGCTGTGGTAATCCCCTTCCCCTGTTTCAGGATTATAGGAGGCTTTCCAGATACCAAAATTAGTATTAAACTCTTCCAGTAACACTTTTAAGGTCTTGTCTTTATCCAGATAACCATTCGGATCATCTTCCGATTCTGAACCATATAGCAAAATAAATAAACTATGTGAAGTATAGGAATCAAGGACCTTTTGATTATTCTTTAGTATTTCCGTGATTTTATTGGCGTTATCACTTGCCTGCTGGGCATTTTGTGAATAAACAGCATTTAAATCTATTAATAATTGATTATCAGAAGTATCAGCCGAGTTAATCAGCTGTACGGCCTGATCGGCTTGATAAAAGTCTCTATCACTGCTTAAGAGACTGGTATGAACAAGATATAAATCGTTGTAGAATATTTCCTTACTCTTATTAAAGGTGGAATTGTTATCTGCCGCGTATACATAAAGCAGCAGTATTAATTCCAGGATAGCAGGAATTATCATAAGCAGAAGCTTATTTCTTGAGGATAAATTTTTAAACATTGAGTTCCTCCTCACACCCTTTGAAAGGTATCGTATAGTACTTAAATTGCAAGATATAGATTGAACCCTCCAATATCTTAGGATGATTATAGCAAAGAAGCTTTAGAATATCTACATTTATTTTTAAAATATAACAATATACGACAAATAAGCAGCTGCAACCCAATAATGGCTGAAACTGCTTATTTTGATACATATATGCTATGCAGGTACATCTAATTTATGTTTTTTTATTTGCAATGGTTATAATTTACCATTGGGTTGAATCCTTTGTTGAATTTTTAGATGAATCTTTTGTTGAATCTTTGCTATTTGAGTCTTGAGCAGTTGAATTCTTTCTTACCACCTGCTTGTAAGAAAAGCTTGAATATATGGTATTATTAAGCCTGAGGGAGGTTAATAGACTTAATTCAACCAACGTTTAGCTTTACTGATAATCTTTCATGTAATCACCATGAGCTTCAATTAATTCATCACACATATTTCTGATATCCTCTGCATTTAATTCAGCTGCAGTATGAGGGTCTAACATAGCTGCCTGGTATATATAACTGCGGTCTTTGGTTACAGCAGCTTCTATGGTCAGAAGCTGTGTATTGATATTAGTCATATTCATTGCCGCACATTGTACCGGAAGACGACCTACATGACAAGGATTGATACCTCTGTTATCCACTAAACAGGGAACCTCCACACAGGCATCGGCAGGAAGATTCTCGATAAGGCCTTTATTCAGAACATTGCCGCCAATTTTATAGGGATTGCCGGTGACTACTGCTTCCATAATATAAGAAGCGTATTCGAGGGAACGGGTGTGTGTTATGTTGCCGTTATCCAGAATCCGTTCTTTTTCAGATTCCCAGTCCGCAATCTGTTTAATGCACCTGCGGGGATATTCATCAAGTGGAATGTTAAATTTATCGATCATTTCAGGGTAGCGGGATTTTATGTAGAGTGGATTGTATTCAGCGTTATGTTCACTGGACTCGGTACAATAATAACCAAAATTACGGATATAATCAAACCTTACCATATCATCATGTTTCTCTTCGGCGTTTTTCTTTGCAGCTCTTTTTTTGATTTCCGGATACAGGTCATTGCCATCCCGGTCTTTCAGTTCCAGAAGCCATCCCATATGGTTAATACCGGCTATCAGCTCTTTGCGACCCTCTAATTTATCCTCCATCCCCAGCTTCTTTAAAAGACCTTCTGAGCAGACCTGAACACTGTGGCATAAACCGACTGTCTGAATGGTTGAATAACGCTGTATATAACCTGTAAGCATCGCCATTGGATTGGTATAGTTAAGAAATAAGGCTTCAGGGCACATTTCTTCCATATCCCTAGCGAAACCTTCCATAACAGGAATTGTACGAAGAGCCCGCATAATACCACCAATACCCAGAGTATCAGCGATTGTCTGCTTTAGTCCGTATTTCTTAGAAATTTCAAAATCAGTTATGGTACAGGGATCATAACCTCCGACTTGTATGGCATTAACTACAAAGTCGGCATTTTTTAATGCGGCTTTTCTGTTTTCGATTCCTAGATAGGTCTTGATTGCTGCACGGCCTTGATTTATGTTTTTGTTGATTGCATCAAGAATTATCTGGGATTCTGCAAGTCTTTTGGAATCAATGTCATAAAGGGCCAGTTCACTTTCCTGTAATGCTGGTGTACACATGCAATCACCTAATACATTTCTGGCAAATACAGTACTCCCGGCACCCATAAATACAATTTTTATCAAACTTTACTTCCTCCTGTTTCGTAATGATTGCTATATTGATTTTACAATTTTAAGGGAGGAATGTCTTTCTATTTTGTTTCTAAAAACTTGTCATTATGTTGCAACTCAATTTGATTTACGGTAATGAAGCGGTGACAGACCATAATTGTCTTTGAAATAATTCGAGAAGTAGTGTTCATCGTGAAAGTTTAAATCCAGGGAGATTTCTTTAATCGTCATATTTGTATTTAGGAGCAGCAGTTTAGCCAGCTCCATTTTCTGCTTCATTAAGTATTTATAAGGTGTAACACCAAAGGCTTGCCGAAATATTCGAATTGTTTGTGAGGGTGAGCGATAGATTAATTTACTAAGTTCATCAATTGTCACCTGTTCTTTATTATGCTTGTCCAAATAGGCTTTTAATAACACTGCTTCCTCAGATTTGACAACAGTAGCTGTAAAATGCAGCTCTTTTAAGGAAAGTATCATTTCAAAGAAAATAAGAGCAGCAGCCCTCTCAAAGTCCCTGCTGTTATCCGTACTCTTAGCTGTTTCTAATATGCGAAAAAAGAAAGGGCTTAGTGGTACGTTCTTTAGATGCATCAGGTGATTCAGACTATACAGGGAAAGAAGCATTTCGATTAAAGGGCCTTTGGCATTAAACCATATCTTGGTCCAGGGATTGTCTTTGTGAGAAAAATATTCATGGTTGCTTTTTCTCTTTAAGATATAAACATCCCCTTTTACCGCGGTAAATACTTTTCCATCACAGATAACAGTGCCTTCCCCCTCTAAAATATATTCAAAAACATAAATATCACTTGTCTTTCTGGAAATACGATAGGATTCATCAC
The DNA here is from genome assembly GCA_002434335.1 of Lachnoclostridium sp. UBA6558. Classification (GTDB taxonomy): domain Bacteria; phylum Bacillota; class Clostridia; order Lachnospirales; family Lachnospiraceae; genus Anaerocolumna. Next base: position 198 of record DJJW01000012.1, on the reverse strand, counting down.
AATAGGAAATTCCTGTCATTTCTATATAAAATTCAGCTTCATCAAAGTCACCCTGAAGGAAACTATAAATATCTTCATACATGCGCATAATCCTCACTTTATTTATCATTAAATCTATTTTTAATACCGAAATATAGCATTATAATACAATTGTGTTCAAAGAAAGTAAAGTGAAAAACTCAATAGTAACACGAGATG
>DJJW01000029.1:14352-15369 GCA_002434335.1 Lachnoclostridium sp. UBA6558 | reverse complement strand
GTGCGCAAGAATAGAGGTTAATATGAAATGGGATTCCGGACTATATGATAACAAACATAACTTTGTAGCGGAATATGGAAAAGGTCTTTTAGAATATATCCCAGCTGATAAGTCACAAAATATATTGGATTTAGGTTGTGGGACCGGCCTGCTCACAGCAGAGCTTGCCAGAAAAAGTGGCTGTGTTTTAGGAATTGATGGATCTTCTGATATGATTGAGAAGGCAAGAAAACAGTATCCCGAACTGACATTTGAGGTTATGGATGCACTGGAATTACCCTTTGATCATAAATGGGATATTATTTTTTCAAATGCCGTATTTCACTGGATAACAGACCAGGAGCTATTATTACAGAAAATACATAATTCCTTAAAGCCCTCCGGAAAACTCATTTGTGAGTTTGGAGCATTTGGCAATATTCAAACGATTGAACAGGGGTTTCGCACAGTTTTAGAACATCTAGGTCATCCCTATCATTCCAAGTTTACGTTTCCTACAGATGAACACTTTGGTTCACTCTTATTAAAAAACGGATTTATTATTGAAGAACTCTATGCTTATGATCGCCCAACACCTTTAAACGATGGTGATAAGGGGTTATACAACTGGGCGAAGCAGTTTTTTGAAACGGACTTAAAAGAATTTACAGACACTGATCAAGATTTCATATTAAGAAAACTTTTGGAGAAAGTTCGTGATAACCTATGGGATGGCACTTCCTGGGTCGCCGATTATAAGAGATTAAAGGTTATTGCCCGCTCTACCTTGTAAAAAATGGTAATAAAAGAGATACCACACGTATTTAAATGGATTAACCTGCCATAAGTTAGATTATTTGTCTAAGTTATGAAAAGCACATTCAAACTTGGGTATCTCTTTTTACATACAAGATATATTAATTAAAGTTCCTTTCAATTAGAAAGGAAATCCACCTAAACCGCCACCAAGGCCGCCAAGACCACCTGTAATCTGGCCCATAACTGCCTGTGATTCCTCTTCCATTTTACGAAGAGCTT
>DJJW01000029.1:0-14335 GCA_002434335.1 Lachnoclostridium sp. UBA6558 | reverse complement strand
AGGTTATTCATATTGCCGGGCATTGAGCCTCCCGGGAATCCTCCGCGTTTTGCCATGATCTAAATCTCCTTTTCTTTCTTAATCTTCATATTCTATATCAATATTTTTTATGATCTTGCGTAAATCAAAAGCTTCTTCTGCACTTTCCTGATTTGCCGTCAGAAGCTTAGTCTTTATCTCTACATCCTTTGGAACGTATCTTGCTATAGCTCCTTTAAGTTCTGCTATGTGCTGCTCTTTCAAAAGAGCCTCCATATGCCAGCCATCGGTAAAGGCCAGAAGAAGAGAATTATTCACTCCAAGGCTTGGTCTGGCATTCATAAGAGAAACCTTTGTAATACCGGTAGTTGCAGCAATAATATTACTCCAGTTCTTTGCTACCTGTTTCAAATCCTCGGGAAGCGCCTTTGGAAGCTCCTGAACAGAGGGTATTTCCTGAGGGGTATCATCTGCAGTAACATTTCCTGCCGATGATGTTCCTCCTTCTCTCACAGTTACTGTAACACCATTCTCAAGCTTTGCTTCCAGCTGCCTGATACGGTCTAATATATCTTCATAGCTTTTTTCCATCTGGGGTCTGCACAGCTTAATCAGGGCAACCTCTACCATTACCCGCTTCTGAGAAGCGTATCGGATCTGACCCGAAAGCTCAGAAAAAATACGGATATAACGGATAAGGGTATCTATCTCCCATTCTCTTGCCTGTTCCTCTAAGAGCGCCAGGTTCTCTGTAGATACCTCTACTGCTTCGCTGGCATCCTCAGAGGTCTTTACCAGAAGCAGGTTCCGCAAATACCAGGNNCAGGTAAAATCCACTGTGAACTGGGTTAGCTCCCTGCCTGTGACAATGAGTTCCTCCAGTATTCCCATACAGACACCTACGTTATTCTGAGAAATAGCCTTTAACATCCTTGCAAACACCTCAATGTCAACAGCTCCAAGAACCTCCAGCACCTTGTCATAGGTAAGAGTCTGTCCGTAATAAAAAGCAATACACTGATCCAGGAGACTTAAAGCATCTCTTAAAGAACCATCTCCCATTCGGGCAACATATCGTATGGCCTTATCTTCTGCTTCAACCCCCTCTGCCTTCATCAGTTCTTCCAATCTGGCAGCAATGGTATCTATGGTAATTCGTTTAAAATCATATCTCTGACATCTGGAAAGAATCGTTATGGGAATTTTATGGGCCTCTGTGGTAGCCAGAATAAAGATTACATAAGAAGGCGGTTCCTCCAGTGTCTTTAACAATGCATTAAAGGCTCCTGTGGATAACATATGGACCTCATCGATGATATAGACCTTATACTTACCTTCCGTGGGAGAGTATCTAACCTCCTCAACGATTTCTCGTATATTATCCACACCATTATTAGAAGCAGCATCAATCTCAATAACATTCATTGATGTACTGTTCTGAATCGATTTACAAACCGCACATTCATTACAGGGGCTGCCATCCACAGGGTGTTCGCAGTTAACTGCCTTACCAAGAATCTTCGCAATGGTAGTCTTACCTGTACCTCTGGTTCCGCAAAATAAATAGGCATGCCCTATTCGCCCTGATTTAATCTGATTTTTCAGTGTTGTAACAATATGATCCTGCCCTTTAACATCTGTAAAATCCAAAGGCCGGAATTTTCTGTACAGCGCTGTATATGACATGCTCTCACTTCCTCTTTGCTAAAATTATAAACTATTAATTAATATCGGACATATATAAACCAGAGAAAAATCAGACACCTCTTCCCAGTAATTCATATAGCCTCACTGCTATTTATTTTACCAACGTATAGAATACTTGTCAAAGTATTCTTATACTTGTCAAAGTATTCTTGTACTTGTCTGTGTATTCTTGTACTTGTCAGNNTGTCAGTGTATTCTTGTACTTACTAGATTATCTTCCTATGCTTACCCTGTTTTCTTATACAACTCTAAACGCTCTTGTGCTAGTAAAATCCAATTTCTATTACCTTTACGTATTATAAACTTTACTGCACTCATCTTATTCTTTATCGAAAAGCATACCTGTACCTATAAATGCTACTATCCTCAAACTCAAACATACTTTTATTAGTTTTATTTGTGTAGACAAACATACCTATAATTGCTATTATCTCCATAATTATATCATAACTATAACCATAATAATATCATTACTATAACCACAATTATTATCCTAATGATAAAATTTCCCATTTCTATAATACTTGTACCGTTATAAAACCTATCTATAGCTGCAATTATCTTTCCCCATAAGTCTGAAGCTTATCTTTCATGTCTAATTGTAATTACCCTTACATCGATAAACGAAATTTATAACTGTAGTTACTTAAATAACCTGTTATAGTAATTTCTCAATAACTTTATTATTTCTTATAACTCTATTATACCTATATAGCATCTCAACTGCTGCCGCTTTGTACCCTGTAAAAAGCAGAAAACCAGACTTCCTCTTTGGGAGTTTTCGTTCGTCCCCACAGCCTTCACCCCTTCCAATAACCTAGTTCCCCCCTGCCGCCGAACTGCTAACAAGATAACCCTTCTTTTTCAACGCCTTTTCAATCCGGTCAAGTATCTCTTCTGAATCCGCTTCCACTGTATGAAGATGTATCCCATCCGTCAAATCCTTCAGGGGCACTGTTTTCTTGGCTCTCACTTTCTCCATGAAATCAGCCACATCCATGCGGTTCTTTATAATCAGATCCACTGCAATCTCACCGTAAAGCTCATGCATGACGATTACATCCAGCACTTTACCTCCGTTATCCACAATGGTGTTCAGTTCCTCTTCAATTTCATCCGTGGTGTGTTTTGTAGCAAAGCATCGGTTAACCTTCTGTTCCTCCTGCTGATAGATAAGGTATCCCTTTGTTGTGGATATGATATTTTTATTAACCGCTCTTAGCAGCGCAATATCTTGCACGATAACCTGACGGCTAACGCCCAGTTTCTTTGACAGCTCAGTACCGGATACGGGTTCCTTGGCTTCCTCCAGTATTTTTGTCAGCGCATTTCTTCTATCCTGCCCCTCCATTATAGACACCTCACTTTAATAACCTTTCATAGTTTCCATTATTATCTTTTTCTATTGTATTATACTATAATAACAAAAGCAACGGAAAACACTTCTACCTGCCAGAAGTATCTTTATCTTCTGTGTATAAAGGCAGTTTTACATGAATTTCAAGCCATCCTTTTCCTGTATTGGCATGTACGGTTCCCCCCAGCTGCGTCACTAGAAGCTTTACAATAGACAACCCCAGCCCCGTTGACCTTTCTCTCGCTTTATCTCCGGTATAGAATCTCTCAAAGAGGTTATCAGCTTCAAGCTCTAAGTCTTTATCAACCGGGTTTTTAAAAGCAACAACTGCGTAATCCCTTTCTTCATAACAGCTTACACTTATATAGTCTATGGCATGCTGAAGACAATTACGAATCAGATTCTGCAGGATTCTTTTAATGCTCTCCTTATCTCCCCAGACAATGACCGGTTTGGCTTCCACCAATTGTAGCTTCAACTGTCTTTCTTCAAAAGCAGGCACCATCTCAGCCAGATATTCCGTGACCTGATTCGTAAGATTAACTCTTTCCTGTGTTAGCTGCGGTTCAGCCGTAACTAAATAAGAATACTCAAAAAAGCGGGCTATCAGCTGCTCCAATTCTCCCGCATATTTTCTTGCAACCATTATTTTTCTTTGCTGCTCTTTATTTAACTGGGTATTATCAAGCATTTGCAGATATCCGTTAATTGCTGTAAGGGGGGTTCTTAAATCGTGAGATATATTGGCAATTAAATCCCTGAATTTCTTTTCCTCCCTAATGCCTGCAAGGCGGAGGGTCTCCTCCGCCTTCAAACAGTTGTTAATATTGATGACCAGTTCATCTAATTGGTGATCTATCATTTGTACATTGACCGGCTGTCTGGTGTGTTTATTAAGCCTTCTGCTCAGCTGCCTGTTTATACTTCGAAATTGTCCTTTGAGAAGAAGGATATACACGATCAATAGTATTATTATAATGATAAGTACACCGATTAACATATACGACTCCCTTATTAGCTTCCTATTTTATTTCCTTTTTTCGAAAGACCATACAGGTCAGTCCCAATATAACTGCCGTAAACCCAATACTAACCAGAACAGCCTTTATAAATTCTCCGGTACCTGCCTCCAGGGTCATAAGCATATATGTTCCGCCAAAGGGTGTCAAAGAGTATAGCTTATCAAAAAGTTTTGATTTTCCTGCCAGACCAAGTAACTGTCCGCTGGTAATAGATATTCCATAATAAATAGCTATAACTGCAACGGTTTTCTTTAATACCAGGGCAAGAAATACACAGATACTAAGCTGGGCCGTGAGGACAAGCATAAGTACCACCATGACAACCAGCAGTTTGGGGATCTCCTCTATGCTTAAAACAGTTTCTGCTTCTACCGTCAGCAGATGCAAAAAACCTAAAGATGTATTCCCAAGACTGTAATCTTTGCCGGAGCTTATAGCAATACCGGTTCCAAGAGCATAAGGCAATAATAGAACTGCTATACCTGTAAAGAACGCTAACGCTTTACTGATAACTACCTTGGTTCTGCCAAATCCGGAAGCAATGGCTTCATGAATTGTCTTATTTTCAAAATCATTACAGATAAAGATGCCGGCTGCTACGCCGCCAAGTATACTTAGCAGGCTGACATCGGATATGAGAAAGACTGCTCCGCTGATCTCTGAATTAATCTTACCTTCTGCTATAAAGTTAGCGATAATTACAAGTGCAGCTGCAGCCGCCGCTGTAATTGCCAGGAGTATCTTAAAGGCAGAGGCTTTGAACATTTTATAGATATCGGCACGAATCATATTAATCATTGAGCTCACCTCCGATTACAGATAGAAAGTAATTTTCCAGAGTATCACCCCTTACCGTAAAATCCGTAAAGACAATTCCGTTTTCTATGAGTTTCTTAGCTACAGTTTCTTTGTCATTGAGATAATCGTAAAGTTTTACCGTCTTATCCGGCATTACTTTATACTTATCCGTATGCAGTTCCGTCTCCAGGAGGCCTACCAGCTTCTCTATATCGGGGCAGCCAATGGCTATATGATGTTTACAGCTCTCCTCCAGTTCCTTCAGGGTAATATTCTTCTTAATACTTCCCTGGTGAATTATTATATAATCCGTTACGGTCTGATAAAGTTCCGGTAAATTATGACTTGATATTAGAATCGTCATATTACGTTCTTCGCATAGGCGGATGACCAATTCTCTGATTTCTATTACTCCCACTGGATCAAGACCATTTATAGGTTCGTCCAGTATCAGAAATTCTGGATTTCCGATTAAGGCAATTGCAATTCCTAACCGCTGTTTCATACCCAGAGAAAAATTACCGGCAGTTTTCTTTCCGGTGTCTGCTAACCCTACCAGGCGAAGCAGCTCCCCTTCCAGTTTCTTATCGGGAATTCCCCTTAAGGTCCTGTAATATCTTAAATTCTCCTGAGCAGTCATATAGGGAATAATACTTGGATACTCTATCATGGAACCGATTCTTTTTCTTTCCTCCGATATATTTCTGCCTCTTTGTCCAAATAATTCAAGGGTTCCTTCGTCGGAAAAGGTCAAGCCGGTGATTATGCGCATGAGTGTTGTTTTTCCGGCTCCGTTCTGCCCGATTAAACCGTAGATTTTACCAGCCTCCAAACGGATGGAGATATTCTTTAGAACTTTATTTCCATGATAACTTTTCGTTAGATTTTCACTTTTTAGGATATAGCTTTTTTCCTTCATGTCCTCACCTGTCCTTTCATAGTTACGATTGTACCTCACAAAGGTTTAGAAAAGGTTAAGGAATTTCCTTCTGCCGATAAGAAAGGGATAATAATTTAAAGCTGGTTCCCAATGTTTAATTACTTTTCTTTAAGCGATATCCCAGACCCCATACTGTTTCTATATACTCGGTACCGGATTTTTTACTTTTTATCTTATTCCGGAGGTTACTGATATGGGTTTTTATCGTATTATCATCCCCTATGTACTCCTCCTCCCAAATCGATTCATACAAGCTGGCTTTGGTAAATATCTTATCCTGATGTTTTAGGAAAAGTTCCATAATCAGATACTCCTTAGCAGTAAGCTCCATTTCAGCATTATTTATATAGAAACGTTTTGCATTACTGTCTATTCTAAGTTCTTTAAAGGAATAAACCTGCTCTTTTCGCTTCTGTCTCTGTGTCCTTCTAAGCAGCGTTTCCACACGGGCCTGTACTTCTCCTAAATCAAAGGGCTTTGTAATATAGTCATCTGCTCCCAGTTTAAGCAGGTCAATTTTGGTATTGACCATTTCCTTTGCAGAAATTATGATAATCGGTACCTCGGAAAACTCACGGACTTCCTTTACAATTATATCCCCGCTTTTATAGGGAAGCATAATATCTAACAGGATAAGATCATAGACTTCTGACTTTATTTTATTTATACCCTCTATTCCGGTAAAAGCGGCTTGGGTTTCATAACCGGCATTTTGGAAGGTTTCAGATAGCATGGAATTTACATCCTTGTTATCTTCGATAACCAACAATCTGTACATATCTGTACTCCTTATTTTCGATCTATAACGTATTTTCTATTTATAGACGTTTATGCTATCTTGAAAAGTTTTACTATCTTTAGACACACTTACTATCTTTAGACGTTTTTATTATCTTTAAAAGTTTTTGCTATCTTTAGACGTTTTTGCTATCTTTAGACATTTTTCTATCTTTAGACATTTTTTCTATCTATATAAGCTTCATGTTATCTGATATGAAAGACTGGAATATTTCTGAGTTATGATAGCTTGATTAACTGTTATATAGGGCAGATTAACAGTTAGAACACCTATCCAATACAACTTCTGAATCTATAAAATTAACGCACTAAGTTTTTAACCATTATATCACTTTCTTATAATTAATAATATTCTTTCTTCTTTCATTTAAAATAAGGTGACTTTGAGTTAAACCACAGCAGTTTAACCTTATGGTAGCCTGATATAACAAAATATCCCCGCTTCTAATATAAAATATAAATACAACAAAAGCAACAGAACACTGGCTTATAAACATACTGTCCGTTGCTTTTGTCTTTTGAGTTATGAGATTCAATCTTTCTTTACATAGACCTTGCTGTATCTGCTAATACTAATTAAAATTCCTTCNNCACCTGTATCTCCCATTTCTAGAGGTCTATCCGTTTGAATGGGTTCCTTGTAGGCTGGATATTCTTCTCTTTCGGGGCGATTTTCAATTCTGTCACCACCCGGTGTTGGAATAAAGGATGGGAATACATAAGGCATTTCCTTATTGTCCTCGTCATCAATTGGTTCTTTGGGTCCTTTAATTAAATTATACTCGCTCATTCTCATTCTCCTTTGAATATATCCTATGTTTCTAATGCTAGGATGACCTATTTAGAAGGTTTTTATGTAATATTTCGCCACACAGTTACTGCTGCCGATAAACATTCCCTGCTAAATTGCTTGAATATAACTCTCATGGCAAGTATAATTAAACGTAATTTAACTGTTTTATCAGGAAGGAGTATATCATGTTTCGCTTATGGGCCAAAATATTTAAAGACAACAGAATGCTGTCAGACGTGGTTATAATAAATGAGGACCCTGCTTTAAACCGTACCAAAAAGGTTTTTGCGGCAGTGGATGAAATATGTTTGAAATTCGATTTGTCCAAGCCCTTATGGCTGGATAATACCATCGCTGACTTTAAAAAACACGATAAGGTAAGATTTTACCAGGATAATTTTATCGATCATATTGATTTTGATTTCCTGGAAATTCATGTAATAGAAGAAGATTAATTTTACCTGCCTGCTGAATTATAAAGTGTACCTTATAGCTTTAACATTCATGGAAGTAATTTTTTATTTTTTGGTAAGCATTTATAATAAGAATTCCGTATTTGATTTCTTTATCCTATGAAGTATTACACTTTATTTATGGAAAACATCCGGTTATATCCAGTCTTCGAACTGAATAAACTTGATACAAATTATTATTGAAAGGATGCCACGAATTACTGCATGCAACCTGCATTATATGTGGCAGTACCACAGTCTGACCTGAGGTATACATTGGGTTTAAATATGAAGAACAACAAAACAACCAGTATATTTTGTTGCGGAAATAAGCTGTTTTTAAGCTGTTTCTTGCTTATTATACTGATTATTATATCTACGGACATCCCTCCCTCTTCCGCCGCCTCGGAAAGCTCAGAAGCCGCAGCTGGGAGTCTTTTGACCAAGAACTCTCTGAATGCCTTACCGGCAGGAACAGTAATCAATACTTCGCAGCTGAAAGGCGGTGTTAATACCGGCTTTTACTCCAGTCAGATCAATAAAGCAGTAAAGAAACGTATTACAGGGAACTCCTATAAAGAAAATAAAGAAATTCTCTTGTCAGATTTAAGATATATCAGGGTTTTGTATTATGGCTTTGATAAGAAGACGCATATCGGTGAGCTTATTGTAAACAAGTCTGTTTCTAAGGATATACTGGCAATTTTCAAAGAGCTTTACAAAGCCAAATATCCCATCGAAAAAATGGTGTTAATTGATGAGTATGATGCGGAGGATGAAGCCTCCATGGAAGATAACAATACCTCTGCCTTTAATTACCGTACCATTGCAGGTTCAAAGACTCTTTCCAAACATGCTATGGGCCTTGCAGTGGATATTAATCCGCTTTACAATCCCTGTGTTGAGAAAATAAATGGCAAGACTGTAGTAGCACCAGCCTCCGGAAAAAAATATGCAAACAGAAGCCTTGCCAATGAATATTATATCAAGAAAAATGATATCTGCTATAAAGCCTTTACCAAAAGGGACTTTACCTGGGGTGGTTCCTGGAATTCCTTAAAAGATTATCAGCATTTTCAGAAAAGTAAATAAAAAAAGGCTCTGGACCAAAGTTGTTAGGTGGTATTCAATGAATCTCTCCACAACTTTTACACAGAGCCTTTTATTTGCTTATTTTGTACTTCTGCTTACAGTCTCTTTAATAATTCTTCGCGCTGTTTTTCGAAGCCAGGTTTTCCAAGAAGTGCGAACATGTTTGCCTTATAGCTTTCAACCCCAGGTTGATCAAAAGGATTAACGCCTAAGAGATATCCACTGATTCCGCAGGCAAACTCGAAGAAGTAGAACAGCTCTCCAAGGGATTTCTCGCTCTGGTCAGGAAGATTTACAATCAAATTGGGTACATCTCCGTCAGTATGTGCTAAAAGTGTTCCTTTCATAGCACTCTTATTGATGAAATCTACGCTCTTGCCGGCAAGATAGTTAAGTCCGTCTAAGTCTACCTCTTCCTTCTCCAGATAAATTTCACGGGTAGGTGTTTCCAGATTGATAACAGTCTCAAACATTGTTCTCTGTCCGTCCTGGATAAACTGACCCATTGAGTGAAGATCTGTTGTTAAGTCTACGGAAGCCGGGAAGATACCTTTCTGGTCTTTTCCTTCACTCTCACCAAATAACTGTTTCCACCATTCGGATACAAAGTGAAGAGCAGGCTCATAGTTTGCAAGAATTTCAATGCTTTTGCCTTTTCTTAATAATATATTTCTAACAGCTGCATACAATAATGCATCATTAGAAGCAAAGGCCTCCTTTAAGCATCTCTCTCTCATTGCTGCCGCACCTTCCATAAGGCCGGTAATGTCAGCACCGCTTACTGCTATAGGCAATAAACCAACCGCTGTAAGTACAGAGAAACGACCGCCTACATCATCAGGCACCACAAAGCTTTCATAACCTTCTTCTGTCGCCAGATTCTTCAGTGCACCCTTTGCTTTATCTGTTGTAGCATAGATACGTTTCGCAGCTTCTGCTTTTCCGTATTTCTCTATTAATAGCTTCTTAAATACACGGAAAGCAATGGCAGGCTCTGTGGTTGTACCGGACTTGCTGATGATATTAATAGAGAAGTCTCTGTTACCGATTACATCAATGAGGCTGCTGATGTAGGTGCTGCTGATATTGTTTCCTACGTAATAAATTTCAGGTGTTTTTCTTACTTCTTTGGAAACGGAATTATAAAAGCTGTGTCTTAAGAATTCAATTGCTGCACGTGCTCCTAAGTAAGAACCGCCAATACCGATAACTAAAAGTACTTCTGTATCGCCCTGAATCTTCTCTGCCGCTTTCTTGATGCGTGCAAACTCATCTTTGTCATAGTTTACAGGCAGGTCAATCCAGCCTAAGAAATCACTTCCGGCGCCGGTCTTGCTTAACAGTACTTCTTTGGCACCTTCTACTGCTTTTTCAATCATTTCTATTTCCGTATCAGCAAGGAAGCTTTTTGCTGCCGAATAATCGAATGTAACTTTTGCGCTCATGTTCTACACTCCTTTGTTTTGTTAATCTTACTATTAACCATTTCATTCGTTTTTATTTTATCAGAGTGAAGCAGGTTATTCAATACAGTTTTTATTACTGGAGAGACAAAAAAAGCAGGGCATTGCTGCCCTGCTTGTGCTATTTTTATAGAAGTATATTTCAAAGTATATTAATTCGAGCAAACTTGTGCTTATTGCCTATATCTTTTCTTATTTTAAGTAGGCCTCCAGCATCCAGACATTCTTTTCATATTTTGCCAGTAAACCAATCAGCAGATCTGCAGAAACTTCGTCTTCAATATCCTGTGCTGCTTTAATTGCTGCACGAAGTTCTCTTATAAGTACTTCATAATCTGCCAGAACCAGTATTACAACAGATTTTCCGTCAATACCTTCACTGGGCACTTCCTTTAAGGTTGCTGCCTTTAAGTAATCATCCATGGATGCTGCCGGGCGGTGTCCCAGCATCAGGATTCTTTCTGCTACTTCGTCAATTTCAGAGGCAACGCCATCATAAAGTTCTTCTAATTTAGCGTGAAGGGTAAAGAATTCCTTACCTTCAATATTCCAATGAAAATTGTGTAATTTTGTATATAATACATGAAGATTTGCCAGATATCCATTCAGTAATTTTGCTACATTTTCAGTATTTGCTAATCCAATTCTACTCATAATAATTGTCCTCCTTATGATTTTGATTTATTTATCGCGGTCACTGCAATCCTTGCAAAGGCCTTTAAAATAAATATTCTGTTCCCTTACAATGCAGCCTTCCAGCTCTTTCGGCTGCTCCAGCTGTACGATTACATCCAGGTCGTAAATCCTGCCGCATCGGTCACACTTGAAATGTCCATGTGAGTCTACTGCCACCTCAAAACGGGCCTCATTGTCGTCTATCATTATGGTTCTTACAACTCCAACCTCTGAAAAAAGCTTCAAGGTATTGTAAACTGTTGTCTTAGACAAGGTGGGAAGCTCCTCCAGCAGTTCTTTATAAATCTCTTCCACTGTCGGATGTAAGGTATGTGCTGCCAAGTACTCAAAAATCTTCACCCGTGTTACGGAGGGTTTGATACCTTTCTCAAGCAAATATGCAGGTATATTCATACTGGATAATCCGGAACTCATGTTACCCCCCCTTTCATTGCAATCATTTTATTATTGTATTTATTATATTTTTGTAATGATTACAATTTAATAATACACCGTTACAACCTTCCTGTCAAGTTAAGTTTTCTCTTTTATACAATTCATTATTCTTATACAAGCCATCTTCCTTATGCAAGCCAACTTTCTTATGCAAACCAATAGATTTTTTATGCAAACAAATCCTTTAGAATTTCAGCTATTATCTTTTCTTCCTCTTCAGAGGTAGGTTTTACAGCCATAGTGTCATGTTTGTAGCTCCTGCCGGTTTCCAGAGCTGCTGCGGTCTTATCATCATATAATGCTTCCTTCTTATCCTTATCAATGCCTGCTTGTACAGCGTTAACTTCAGCCTTTTTAGGCTGTGCTTCTTTGATGCTTGCAGATTTAACCCCTCTGGTATTAAAATCTGTTACTGTTGCTTCTTTTACTGCTGTTTTATCAGCAGCGGCAGTTTTCTTTTCTGAAACTTCCATTTTTTCTGACGCTTCATTTATAATAGCTTTTGCTGTATTTTTCTCTTGGAATGCTTTCAAAGCTTCCGACTCATTTGATTCCACAGCTGCTAATTGAGATATAGCCTCTGGCCTTCCAGCCTTGTTCTCTATGGCACTTGTTTTAGCAGTAGCCGCATCCTCTTTTTCATAATTTGACTGATTCCCCTCAAACCCTCTCCTGCCTTGTACTTCACGTAAAAGTGTTTCCTTTTTCGTCTGGGCTACGGTCTGATTCTTAGGCTTCTTCATTGTCTTCTTTTCAAGCTTTAATGCTTTCTTTATTTCTATCTGCTGAAGCTTATCAGCTTTCAATCGCTGTTTTTCTTCCAAGGCCTGCGCTTTGAGCATATTTCTTGCAGCAAGCTTTTCCGCTTTTAATTTTTCTGCATTCAGTTTCTTCTCTAACCGGAGGCTTTTCTTATTTGATTTAAGGTTGTTTTTTTGCTCCAGCTTGTCCGATTTTATAAGCTCTTTATTTCTTTTCCTATTTTCGATTTCTTGCTTCTTCCGGGCTTTTGCACCAAGCTTCTCCAGCCGTTTTGCTTCTCTGCTCTTGCTTTTTTTCTTCTGTTTGTTTACAAAAGCCTTTGGTTCATTGGCAGTTGCCAGATAGGAATCCGGTTGATACACCTTTTTATACTGCTCCATTAGTTCCGGTTGATTCTCTTCTTGTACCAGTCTGGCTTTCAAAGAATTCTCCAGGTAATCCTTCATGTTCAGCCTGATCATTTCCTTTTTTCCACCAGGATTAATCACACCTTCTAAAAATATCAACACACCGCAGGAGAGAATACCCACAGAGAATGTGCTTAATATTTGATTTTTTCCACATTCGTAAATTAGCCCTAAAATAGTGCTGATAGCGCCTGTTAACAAGGTCAGAACCAGAACTTGTCCACATAAGGTTTCCCAGGTTGATAAAAAAATTCCACAGAATTTATAGTGAAAAAAGTGTTTATCCACAAAGATATCCACATTATTCACACCCAGCTTCAATTTGTAGTACGCTTCGAATTTCTTTTTCATATTCTGCGCCAGCTTACACTTTGAGGTACCCATAGATTCAGAAGCTCTCAGAAGCTTTGAATACAGTATCTGCACCACCAGCTTCATCAGCATTCCCAGTCCTGCCAATGCCAGCAGTATGTAAATAAATACATGGTTATCAAATAAAGTCCGAATCACAAAATTCCCCGCCTTTCCATTTATTAACAGTTATTATAACGAATAATTACTGCTTTGAAAAGGCGGGGACTCTTACTTTTCGTTGACAGAGAAAGCCTCGCTTTGGTAAAAAGCTTAAAATTTCCCGAAAAATTTTACCGTTTCCCTTGGTATTTTATTCACTATAGAGGTAATATGTCGTCCTTTGTATATCAAAAAATCGGACAAGCTATTATTCTACAGCTCCTTTAAGAATGCTTTTACTAATTTAACAGTATGTTCAATGGCCTTTTCTTCAAAAGCACCGTAGTCCATATGCGCACTGTCATCAGCCTTGTCGGATATAGCCCTGATAATCAAAAAAGGGGTATTATTTAAATAAGCTGCCTGTGCAATGGCTCCCCCCTCCATTTCTGTACATAAGCCCTGGAACTGCTCAGATAACCAGTCCTTTTTCTCTCTTCCGCTGATGAACTGATCTCCGCTAACTACTCTTCCTTTAAATACACCAATATCAGGATTTACTTTCTTACATACCTTCACCGCAAGTGAAGTAATGCTTTCATCTGCTTTAAATACGGAAGTCTCCATTCTTGGTATCACGCCGTAACCATAGCCAAAACCTGTGGCATCCATATCATGCTGAAGAGCATCTTCTGATATAACCAGATCCCCAATATTGATTTCAGCCTTTAAAGAACCTGCGACTCCGGTGTTTATGACAAGATCGATGCTGTAATCGTCTATCAGTATCTGTGTACATACTGCCGCATTAACCTTACCAATACCGGAACGTACTACCACACAAGCTTTTCCCTCCAGAGTCCCTTCCAGGAATTCCATACCGGCCTTTTTTACAATTTTAACTTCTGCCATACAGTCTTTCAACTGATTTACTTCCTCTTCCATTGCTCCGATAATACCTATTTTTTTCATTATTACTCCCCTCTGTGTCTTTTTCACACGCCTGTTTGTTGTAAGTCTCAGACAATACTATAATATCATAATTAGAAATATTATATACGACATTGCACTTTCCTGCAAGAGCAGCCCAGAAAGAACACTCTTCAAGGTGCAGAATAGATACCCTTTAAGATCAGAATGAACACTCTGAGGTTAGGATGAACACCCTGCAAGGTCAGGAT
>DJJW01000079.1 GCA_002434335.1 Lachnoclostridium sp. UBA6558 | reverse complement strand
GAATGGAGATTAATATGAAATTTAAAAAAGTAAGTGTATTTATATTGGCTATACTGATTATGTTATCTAGTAATTCTCATGTGAGCGCATCGGTTGTAACGCCTAATGCTAGTCTATACTTAAGCAGATATATAGCTTACATATATCCCGAAAGTGATGAAGAGCTATCCATATGGTTTGAGGTACAAGGTACAGAGACTATGGACGAAATCGGGGTTTTAAGTATTCGTTTGCAGGAAAAATCCAATACTTCATCAGAATGGAAAACTGTTAAGACCTACAACCATTATGATTACTCTAATTTACTTGGATATGATACTAACTTTTATTATTCATCCGTTGATTATTCGGGAAAAGAAGGATATTCTTACAGAGCTGATCTTACAATATGGGCAGGTAAAGCCGGAAATGGAGATTCAAGAAGTTATCTGACAGATACGGTTGTTGCTGAATAAGAGTAAGAAAGGATAGGAGAAGGTAAATTTTTCTGTGCCTTAAAGCAGAAATGTCATAGTAAATCACCTCGTCTAATGGCGAGAATTAAATGTGTAAGGATTGTGTCGATTATGAATATTAAAAAGATTTCCATCTTATGTATTGCGTGTGCTGTTTTCATAGTTATTGGAATAATAATAGTCTTTGCTATACGTAATAATCACGATGTAAGTTTGCCAGAAAAATTCAACAGTCAATATATTAGTGAATTAGAGCAAGGGCATCATACTGAGGACTTAAACCCTCAAGGTGTATTAATGGCTTTTATCTCTGAAAAAAACTACAACATTAAGGATTTTATATTACAACTGGATGAAGATATGAAAAAAATATATGTGTATCCTGATGAAAATATCAAAATTCAACTAACTGCTTACGATATAAAAACATCGAGTGGTGATATCATTAGAGTTTGGTATGCGAGTCAAGACAAAGAAGATAAGGAATGAATGATGAACTGACTTTTTAGAGATAATGACTTAATCATTACAGTTGATAGCTTAATAAAAGATAAATAATAAAATCGATAATTTTTTTTAAGAATTCTAGCAGTAAAATTGTATTGATTAAGTATCCATATCGTCAACTTTTTAAAACCAGAGTTTAAACTTCTCTGGTTTTTTTCTTGTAGTAATACCAAAATCACTAGGTCCTGACGGCATCATTTTTATCTCTTCAAGGTATGCTGTTGTTGTAGTCCCTTTTCGATCAACACGTCGATGGCTATTTCCACAATCTCATCGTAGTCCATACAAATACTCCTTTCCCTTGTTATACTTAAAACAGCGGGCATCTCTCCGGATGTCTCATCGGACAGATACCCGCCATGGCTGACTGTTTGTTTCCTTGCTTTCCACTTATCCATCATGTATGTCACCTCCTTAGCGACACACATTACCACAAATCGTGGTGGAAAGCTACACCAAATGTTCATAAGTCAAGCGGTTAATACTTTGTTTTGCAAAACGCCCTTCTACGCTGTATCTCACTTTACCTACCGAAATTGATTCTCACGGAATTTAATGCTACACCGGCGAACCATTTTGCTTTATGCTCATCAGGTAAATTTGCCAAAAGCAGTTGGAACAAGGTCCGGCCTTTGATACCGCTGGGTGCAAGAAGATCCTGGATTAGTTTAAACACAGAAACAATATGACGCTGCTTTGGCTCACTGTATTCCTCTATTATAAGAATAACAGAAGTTAAAAACCTTCAGCTGCATCATAAAAAAGGCATTTTGACCTGCTGACGCAGTATCAAAGCCTCCTGAATTAATTATGGTTTTCGCGGTAATTTTCGCATATTTCTCTGCTTTAGCTTTATATGCAAGCTTTTCCGGTTTTGCTAGGTACATATCCATATAACGGTTTACCAGATGAAGCAGATTATGACCATCTGAACGGGTTGGATTTCTCAGGTCAATGACTGCTACATGATAACCATAATATTTTTTCGCTATACTTCCATAATTACGAAAAATATCACCTTTTGTGTCTGTTGTTATAAAACTCATTCCTGTAGCACATGCATACTCTACATTGGGGTAAAGAAAATTACCGGTTTTGCCGACACCTGCAGCTCCAATCATGAGGCAGTGGATATCCCCTTCATCCACAAGTGCATAGCCATTAGGAGCCGTACGTTCAAATAGGGACGCCTTCCGCCACGATCAATCCCTGTGCCGCAGGAAGATTCTCCCCCTTTCTCCATTTTTCCGGTTCATATCGGATTTCTGTATAGGTCTCCTTGATTTCAAGCCTTCGTTGCCCAGCGTGCTGTACCATGCTGTCCGTCTCCAACTGTTATTGACTTAATATTGTTCAAAGTATAATAATGGGCCAGAACCGAGAGAAGGCCCATTGTTCCAAACATTGCTACTGCTGCAGTGGTCAGTATAATCACTCGGGATATCTCCATGAAACCCCTCTTCTATATTTTAATTGTAAGTTCTGTTATCTGCTGCTGGGCTGGTAAAAGAACCGGTTCTTCCAGTTGCAAAAATATATGGAACTTGACACAGCCAAGAGCCAGCTTAAAATACAAACTACACAACTGCTCATAATCTTTTGCCGTACAGATACCAACTGCACCGGATTGGCGTTTCATTCCCATGAAATCCCGTTTGAAATCATCTACCCTGCCTCGATATCCTCCCCTGTCATCATGTGGTCTATATTTTTCCTGCAAGTCTTGGATGAGTTGGGCAACTGTTACTGGTTGTTCCATCTGTCTAGAAAGCTCTTTCCGCGACAGCAACGCTCCTGCTGCTATAAAATCCAGATATCCCTTCATCTCTTCCGTATATTTTTCTACCGCTCCTCCAGGTGTTAAGATTGGCTCCAGTAGATTAAAATGTTTAGACATGGCATCGGAAACATCCATGTTTGCAGGGAATGCTTCACACAGATAAGGCAATTTTGCGCAGATTTTTGGCAAAAGTACCAGCTTGGGATGCTCTTTCGCTGGGAGAGGCTGGATGCCATGTATAGCCTTCAGATCCTCATTCCAATCCTTATACTTAGATTGCCGCACAGAATGCTGTTGATATTCCTTCTCTGACAGGATGTCCCTCAATCGTCCGGAGGCCTCAATTCCAGCCTCATCGTGATCAAGACAAAGTATAATCTTATCTAGATGAGGATTCTGTTCCAACTGACAAATCATGGCATGCCCTGAAACCCCATCTAAGGTGACATAGCTGTGGTCCATCCAGTTTTTTGGGTAAAGTGTAATAAACGATAACATATCGATTGGCGCTTCAAACACAAATAGGGTATTGCCCTTTCCAATATAGTGGAAGCTATACTTAGGATTACTCCCTTCCACATTTCCTTTGTAAGGTTTCCCCTTCATATAGGTACCACGCTTATGCGCATGCCTGGCTGTCCCATTCTCATCCAGTCCCACAAACACTGCATTATGGTTTTCCTTATCTTCATAAATAAGTTTTTCACGGGCAAAATAAGACAGCACATCCCGGTCAAGGAAGCGCTGCTTAATGAGATAGGCGAATACCCTCCGCATGTCAAAGTTTGCCTCTGGGAGGCAGAAATCCTTTTTAGGCTGAGGAGCACTTTTCTCTGCCTGGTTCCATTCCACACCATTTTCACCGCCAAGAAGCATTTCGACTGCTTCCGGAAAGTTTAGATCAAAGAATTCCTGAACAAAGTCAATCGCATATCCTCCCTCTTTTCTGCTGTGCCGGAACCAACGGTTCCCACGGACTGTTACACTGTCGTGACGCTCCCACCTCCATTCACGTCCTGCACGCGTAAATCGTTCTCCCTGTTTTTGTAGGAAATCCAGCAGATCAACAGAGTTTGCGCGTTGTTTCTGCTCCTCCGTATAATAAACATATTTCATTCATGGCACCTCCTTTATCAACCTGTCTGCTGTACAAAAAAATACCGCCCGATAAATGAAAGGCGGTACTTTAAATATTATTTTTGATAATGGTTTGTTTCCTTTATGCTGTTATATAAAAATTTATTTTTCAAGAAAATATCCTGTTTAATTAGTAATATACCTCGGTTCCAGTTCATCCCGGGCATGTCCTTGAGCGATTTTTTTCAGTCTTATCTTCCTGCGCAGTTTACTTTCTTCCTGTATATTCTGCCCGCCTGGAAGCTTTCTTCTTTCCTCTTCAAAAATACGGCTTAAGGAATGGAGAATTCTTGTTGCCGCCAAGAAAAGGGAGGGATCGCGGAAGGAGTCCAGATGATCAAGAAAAAATTGTGCATAAATATTCCCTTGTTCAGCTGAAAGAGAGAGCCACCTCACAGCTTCTTCCCTATCCCGCGGTACCTCCTTTCCCATGAGGTAGAGCTTTCCCAAATTGTATTGGGCATACTGATTTCCATCCTTAGCAGAAATTAACAACCACCGGATAGCAGCCTCTACATCTTTTTCCACATTAACTCCCAGCAGATAGAGCTTACCCAGCTGGTATGCACTGTATTGGTTCCCCTGTTCGGCTGATGCCTTCAGCCACCTCACGGCAGCCTCTATATCTTGGGGTATCTCTTCCCCTGTAAGGTAGAGTTTACCTAACTGGTACTGGGCGTATGAATTGTTCTGTAAGGATGATTTCGTGAAAAGCTCCACTGCCTTTGCTACATCTTTGTTAATATCCTCACCGGTAAGACATAGTTTAGCCAATCGGTATTGGGCAAACTGGTTCCCCAAATCTGCTGATACAGTCAGCCATTTTACACACGCTTTCAGATCTTTCGGAATCTCTTCACCAGTAAGATACAATTTTCCAAGTGCAAAGGCAGTATAGTCATTACCCTGTTCTGCCGCCTTGGCAAACAAAGAAACTGCCCTAAGTACATTCTTCTCTACATGGTTTCCATCACGGTAAAGCTTGCCAAGGGCATATTGTGCGAGGCCATTGCCCCCTTCTGCTGCTTTTTCCAGCCACTGGATTGCTTTTTCTATATTCCTCAGTTCATCCTCCGCGGTCAGATATATCTTACATAGCAGGTATTTTGCATTGACATTTCCCATTCTTGCTGATTTTTCCAAATAGTAAACAGCTGTTTTTATATCCTTTTCGGTCCCGATACCAGTGTAAAGCATCTGTCCAAGGCGGTACTGAAGCTTATCATCGTGGCTTTCTTTTTCCAAATCTTTAAATCCATAGAATGCTTTTTCAAAATGTATTGACGCATTAACTGGATTCCGTGATGTGCCGATTCCGTCCCGGTACATTTTTGCAAGCTCATAATCAGCATAGGGCATCCTTTGTTTCGCAGAAAGGCGGTATAAGTCAAAAGCTGTTTCATAGTCCTGCTCCACTCCCTGGCCCCGGTAATACAAGCCGGCAAGAGAATATTGGGCATATTTATGGTTTTTGGATATTGCCATCTGCAGCCAGCCTACAGCTTCCTTATAATCCTGTACCGTCCCAAGGCCTGATAAGTGCATTTTTCCAATACGGTATTCCACATACCGGTATTCCTTTTCTTCTTCAATTTCCAAGAATGCAGAAAGCGCCTTTTCATACCACATATTAGATACCTCTGAATTAATTTCCACTCCAAGGCCATCTGCATAGATTCTTCCAAGGTCAAACATAGCCAGGGCATTTCCTTCTTCCGCTTCTTCCTTATATAGCAGAATTGCCTGTTCAAAATCCGGCTCTGCTTCTTCTTTACCATATAGAAAAGTGCGGGCATTTTTATATTTTTCATCCCATGCAAAATAAGGCTTTCCAGACTCTTTCCCATTATGGTCAGCCCATCCGGCACTATCTGCAGAATTGTCTCTGCTGTCATCACTGCTATCTTCCATACCCTCATTTAATTCATCCTCTTGACCAGGAGGAATGGACTCAGAAGTTTCTGCTTCCAACAATAACATGTCATCATTCTCTTCCTGGAGAGATTCCTCCTGGAGAGATGGTTCAGCATTTATTTCTTCCTCAAATGCTGGACTTCCACTAATTAAGTTTAATGCCTCGGTGATTATTATATTTTTGATCTGCTTAAATTCTTTTTGTTGAGATAAGGATACATGTTCCGGTAATTTATCCTTATAGGTACACAAAACTTCATCCCTAAGTTCATACCATTTGTCATAGGCATCAGCCACTTTTTCATCTTTTTCCAGTTCCTCTATAATTCGGTCTACAATAGCTTTTACTGAAGCTTTAAGGTAGCCATACTGCTTCTTTCCCGCCGTATGCCGCAAACGTTCTGCCAGACTGGCTAACAGCTCTTCTATAATCGGGCTGTCACAAACACCTTTTTGCATCCCCACAACAACAGCCTTCAAGCTCTCCCGGCTCTGCTCTGCCAGGAGATTTCTCTGAGAGGTCTGCTCCGAATAAATCTGAATCAGATCCTGTTTGAAGATTTCCCCGGCCAGACTGCTACGCATCTTATCAATTGCCTGTTTGGTCACATAACCCTCACGGGGATTGGATGAATAGATGATCATATGACAATGGGGATGATGGCCTTCATTGTGGTATGCAGCATACCAACACAGGTTTTCTGGTGCAATCTTCATTTGTTCTGCAAAGATATTCCGTTGTTTCCGAAGTAATGCCATCCACCCTGAGGCAGTATCATATCCAAGCCTGGCCGCATCCTCCCTTCTTAGGGATATAATCGGGATCCAAACATTACCGGTATGTTGTGATACCTCTTCCGCCACCTTTGACAGAATAAGCGGCTTATCTTCGTCTGTAAATAATCCGTGTTCTCCCCTCTTTTCGGTATGGGGACGAGTAGCAATATAATTCACATAAACTTCCTGATGGGATAACTGGTCCAGATTATTATCCAGGGCTGCATTGATAAATTCCGATGCATTTTCCACTGTTGGATTTTTTCTATAATCCTCAAATTCAAATAACCGGCTGGAATCCGTAAACTCTGCCAGGATGTCTAAAATAAGAGCTTTCTGCTTTTTTGTTGCAGGACGATTTCTCTTCGAGGCTGGTATTTTTTCAACCCCTTCCCTGGTAGCTATATATTCTACCAGGTTCTTCAGATGTTCTCCGGCATCCTTCAGATATCCGCATTTGAAGATAATCCTTGGCATGGTTATTCACCCTTTTGGAATTTTACTGCATCCTCAAAGGTCACAGAGCCGACTGATTTCTTTACGTCACTTATACATTTGCCACGCAGGCGGCGCAGGGTTTCCTCGTCAACATCCGCAGTGGAAGCCAGAACATTCATCATCATGCTCATTTCCACTGCAAGCTTGAACATAAGACGGGACATACGGTTTTCCAGGCTATCCACCATACCAGTCATGGCTGATGTTATTGCCGCCGGTAAAAACCGCACTCCTTCCTCCGCTGAAATATACCCGCAGTAAAACCGAATCGCTTTTTCGATAAATTCGCTCTGACTCTGGCAGTTATCCTTCTGATACCAATCCATTACCAATTTTCTAGTTTCAGGATACATCCATAAGGGAAACTTCTTTTTGCTCCCGCTATCTTCCGGCACGAAATGACCTCCCTTCAAAAAAGAGGCTGTAACCCCTGTTACAACCCCGATAAATATTGTGACTTTTGGTGCTTTCCTTGCACTTTTTTCTCCTACAACCCCGAAGTCGACCCCACAAGGTAAAATCCGACTCCGGAAAAAATCTCTTCCGACCCGCATTGCGGGGCGGTGTGAGCCCGAGCGGGGATGTTTTTGACCTCGCTCCTTTAACCCGCATCGTTTTCGACCCCATGGTTCACCTCCTTTTTGCTGAAGTCCTATCCCAATCCTGTCTTTTTATTTTTTTCCTATCTTCTTCAAATCTCCAACTCAGGGCAACGATTATCTACGGGTGTTACGGTGCCACCTCTACAATGAAAAGCCAACACGGGGGCAAACAGGCGGACACAGTGGGTATTTATTTGCTTCCAACAATAATCAGCTACATGCCAAGTGTTTGAGTCGGGTAATCCTGAGAAATATCCGTAATTAGATACCAATACCCGTCTGACGTATTAAAATTACATTTATCGACAGTTTGTCCTTTCAGTTCCTCCCAGGATATTGGCACTTCCGTTCCTCGAACACCAGCATGGGCAAATAATTTATCGAACTGTCTATCCGGACCAATGGTAACATAGCCACTAGGTGACATGATTTGAATAATATCCTCTGGGTGTTCCTGCACAAACTGCTCCAATGTCATCTTTTCTAACATTAAACATAACCTTCTTTCAAGATCAGAAATTTTTTTATAGTTTGAAACCAATCTTCCATTCATTTTGATAAAAGAAGGCTGATTTCCTTTGCAATTACATTTCAAAATGCATCCCTTGCTGTATTTCCCCGTCCGATACCATGGACATTTTCCTATTTTCTGCATCATACTGGTAAATCTCATTAGAAAGGCGTTCTTCTGGAATCACTTGAGTCTGATTCACTTCACAAACCATATCTCTCAATACCTGAATATTACTATCCTCACTCTGTCTGATTAAGATAAGCTCGTGGATCGAGGAGGGAAGTATCAGAAAACTCCCGCCAAGCTCTTTCGAAACAGCTTCCAGTACCTCTGGGCAAAACAAATAGGAAGCTCCCTGCCACTTCTTGTTATTACTTAATACAAACATCAGGCTATTCTCCATGCTGTCCCTGCTCTCTTCAAAAGGAACTCCCATAATATCTGACATGATATAATCCATAGTGTGGAGTTCATATGGAAACATCTCTTTCATATTATTTTTAGCATGTTCAAGCAGGACATCAGCCCCAATGTCCCAGAGCCTTAAATGGTCATTATTAATCAGGACAGAACCGATTCTGTCTCCTTTCTCTATCATAATGCAGCGGTACACAATAGCCAGGTCTTCTACTCTTTGATGCGGAACAGAAGAAAGTAATTCCTTATTCTTTTCCGTATTCACCGCACACAGGATTAATCTATTTCTCATATTTTCATATGACAAATCCTGAGTTTCAAAATCTGGCGCTGTTTTTGCTGCCTCCTGATACTCTTTTCCAATTTTGTTTAAAATATATTCCATATTGGCACCTTTACTGTGTAACTGGTAGTACTCCTTTAGAGATAACAGCGGGGCTAAGCCGGTACCTGGTTTCTGTATTGTTATGCCATACTGATTAATACCATTATTTTTAGTCTCCTTCTGTGACATTATGTTTGCTGCCTGCCATTCTTCCGGCAGATATTCTTTGATATGCTTTTTTATCTCTTCTATGAATTCTTCATATCTCATGCTGTTTTCCTCCTCATTTGCTACTGGTTACTGTTTCTTTTATCCATATATTCAGGAAGTTTATATATCGTTTGCCTCTTTCTACCGCATCTGTGCCGTCTGCTTCATTATAGATGACTACTTCCTTGCTGTTGATTATTTCTCTGGCTTTTACAGGAACGTATTTTTCATATAATTCCAGAAACAAAGCTTCCATTCCAGCCTGTAGCTCTTCACCTTTAACATATTGATGGATAGCATTTAGCTTTTCCGCATCATAAAGTATTTGAATGTTTGACCTTTTCATGATGGATTCACTCCTTCTTATTTTTCATAGTTGATAAAAGTAAGCCATGTTGGTTCAAACTCCCCACCAATCACCAAAAATATAGCTGGGATATGAGCCAACATGGTTACAATTCATCCAGTGCATGGATCAGACTCTCAGGGAGATCAGTCAGTTGGACGCAGGTTTTTGGTTCATCAACAGGGTATGTTTGGCAAGAAAGACGGATATTTTTCAGTTCCTCCCTTATCGCTTCGCGTATGATCTGTTCCAAATAGTCAATCTGATGTGATGTCAGAATACTGGAGACCACATACTCGCTCCGCTGCCGGACAGCCTGCCTTGCAAATAGGGATTCGGCCTCCCGGTGTCTTGGATCACTCATGTCAAAGGAGAGATAATATCGTTTACGCATAATCCTCCCCCATCAGAAGCCTATACCCATCTGCGTTAGCAAACCGGTTAAGCACTGCTACTGTATTAATACCGTTTCCATGCAACCATACTTCCAGTAATTCTGCACCACCGCCTACAAACACAGTGGGAAGCTTCAGATCCAGCCCTCTCTCACGAAGAGCATTGAACAACTCCTTACAATACATTTTTGTTTTTTGCTCAACTACCGACTCTATCAGTTTCTTATCTGTATGCTGAATTTTTCCGCGGATGGCATCCGTGATTTGCTCATCCGTTAGTAGGATGTCGCTTTTCCGAAGTACATCCTGAATACAGTTGTAAAGTATGATTATCCCCATTCGCAGGCTGATACAGCTTGACCTGTCCAGCCGGAAGTTTTGTAACGTGAGAATATCCACTGTATACCCTCCGATGTCCACCAGTGTAATACTACGATACCCTTTCAGCTGTGGGTAATATCGGCACAAGGCCGCATATCCCTGGGCATACACCTCGCATCCAATAATGCGGCATCGATAGGACGTTCCTTCAAACAGGAACGAAATATTGTCCCTCAGAAAGTATCTCCGGTATGCCTCCTTTTGCGTGCCATAGCTGTCAATAGGCAGTCCAACACCCAGGATGATGTCTGCATGGAAATCACCGGTTTTCTTCATTGCTTCAGCGATAGCTGGTAAGGTTAATATAAAAGTGTCCTGTTCTATTGTTTTATCTTGTTGAAAATGAAGACGTTGTCCGCCTACAGCATAATATTTTCCTCCATAGAAAAGCTGCATCTCCGATGTAATGAATTCCGTATCACTTACCGCGTAGCCAGAAGGATAAAGCATGCCCTCCGAAGATTTGGTATTGTAATTCCCGTTATCAACACCGAGCTTGATCATGTTTCGTCCCCCCTTTATCTTATTCTAAGAATTACATGCTCATAGACATCCCCTGATTCTCTTCCTGCTCAGCGTGACCTTCCGCTTCGGCGGCTATTTCAGGAGCAACGGATTGATCCGCTTTACTCTGTTCCTTTTGGCGGCGGGTGGAACGCACAGGATGGTCCTTTGCGGCTGTAATATTCTCTGTTTTAATGTTCGACACCTGCTTTTTTATTGGTGTCTGTTGGTCGGCAGGTGAATGTTGGTCGGTAGGGGATTGTTCGTGGGCGGATGTTTGTTTTTTTTTTTTTGTGGTGTTTTTTTTTTTTTTTCCCATTTTAAAAAAAAAAAAAAANNGTGTTGTCCATTTAGGGACTGTTCACTGGTGGACAGCGGTTCTATACGGTTTTCCAGATAATTTCTTACTTGTGCCGGTACCATCTTTTCGTAGGTTTTATCCAAGTAATCCTGCAGTTCCTTCTCAATACTCTGTTCTTTCTGTCCCATAAAAAAACGAAGAGCATCCAGCTTCTCCGTAGGGAATGACATTTTCAATTCAGTCATGCTCATAATTTTTTCCTCCTATAAAATAATAATTGGTGTGAAAGATAATAAAAGAATCACTTAATTTCCATCCCGCCAAAGTGGGGAGAATCGCGGGCGGACTGTTTCTGTAGTTCCGCAAGCTTTTCCCTTGCCCAATCGGGCAAAAAAGTCTCTTGCAGTGTGCCGATAAAATCCAGACGGTTCCATCTGGCTTCTCTGCCATCACTTAAGCAGGTTGCAAATACCGCCCTGCCGATGCTGTTTGGACTACAGCCAAAGCCTCCTATCGCCAGCCATAGCTGATTCTGCTGGCTCCAGCCACTTTCCTTTATGCTATCAGTTGACAGTACCAATACCCTGTCTTCGTAGTTCATATTCTCTGAATCCGGCTCGCAGTGGGAATGTTCAAAAAGCTTCAGTGCTTCATAGACCCGGCGGTACTGGTTTATAAAGCCATCAAGTACAGCTGGATGGCTGTCCACAACAAAATCCAGATTGCGGCTGTATCCAGTGAAGTTATCCTCATCAGGCGGAATGTAGGTACGCTTTGCCCAATCCTTGTTATCATGAGAAAACCGTCCGTCCCATTCTTTTTGCTGTACGGTATTTACCAGCACCCAATTTACACGCTTGAAACCGTAGTCCCCAATGATCTTTTCTGCACAGCCGGTATCAAGGTGCATACCGTCAAAATCCCGGCAAATGGCTTCTTTGATGGCATTTTTGCAGGTTATGTTTTCTTTGTGGCTCTCCCGCCACTGTGTAAGTTGATCGAGTCGTTTGGCTTCTTCACAGGCGTACGGATAAACATGAGACACTTCAGCCATATGTAATACCTCCTAACTTTTCATAATTTTGTCCAGTAAATCCCAAAATTCCTATTCCATAGATTTGAAGTTACTTCCCAATAAAAAAAGCGGACGACATTCAAGTTTCCGCTGTTACTGCATCAATAGTACTGACGCTTATAAATATCCTTCTAAACTTTCATAGTCATACCGGGAGAATCCGGTGCATCCCTAATCCAGCGGTCATAATCCTCGCAGGGACAATACCCGGCAAGCATCAGAGAAAAATTAGCAAGACGTTTTGGATCCGCCCCACTACATTCTGCTTGAATACCATAGATACCGTGGAAAACACGAAGTACTTGTACATTTAATACATCCCCCCATTCCTGTTTTCCTTCTTCAGTAAGGGTATCAGTAGATAAATATACAATCGTGGCTGGTACCATATCTACTTTATGATGGACAAGATGAAGATTTTCAATTGGAACACGGATCAAATCCTTCAAACGGAAAACATTATCAGGAATTCCTAAAGATAGCTTTTCCTCCTCGTTGATATTGAGGCAATAATCCAGGAAGAAGTCGATTTCATAACTATCCTCCGTTGGTTCAACTGAAGCCAATTCAGGTCTTGTTCCTAAGATATCGGTCAGCATGACTCCAATATTGTTGGAAAGAACGATATTGATATTATACCGTTCCTTAAGTTCCTCGAAAGGAACAGCCCAGGTTCCGTTTTTCGTATTTTGTGTTCCTTCCCGTATAATCTGGTCGGCGAGTTCATTCAACCTTGCTATGACAAAATCCCTCGCCCCTGGCAGGAGGCTGGCATATCTGGCATAATTATACCCTTCACTTTGGATGAGAACACCTTCTGTGCTGTTCTGCCTCAGCACCAGCAGACAGTGATATATATGGTTTTCATCTGTATGCATTAATTTCTTGTTTTCTGAAATGAAATCAGCATCCTGTATTAAATGGTTCTGAAAGTTTTGATATTCATCTTCGGTCAACTCCACAATCTTTTCAATCTCACAGTCCTTGGCGTGGAATTCATTGATTTTATTTTCAAAAACTGCTTGTAAATGTAACATTGTTTTTCTCCTTTCTTTTTCTGCATTTACTTTATTCCGTTTTCTGCATAGGGCCGCGCATACAGTACCTGCTTATTTGCATCAAACAGCTTCCGGTACACCACCTTACCGCGGGAAGAGGACGCATCCACCACCATACCGTCCCCAGAATAAATACCCACATGAGTGATATTAAGATATCTTCCATTCGGTTCGTAACTCCAAAACACCAGATCCCCCGGAGCCAGACTGGAGCTGGAGATGGTAAGACCATTCGACACACAGTATCTTGCCTGTTCTGCAGCGGTACCGGGAAGTTTAATTCCTAGCTGGCGATATACCCAAAGAACCAAATAGCTGCAGTCGGTATAATTTTTCTGCCCTCTTAATGCTTGGGAATAAGGATCACCTAATCGGGATAAGGCAAGCTGAACCGCTTTTGCTTATGTTTCAGTTACAAGAAGACCATCGTTTTCCTCTGCCAATTGCTCTGGAGACCAGTCCGCCCAGCCTTCAAATCCGTCACCTTCATTTTGCGCACCTGTTCCGTACAACGCACGGTAATAAATCTCCGTAGCATTAGCTTGATTTTCATATGTAATTTCAAGGCTCAGGGTATTTTCCAATTTTGTATAGATTTCCGTCAAAGAGGTAAGTGGAACAGCCACGGTGTAGGTTTCTGTGCTTTCATTTCCCTGGTCATCTGTTACGGTACGGGTACGCTCTTCATAGCGAAAAAAACAATCGACAAACGTTTTGTAATCGATCCCCTTTAAAGAATCGGCGCCGAAATACAGAGAATAAAAAATAGCCTTGACCTGTGTTGAATCAAGACTTCCTTCTGTTATTGGTGTAATTTTGGTAATTGCAGTATCCAGATTTGTAAAACTACTTTGCATTTCTTTGATGTATTGCCTATAGTCTTCCGGTACTTTGTCTGAAATAGCTCCACCGTGAAAAGTCAGCTGTACCGCCGAATTATTGTGTTCTGCGGTACCGAAGAGAAGACTCGTTATCATAACCACAATTAAGATAAATGGGGTAAGGATAGCGGCCAGAATGACACCGACCACTTTCCAGGTCCTTTTGTCGGTTGCTGCGGTTATGGCGGCCTTGACCGCCAAGGCAATAGTTGCAGGGTCAGCCATATATGCTCCTCCTTTCCTAAATAAAAACACGTGTTCCTAATCAATGGAATTATCCTATTTTGATTCTGCTTTTGTTACAGCCATCTGTTCAATGTTTCTTACTCAGATTCTCTTTCACTGAACAAAAAAAGCCGGAGAATAAGTTGTATTTCAACTTTCTATTCTCCGGCTTTATTACCAATTAATTTTTCTTGTAATTTTATTCCTCTTGCTCGATGATTTTATCCTGGAAATGGGAAATGACGGCTCAATATGACTTGACAATCGTTCCCCCAAGAGTTTCAATAACCCTGACGGGATTTCCCGTAATTAAAAACGTCATGGCAGACTGATATGCAGGAACATATCAGCCCTGCACGAAGGTGAACCACCACCCTGCACAACCATAAACGGCACCACGACAAGAATATTATACCTCTATTTTTGCGTCCGTACAAGAATAATCATTCCACGTGTGCAAGGGACACCGGGTTAAGTCCCGCGCCTTGCATGCGTTTTTCCTATTCGGGAAGTTCCGACCAAATTTAGAAAGGTCGGGATATAAAATTAATATTTTTTTTCATGAAACCTCCATTGTAGGCGATGTGGAGAAGGCTGCTAAACTTAAGGATATCAGTGCAAGGTTTTGGCAACAGGTAGCAGCAATTCGTAAAAAACTTGGTAATCGCAAATACCTATTGGATGAATATCTATCCAATTTAATTGATGCAGTCAGTATGACACAAATCGATAATGTGACAACCCTCAGCACAAATGCAGGGTTCGCATTGGTAGAAATTTGTACCGGTATTGTCCATGGTGCGGTTTCTGGAACCTTTAACGAAGGTCGCAATTTATTGGTCCCTGCTTGCAGACAAATTTTATGAAACTGCATGCAAAGATTTCTCAGACAAAATTATAGAATTATTTTATACTGAGATTGATTTAAGCTTAATGAGAGAACGGTACGAAGACATCTGTGAATTGTTGGGCGAGGAAGAAT
Source organism: Lachnoclostridium sp. UBA6558 (assembly GCA_002434335.1). Lineage (GTDB taxonomy): Bacteria > Bacillota > Clostridia > Lachnospirales > Lachnospiraceae > Anaerocolumna. The sequence goes on along the minus strand of DJJW01000079.1, from coordinate 12,113 downwards.
CCATGGAATCTTTCAATCTGTTATTTCAGCAAAGATTTTTGCTTTCCGATACAATTACGGTTTTTATGCAAGGTGTCTCCCCCCAGATTGCCAGCTGGCTGGAATATAGGGATCAAGAAACATCCCGCCAGGTATTTCAATTGTTATTGGATGAAAAGCTGCTTTAATTCCTTTCATAACTCATGTCTTTATGCTCACTGACACCCCCTGTATTCGCTATGAAAGAATACAGGGGATTTTATAATTCCTATGGTAGACGTCTTCTCTATTCTTCTAGAGCATCTGTATCCCGCCCATATTATTTTTGATTTCCAAAGCCTCCTGAATAGAAGCTTCACAGGCTTCCTGCATCCAATTGTAGATTTCATCACAGCGCCAGGAGTCTATCAGATGCTTCCCTGTTTTTTCATCTAATGTGTGTATTTCGCTCCACATTTTGTCGGTCAAAGCCTTAGCTGGCGGTAGATGTCCATCCAAACAACCTTCCATCAGCCCGTCGATGAAACGGTCCATTATTTTTCCTAATTCATCGATTTCTTTTTGGGAGAAAAACGGTTCACAGGCTTTTGGATAGATATAAGGCTGACCGGTAATACACTTTACCAGTTCCTCCAATAATTCAGCCTTATCCATCCCGCCCAGTTCATCATCCAGATAAGAACGCATAAATCTATAAATATCTGCTTCATAGTCATTGGCAGGAGTAATACTTCCTAAAGCATCCTCTAAAATATACTGTTTGTTCTCCTTAAACTCTTCCAGTCTTTCCATTATCTGCCGCCTGCCTTTCCGAAGAGTGCTTCTTTATAAGGTGGTGCTTGAACCATCAAGTTGTACCGCTCGTTTCCACATTTATATAGACACACGCCCCTCTGGGGATACCGGATCAGGTCATACTCGGACTTCTCCAGTTGTAAAGTATCCATATAAAACTTTGCATCAATGGAACCGGCATTAAACAAGAACTGGTGAGTCGGGATGGAGAACAGCGGTTTGGTAAGCTCTCTGATATGCTCTACGTTAAAATCCTCCAAATTCTGCGACGCCAGAATGACTGCACTTTCCTTCTTGCGGACACGCTTCATAAAATTTCGGATATATTCAATAGCCGTCAAATTAGTCAGGAACAAATACAGTTCATCGATACTGGCGGCAGTATTGCCCGTAGTGAGAAGCTCATTGCTCATATAGGACAAGATATTGAACAGCAGAGCATTCCGGAGGTTTTTACTGGTCTGTAAGAGTCCCTTCACACCAAAGGTCACAAATTCGTTGCTGGTGNNATATTGGTATGTCCGTTAAAAAATTTGGATTCCGCACCTAAACATAATGAGTGGAGTCCAAGGCAGATTTCCCGAAGGATATCGGCTGTATAAAGCTGCCGTCTGCTTTCATCAAATGTTTTGTATTCCTGCTCTATCAATTCATATAGGTCAGATAAAATAGGATAATCGGATGGCTTTAGGCGGTCAAAATTACTATGGTCTGAGATGCCCCACTTGTCATAAAGCTTACCAAGCATGATTTCGATGGTATCAATCTGACGGTCATCAAAGTCCTTGTAGGTCCGGAAGAAATCTTTCAGGAAACTGATGTGCTGGCTGAGCAAACTGGTCTGCCGGAAAGCCAGGGGAGCTTCTGTATCACTAGGATCTCCGTTTTCATCCCAAGACTTTGGTTCCAGCACATTGATGATATAATCACCGCTCATCAGGTCGATAAAACAACCACCAAGATTTTCTGTCAACTCTTCATATTCCATCTCCGGATCCAGAGCCAGAATATGCATGCCCGCTTCCCGAAGGTTGGTCAGAATCAGTTTAAGCAGATAACTTTTACCCTGACCGGAGTTACCAAGGATCAAGATGTTTGCATTGGTCTTGTCGTCAGCTCTCCGGTTAAAATCTGTCAGGATATTGCTTCCGAATTTATCCTGCCCCAGACAGAAACCATTAGGATCGGTTTTGCCGCTGTAGTTAAACGGATATAAATTTGCTACGGAACTGGCAGGCAATACCCGTTCAAACTGGTCACCAAATACATTCCAACCAGAAGGCATGACGGAAATAAAACCCTGCTGCTGGCGGAGCAGAAGCCTGTCAACATTTAATTTACTTCGGACAAGTTCTGTCAATACCTCAGTCTGCAGGAGTTTAAGCTGGTCAAGGTCATGAGCTAGAAGTTCAATATAAACTGCCGTATGTAAGAGAGGTTCCTTGCTCCGGTGCATCTGTGCAACAAGNNGTTGCTTTCTGCAGTAACTGTCTGTTGGAGATCCTGGGTATTGCTCCGCTGCATCCGGTTTTTGTTCGCGGCGGAACTGATAATTTTCTTTTCCTCTACTGGGGAAACATGTCGTGTGTAAATATGCAGGGTTACACCATCTTTTTCACCTAGATGACGAAGGATGGCCTGTTCCCTGGTTTCCGTCGGATATTCCCGTAAAGCCCAAACACTTCGATATGTATTACCGCAAATGAAATGGTCCGTGTTAAACTTGATGAGGCTTGGTGCAATCATATCCAAGAATTCCTGTATCCTTACATCCTCCTGCGGTAGAGACTGAGAATTTCTTTTTCTTACCATTGAGCTTTCGCCCTTTCTATGTTAAATTTTGAGCAAAATAAAAGCTGCCACGGTTTGACAGCTCAGGTAAAATAAAATTTACTATTATGAGAAAATGCAGTACAATAAATTTAAATATTTAATGACAATGGGACTGTGCTATAGGAGCATATTCTAATTATTTATATTAGTCATGGAGTGATATGCATATGGGATTGATGTCTAATTTTATATATGCTCTTAGTACCAACGCATTTGTTCACCGAAAACATCTGCAGCTTATTCCAACTGGGCAAATTTAAAAAAATATATTTGCTATTAAGACCGGAACCGTTAACTTATTTATATATGAAAAGGGGTCAGATCGTATTGCAATAGATTCTGGGTTTGGAGTTTCTATTTTGAAACGGGAATTTTCGTTTTTAGGCATAAATCCAAACGAAATTACTAACCTATTTCTAACACATTCTGATTTTGATCATGCAAGCGGATTGTGTGTCTTTCAAAATGCCAAAATATATCTTTCTTCTAATGAGGAACCCATGATAACAAGGACTGTTGCAAGAAAATATGGCATTTTTTATAACAAAAAAATTGGCAGAGCATATAAACTGCTAAAAGGCAATGATGAGGTTATAGTTGGAACAATTAAAATCAGAGCGATCGAAACGCCCGGTCATACGCCCGGTTCGATGTCTTACTTGATAGATGACGAAATATTATTTGTAGGTGATGTTTTTAAATTGATTGACGGCAAAGCATATCCTAACAGCCCACTTTATTTATTGTATGGATACGGCGAAACAAGAAGAATCAATCAAAAAGCTTGCAAAATTAAAAGATGTGCATTTGGTATTTACAGCACATGGAGGATATAGTAACAATTTTGGGTATGCCATGGCTGATTGGATATAAGTGGTATAATCATTATAAATAATGGGAAACTGAGGATTTCACTCTAATCCCCACTTTACTTACCAACAAATTTTTTTACTGTCAGTCCCCCAATACAACCCATCGTTCTCCATCATAGTCCTCAAACTCCTCTGTGCTTACGTTTTGTTCAAAATAAATGGCAAGCAGTCGCTTGATATCCTCTTTACCAGCGCGTTTCGCAGAAAAACCCTGCTCTCGTAATGTCTTTTCGATACGATTCAAGTACGGGAATACTTCGCTTTCCTTTTCAGCTTTCAACCGGATAACGATCAGAAACTCCCTGGCTGTTGCCATCTGCACCTGCATCCGGTCGAGTTGGAGCAGATCCTGCTCCAAAAGTTTTCGTACTGCTGTATTATTCTCCTGTTCAAGGCGGGTTCGTAAAAACCTTTTATTATCCTCAAAATTTTCCCTACTGTTGATACACACAAATTCCAGTACTGCCATGCCTTTCAGAACAGTCATAAGTGCGTAAATCCTGGCTGATATGCTTTCCTCGGACAGGACGGATATATTAGTGGGTCTGATACAAAAGTACACCAATTCATCTCCCCTGTTGGTTTCCAGACTGTAATCTGTAATAGCCTTGGTATTAATGAGCTGTCTTGAAAACTGTTTCTGCTTTGTGTTTTTCTTTTCTGTCTTATCCATTCTTTACATACCCCCATTCATAGACCTGCTGCTTTGTTAAAAAGAAAGCGCAGGCATATTTGATAAAATCAAGGATACTGGTATCGTCAAAGCGGATTGTCAGAAAAGCATAAAGAGCCGTAATAACGATGGGTGGAAAAAAGCTAAGCTGTACTAGTGCAAAGACAGAAAGCAAAAGACCAACGCCGATAATTCCAATGTCCCGTAACTGCCACAGCCAAAGCAGTGCTTTGGATTTCAAATTGTCTGGGTAGATATACATTTAAATAGTCTCCTTTTCTAATATGGATTTATATAAAAAATAAGCAATTCCATGGAGCACTTGATCCACACATGGAATTGCCACACTATTGCCGAGGGCTTTGTATCTTGCACTATCCGAAGCACCGGGAATATTCGTCCAGTAATCGGGAAAACCTTGGAGCCGTTCACATTCCAACGGAGTCAATCGTCGGACCAGCCTACTGATGCGTACCGGATGCACATTATTAAGAGAATAGTCCCCATCTGTTTTTGATTGGAGTGTTCCGCTCAGATTTCCGTTTTCGGTACCATTTCGGCAATCCAGACCGGCAACATCCGTTTGATATACAAGATCTGTTGCATCTTTATGCTGGCGGGCACTCTGAGTGCCGACCACATCATTTTGCAGGTATTCATCACTTCGCTGCTGTGAAAATACACAATGCCTGTCAGCAGTGTTTAATGTATAGCTAATGTCCAGCTGGAAACCCATGCCGTTGCCACCGTTATGCTCCTGGCGGTCAATAATATTTCCGGCAATGCAATAAGTCTCAGAATATGCCTGATCAGAACTTTTTCCTGGAAATACAGAAGGTTGCGAAATCAGTGGCACATTATTGCCACCGGTGCCATACGCGGCAGACATTGTAGGGGCTACCTCATGGGGGCCGGTATAGCGCGAGTCGATCCCATGATTTTCGAACAATACCGGCTGATTATTTCAACTGGTACCCGCTGCCGAAGTAATAGTTGGACACAAGTCTTCGCAAATTTCTGCTCCCCCCTGTTGGCTGCCCAACACAAAGGGTGGGTGGTTATCCATGCTGGCCCGAAGCGCCCCGGAAACATCATTGCTGACATCCATAAAACTGCCACCCTGGTCATTCAGGCAAACAACAGGCTCCGTTATAAAGGTTTGCATCTGCATATTACGAGTTGCTAACAGTGCACCTGATATTCCGTCTAAGTCGATGATTTCATCCCGCTGATTGATATGAAACGTTATAATATCAGTTGTTTCCGCAATAAAGGTCTGCTGTTTCATACCGGGCTGTGCCTGGATTGCCCNNAACATCCCCCAAATTCCTTACTTCATCCCGCTGGTTACAGGCAAAAGCTATTGTTTTCTGTTCCACTGACTGATTCATCTTTTCAGCAGACACATATCCATGTCCGGTACCTTCTGTATCACTCAAGGAAGACCTGACACCATCCTCACAAACATTGTGGCTTAGCGCATTCTTTGCAGTTAGAGATTCTTCATCTGTTCTTCCATTGCAGGTCGGATACCCGCCTGAATTTCCAGTGCCTGTTCGAGTACAGGCGGAAGTTCCTTGCCTCGTTTCTTCGCCCGGCGTATAATTCCCAAACAGGCTTTCTTGCTCAAATAATATTTTGGGTGCGGTGTGGCCTCCAAAATCTGCGACAAGGAAGATACGACGGCGGCGCTGGGCGACTCCCCAGTATTGAGCGTCGTATACTCTCCAAGCAATGGAGAATTCAGATCCCAGTATGGCCCCAGCAGATTTCCATACCCCTCTCGGAGGTCGAGGTACAGATACGGTACTGTCAGCAATTCTGCAGGTTTCTTCAAGGACCGCCCGGAAGTCCTCTCCGCCTGCGGAGCTGAAAGCTCCAGGCACATTTTCCCAGACCATATATCTAGGTCGAACATCGTCAGCTGTCCTTCCGTTTGCTTTGTCACAATCTCTCATCTCCTTCACGATTCGGATTTGTTCCATAAACAGCCCAGACCTCTCGCCCTGCAGCCCGGCACGCTTACCGGCTACACTTANNTCGGCAGCTCCGCTCCGATTAGCTCTTTGATGTCTCCGACGTGGATCATATCCGGAAATCTATTTTTTGTTACTTCGATTGGAAATGCTTCGATCTCACTTGCCCATACCGGAATAATGCCGTTATGAACCGCTGCCAGTGGAAAGCCTCCGATTCCATCAAAGAGGCTTCCCATACTTAGCTCTAACTTTTTTAATAATATTATTCCCCTTTAAGGCGGGTACGGTGTATAGCTCCTGTCCATTGTTTATCTTTTTCATTTCAAATCTCCTTTTTTATTTTTATTTTGGTTAACTCATTTCGCACCACTCTCTGGCGGTAGATATGCCGTCATGTGGGTTTTACATTATTTTCAATATCCACGGCATTAGGGAAATAAATTTAGACCTACATCATTTAGCAGCCACCGCCTTTACAACCGTCCTCGTCATATTTATGGCGGTCTGTGCACTGTAAGCGGCACTCATGAAGTTGGCCTTTGTGGATGTATCCAATCCAAAGGCTCCAGCAATTCGTGGAATCTCTCCGGCTGACAGCATCAACCCCAGTCCNNCATGGTCTTTTACTGCCATAAGCCCTGCTGTTAATATGATGGCCTGTAAAAACGCTGTCAGGCATAAGCCTATGATTTGCTTGCACCAGCTTGTAAAACCATCAATATATCCACGGGGTACGCTGAACATATACAAACTGCCTACCGCAATCTGAATAAGTAAGATCCCTCCTCGTTTTAAATTAGCAAAAAACACCTTAATGACTGCATAACCCATCAGGATGAGGATAAACAGCATCATAATAGGGCTTGTAATCATCCCAATGCCACCGAAAACACCAGCGCTGCCTGCGCTTTCAAGGTTTCCTGCCGCAGATAAGTCATTGATAATATTGAGAGCAATCGTATTAATCCCTGTGTTAAGACCAGTGATTCCAGCTGACAGGCTGCTTTGCAGGGATATCGACAGTTTGTACAATTCCACCGGTACAGTGGAAAACAAGCCTACTGCCATAAAACCTTTGAAAGCATTAAGCGCAGAATCCTTTATACTACCCCGTCCGGACTGGTACTCAATTGCACATTCAAAACAAGATACCACAAGTCCAGTAACATAAAGTGCCCAGGCCAAGTAAACAAAAAATAGAACGATGGATTGGACCCAGCTCATCTCAAACAAATCTGCACCCATGTCACCCATCTCTGCAAAGAAGTTACTGAGAAAACCGATGATCTGACCGTAGATCCAGTCGATTATCTGCCCTAATACGGTATCAGCCACATAATCCCAGATAAACACATTCCTCACCTCCTTCAAAAAAATAGAGAGCCTGCTATATTGCAGACTCCCGATTAATGACGTGTTACTATATACCTGAAATGCTTCAGTTAACAATTCTATCAATCAAACGCTTTTTAAACCAAATGAATTATCTATTCGGATATATGCCATTCTTTACAAATTCCTGCACATAGCCAATCCGCTTTCCCAAGATATCCTGATTACTACTCCATTTTAAAATCAGTACTAATATCCGCCACCTGCTCTACCTCATATTTCTCATATAGACGTGGTAATATTTTGGGTAAATCAAGGATACTCCAATCTGAACCAATGTCTGGTTTAAATTTTATCTCTGACATTATCTCTGCAACATTTTCTTTACATAGCGGTTGTTTATCGAGCACATCGTATAAATCATATTTTATAGATAATTTTCTTATGTAGGCGTTAATAAGCCGTTGATTGTTATCTATATTTTTAAGCGGATATTTTTCAAAGGAACCTTGCAGTCTCTCAGAGTTCTCCGCAATCCAGGAAGTATAATCCAAAAGTATGGAATTAGGTCCCTCCTTTTCTAATGCTATTTTTTTTGCATAGGCATAACATGCAACAAAAAAATGAATGGAAATCTATCATAGCTGAGGTTTTAAAACATCAGAGCTGAGAAGAAGGTTTTTATTTTTGTCTATATCCCTCCCATTTTTTGAGTTTGCTGTAATTGATTGAATTCTTCAACTACTTGCATCAGCTCTTTAGCACTCCTGGCATCACTGGCAGACAGCCGTTCAGTCATATCCTCATAGCCGAATGGGCACGCTTCATCAATCGAATGGCAAAGCATATTAATATCAGCCAGGCTATCGCTGCTGGACAACTTACCAACAATGGCTGTTCCTACCTTATTTAAACCAGCAAGCCGGACAGTCACGTCTTTGGTATCTGCAATAGTCACATTACTTGGAGACTCCCGGATTCCGATGCTGCCAAGATGGTCAAACATATCACAAATGTTTAAAGGGAAATCAACCGCCAGGCTGTTTCCCTGATATTTAATAAATGCATAAACTGTTTTCATTTCACATACCTCCCATCTTAAAGCCGGGCAACTGCATTAGTTTGGACTGCCGTTCTGCTTCCAACACTCCTGCAGCAGAGGGTATGGTTTTTTCAATCTGGTTCTTGATTTCTTTCAGTGCATCCTCCTGCTTGAATGAAAGATCGGCACGCTCATCCATACTGTAGTTGACCGCACGGTAAATGTCCAACATCTGCTCTTTGTTAAAGATTTTATGCTCTGAAACCAAACCGGAACGGATTGCAAATTCTTCTTTGGCTTCTGAATACTTATTGGGGTAATAGTGTCCAAGGGTAACTCCTGAACGGTCATAAGTATAAAGCCAAGTAACAAATTGATATCCGTTTTGCTGTCCCATATCAATGCCAGCCAGCACCACACCATTATGTTCAAGCAGCAGCTTATATTTATCGCTTGAGTCAACAGCTTTCAGCGTTGGTGCTTTTTCCATTGCTTGTACATATTCTGTTGCAGAATAACACGCCGAAGTGATGTAGTATCTGGCCTCTACTTTTTCAGGTGTGTCCATGTCCTTTTCCCTATACCATACTTCTCCATGTTCAGAAATGCGACAGATAGGAGAGCCACTCGTAGTAAAAACATAAGGTAGGCAGCCGTCATTTATTTCTCCTGCCGTTATTCCCTGTAAGGCACATATACGGGTAACTTCTGCAAAAAAGTGATTACGATCCATTTTTAAATCCTCCTTTTCTAATAAATGAGTGCTTCAGATAAAATTAAAAAAGGCTATGCTTTTCATTTTCAGAAAAACATAGCCCCAAAATTATTACGTAGCGTCGGAAAGACACTTCGTTTTTTACGTCTATATAAAAACAAAGGCACCAAGATTTTCTGTCTCGATGCCTTCGAACTTACCTATATGAAATTCCCGTTTTGGAGGTCATATCCCCTCAACGACCCTTTGTCATCTATGTAAACGGGCCAAAAAAACGGGCCTAAATTTGACTTTTTTGCCTCGATTTTTGCCCATTGTTCACCCCAAAACCGCTACATATAGTGGTCAACCCGTCTTATTTTCCTTTTGACCCACTCGTCATCATTATTTCGTTTCAACGTGCCTTAAAGAGATAAAAATGATGTCGCGAAGACCCATTGATTCCTTGGTGGAGGCATATTCTTATCTAAAATGGTTAACAATCCACTTTTTTGAACCTGCCCCTCCACTCTTTGAAGGTCCTAAAAGGCATTATTTCTGTTAGACACCTTGTAATGCTGCTACATCCTTACGATTTAGTAATAGTTGTTATGATAAAGTATTTTCCAACTATTTTCTCCCATTGACTTTCTAGAAGTTTTCTACATGCGACAAAACCTTCAAGGTTAATTTTTTATTTTAACATTAACCTTGAAGGTGGCTTCACTTACTTAGCGCAAAATTGTTTATAGAGGGGACACCCCTACACCCTTTAATATCCTTACATTTTATATTGATTTACCAAACGTATAACTTCATTCTTTATTTTAGCGACAACACTCTCTGGTCCAACAATCCTAGCCCCTTCACGTCGCCGTATAGGCCGAATCATGAAACAGAAGGGACTTGTTTCAAACTATACCACAGCTCAGTTCCGTCCGCATAAGGATACCTGCAACGAATCCAAGATTGAAAATATCATCGACCGGCAATTCAACAAACAGCCATTCCGAAACGTGGTGGTAAGTGATTTAACATATGTCAGAGTCGGCATGAGCTGGAACAATATATGTGTCCTTGTTGATCTCTTTAATAGAGAAATCATCGGCTATAGTGCAGGACCTAATAAAACAGCATTACTTGTAAAGCAAGCATTTCAAACCATAAACGGGAACCTGAAAGATATCCAGATCTTCCATATGGATCGAGGCAATGAGTTCAAGAATGAACTAATTGAGGATACACTCAAAGTCTTTGAAATCACTCAATCATTGAGCCACAAAGGATGCCCATATGATAATGCTGTCGCAGAAGCGACGTTTAAAATCATAAAGACTGAGTTTGTGCATAACCAAACATTCGCAAATCTATATGAATTAAAGTACAAACTGTCAGATTATGTAAATTGGTTTAACAATCACCGGATTCATTCTTCGCTGGGATATCTAACCCCACGAGAGTACCGGATGATTACCCTTAAAAATGTTGTCTGGATTACTGTTGACAATCCACAGCAAGTCTATGTACATAAGGAATTGTATCCTTTTTTATTATATTATACCAATTATTTTTTCATTAATAACCACTCTAAAATTCGGATTATAAAAAATAATTAAAAAAACTTATATTGTAAAACATGTTCTAATTTAATTTCATCAAATTTTGAATCAAACAATTCATTTTTATTACCATGCCAGCATACAGCAGCTTCATACTTTCGATCAAATTCATATATCATGAAATTGTATCTCTCACTCAAATGTCCCCTGCATAGCAATATAATTTTTCTTCTATCAATTTGAAAAAAAAATGAATTTAGAGGAATACCTAGTCCTTTTCCCTCAGCCTTTATATAACTTTCTTTTAGAATCCAATACTTATAAAATAGTTGTATTTGTTCTTGCTTAGATACAGCTAATATTGAATTATATTCTTCCTTTGTAAAAAATCTCTTAGCAACATTCATGTTTATTTCTTTTATTTCCTCTATGTCCAAACCAATATTATCATCTCCTACCCCACAAATAATCCAACTTCCTGAATGTGATATATTAAAAAACAAGTTATTTAACCCGCAAAGGCTTGGTTTTCCATAATTATTATATTTTAAATGTATCTGTTTCTGACTTAAATTAAATTTATTTTGTAATACATAGCGTAATAAAATTTCCGAAAACAGAGTTCGTAACTTTTCTTCATATTTAAATAATCTATCAATCTTATTTTTTCGTTCCTCAGTAACAACACTCTTAAAATAATAGAAATTTTCTAAACTTATTACTTCTGGTATTTTAATAGCACTTAGGTATAGCATACATTTCTCCTTGTAATTAATATTTGAATAGGCTACAATAAACTGGACAGATTTTTAAGGGCATGTATCATTTACTTAATAAGGAAAGGAAGTGCCCGTATGTCCAACTACAATGAACCATGACCTCGCCGCTCATTTACCCCTAAGTTTAAAGCTCAGATGGTACAGTTATATTTAGCGGCAAAAGAAAATGTGATATTCTCAGAGAATATGACCTTGCAGCATCATTGCTTGACAAATGGATACATCAATCAAATACATCCGGATCTTTTAAGGAAAAGGATAACCGTACTCCTGAGGGGAATTAACTTATCGCCATTCGTAAACGTGTTGCTCAACTGGAAATGGAGAACAATATTTTAAAACAAGTAGCGCTGATCATGGGACGATAATAAATGTGATCAAAAATAATCTTCACAAATATTCGGTATCAACACTGTGCAAAGTCCTGCAAATACCTAAAAGTACTTACTACTATGAAGCAAAACAAAAACCAGACGAGAGCCCTCTATTCAATGAAATAGTTTTCTGTTGACAATTTAGTTTAATAAACATTTAATCAATTCTTGTACTAAATTTTTGGTGTTAGTATATAAGTGT
>DJJW01000063.1 GCA_002434335.1 Lachnoclostridium sp. UBA6558 | reverse complement strand
TCGAATCCCGTCTCGCGCTTAAATAAAAGAGCAGGAAAGCTAGTAAAATTAAGCTTTCCTATTTTTGCTACTAAATTGCTATTGCCTTATAAGCAAAATTAAAATTTTATTTTCAGTCTGTTTATTTCATTAATTTATTGTTTTTACCATGTTTTTGTTTGTTTTCTCTTTTCGTCTCGAATTCTTGCATAAAAATATTAATTTGTATACTTTGTTCGGACAGATACCCCAGTATTAATATAGCGCGGTCCTGTGTCAAACCCCTTTAAAGCTGCTATGGTTTGTGCCATTCCAAGATATCCCATGGTGTATGGATTTTGTACCATAACCGCTTTTAAGCTTCCATTCTCAATCAATTTCTGAGTTTCAGGTGGAAAATCAAATCCTATTCCAACTATTGGGAGGCTACTTTTACTGATTGCATACCCAACACCGATAGTTGTATCCTCATTGGTAGCAAATATTCCAACTAAATCCGGATTATTAGCAATATAACTATTTGCTATTATTAATGCACTTGCTGTGTCAGGACCAAATTGAGTATTAAGCAGTTTGAAATTTCTATTAGAAGCTAATACGCTACGAAAACCATTAACTCTTTCTCTGGTATTTGTACTCATTATGGAATCGCTGATAATTCCTATTGTGCCTTGTCTATATCCGGCTGCTGCCAATTCAATAATCATATTTTCACCAGCAGTAACACCGGCAATGTAATCATCAGTAGCTAGTGTTACAATGGCTTCTTCAGTAGAAGGAGTATCTAGATATATAATTTTTACACCTAAGGATTTTGCATATTCTATTGCACTGGATACTTTTACAGGATCGAGAGCAGCTATTAGCATTGCATCTGCACCATTATTCGCGGCATTCGTTATTATTTCTATTTGTTTATCGACAGATCTTTCCTCAGGAGCATCCCAAATATAATTAGCACCTACTAAACTAGCCATATCACTGATTCCTTGATTAATGATAAACCAGAACTGGCTGATCTTGTCCTTGGAAATGTAGTAAATATTGTAATCATCTAAGTTCGATGGTCTTATAAGCATATTTGTATATTTATTTCTTATATACATGATTTAACCTCTTTTAATAGTAAGAAATTAGAGAGTGTTTATTTAATATATTCATTAATAGCTAATCTATTCCCTATCTATAATTGTATTAGGGGAAAACGATAAGTTTCAGCGATCTGTCCAAGATATCCATTATCTTGCCGCCTTTGGTTTCTAAAATTTTTTAGGTAATTGAAGTAAATGTATATTAGCATCATAATACGCCTTCCTACCAGATGAGATGTAAAATTCAATAAAAGTGCAGATGCTGCATTTGACTTTAGGTATCAATAAAAGTATAATTAAGGAAAATAAATATAATTACATAATGAAATTGATTATCAAAGCGAAGAAATAACAGTTTGTAATAGTGCGAGTTTAGAAAGGGTCATAATTTCTGTCCTTGTAACCAGTATATTCTGCCTATTATGGATAAAGTTGAAGCTTGTGATGGATTTTGTTTAACAAAGAGAGGTTATAATGAATAGCAAAACATGGTTTCATAAAATTCTAAAAGTAAATTTATCATTTTTAATTGTAGTAGTATTAAGTTTAGTAACTATTTATTGTAAAAATGTTAGCGCTGAAACTAGTATAGATTACTGGGATAAAAATGCAAATAAAATAGTTACTACTTCGGAAAGTAAATTTTTGCAAAAGTATGGAGTAAACAATAAAAAACCCTTTTATAAAGGCTATGATGATGAAGGCAAATTAGCCGTCGAATTATATTTTGATGAAAAAACAAAAAAAGGGTGTGGGATTTCATATTACTACAGCAATCCATTTGGATTTGAAATAGATTCCTATAATACTCAGAAAGGATTTACTTACGATAAATATTCACTTATGCCAATTAGAAATGATATAAAATTTAACCCCTATTCGGAAGAAATTTCAAACTATAAAGAAGAAAAAACCTACAAATTTATTAATAAAAAGCAAAGACTTACAAATTATACATCAACAGGTATATTTAGCGGTGACGAAACAGAAAAATTAGTAGTAATGGATTTTAGTTATGGTAAAAATGGAAAATTAATTTCTAAACATATTACTGTAAATTCTTATATAGCGGGAAGTTATAGGAGTTCATCAGCTATCTATTATGATAAATCAGAGCGGCCATATTATAGCAACTCATATACAACTCATGGTAGCCTTCTTGATTTTTACATATATAATGGAAATAGTAAAGTTCCTAGTTATATACTTACACTTGATGATAATCTTGGGGTGATAAATCCTGAATTAACTAAAATAACCAAATAGTAATCAATTAAAATCTACCGGAATTGAAAGGAAGGATTGACATAATGTCTGAGGATGAAATATTAGAATTAATTGAAAGAATATCCCCCCATGCAAAGGAATATGTAGCCAATTCCATTCAAAATGTTGAAGTGTTATATTCTTTAAATACATTTGATAATAAAGGTGTATTCATAAAAGTTGACAATGAAGATTGTTGTATTTTTTATTCTTATTTTCTTAATGAAGATAATATAGAAGATGTTTTAGAATTAATAAAGCTAAAAGCAAATGAATATACTTCTGAAAATATAACAAAAGAGGTATGCTTTAATACTTGGGGAAATAATTCCAAGATAATTAAATTAATAAGAAATTTAGGTTTTAAATCAGATATGGAAGGATACCACCTTGAATATCAGGATGAAAACTTACCACAATTAACAAATAGCAATTTAGTAGAAAGAAATTTTGATAATAGTAAGTTAAAGGAATTTATTGAGTTATTTGATACTGCATATTATCAGATGAACCTCGATAATGGTTGGGAAATAAATAGTTATGCTTTAAATGAAAAGCAATTTCAACAAAAACTTGATGCTTTGAATAAACATAATCAAATCTGTTCGTTTTGGTTAAGCGGGGAATTGGTAGGTGTATATATTATTCAAGAAAACTATATTACAGATTTAGTTGTAAGACCAAGATACCAAAATCATGGCTACGGAACATATATATTAGCACATTGCATTAGAACTATGAGTTCAAACAAATCCATTGATAAGATAAGACTTCGAATAGCAAAATCAAATTCTGGTGCAAAAAAATTATATGAAAGAAATGGTTTTGCTGAGATTGCTTCTTTTGCAGAACATACCTATGCATGCTGATGAAGTTGTACTCTTCCCTCAATATTATATGATTGATAAAGGAGATTGTTCTTTGGCATGTAATTGTTTTTATTAAAAGAAACTAGCATCTTTTCCTCCACCTACAGATAAATTGTTATGAGGCTAATAAAGTTTGCAGAAATTTTACTATAATATGGTAGATTGAAAAACTCATATCTCTTAAGATTTTAGTAAAGACAAACTTTATAGTGGTCTGACACAGTAAAATTTATCATTAATGGAGGGAAAATTATTGAAAAAGAAATTTTTAGGACTAATTTTTGCACTAGCGATTATATTATCAGCATCTAATCCAGTGGCAGCAAAAGAAACAGCATTCGATAAGACGGATTTAACGGGTTATACTGTAGTAATACATACAAACGATACACACGGCAGAGCAGTTCCGGATGAAAACAGCGGATATATGGGATTTACTTCTGTCAGCGCATTAAAAAAACTGTACGAAGAGCGTGGAGCAGAAGTTATTTTAATGGATGCAGGAGATACCTTACATGGACTTCCTATTGCAACATTGGATAAAGGAGAAAGCATCGTTCATATCATGAACCTGGCTGGATATGATGCAATGGTGCCTGGGAATCATGACTTTAATTACGGTTATGACCATTTAAAGTCACTGGAGAAATTAATGAAATATGATTTGATTTCAGCTAATACAGTGGATACAGCTACCGGAAAAAACTTGTTTGATGAAAGCACTATGATTGAAAAAAACGGTATTAAATATGGTATTTTTGGATTATCTACTCCAGAGACAGCTTACAAAACTAATCCTAAGAATGTGGAAGGAATTACATTTGAGAATCCAATTACAGTAGCCGAAAAAGAGGTTACGAAGTTAAAGCAGGAAGGTGCAGAAATAATAATAGCCTTAACACATATTGGTCTAGATACCAGCAGTGAATTTACAACAAAAAAGATTGCGGAGCAGGTAGAGGGGATTGACTTAATAGTAGACGGTCATAGTCATACTATGTTATCAGAGGGTCTAAAGGTTCAGGATACTTTAATAGTCAGTACGGGTGAATATATTAAAAACATTGGTGTGGTTTTCATTGATAAGCAGGGAAATATAACACCAACTTTAATTACGCCAGAACAGTTTCAGGGGACAGATGTTGTGGTAGATGAGTATACAGCGCAAGTTGTTTCTGAGCAAGATAAAATTCTCTCTGAAAAAGTTGGAGAAACTGCCGTAGATTTAGTCGGAGAAAGAGATTTTGTAAGAACTGGTGAAACGAACCTGGGTGATTTTGTAACGGATGCATTTCGGGATGCAACAGGTGCAGACATTGCCATTACCAATGGTGGTGGAATTCGTGCCTCCATTCAAACAGGGGCCATTACCAGAAAAGACTTGGTAACAGTATTTCCATTTGGTAATTATGTAGTAACAAAGGAAATAACCGGGCAGGCCCTAAAGGATGCATTGGAGGTTGGTGTTGCTTCCTATCCGGAGTCGCTGGGAGGATTCCCCCAGGTATCAGGTGTAACTTTCCAGATTGATACCTCAAAACCAGTTGGGAGCCGTGCAGTCAATATTAAGGTAAATGGTAAAAAACTTAATCTAAAGGCAACCTATATTATGGCTACAAATGATTTTATGGCAGCAGGTGGTGATAACTATGCAATGTTTAGTGAATTTCCGACGCTGAATGAATATAACGCCATGGAAGAAATTATTATGAACTATATCGAAAAGACCGGTCTTATTACCATTCAGAAGCAAGGTAGAATTACTGCTGTAGATAGCACTCAAATAGTAGAACAAGCAGAAGTAAAAGCATCTGATAAAACAGAACCTATAACAAATGATTCTAAGACCGAGACTAAGAAATACACTTTATATATTGTAAAAAAAGGAGATAACTTAAGTAAAATAGCTTCTATATACTTAGGAAAAGCATCTTCTTGGAAGACAATATATCAATGGAATAAAGATACCATTAAAAATCCTGACTTAATTTATATTGGGGATAAAATAAAAATTTATTAATAAATTATACCACAGTACATAAGTATATAATAATTGAAATAGCCTGGTAAATCACACTTCTTAATAGAGGGTTTTGCTTAATAGATAAATGAATATCTATTAGCAAGACCCCCTTTGTAATTCCAGCATTTCCGCAATATTCCCAACAAAGTGGTTTACCCCTTTTCTAAAATGCACAAATATGAAGTTACCATAAAAAATGCATACAAATAAGGGTAAAACGGTTTATTAATTTTATTCAATCCTGTAATATTTATAAGAACACAAATAAGAATTTTAAAAAATATATAGTACCAGCTGCTAAGTCAATCCTAATTGCAAAATCTGCATCTGAAATATTGATTTTTTGCAGAAACTGCAATTTTATGATTGTATTTCATAAAAAACAATATATAATAATTATATTGGAGGTGTTCAACATGAACTTGGGAAAAAAATTATTAGAAGTCCGAGAGACAGCAAAGATATCGCGTGCGCAGATGGTTGAACTCTTAAAAGAAAAAGGTTTTGATGTAAAAACATACACAATCAGTAAGTGGGAGAGCGGAGTGTCCAAACCTACCATTGAGGCGTTTTTTGCTATTTGCGATATCTGCCAGGTGAAGGACATACGGCAGGCTTTCGTTGACAAAAGACTCTTACGCTTATATGACATACCGGTTTCTGCCGGCTACGGTAATTACCTTGACGATGGATCTTACAGCATGATTGAGGTTGACAATACAGTTCCAGGTTTAGCCGATTATGCAGTTAGAGTGAGCGGAAATAGTATGATGCCCCGCTTTGTAGATCAACAGATTCTCTTTATCCATGAGCAGCCTGCTCTGGAGGAAGGAGAGATCGGAATCTTCTGCCTGAACAATAATACTTATTTAAAAAAGCTTGGGAAGGGAACTCTGATATCACTAAATCCTGACTACGGACCTATCTCAATACAAGAGTATGATGATTTTAGAGTATTCGGAAAGGTTGTCGGGTAACTCTTTTCATTTTTAGAACGTATTGTCTAATCATGGTTAATAGTTAATACTGTTCAGTTATATTTTGTGCAGATGAAATAAATCAAGTAAGAATCTTATTCTGAACAGCTTTCCAGGGAGGAATTATGGACGAATTTGATATAAATAAAAAATATGAGTCATTTAAAATCCCCGGGCGGCAGCAGTTTCAGGAAGAAAGAGCTGCGAAAGAGTTGGCTCAGACGAAAACCGATGAAGCTGTTAGATTTGATGAAGGCTCGTTTTATGAGATTGAATATGATTCGTGTCCTATTCCGGGTGTTGGCAGATTTGTATTGAAGTCTCAGAAAATTGAGGAACCCAAAAAGGATGAAAAACGGGATCTATTTGGTCAGATGAGAGAGATTGCAAGAACACACGGTTCCTCCTATGACCGTACCAGATTTTTTGACAGACGGGTTCAATTTGACAATGCGAGAATCTTTTATAAACAAGGTATATTTATGAAAGATTTTACAGATGATTATTCTGAAATTGCACAATTTTCGCAATACTTCCCATATTATCAGATGATGGGATATGAACAGCTCCGGACTTATTTTACCTGGCGAACAGAAGTCAGAAAAGGGAATGTTGCTGATATCTCTTTGTCATACGTATTTCTTTATATCTATGAGTTGTTAAGCAATATCGGAGTGAAGGACCCACAGGAAGGGCTTGATCAATTGATGTCCTTCTGGAGGGCTTTTGGTGTTTATAACAAATCTATTGACAGATATGTGCTAAGATGGCTGAAGGATTATCATATCTATTACGAACTTCCTCATTCCTTTAAGGATTTCATTGAAGCAAACAAGCTTGACGAGTATTATCCCAAAATGACGGATACAGAGGACAATTTTGATCTCTTCTGCACTATATCAAAGTATGATATAAGAAAATCAACCTATTTTACAGAGGATAAAGAGCAGCTGATTAAGGACTGTTTCTACTTTGTAATCAACAGGCTCAAGCAAATGTTTAGAGACAAAAGAATCAGTTTCGAGGAATCTATATTTCAGGCTACTAAGAAAATGACGGAATGGAAGCCATTTAAGGACGCATTATTTTACCCCTGGTTGCAGCAGGCGGACAGACGGATTGTGCTGTCAGAAAATGAAATTTATATATGCAGCAGCAATAAATGGGCCTTCAGTAAAGTCATCACCTCTGAAAATGGACGTCAGCTGATTGGATATATTATGAAGCAGATGGAAGCTGCTTTAAGAAAAGCTACGAAATATAAGTTCAAGCTTTCGGCAAATATCAATACGGTCGCCCATGAAGCCCTCACCAAATTAAAGGACGCAGATTTATCCCTTGAAATCATGATAAACCACGCGGTGGAGGAATTTTACAAAGAAGCAACGAAAACCGTAGTAAGAGTAGATAAGGCTGCATTGTCCCGAATCAAAGAAGAAGCTCTGCTCACACAGGAAAAATTAATCGTACCGGAGCAGGAAAAAGAGATTATTCCGGTAATCCCTGTGCCAAAACAGCTTAGTTTATTTGATACTGTTATGGAGGACAAGCGGCCTATACCACCGTCTGAAACCGAACAGGCTCACACAAATGGTCCTTGGGAGAGCTTAAGGAATCAATTGTCCGATGTTGAAATTAAGGCCTTGTCTGTAGTGCTGCAGGGAGAGACAGAGTTAAAGAAGTATGCTGATGAGTGCGGAATCATGCTGGAGGTTCTGGTCGATGGAATCAATGAAAAGGCGATGGATTTCATTGGTGATAACCTTTTGGATGATGATTTCGCTTTATATGATGACTATAAAGAACAAGTAAAGGAATTGGTAGGATGAGTATGGCAAGTCAAGTACCGAACAGAATAGCAAACATATTAATAAACGCCTTAAAGGGCGGAGTTGTGCCGAGAGTAGGCCTCGAATACATCACGGTAGGCAGGACCCAGGAGATTGCTGCCATACTGCATGATATTGAAATGATTGAGGAGGGCAGTGCATCTTTCCGTTTCATTGTTGGCAAATACGGCAGCGGTAAGAGTTTTCTGCTTCAGACAATCAGAAATTACGCCACAGCGAAGGGGTTTGTGGTTGTGGATGCAGACCTTTCACCGGAACGCAGGTTTGCCGGCACAAAAGGCCAGGGATTGGCTACCTATAAAGAGTTGATTCAGAATCTTTCTACCAAATCAAAACCTGATGGCGGGGCGCTTCCTTTAATACTTGAGAAATGGATTTCCGGTATACAAGCAAATGTGAAGGCGCAGTCTTCTGTCAGTGAAGAGGAATTTGACGATCAGGTCGAAAGGCAAATATATGCAGTGGCAAGTTCCCTTGAAGGAATGGTGAATGGCTTTGAATTTGCAAAGGCGGTGGTTACTTATTGGAAGGCGTACAAGCAGGACGATACAGCGCTGAAATCAAATGTGCTCAAGTGGTTTAGAGGAGAGTATCCCACCAGGAAAGAAGCGAAGGAGGATTTGGGTATCAATTTCATTGTCAATGATGAGACTTGGTATGACTTCCTGAAGATATTCGCTGCATTCCTGGTAGGAGCCGGGTATAAAGGGATGCTTGTGGTTATAGACGAACTGGTCAATATTTTCAAAATACCAAACTCCATCACCAGAGCGAACAACTATGAGAAGATCCTTACGATGTATAATGATGTATTACAAGGAAAAGCAAGCCATATCGGTTTCCTTATGGGAGGAACACCTCAATGTATTGAGGACAAATATAAGGGGGTATTCAGCTATGAAGCTCTGCGCTCACGTTTAGCGGAGGGGCATTTTGCTACTGCTGATGTCAAGGATCTGTCAGCACCCATCATCCGTCTTCAGATGCTGTCACAGGAGGAGATGTATGTGCTGGTGGAGAAGCTTATGAGCATTCATGCGCAGCTTTATAATTATTCTTCTACCTTATCCCATGATGAATTGGTTTATTTCTTAACGGTAGAATATAACCGTGTCGGAGCCCAGACACATATTACACCCCGTGAAATCATCCGCGATTTTATTGAATTGATTAATATCCTGCATCAGAATCCGCAGAAAAGTGTTTCTGAGATTTTAGGGGACAATAGCTTTGAAATGGCAAAAGGCGGTATATCCGATGAAGTCATACACAGCGAGTTCCAGGAATTTGAGGTATAATGAGTATGGATGTTTTTAGCAGGCTTGCGCCATTTATTCAAGAGTTTATTTATCAAAACAAGTGGGAGGAATTACGCGGTAACCAGGTGGCTGCCTGTGAGGTTATCTTTGACAGCGATGACAATCTGCTGCTGTCTTCCGGGACTGCTTCCGGTAAGACCGAGGCAGCTTTTCTGCCGGTGCTTACTGAATTATATAATAAACCATCAGGCTCAGTGGGGGTCATGTACATATCACCTCTCAAGGCGTTGATCAATGACCAGTTTAAACGGCTGGAACAAATGCTTCTTGATTCCAACATCCCCGTCACAAAATGGCATGGCGATGCTTCGCAGACACAAAAGAACAAGCTTATTAAAAATCCGGAAGGGCTGTTGCAAATTACACCGGAGTCCTTAGAAAGCCTGATTACCAATAAACGCAGCGCCTGTCTGTCCTTGTTCTCGGATCTGCGATTTGTTATCATCGACGAAGTCCACTACTTCATGCGGGATGTCAGAGGCTTGCAGCTGCTTTGTGTTCTTGAGCGGCTGAAACAACTAACAAATGTAAATCCAAGACGGATCGGCTTATCTGCAACTTTGGGAGATGTTTCTCTGGCTCAGAACTGGCTGAATATGGGGACAGGACGGGAATGCGCTGCTCCCATTGTGGAAGAAGGAAAGAAGCGTATAAGGCTTCATATCGAACGCTTTGTAAATTATGCTGAAGAACGGGACCTTATTACAAGAGACGGAAGCGGTAAGGTTATCGATGTCAGCTCCGGGGATATAGGCGACAGAGAGCATTATGAATATCTTTTCAGACAAACTCTGGATAAAAAGACGATAATCTTCACAAACAGCAGAGAGGAGACAGAATTTGTCCTTGCTCATTTACGAGAAATAGCGCTGAAGAACAAAGCCCCGGATGTTTATCGTGTCCACCACGGTAATGTTTCAGCTCTGCTGCGGGAAAATACAGAGGATGAAATGAAATCTGCCGATGAAAAGATTGTGACAGGCGCTACTGTTACACTGGAGCTTGGAATTGATATAGGTTCTCTTGACCAGGCTGTTCAGGTTGGTGCACCGCTCAACGTCTCCAGCTTCGCACAGCGTTTAGGCCGGTGCGGAAGACGCGGACAGGTTCCTCAACTGCTTTTCACCTTTGTAGAGAGTATAAGAATAAATTCCGCAGATATCCTCGGACCTATTAACTGGGTGNNCGTATCATCGAGCTTTATATAAAAGATCACTGGATGGAGCCCATTCCCCCCGCCCGTCACGCCTATAATCTTTTATATCACCAGACAATGAGCTGCTTAAAAAGCAACGGTGAGATGTCTCCGGCAGGTCTTGCCCAGTCGGTTCTGACCTTAGGGTGTTTCAAAAACATTCCTCAGGAGGATTATAAATATCTGCTCTCCCATATGATCAGCATGGAACAATTACAGCGTACCGAACATGGTGGTCTGGTAATCGGACGTGAAGGTGAAAAGATTGTAAACAGTCATAAATTCCTGACCGTATTCCTGGCACCGGAATATCTGCTCGTAAAAGATGAAAACCGTACCATAGGTACAGTGGATAAAGTCTACCCCGTTGGTACCCGTTTTGCGTTGGCGGGTATAGCATGGGAGACGGTGGATGTTAATGAGAAGTCGAAGGTTATCTTTGTAAAAAAGGTTCCGGGGGTATCTGTGGTTGACTGGAATGTGGATTTTAACGCCGAGCTTCATACCGTACTTGTCCGTAAAGTGCGCAGTGTTCTAAAAGAGAATGATACGTATCCGTATTTAAGTGTCCGCTGCCAGGATAGATTAACCGAAATTCAATACATTGCCCGCAACAGCGGAATACTGGATAATCTCGTGACTCCGTTATCAGACAGAAAATATGCTGTATTCCCCTGGGTGGGAACAAGGCAGTTAATAACCTTGAACTATGCATTACGGCACAGAAAAATAAAGAGCAAACATCCATGGATTACCTGTGTTTATCTTGAGGTAATATTCGAGGGTACAAAAGAGGAACTTAGTAACATTATATTCGATATTCTTCATAGTGAGCTTAATCTTTATGACTTGCCCTTACCGGATAAGGTGCAGATTGACGGGAAGTATAACGAGTTCGTTCCACCTGAGCTCCTTCGTAAGCAGTTCATTGAAGATTATCTTGATTTTGAAGGACTTAAAGAAGCAATGTTATAATGAGAATTATAGCGAGGATTAACTTATTACGATTATTTGGCTTAGCCTTTAGATCTAGAGCAGAAGACAGCTGAGCTTCAATATGCCAGTATCTGATTTACTGTTTTGAATTATATAACAGACAGAAAATAGAAGAGGTGGTTTCATTATCCTGCTAACGGTAACATGCAACCACCTTTTATATATTAAAACGAAAATGCTAAATGCGTAAACTTTACTGAACCAATTCAAGAAGCGCATTTGCTACGAAATCTAATTGTGCTGACCAGGTGACGATACAAACGAATTCCTTAATAATTACACGAATCCAGTCGAGATAGATGGTCAGATTCTAACATGTGCAGACGTTCGAATTTTACTATAAGAATGCAGAACCGGATAATGAGTATTATAGAATGGTAGAAGTATGGCTTAAAAAATAATATTAATTTGGAATAGCTAACCCGAATGATGGGTTGGCTATTTTACTTTCTATATTTCCAATTTATGCTATAATATACTTGTTAAATTGATTTAAATAATTCAATGTCATTAAATGGATAAATTATTTACATCAAGATTGATGTCCAACACGATAAATAAGAAGCAATAGAAAAATCTGATACAAAGGAGAGCATAAATGAAACAATTTCCTACACATATTGTTGCAGTAGATGGGGTTATAGAAAATGAAAAGAATGAGATTCTGTTGGTAAAAAGCAGAAAAGATGGCACATACACAGTTCCGGGAGGGCAAGTCGAAGTTGGTGAAAATCTTATAGATGCTTTAAAACGAGAAATTAGGGAGGAATCCGGAGTTGAAGTAGAGGTGGGGAAATTAATATGTGTTTCATCAAATACCGGTACATACCAGGGGTACAATGGATATGGGTTAATTCCAACAAAAGTGATGTTTGGTTTCATATGTAAATACATCAGTGGTGAATTGCAAGTTTCAGATGAAACATCAGAAACCATTTGGGTTGAAAAAGAAAAGGTTCTAAATCTTATAACGAATCCAAATTTAATAAAGCGCTTTGAAGCTTATTTGAGCTTTAATGGAGATGTTCATTATTTGGAATATATAACAAAGCCCGAGTATGAACTAAAGTTAGAGTGCTTAATATAACCGAAAACGATTACTTAACCCAAGGAGCAAAAAGAATGAAATTAGTATATAAAAACCCAAGTTTAGAATACAGTATCGATAGTATATTACTGTTTCACGAGGGAGCACAAAGTGATTATTGGTCTGAGCCTTTGTTTTTGGAATTCCCTCAAATAGATAAATATAAATTCAATATGTTAACTAGACATAATAAAAGAGAATACTTAAGAGAAACTCTAAGTGGCATCCTTGAAACCAATGAAACGAAAGAGAAGATAATCCGTTATCAGAATTACTGGGATGCGAATGTGATTAATATTCAGGAGGCATTGGAGAATGCTTTTGGCCTGCAACTATCTGACAAATTTAATAACATGGTAGGAAATATTACCTTAAATCCTATATGCCCAAGATTTTTAGAGAGTAATACTTTTGATATCTATTATCTGAATAGTGAGAGAGGGGCACTGGGGATGGCTCTCCATGAAATCATTCATTTTGTATGGTTTCATGTATGGAATGCTTATTTTCAAGATAATAAAAAGGAATATGAGATGCCGCATTTGACATGGATATTGAGTGAATTGGTCGTGGATACTATCATGCGGTATGACAAAAGGTTATATTCCATTAATCCTTATTTTGATGAGGGATGTGCATATGACTACTTTTATTCAATGAAGATTGATGAGAAACCTATACTTGAAACTTTGTTTGATTTATATGTAAATAACTCTATGATAGCTTTTATGGAAAAGAGTTATAATTATTGCCTGGAATACGAAACTGAAATCAGAAGCCAGATGAAATAACTGATGAAGGAGCTAACCTAAAATGGATGGTATATTTTATGGTGTTTTATTTTTAGGTTATGGCTTATTATTATTATTTTTTTTTTTTTTTTTCAAGCAAAGAGAAGAGAAATATGCTGGGTAATAAGTCTTTGCAGCAAAACCTGCATAAAGAAATCAGGAAGTGGACAAATCAATGTTTTGGCCTGTTTGCCATAGTTGGTGCTGTTGTTGGTTTTAAACTATTTCTAATAAACCGGATAGTTCAGATATCACCTTAATTCCTCCGGAATATATTTACATGCCTGATTTTATCGTATAAAATTAGGTTAATTTATAAATTTACAATCTCTGGTTTCTTTCCATAGGGATAAAGAATAAATACATATTAAAGGAGTGGCATAGCGTATGAAGAACTTTAAGGTAGCAATAATACAGCATAATGTATCACAAACGGATAAAGAAGAGAATACCAGACTGGCAATACAGTATATACAGGAAGCAAAAGAAAACGGAGCAGATTTTGTACTTTTTCCGGAATGCTGGCTCACATCTTATTCTGCACCTGAAATCTGCAGTAAATTAAGGCCGGTAGAAGAAATTGAGAAGAATACGGAATTTCTAAAGTGGTGCGAAGATGCTATAGAGGATGACAGTGAGTGCATAAAGAGAATTTGTGATACAGCCCGGGAACTGAATATTGGGGTTGAAATTACCGGATTTACAAAAGGAAAAAAGTATCCGCAGAATTCAGCCTTCATAATCGATAGAGATGGAACAGTTATATTAAAATATTCAAAAGTTCATACCTGTGATTTTGATTGGGAGCAATATCTTGAAAGCGGAGAGGCATTTCACGTATGCCAGTTTGACGGAGTATGTATCGGTGTAATGATCTGCTATGACAGAGAGCATCCGGAAAGTGCAAGGGAATTGATGCTTCAGGGAGCGGAATTAATTTTAATGCCTAATGACTGTGATGGAATGAAACCAAGATTACAAGAACTATCTGTTGAAGCAATGCAAAACATGGTAGGTATAGCAATGGCAAATCCACCTGGGGAATATGCAGGTAATTCCTGTGCCTTCCATCCAATGGTATGGGATAAAAGTGGAAAAATTATGGACAATACCATTATTATTGCAGAGGCTCTATATGATGGTATTGTATATGCCAATTTTGACATAGAGGCTATCAGAGAATACAGAGAACGTGAAGATTTAGGCAAATACAGAAAACCGAAAGCTTATAAACACCTTGTGTAATTTTTTGTAGAGTTAAGATACATAGAAATATCCTCCGTATGCCAGGAGATTTATTGTTTAGAGACCTGTTATTGAACGTACATTGAAGCAATTGTCATGGGGTTTACGACCCCATGACACCCGTCAGGTGCTCGGTGCGTATCAGTCAGATATTACGTTTTAGAACAAGAATATAACGGTAAATATAAATACCGGTTGGAGAGCTTATGAGAAATATAATCAGACTTACTGACTATACAACAGAGAATTTATTGGAAATATTTAATATAGCAGATGATTTACAGAAAGGTAAATACAAGAACTTTCTTAGTGGTAAGACCGTGATTATGTTCTTTCCCGCTTCAAGTCTCCGTACTAGAGTAACCTTTGAAAAAGGCATATACCTGTTAGGGGGACAAACCATCTTATTTCCGCCGGAAACTCTGGATAAAAAAGAAAAACTGGAAGATGTAACAGGCTATCTGAACAATTGGGCAGATGCCGTTGTTGTGCGGCATAGTAAACTTGGAGTATTAGAGGAAATAGCTAAGTATGCGGCATTTCCTGTTATAAACGCAATGACAGAGGTCAATCATCCCTGCGAGATTCTATCCGATTTATATGCCTTATCCAAGATAAGAAATGATTTCAGAAATGACAGCTATTTATTTACAGGCGCAAAAGGAAATATCGGCGGTGCTTGGAAAGAAGCGGCTGAGGCATTTGGACTTAATTTCAGGCAATGCTGTCCACCGGGTTATGAAATGGAAGGAGTGAGTACTTTTACAAAACTTGAAGAAGCTGTAAAAGGTGTGGATATTATTTGCACGGACTCAATTCCTTCAGAAATGTATCCGGATTTTAAGGATTATCAGATTACAGTGGAGATTATGAAAATGGCAAATAATAATGCCATCTTAAATCCCTGTCCGCCCTTTTATCGTGGAGAAGAGATATCTAAGGAAGTTATAAGCAGTAAATATTTTGCCGGTTATAATTTCAAAAAGTATCTGCTGGAAATTCAACAGGCTATTCTAATCTATCATCTTACCATATAACAATGGGGCGTATTACAAAAGCCTCAAAAGATTTGGTTAGTAATCAGGTTGTAAGTAAGCTTTAAAGAAATCTATATCGGGTTTTATATTACTGCAATAATTCCAGTGGGTTCTAAAGGAACTTTAGATAATATAAATATTATTTTATTAAATGGAACATGTCAAAAGTAATGGATTATGTATCCAAAAACTATATGGTGATATTATTTATATAAGATTCTTGACTTTGACGTCGCGTCAACTTGTATAATAAGAAAAAGTTATAGAGGATATAACCATAACTTAATTTACCACTCTAAAAAAAGGAGAATAGACATGTCTATTGAAAGTCAGGCAACATTTTATAATCGTAATATCTGCGATTATGATATAAAAATGAATGCAAATATTAAGATAACTGACTCCATGCTCGAGGGATTCAAGGAATATAATGACCTGCTTCACACGATATATGCTGACTGGCACTCCTACGAAATTTCAACTGTTTTGAGTGTTAAAACCAAGATTGGCATTATGTCTGATGATCTTGAAAATTATCATAACCTAACCTATACGCTAGATTGCTTGTATGCCCTAGCAACTGAAGGTAAATTGTGTACCCCTGGGGAGCAAACCTGTTTAAAGGTTGAAAAGACATTGTTTAAAGCTGCATTTAAAAAGTCTGTTGTATTGCCGTTTTCTATGTTTGAAAAGTACGGCTTTTCTATTGAATATTACAAAGAGAACAAAGAAGTAAGCGATTATAAACGCTGTAGCCACTTTCAGATATATTATAAAAAGGGAGCCTATCTGCTGGAAACCCTAAAATTTCTTGCAGACAATCTGGCAAATCAGGAAAAGCAAAAAGAAATGCCTAAAAACGTTGCATTTATGCTGGCAGATTATTATTTTATCTTAAAAGGTAAGTTAGATACTCAGTTATTGCAGGAAAGTATACTAAATACCCTTGGACCAATGTGTGAGCTGTGGAAGAAGCTGGTTCAGGTACTACAGGATGAATATAAATTAAGTGCTGATATATCCATTAACCCATTTGTTTTCCCTAATAAAACTGTGACCTTTAAGCAAAACAAAAGGACAATATGTAAATTCGGATTAAGTACCGATACTTTAAATGTACGTTTGCCCTTGTCTTATGAAATGGCCAAAGACCTGATTGCCAGAAGGAATAGTCTACCCAAAAGTATAGATGATAATATAAATTATTTTGGCTGTGTCTGTTGCGGTAAATGCGATAACCAGAGCAATATAGAGAGGTTTCAGGGGGTTCCCTTGTGTAATCTGAGTTACAGTAACTTTGTAACAGAAGATTCAAGGTGTCTTAGATTCGTAATTACAAAAGAAGAAGAGCTCCAGTTGATTATGGAAATTATTAAAAAATCGATGAAGTGAGTAAAGGCAAATAGTATCCCTGGTAGCTAGTTACCGGGGATATTTTTTATCTATGGTTTATAGCAAACTAAAATAAATCAATTTAATTTACTTGTAATAAAATGAACCAAGCATATAATTAAATTGGGTAGTGTCAATAGTATGTCTATGATTTGAAAGCATTACCGGAATTTTATGCAAAAATAAAATCAGTATTACCAATAGGCTTAAAACCCTTATAAATAAAGCAATGTTAAGTTTGGTTGACACATTTCAAACTGTGATTGGTAGACTTTTTTGCAGGTTGATATTACACTGGATTAATAAAGGAGGAGCTATTATGACAGAACAGTTTGGCAGCAGGCTTATGTATTTAAGAAAAGGAAAAGGTCTGTCACAGGAGGAATTAGGTAATAGAACGGGGGTAACCAGACAGACAATTTCAAAGTGGGAATTGAACCAGACAACACCGGAGATGGATAAGTTGGTTGTTCTTAGTGATATCTTTGGTATCAGTCTGGATGAACTGGTCGGCAGGGAATTTATTGAACCCGAAAGTTCCATAAATTATGAAGAACTAAATGCCAAGATGGATACTATCATAAGTTCTAAGGAGCCTTATCGCTATGAATATAAAAGCGGGCGGATGATTGGGAATCTACCACTTATACATATTAACCTGGGACGAGGGTTTTATAAAGCAAAGGGGGTCATTAGTATAGGGGTTATCTCTTCCGGCATTCTTTCATTGGGGGTATTATCCTGCGGAGTTATCAGCATAGGAGTGCTGGCACTTGGTATTCTTACTATTGCGGTGTTTGCAGCTGGTATCATATCGGCTGGAAGTATAGCACTTGGTATTCTGGCATTAGGTGCCTTTTCGGTTGGATATTTTTCTGCCGGTGCCATGGCAATTGGTGTCTATTCCATTGGTGCAAATGCCATAGCACAGCGAATTGCATTGGGGGACGCAGCTGCCGGGCATATTGCAATTGGTAAAACATCGGCAAAAGGAACCATAGAATTTCTATTTAAGAATCATGTATCAGCAGATGAAATCAAGTCTGCTATTCTCAAGGAATATCCCCATGTATGGAAATGGCTGATAAAGATATATACATATTTCGGTAAATGAATACAACATTGATAATAAGGAGTGGCGTATGCTTATTCGTATAAAGCAATTTTTTGCGGTAGATTCAAACTATAAACAAAGCACCTCTGAGTATACAAAAACAGATGGCGTAATTGCAGTAATTTATTATTTTATTCTTATGTTTAGTTATTATAGTATGGGAAGAATTTATGTGGAAAAGGGAAGGTATTTGGGTATCATATGTAATATCGTATTGGTTGCTATATGCATCGGACTGGTTATCGTAAGAAGGCAGAAAATCAATAGCTTGGGGCTATCATATAAAAAGTTGAAGCAATCTTTACTGTTAGGATTGGTCCTAGGTCTTTGCTTCATTCTTTTCAATAATATTATACCTGGTATTGCAGGAGGTTATCACTTTGCTCAAATCTCCAAAATACTTTATAATATCTTTTATTATTTTGTAATAATAGCTTTTATGGAGGAGCTTACCTTTAGGGGGTATCTGCAGACTCGTATGTATGGATTGATTAAAAGTGATGGGTTAGCCATTATTGTTGTAGCATTTATGTTCAGCATAATGCATATACCCTTTCAGATGGCTGTAAATAATAAAAATGTTCTGGAATTTATCTCTGGAAATATTACTCTTTTGATATTTACATTTATCTATCATGTAGTATTTAATATGATACATCGAAAATATAATAATATAGCAGGTAATACTCTGTTTCATGGTTTTATGAATTGGGGTAATAATTTGATGGTATAGCTTGTAAACCTTCAGAGGAAGTCTTAGACTTGCAAGCATTTCAGAGGAAGTCTTAGACTTGTAAAGTTACCTGTCAGAATTATGAAACAGAATACAATCCATGAAATCCTGTAAGGCATTAACGATTAATGACTGCCTCGACAGAATTTCATGGATTCATGTATGTATAATCGAATCCGATATCGAGCGTTCTATTATCATTTTCATAAGGTATAATAGATTCAGGGTTTATTTTAAACAGGTAGGGATAGCATTTCTACTTTCTTGAAACTGCATTAATTATAATTAGTAAAACGACTGATCCGATAAAGGACACGAGTAAGCTCCATAAATTAAAGCCTGTCACTCCGTTACCACCAATTATATTAATTAAAAATCCTCCAATAAATCCGCCCAGTATACCAACTAAGATATTACTTCCGAGGCCCATTTTTTTATCATTTCCTGTAAAGATACTGGCTAACCAGCCGGCGATACCACCTATTATAATCCAACTTAATATTCCCATAATTTTATCCTTTCTGTACAAAGTTCTGTACGCGCAAGTTAATTTTATTTTTCTTTTTTATCAAGCTTATCAATAAGTTCGTTTACTTTTTCCGAGGCTTTTTCTTTGAGTGATTCTCCTAATTCTGAAGCTGCTTCCGCTAACTCACCACGTTTTTTTTGAAGTTTTCCTTCTAATTCAAGTTGTTCTGAACCAATAATTTTTCCTGTACCTTCTTTAATCGTACCTTTTACTTTATCAAGTTTTCTGTTGTTTTTCATAATTTTTACGCTCCTTATCTATAGAATTTAAAGATTATAAAATTAAATTTGATAAAATCTTTAGTTGATTTTACTACAATTAACTTATTATTGCAATAAAAAAATAACATAATCTATTTATTTGATAAATATTAATCAATTTGTAAACATTAACTGGAGTCATAGGTGTACCAACTTTGTTTTAAATTATTTATGGTAATTATTTCTTGGTTATTTATGCTAGAATAAAAGCAGTGAACAAATACATTGGAGTTAAAACGAGGAGGCTTATTATGTTTCAGATGCGCTATGTGGAGGAAGAAGATAAAGGATATTGGTATACGTTAGACAGGCATTTGCCAGAAACAGAGTTTTATAAAAAAGTTGCTGAGAAAAGAGGATATGTTATATTGGAAGACGGTAAACCAATTGGTATACTGCGTTACAATCTTTTCTGGGATAATACACCATTCTTAAACCTTATTTTTATAGACTTCACTCATCATAAAAAGGGTTATGGCAAACTGGCTATGGATTTCTGGGAAAGTGAAATGGCAGATCGGGGATACAAAGTCTGCATGACTTCTACCATGGTCAATGAGGAATCTCAGCATTTTTATCGAAAAATCGGATATAAGGATTGTGGCTGCCTTGTACTTGATATTCCGGGATTTGAACAGCCGATGGAAATGTTTATGATAAAAGCGCTGTAGAAACGATGATGAATAGATGAATGATGAATAGATGAATATAAATAAATGAATGGTAAATAAATGATAAATCGATGTTGATAGTTATTTGTAAAGATCATAGTTAAAGTTATAGTTCATTAGGAGGATATCTATTGAAACTGGAATTAATACATGCGTATCTGAAGCTTGAAGAATATATACAACAAGAAGATCAGAGTACGGATACTTGGAAAAAGATCATGGTAGAGCCTTTTTGGCATATAATCTCACAATGGGCACCATTTCCAGAAGACTATAAGATGCCAGTTTGTCATTTTAGTAAGGAAGAAGCCAAAGCACAGCTGGATGAACTTAAAAAGGTAGACTGGAATACTTTGATGGAGAGTTTTCATGCTATCTGCGAGAAACTTCCAAAAGAGGAGGATGATGTTATGTATGTAGCAATCTATCCTTCAAAGACTGAAATGCCGGAAGGGATTTACGGAACAGGAGTATGGGGAAATATTATTCTTAATATGAATGCTGTTAACAGAGAATTTCAAAAATGGCTTCCTTTTGTATTTGCTCATGAATATCATCATAATGTCTGGGGGTATCATTGGTATTGTTTGAGAGGTGGAGAGGGGCTTTGCGGAAGACTGATAGAAAGCTTAATAATTGAAGGAGAAGCGGATTATTTTGCTGAGAATATTTTCGGCGATAGGCAGCCTTCCTGGCATTATGGGGTTAAAGCTGAAGAAGAAGACAGCCTTTGGGAAAAGTTCAGGAAAGCTTTGGACATTAAGTTGCCCCCTGAGGAAATCGGAAAATACATGTTTGGATGTGAAAAGTACGGAATACCCAAAAACGCCGGGTATTATTTTGGGATAAAGCTGATAAGAGAGTATATGGAGAAGAATCCTTTGCAGGATATAAAAATGCTATTGGAAACTCCGATAGATGAAATATATAAATACAACAAGGATATAGGTGAATTATAAATAAATTCAAAGGTTTTCCAAGGGATATATTGGAATATTGTGCTTTAAGTGTTATTATAAATTGAAATAATTCATGAGGAACATTATGAGAAAAATAATACTCCGTGTAAACAGGAAGTTTATAGCAATGTTTTTAGTACTATCAATTTCCCTGCTATTGCTATTAGGTATATTAATATACAAAAGAGTCCTTGTTATAAACCAACCTTCAGAAAGTAAATACCCTGTCAGGGGAGTTGATGTATCCAATTATCAGGGTAAAATTGATTGGGACAAGCTGGCTGATCAAAATATTGATTTTGCTTTTATTAAGGCGACAGAAGGCAGTAAATACAAGGATAAGCAATTTCATGCTAATTGGGAGGGAGTAAGCAGAACAAAGTTAATCTTCGGAGCGTATCATTTTTTTAGTTTTGACAGCAGCGGAATAACACAGGCAGAAAATTATATGGCCTCAGTACCTTTAACCCATGGAATGCTTCCACCCGTAGTGGACATTGAATTCTATGGTGATAAGGAGAAGCATATGCCGGATAAAGGAGAAACTGTAAAGGAACTTACTTTACTTCTGGATAAATTATATGAACATTATGGTGTTAAACCAATAATCTATGCTACACTTAAATCTTATAACATCTACATTAAAGGCAAATTTACAGAATATCCGCTTTGGATAAGGAATGTTTATTATAATCCACAGCTTGATTTAAGTGGAAAATGGACATTCTGGCAATACACGGATAAAGCCATATTGGAAGGGTATAAAGGCTCTGAAAGATATATTGACATGAATGTTTACGCCGGAAAGATAGAAGAATTGAAAGGTCTATGTATTAGAATGGAGTAAGAACTAAAAATGTGTCGAGAGGTATTTTTATGGGAGAAGGTAAAATCACAGAGTATGAAGCGCAAAAGAAAATTAAACCTTTGATTGGAGATATGATTGATCAGTATCTGTTACTACATATTCTCACAATTATATTGGAAAGATTAGATTATTATAAACAGGAGAAAAACTAAATGCTTACGTCAACGATAACAACAGAACGATTAATGCTAAGAAGTATGACACAAGAAGATGCAGAACTGGCATTTTCCATATGGGGAGATGCAAAGCAGGGGAAGTATCTGCAAGACCCGTATTATAGTAGTGCAGAAGAGTTAAGAGGACTTTTTAAAAATATACATAAATGGTCAGATTATCCTTTTATGGTATTCACAGAGAAAGGTCAATTTGTTGGAACCTGCAGCATCGGTCCGGAAGATACGAATGAGTTATGGGGATTTGGTTATTGTGTTGTAAAAGAAGAACAGGGTAAGGGGTATGCAACAGAGATGGCAAAGGCCATGATAAAATTTGCACACCGGCTGGGGATACACGATTTTATGGCAGAATATGCAATTGAGAATTCTGCGTCCGGACGTGTCTTGGAAAAATGTGGTATGCACTTTGAAAGGGCGAGCAGTTTTAAAAAATCAGGTACTGATTTTGTTTATCCATCAAATATATATAGTTTACATTTAGCTTAATTGTATAGCCATTCGTATAGGTATTAATGATTCCATAAAATGCACACGAAAGGCACAAATCATGTCTTCAGGCATTTTATGGAATTTATTTTGTCTTTAGTGATAATTTGGCGATAGGAAAGAGTATCCTAAGCCTAGATTATGAAGTAATGTTGCATTCGTTATTATTCTTCATATAGTTCCAACTGTCTTTACACATTTCATTTATTGTGTGCTTTACTTTCCAGTCAAGTTCCCGTTCAGCTTTACCGGGATCAGCGTAACTTTCGCTGATATCGCCGGGACGCCTGTCAAAGGTCATTCGTTTGATTTCTATTCCGCACTCTTTTTCAAAGATATCTAATAGTTCAAGAACAGATGTCCCCCGGCCTGAACCAAGGTTGTAAATTTCTGCTCCAGTTATTGTCTCAAGCTTTTCAAGAGCTTTCCTATGTCCGCAGGCAAGGTCGCTGATATGAATATAGTCCCGTATTCCTGTACCGTCTGCAGTGGGATAATCGGTACCATATACTTTGAAGTAGGGGAGTTCTCCTGCAGCTGTCTGACACAAATACGGCATAAGGTTATTAGGAATACCCTTTGGCCTTTCTCCTATTAATCCGCTTGGATGAGCTCCAACAGGGTTGAAGTATCTTAGTATTGCTATCTTCATATCTTTATTTGCAGCAGCATAATCTTTAAGGATTTGCTCAAGCATTACCTTTGACCATCCATAAGGATTCGTAGCTGAGGTGGGCATATCTTCGTGATAAGGAACGGAGTTACCAGTTCCATAAACAGTAGCAGAAGAGCTGAACACCAGCTTTGCTACCTGATGCCTTACCATGACCTCCAGTAGATTCAAAGTTCCTACGATATTGTTACGGTAATACATTAAAGGGTATTGCACTGATTCCGGTACAGATTTAAAGGCAGCAAAATGTATTACCGCATCAGTTTTAATTTGAGAAAAAATTGAATCTAAGTGTTCCATATTCTGAAGATTACATTTAAATACCCTAACCTCTTTACCGGTAATCTGCTTTAGCTTATCCGGTACAGTCTCCTCGGCATTACTGAAGTTATCAATAATAGTAACGTTATATCCAGTGTTAAGCAATTCAACACATGTATGGGAACCGATAAAACCGGCACCTCCTGTAATTGTAATATTCATAGGGTTCTCCTTCTTATAAATATATAAAGCTGTCTTGAACATTAAATCTTTGAATTGATATTCAAGAATGTGTAATTGAAAAATAGTACTTTTTTAACTTGGTCGCTGGCGCGAATATTGATTCTTGGTATTGATATACCTGAATCTGTAGCCGAAAAACAGTCCTTTTTTCTCAAACTAACCGTTGTTTAAATAGTATCTCTTAAATTTGATATACCTGAATCCGCAGTTGCAGAATAATCGTATGTTTTACCCTAAGCGCTTGGTAGGATATCATATTATTAATTTGAAATTCCTGAAGCTGTAGTTGAAATCTGTTCTTTGAATTTAAATTAACTGTAAATCGATTTACTGTACTCATATCATACTGTGAATATCTGGTTTAATCCAGTATTCAATGTTGCAATCATATGTATTTATGTTGCATGTAAAAGAGCTGGGAGTTATAATCTATCGTATAAATCGAAGGAGTTGAGAGAGGTATGGGCAATAGTTCAAAAATATCTTTTGTTTCCACCGGTAATGAATCTCTTTCTATACGTGTGAACAATGTGGGCAGAGAGCAATGTACAGGTCTTCATAAATGGGGACCTGGAATTCGAAATTTTTATCTGCTGCATTATGTTGTTTCTGGGAAGGGAGTTTATACTGCCGGTAAAAGGAGCTATGAGATAACAGCCGGTAGTACATTTATGATTTATCCTTATGCGGAAATATCCTACTGCGCCGACAAAGAAGATCCCTGGGAATATTATTGGGTAGGATTTCATGGAAATGATGCGAGAATCATACTTGGTAAAACTGATTTTTCAGAAGAGAGTCCGGTGATCCATACCAATATGGATGAGAGCTTTGAAAAGCTCCTGCTGGAAATATATAATGCAAAAGGAAACACGGATTCAGATAAGATTAAAATGGCAGGCCACTTATTGCTTGCTTTAGGGTTTCTTGCAGAACATGCTTCCGTAAAAGAACGTCATGATACTGTAACGCTCTACACACAAAAAGCTTCAGAATATGTTGAATATAATTATGCAGAAGAATTAACGGTTCAGGGAATTGCAGATTATATCGGTATCAGCAGAAGTCAGTTATACCGGGTTTTTAAAAAGTATTATCATAAATCACCGGAAGAGTATATTCTGGAGTACCGTATTGAACAAGCCTGCCATCTGCTAAAGAATTCTGACCTGTCCGTGGGAGCGGTGGGGTACTCCGTTGGCTTTAATGACAATCTATACTTTTCCAAGGCGTTTAAGAAGATTAAAGGGATTTCCCCTACAACATATATTAAAAACAATACTTTATGAAGGAAAGGAACTAAAAAATTGCAGTGCAATCCTCAGTTCCTTCAACCTTAAGTAAATCAGGCTTCGAATGAAAGAATAGGTACGCAAATCTCACAATAATGCTCTTTTAACAGCTTAAAGTTGTACCTTTCCATAATTGGTCTGCCTTCGTCTAACTGGCAGTCTTCTGAGCTGATGGCTGAAAAAATTGTATTCCAAGCGTTTTCTACAGCCTTTGCTGTATGTGCTATCTGAAATACGGCATAGTTTCCGCCTTGGATACGGCCCTCCTGTACGCAGGTATCGTTTATAACAGAATTCTCCGATAGAATCAAACAGGTATCATACCGGCATTTATTACTTTCAACAAAAGCCGGATTATCATAAGCAATTCCTAACAGGACGGAGTCCTCATTTAATAAGCGCATACTTTGTGCCCAGACTTTCAGTCTGCCCATAGTCTGTCTATTGTTATCACCATAGGGTCCTACCTGCCTTATATAAGCAACTTTAGTGCAGGGGATATTTTCAATTTTCAATGATTTTATTTCCTTTCCTTTTTCGTACATCGATGTCAGTTATCATCCTATAATGATATAAAATTTATTGCAAAGAATTTTTTTATATTTGTAATTTTTACAATAACTTCACTAGTTACGCAATATAATTTTATTCAGATGATAGCATTCAGAGGAAATTTAAATATTGTAGTATGTTTTATAACGATTTAATTACTATGATATCCATTGATTGGATGTATTTGGTATGTTAAGATATTAGAGATAAGTATAGTAGCTATTTTTTATACAGGTCTGTTGGGAAGTGTTATAGGATATCGTTGTAAATGTTAGTATAAGAATAAGTTTGCTTCATAATAGCTGGTAAATTCTAAAACACAAAGAATATTATAAAGGAGTAAAGAATGTATACAAAATATGATATTATTAATGGTCTTTCTGCCATAGGAATAGAACCCGACGATACCTTACTGGTGCATTCTTCTATGAAAGCAATCGGTGAAGTTGAAGGTGGTGCGGAGACGGTACTGGATGCCTTTATTGAATACCTGCAGCAGGGACTTCTAATTTTTCCAACTCACACATGGGACAAAATCAATGAAGAATACTGTGTATATGATCCCAAAACAGAGCCCTCCTGCGTTGGTATACTAACCAACCTCTTTTTAAAACGTCCAGGAATTATTCGTTCATTGCATCCTACCCACTCGGTAGCTGCTTTTGGTAAAGATGCGGAAATTTATACCTCCGGAGAAGAGCGGTTAAATACGCCTTGTCCCAGAGAGGGCTGTTGGGGAAAGCTGTATGACAGAAAAGCAAAGATACTCTTTCTGGGGTGTGATTTAAGACGTAATACATTCATTCATAGTGTTGAGGAGTGGAATAATATACCCCTGCGCCTTGATAATAAATACCAGCTACTTAAAATAGTTACCCCGGAAGGTCAGGTGATTGACCGTCCCATGCACCGCCATCATAATTCTGTAATTGGAGATGTTTCACAAAACTATGGAAAGCTGGAAGCACCTTTTCTGCATAAAGGAATTATTAAGAAAGGGAAAATAGGTGATGCGGATAGTATACTGGGAGAGGCGGTAGCTATGGCGGATTTAACAAGTTCCTATTTGAAACGTAATCCAGATCTGTTTGGAGACAACAAAGCGATTCCGGAGGAGTGGTATTTATAATCAGCTTATTTAAGCCGCATTGACCTGCCCCCAGTGAAAAGAGGAGGGGCCAGCAAGTAAAACTTGCTGGCCTTTATGAAAAAAGTTTTATTTATAAGGTGTGTTAACTTATGCTTTAAGTATAACCTTTAATTATGTCCGGTCTTTGAAAAGTTCTTGAAATGATTGTGAACATTTCTAGTTTTCCAGGTTTCAATCAGTTTTCTTCTATAATACGGATTCCCCAAGGTTCAAGCTGTATTTGGTCGCTTGTGGAAATTGTTAAGTCTGAAAGCAGTTCTCGTCCTAGGCCATAGGGATATTCAAAGGAATGCGATTCCATGGAATAGTTAAAATAGTAATGAAGTTTTTTACCCTCCTGGTTAATACCGGATTTGGTGATTAAGGGGAAGTGAAGCTCCTGGTCCTTGTCCCAGAGACCGGTACTGACAAGGAGAGGCTTTAATATTGCTTCCATCAGTTCGGCTCCAGGCAGACAGCCGATGTAAGTGGCAGTTCCTGTACCATATTGATTCTGCGTAATCGCTGCATATTCTCCCCAGTATGGATGATGATAACGAGCAAGTATTTTGGCAGTTGTAGGAGTCAGCAGCTCAATAATAGTCTGAACATTTGTTTCGGCACTATCTATCTGATAGGTATAATCCTTTAAGGTAACATTTTTAGCTGAAACGAACTGAGAATAGGATATACCACAAGCTTTTTCTATTATACCTGGCTGCTTAGAAGCTCTGACCTTTACATTATCATCAGTGAAACCACTTCTTAAGCTGTAAACAATATTTCCCCCATTTTCTACATATGCATTCAGGCGACTAAGAAGACTATCCGGAGCGGAGTATAAAGCCGGTACCAATATGAGAGAATAATCCTCAATTGTCTCACTGGAAGGGTCGATAAAATCGCAAGGAACATTCAGGTTATATAAGGCATCATACATTCGACGAAGTACTGTATTATATTCCAAACCTTCGTTAAAACCTGAAAAAGAATTAAGGGCAGTAAGGGACTCATTGCTGAAAAGCACGGCAACCTTGTTATGTTTCTTTAGGTTAATAAGCTTCGGGCTTAGTTTATCAAATGCCTTTCCGATCATTTTCGCTTCCTCATAAGCGGGATTGGGCTGAAAATCATGGCTTAATAAACCTTTCCAGTAAGTTTCAATTGCGTTATGAAGAGAATGCCAGTGCCAGTATGATACCATATTCGCGCCAGAAGCCAGGTGGCTGAAGGCTTGCAGTTTAAGCTGCCCGGGAAAAGGAACCCAACCGGCAAAAGCCTGAGCTTCAGTTTCAATAACAAAATAGTTATCCTGTTTCATAGAGCGGGCAACATCTCCGCCAAAAGAAATCTCTCTGCCGGTAAGCTCTTCCTGTGAAGGATGATAGATGTCTACACCGGCAATATCCAGTGATCTTGCAGCGTCGAAATGATTCACATCAGTCTGGATACCATAGGAATGACCTCTCCAGGCAAAGTCAAAATTGTGGGTAATAAACTGCTCGTCTCTTTTATACTCACGTATAATCTCAGCTTGCCAGTTTAAGAATTCTGTGACCAGACTTCTTTGAAATCTTGCAAATTCAGAAGAAAAGCTTCCGTTAATAGTAGCAGTCACATCAGGGAAGTCGTTCCAGTCGTTTATGCGGTTACTCCAATAATCAAAGCCATAGGCTTTATTAAGGTCTTCAATATTATCAAATTTAGCTTTTAGATATTTTATGAAACGGTGCTGGACATTTGGTCCGCAGGCATTATAGTGTTTGGTTTCATTATCGACCTGATATCCAATGACACTGGGATGATCCTTTACATGCTCCATCAATTTGCGGATAACTCGTTCTGAATAGTAAAGATAAGTAGGATTTGTAATATCCATATTCTGTCTGGGACCATATTTGTTCTGTCCCTGAGGAGTAATGGCCAGCACGTCGGGATGTGCCTTTACCATCCAGGTGGGAACTGCGTAGGTTGGTGTTCCGATTATAACCTTAATATCAGCAGCTTCCATGGCAGTAAGGACGCGATCAATGTGTTGGAAATGAAAGATTCCCTCCTGAGGTTCTAAGGTACTCCAGGTGGACTCAGCAATTCTCACCACATTAATACCGGCCGCTTGCATCATCTTAACATCTTCCTGTAATCTCTCATAGGGCATATATTCATCGTAATAGGCAACTCCATATAATAACTTGTTCATCGTAAAAATCCTTTCATTTATAATAATAATGATATACAATTAGATACGAGTATTACTATATTAATATGTTATCATCTAGTAAACTCTATATCAATCAGAGTATTTTAATTAGAATATGAGAATATTAAGATTTCATATATAAGTTAAATTGGTACACATATATAAGTTAGATTGGTATACATATAAAGTTGGATTGCTATAATATAAATCACAAAAGAAAGAAGTCATTGGAATATTTCTTTCGTTCGATTTTAGAAAAGATATGATTAACGAAAGCCAGTTATAAGACCTACCAGGGTGAGTATACGCAAGGAGAACAGCTATGAAGAAAATGGTATTTCCCATGATAACAGAATTTGATATATCGCTGCCTTATTATATTATTGGAGTGGGATGCAGTTATGAGCAGGAACACATAAACCGTCCCAATGGTTTTCCTTATTATCAATGGATACAGTGCCGGCATGGCAGTGGCGAATTAAAGATAGGGGAAAGTAGATTTACAGTATCAGAAAACCAGGGAATGCTCCTGTTTCCAGAAGAAGCTCATGAATACTCTGCTCTCAGTGAATCATGGGAAGTAGACTGGGTAATCTTTGGAGGAGAAAATGTAGGAAAGTTTGTACAACAAACAGCGAAGATAAAGAACTCTGGGGTTTATTTTATAACGAGACCCCACGGAGTATCTGATAAAATCGTAAGAATATATGAAGCTGAAAACATGGGCAATCCGTCTAAAAAAACCGAAGCATCACGAATGGCATATGAGATTCTCATGGATTTACTGGAATTTATGGCAGATAAGACGGATAATAGTATTTCAAATAAATATAACAGGTTAAAACCTGTCCTGCAGTATATTGAAGAATATTATAATAAACCTCTGACATTGACAGAATTATCTGATGTTGCAGGAATCACACCTCAACACCTTTGCCATTCTTTTAAAAACATAACTTCTCATACAGTTACGGAATATATCAATATGGTCAGAATAAGAAAGTGCAAGGAATTAATAATCCAGCACCGGGATATGCAGATGAAAGAAATTGCAATAATGGCAGGATTTCAGGATGTTAGTTATTTCTGTGCTACTTTTCGTAAACTGGTGAATCTTAGCCCGTCGGAGTTTAGAAATCTTATGCAGTGAAGGCTGGCTTTTATAGAAATGAGCAGCGCTATACAGCAGTTATTCGTTGTATAGCGTTTTTCATTCCCAGGTTTATAATTATATTATTCAAGGCATAAAAACCTTGACCTTATCTTATGAATGAAATACGCTAATCCTCCAGGCGCCACATATGATCTTTCACATAATAAGTCAGTAGTAATTCTTTCTGGATAGAGCCTATTGTATAGCCACAGCAAAAGGAAAATCCGCCACGTATCTCTTTTCTATATTTGATACAGTCAATCTTAACCTTACAGGTATTACTGTATAAATCTGTTATAGAAATATATAGAGGCTTCAGATCACCTAAGGGATTAAAAACTGCAGCAACACTGATTGGCTGACCGGAAATTAATAGCGCTGACTGGTTATCCTTGGACGAATCATTGAATGGCATTTAAAACACCTCCCTCAAACATTATAACAAACATATGTTCGAAAATCAAGTATATGTTAAACATTTGTTATTAAACATGTTGGATGATTTCATCTTACAGTTATTGTTTTATGATATACATGCCATAAATCAACTATTTTCAACAAATTATAATATAATAATCGAAAAAATCCGAAAAAGACATTTTTCTATCTACATTTTTCGCGATATAGTATATAATAGTGGTACATACAAATTGAAAAAATATGGGTAGACATGGAATGCTTTGGGGAAGCTGGAAATATTAAGAAAGGTTATAGGGCGGAATATTATTTCACATGCAATGGGAGGGTATATGGACGTATTTATTGCCAGACAGCCGATTTTCAACCGTAATATGAAAGTGTATGGATATGAACTTCTTTACAGACAGAGCAGAAATAATTATTTTGAAGGTACTGATGATGACCAGGCAACAACGAACCTGATTAATAATACCTTCATGGTATTTGGGTTTCAGGAACTTACGGAACAGAAGAAAGGATTTATTAATTTTTCACAGAATCTTATCTTAAGTGATCTGGTTTATGTGCTGCCAAAGGATAAGGTTGTAATTGAATTACTGGAAAAGGTTGAACCCAATGAGAAGATCTTGGAAGCTTGCCGAAAGCTGAAGGAGAAAGGCTACATATTGGCGTTGGATGATTTTATACTGGAGCAGTACACAAAGGAGTATATACCGCTTATTGAATTAGCTGATATAATAAAGGTTGAATTTCCGGCCATACAGGGTAAAGGAATTCAGAAAATGATAGAGCAATTTGGGAAACGTATCATCTTTCTCGCTGAAAAGGTAGAGACAAGAGAAGAACATCAACGTGCAATGGATATGGGATTTAAGCTGTTTCAAGGATATTATTTCAGCAAACCGGTTATGGAGAATCTAAAAGATATTGGAGTTCTTAATGTTAATCTGGTGCGTGTTATGAATGAACTTCATATAGAACCAATTGATTATGGAAGTATAGCTGAAATCATTCAACAGGACGTGGGGCTCTCGTATAAGTTCTTGAAAATGGCTAATTCGGTTTATTATGGCTCCAAGTATCGCATTAAAAATATTAAACAGGGTTTGATGTTTTTAGGGATAGACGACTTAAAACGCTGGATATACCTTATGATGTTAAGAGGAGTGCAATGCACGGAGAATGCAGAACTCGTTAAAAATTCCATGGTCAGGGGAAAAACGTTATCCTTGATAGCAAAAGAGCTTCGTATAAAAGGAGAAGCTGATTACTTTTTCAGCGGGATGTTCTCAGCAATTGATATTCTCATGAATACCAGTATGGACAAGGCCTTGGAAGGATTACCTTTATCTCATAATGTGTGGGAAGCTTTAACCGGAAAAAACAATAAGTTAAGATGGTA
Source organism: Lachnoclostridium sp. UBA6558 (assembly GCA_002434335.1). Lineage (GTDB taxonomy): Bacteria > Bacillota > Clostridia > Lachnospirales > Lachnospiraceae > Anaerocolumna. The sequence goes on along the minus strand of DJJW01000063.1, from coordinate 99,877 downwards.
TCTTGATATCGTACTTGCACTGGAACAGGCAAAATGGAATCAATTGAAAAAAGAATCCGAGTATCCCATGTTATCAGCAGAAAAGTATATGAGGCTTTATCTGGAAGCCCTTAAATGGCAGCGGATGTTAACGGATTAATCATAAATATAATTATTATTGTAGTACTATCTTAACGTTTACTTTGTAAAGATAATATGCTAATATAATTATCAGCCTATGCAGAATATGTCGTATTACAGTGCATAGCGGCCCCGCCAAGAACTTAATAAGATAGGGGGATTGTCTCATGGCAAAAGACGGCGGATTACAGAGTTGCTTAAGATGCGGCAATATGTTCCTTTATACAGGTATAGGAAAGTGCATCTGTGAGAATTGTAAGAAAGAGGACGAAAATGAGTTTCAGACAGTGAAAAATTACATATATGAACATCCTCTTGCTACAATTATGGAGGTTTCAAAAGAAACAGGAGTGCGAGTTATAAGAATCAGAAATTATTTAAAAGAAGGGCGTCTTATTATTGCCGATAATTCACCAATATTTATAAACTGTGAGATATGTGGTGCAAGCATCAAATACGGTAGGTTCTGTAGATCCTGTGCAGATTCTCTAAGTGGTGAGATGAGAAAAACTCTGCAGGTAGATGAATATCAGATAGGTGAGAAACCGGCTACAACCACCAAAATGAGATTTCTTGAAAGAGATTAAAAAAGTTGTTGACATTGAATTAAGTTTGTACTATAATATTGTTTGTGTTCGGTACATAGTATTAAAAAGTACTAAAAATGAATGCAAACATGCGCGAGTGGCTCAGTGGTGGAGTATCGCCTTGCCAAGGCGAGGGTCGCGGGTTCGAATCCCGTCTCGCGCTTATTTAAGAATGGCAGGAAAGCTAGTAAAATCAAGCTTTCCTGTTTTTTTGTGTCTCAAAATCATGTGCGCAGGTTCTTTTTACACTGTTTCCGGTTATAACCTCTGTTCATGTAGGTCCCGATTTGAAAGTCTATCAGAATGGCATAGGCTTCCATAGTGTCTTGCTGATAGAGAAACGCTTCGAGGATTTCCAGCTCATTTTCAAGGTAAGCTTCGAACCATCTTTTTTTTCCGAATAGGTTTAAAATACCGTTCGGATAACCATTATCATGTCTGTTTAAAAAGGGTACTCTTTACGGTATGTGTAGATTGACACTTTGTATAATCAGTTGACTTCCTATATTTAGAAATGTATAATAAAATAACATATAGATGCAATAGCTTTGGAGGGATAATCAGCAGTATGTACAATTTGTGAAATTCGAAACAAAAGTGCTTTAGTAAGGAGTTTATTTTTTTTGAATAGCATAATGTACGGAAGTATTCTACGAAATAACGAGAAGAAAGAAGTAGTACATCAATGAACAATGTAATTTATTGGCTTCTTGAAAGGGAAACCCCAGAGGTAAAATACCGCACAATGATAGAGCTTTTAGATATTCCAAAAGATGATTCTGAAGTAAAGAAGACTTATGACGATTTATTGAAGTCAGACACTGTCAGGTTAATCATGGATAAGTTTAAGCTTAATAAAAAATGGGAAGATGTCACTGCTTTATGTGCGCTTGCGGAATTTGGCGTAACACGCTTTGATGTTCCTATTGATGAATATATTGAACGTGTCATTGGGAATATGAATCGCAGTATGAAATGTGCCAAAATATTGCTATTAAGGAATTTGGTATCCCTTGGTTATTACGAGCATACATGGGTGAAAGAAGAAATATCTATAGCCTTTTCCACCATACGGGAAGATGGTATATGCCGGTGTCTGGACAAAACGAAGAAAACAAACGACTCTAAGCTTCCCGACATGGGGTGCTACAGACAAACTACAACCTACCTTTTGCTTGCAGCGGAATTAAAAAAGATTGGCGTTATTCTGCCACAGTTTAAATTGCTGATAAACTTTTATATCAGCCATTACGTTGCATTCCACCCTGATAACCAAGGAAAGGCAATCATTGAAGAAATGGTGGGGACATATTATCCATTTGACCATGTGAAATTGGGTTTACAAATGACTATATACGGTCTTTCGGTTCTTGGCGGGGCAAATCATTCTAATTGTAATAAAGCGTTAGAATTGTTAGATAGCAAAAAAGATTATGATGGTAAATATATTCTTGATAAATCCTTTCCGTATTTTGAAGTTGGGAAAATAGGTGAACCCAATAAATGGATAACATTATATGTATTGTTATCTGAAAAATATCGCAAAGTATAAGCAATTTCCGCCTCCTATTTATCAGTATTTGTGTGTGGAGGGATTTGTTCGAATCCCGTCTCGCATTTGCGAAATCCCTTGATTTTCTGGGGATTTTTTTGTTGCGCTGATATGTACTCAACTTTTTGCAATGCATTATTCATAATTTTTATTTTCTCTTGTTCCGTATTCGGATTATAAAAATACCCAATCGTGACCATTTAGGTAAAACGGTTTCTGAAATCATATCTTATCTACTTTCTAATATAGTAGAATCATTGATGAAAAAGTCTGCCATAAAGTGATTAAAAAAGGTGGGAGAGCTAAGTCGGAAGAAATCATTGAAGCATTCAAAGGCTACAACATGGCAGGCTTTATTTTAAAAAATAGTACGGTAAACCTGTAATATGTAATGATTATGCGAATTATGTATTTTAGTCAATATGAAAAAGAATTGATTATGGAATTATTTAACAGGGTTGGTAATAAGCTTAAACGAAAGAAAGAATAAGGGGTAACTAGGATGCAAGCAAAAGATGTAAATAATACTTTTTATGTACTAAGATTCTTTGCTATCTTAGCTGTTGTAATGGCCCACTCTGTATACACTCTGATTCCGAATGATACCGTGGTAAAAGTATTTAATTCTTTTGGGAGATGTGGTGTCATAATTTTCTTTATTATATCAGGTTATTATTTTAGAAAAGAAAAATATGAGAATGTATTGCAGCTGCTGAAAGCAAAACTTAAAACTATAGTGATTCCGTGGATTATTTGGGGATTGGCTATTTATTGCACAAGATTTACATCAACCGATTTATATTTTAATTTGAAAGAAATAATTTTATGGCTTTTAGGATTTGGCACTTACCTATATTTCTTAACTATATATATTTTATTACTATGTGTATTTCAAATTCTACCAAAAAAGAATGTAATTCAGGTGATATTACTCATAGGTACATTAATAAATGTGTATTTGGTTGCTGGAAATGTCGGACCATATTCGGTTTTAGAATCAACCAATGTTCGACCTGATTTAATATATCTTTTAACATATTTAAATATATTTAATTGGATCGGTTTCTTTGCGTTGGGTTTACTATTGAGAAAAATAAATCTATTTGAAAATAAAAATCTATGGGCTTTTAAATATAAAAAAATAATAAATATAATAATAAACATAATTATTATATTTCTCTTAGTATATATGATTTTGAAGGAAAAGGGTAATACATATTGGACTAATTATAGTATTTGGATTGAAATGAGTTTCTTTGTAATTCTATTTCAGGTATCAAAATTACTTAAGAATGTAAGATATATACAGGAAATTGGAAAAGTAACAATGCCAATTTATTTAATTCATTTTTTGATAGAGGGGTTTATTTTTAATAAAGTCTTTCCGGAAAGTATAATAATGGGATTAATAAGACCTTTGATATCGGTATTCGTTGTTTATTGGTTATTACAATTGGGATTATTTATAAGTAAAAAGATGCATCTTCAAAGATTATACACTACCTTTTTGGGGTTAAAATCATAGAGGGTAAAATTTGCACATCCCACGTAGTAGATAGTGTGTGATCTGCCTTAATTTTATAGGTTTGCAGATAGTGATAAAGTTCATAACCCATCCCGTGCTAACTTGATTGATTGGGAAACCTTATTTATGGGATTTCCCAATTTTTTTAGGTATATAAAACCTGTAGACAACCGCCATCGTTAACATCGTACAATAATTCTCGCAATCCATAATATCACATCCGTCTTTAGATTGCCTTTATCGCGCCAACTTTCGCTATAACGAACATTACCCGCAGGAGTCAGAATGACATCTTCACAAATAATACGGTTGATTTCGTTTAATAAATGTGGAAGAATATCATCATGCATAAATTCTGAAAACAATGAAAAGCCACATAAACATTCAAGAATGGAAAGCCATAAATGAAAATTTTTATCTTCTGCATTTTTCTTTTCAGCAGCAGGAAAGTTAGGCAGATAATAAAGACCGCCTTTTCTATGCCAAATATAATCTAAATACTGTCTTTGTAATTCTTCTGGCATGCATGCAGCACTTTGTAATATCATTAAAGGATATATATTCCATCCGTCTAAGCCTGGTCCTCTGTAATTCCTGTTCTCCTGAATCCATGCCTCTTCATCGAAATACCCCTTAGATAGCGATATTTTAAGTGTATTGACAAAAATTTCGCGGATAGGCTTTACTACGAGGTTTTCGGGGTCAAATAAACTAATGTTAGCCGCTGTGAGAAAAGGACGACAATAAAGATGACTCTTTCCTTTGTCCTTGTGCATCTCTATCCTATCTGTCCACGTTTCTTCTCCACGTACATATCGTTCCAACTTTTTAATGCACTTTGCAATGATTGGGTCGTCTTTAGAAAGACTTAACTGAAGCGCTCTTCTGAGAGCAGTTTCAGTTGTAACAAATTTTTGCTTATTTGCCGTTTTTGAATCCTGGGTATGGAATCGCCCCATGAGCCGTCTTCCCATTGTTCGTCAGCAAGTTCACGATACCACTTTGAACGATTAATTTGATTGTATGCATTTTGGTAGCATTGGCTTTCAGCCGGCACTTTATAAATTTCTTTTTGCATAATAAATTCAGGTACAGGATCAGTAACATGTTCTGAAAGGTATTCAATAATTTGTTGAGTAGTAATCATATTAATCTGCCATCCTCCATTAAATCTTTATTGAAGCAAGAGTCACATTTACTTCTTTATCATATCACTTACATATAATATCATCAATAAATACAAGAAAATGTTTCCAATAAACGATTGCAAAAAATGTCAAATTAATATTGGTTGACTTCCTATTATGGGAATTATATACTTTAGCTTGACATAAATAGATAAAGTTATAAGAGCCGCGATACAAAGGAAATTGCTAAATGGAGTCATTCGCCAAACCAGGAGTAGGTGGAATAATTGAGAAAAATATTAATGGTATTGATTATATTCTAGTTCAAAACAGGTATAAGGAGGAAGCAACATCAGAGTTTGGGCTATTGGAAATTCCAGCTGGAGAAATAAGAGAATTCGAAAATATTTTTGATTGTTTAAGAAGAGAAATCTGGGAGGAAACTGGATTAAAGGTTACTAATGTTAGAGGCGAAAGCAAAGCAATTAACGTACTGTTGTTTATACCAGTGCGGAATTATAAATAGAGTTAGAAATGCTCCTCAACTATAAATTTACTATAAATATATAAAAAAGAAGGGCTAATCAAATGACTATCAGTAAAATTAAGTTTTACATTGATTTGGAAAACTTCGGTGCATCGAAGGAGGTTGGTCCAAACCAGTGCAACCTATATTTAATAGCAGATAACATTATTTACCCCACGAAAAACTATTTAGGTCTTCCTGTTATCATATTAAGATGGATGCTTAAAGAATTACGATTACTGGTATCAAGAAGCAATACAAAAAAAGAAAGATTCATTTACTTTTATCCAGAGAGTAATAATTACTATATACAATTCGAAATGATAGATAATGAGCACCTTAAAATCATTTTGTTTAAAAGAGTTATAAAGAAAACTCCAATTTTGCATACCTTTCTATCGAAAGATGGCAAGATAGAAAAAACAGAATTATATTGTACATTTAATGAGTTTTTTAAAGAAGTATATGAGAACTCATTACTCGTTTATGATATATGCTCTAAAGCAGAAGTTCTTAACGGTGATGTCTTAGTTCTCGAGCAGCAACTTATCTCATCAAAATCCCTGTATAATAAAATAGTAAAAACTATTTAGTGACTGCTGATTTTGTATGGATTCTAAAATACACCTTAAGTACTTCTGCTCATATTTTGAAAAACATTGGCAATAAGTTTGTTGTGTTTTTATGTCGAATTTTGGTTTACATGAATTTCCTCAAATGTTATAATAAGGTAAAGGGAAAAATATACATACTAGTTAAGACGGGGGAAATAACAAATGAAAAAGCATAAAAATGCAAAAGTTGGTTTTAAAGTGTTGCTCATAATTGGACTTATCTTCACTATTTCGGTTTTGTCTTTGGTAGTAAACTGGTACAATCAAAACAGTACCTATCAGAAATCCAACAAGATTATTACAGGTACAATGGAAGATATATTAGCTTTTGATAATACCTATCAGTATATGCTGGCTGTAGACAGTATGGCAATGAAGCAATTTGCAGCTGAAGATAAGGAAACCAAAGAATTATTTGCAGGATATATCTGTCAAGCTGTGATGTGATCAAGACATCCTTGGGAGATATCTCAGCTCGCTTCAAAAATACAGAGTATATTGATAAAATTACAGAACTGAATAATCAGTTCACAGAATATAACAGTTATATGGAACAGGCCTTAGCACTTTCGAATCAGAATGATAACGAGGGTGCCAATCAGATATTTAACAGCAATATGTCACCGATTACTTCCGTAATGTTCGATGATCTGAGATACTTAAGTTCTGATCTAAAAGATACCGTTAATGCACAGATAAAAGTCCTGGAAGCCTCCAAAGGTTTCTCTGATGCCTTTACCTTAGCCATAGCAGCTGTTTATATTGCAATGCTAATCCTTTCCTGGTTTATTATCCGTAATATATTGGTTAATCCTTTAAAAAGAACAGAACAATCGCTGTCAGGGATCACAAAAGCTATTGAGGCAGGAGAAGGTGACTTAACAAAACGTGTTTATTTTAAAAATGATGATGAGATTGGACAATTAGCCCAGGGAATGAATGGTTTTATTGTTACCTTACAGCGTATCATTACTGATATTAACAAAGTATCTGCCTCCATAGACACGAACTTTAAAAGCTTTGAATTGGGACTGAACCATGTGATAGACAGTGTAGCGGATAGTTCTGCTTCCATGGAAGAGATGTCGGCGGGTATGGAAGAAACTTCTGCTAATATTGAGTCAGTGAATAATTCTGCGGCTGATATTGGAAACCTGTTGGTAAATATGTCTGATAAGACGGATAAAGGAGTAACGTTAGCAGGAGAAATCAGTGCACGTGCTACCTCATTAAAGGAGTCCTCTTTACAGGCGCAGAACTCAACCAGAAATATCTTACAGGAAATATCAGAGAGCTTTAAAGTAACCATCGAGAAATCCAAAGAAGTAGAACAGATCAATCTACTGACAAATACAATCTTAGATATCACCTCTCAAACGAATCTTCTTGCTTTAAACGCATCAATAGAAGCCGCAAGAGCAGGGGAACAGGGGAAAGGATTTGCAGTAGTAGCAGATGAGATCGGCCATCTGGCACATAGATCTCAGGAAACAGCTAATCAGATACAGGTGATAAGTGCTTCTGTAATTGAATCTGTAAAACATCTGGCAGATGATTCAAACCGTATGCTGGAATTTGTCGATAGCCAGGTAATGGTAGATTACAGTAAAATGGTAGAGACAGGTGAGCTATATGATACCGATGCCAGAACAATACATGGAATCATGAATGAATTCAGACAGACTGCGGTAGAGCTTCAGCAAACCGTTTCTTATATTGTCAGTACCATTGAAGGTGTTACAGAAATTATCGGTGAAAGCTCTAAGAACACGCAATCCGTGGCAGAGAACAGTGAAATATTATTAAAGGAGACGGAAGTATTAAGAGAAGCGCTGGATGAAAGTGTGAAATCAGTATATAATTTAAGTCAGGCAGTTCTTAAGTTTAAACATATATAAGTTTAAACTAATATAGGAAAAAAGCAGATGAAATACCGGAAACCCAGCCCGGCACTATATACCGGAAGGATTCGCTCATGGCTTCCTGGTACTATCAGAAACCGCTGAATTTGCTTACAAACTATCGGATTATTATCATCCCGAGGACGAAAACGGTACCCTGGAATGACCCAGAAATAGGAGTGAAATGGCCTATTACCGAGGATATGCAGGTGATAACCTCTGAAAGAGATAGTAATCACCCAGCTTTTCGCAAGGGTATAGTATGAAACCGAAAGGGCTTTAGTTGAATAAAAGCGGAATACGCTAGACACTAGCAACGACGGATTACAAATATAAGGAACAAAAAGAGGGCAGAATGGCATCCAGATTAATCCATTACTTAATTGCTGAAGAAATTGCAAAAACAGATAAAAAGATTAATAGAGAAAGGTTCGTATACGGCGCTTTATTACCTGATCTATCTTTGCATGAGGATGGGAGTTATGATAAGGCACATTTTGGAGAAATACTGATGGAGGAAAGTAAAAAGGGTATTAACTGGCTTAACTTCAGAAATAAATATAGGGATGAAATGGAAACTGATTCCATGTATCTGGGTTATTATTCACATTTAATAATGGATGCATTATGGTTTGCACAAATAGCTGATAAGTATATCAGAGTTTATCCGAATCCAGAAAGAAAAATTTACTACAAGAAAAGCTATGAGGATTATATAACATTAAATAAATTACTTACAAAAGAATATGATGTGCACTACTCGTTACCTGTAATAGAGAATACAAATATTGAAGAGATAAATATATCTTTCGGAGAATGTTTCTTTGATGAATTGAGGAAAGATATGTTACCATCAACTGGTGTTTGCAAAGAAGATTTGAAGTTATATCCTTATGAAGTCATAACTGATTTTCTGAATCAGGCTACGAAGTTGTGTATAGAGGAGATAAGTGCGTATCGAAGAGGTATTGATTTCATAGACCCTCATGAACTTTATGTGAGTAGATAAAAAAACTATGAAATCCGGAAGACTTTTATTCTTTCCACATTGGCAGCAATCTGTTTTTGGATTACCGGATTAGAACTTAATATTTAAGTGGTGAAATGGAGGCGGGATTCATGAGAAAATCTCTTAAAGCTACATTAGATGAGACTGATATTCTGATTTCGGATACCCATAACCATGATAGCGTGAAAAACGATGATTTTGTTGTTTTTGAAGACGGGGATATATTTCCGGACAATCGTTATGGGAGGATTTTGTAAAGGAAACGATAAGGGAGAAAAAGCCTCAGTAAGCCTGGCTTATTACTATACACTGGGAGAACCATCGCAATATTCTGAGGAATATTATAAAGTCGATAAAGGACCATTACCCTGTATGATCAGTTCCCGGTCTGATGCAGGTGTTGATCACTATATGATTTATTATGATTATTTAAGGAAATAGATATTATGATTTAACAATACTGCAGTAAATCAAATTAGAGTATTTTGTCTGTAAATCCAGAAATTCCTTAAGTCCATACATTTGTAAAAAGTAAAGGGTCTACAGGATAGAAGCCGGTTATGTTAAAGATAACGAACCAACAGGCTTGCACTGTTCTTATCAATGAAGTTATACTGCCTGACGGACAAAAGAATGGCATGAATAGCTTTCTCCCCGTAATCCTGCTTTGAATAAATTTCTCCCAGTTTCGTATAGGCATCAAGGATATTGAGTTTAGGCAGTGCCGCAACCAATGTATCGACATGGGTATTTTCACCGACTTTAATAAGCTTTTCCAGGAGTTTATAGAGAAAGTTGTATTGGTAAGAACTTGAAGTTTCAATATGGAATTCAGAAGGAATTAATTGCTCCAAAACAAATAGTGAAGTGTTTTTTAATTGTTCTGGTATGTTATCCAGTAAGGAATGGATTCTGTCTATAACCTCCCCGGTTGTGAGTATAAGGGATAAAAGGTAATAGGCAATTATTTCTTCTGTATCAGCAGCAGATGCCAGGGAGGAAGCTGTCATTTTATAAAGAGCAGAAAAAGTATCGATTGCATTATCATATAGATGCAGATAAAAAGAAAGCTTTCCAGATGCCATAAGAAGCTCCCAGCTATGATTTTGTGTAAAATTCCCCAAAGACAAAGCATAATGGGACAGGTCATAGAGTTTTAATTCAATCAGAATACCTGCGGCTCTAAGGTATTTTTCTTCGAGACTGCGGGCTGGTATATAAGCAAGCAGCTTGTCAAAGAACTCCTGACGTTCTTTACACTGTGGATACAGGCACCTGGCCAGGGGGAGTAATATATCAGGAGCTTCCGGGTATGACAAGGCTTCTGTATAGTAATCCAGCGCGTCCTGATAAATTTCTTCTTCGTAATAGATTTCACCTAAAGCTATAAGTGCCCTATAGGTTCCGCAGCCTGAAGAGAATTTCAGAGTATTAGGAGCTTCTCCCATGGCAAGGCAGCGCTCGAAAGAGCTTACAGCAAGTAAATTTCGGTGATTAGATTTATAGGTACTGCCTCTTAAATACTCAATATCTGTACAGGAGGGATAAGCCATGAGCCCTTCCTCTGCAAAGAATAGAGCATTAGCACTGTCACCCTGTGTCATATAGCACAGAATTATGCGGTAATAAACATGTGGAAAATAAGCCTGTGAGTGGGCTTTCTTCTCATGTGCCTTCAGGTAACAGGGCAGGGCGTTATTACAATCACCTAGAGCCATATATTCATTTCCTAGATTGAAGAGATAATAGGGATCTTCTGGATTATCCTCCAACTGCTTTTTTATTAAGGGCATATTCCGGTTATGTTTCTCCTTTTGTTGAATAACCTTATCAGTATATCCGTAATGGAGCAAGGTAATCTCTGCCAGAGTAAAGCGGGAGGAGTCAAAGTCTCCGTTTCTATTATTTATCTGCTCGTGTATTCGTCCTTCAAAATAGTATTCTCCGGTATTCCTGACCATGCGGAAGGCATAATGGACGGAATAGTCCTTTGTGTTCTCTGCGGAATAATAATTATATAAGGTAAAATGATATCCATCATATTCCTCGTTGTCTAAAAGAGCATAGAATCTTTCGGTATCTTCCTTGCGAAAGAGCTCATCTGCATCCAGTAACAGAATCCAGTCGCAGGTGGCTCTCTCCAGTGTCTGATTTCTGGCAGCAGCGAAATCGTCTTCCCATTTTATATCAAAAACTTTTGCTCCGTATCTGGCAGCTATTTCTTTGGAATTATCTTCAGACCCGGTATCACCAATTATAATCTCATCTACAATTCCTGATACATTGCCAAGGCACTGCTCCAGGATCCATTCCTCATCTTTTACAATCATACATAAACTTACGGTTTTCTTCTTTCCCATGGCGGTACTAATTCCTTCATAAGAAGAGAGCTTCATTTATTAAGGTATTCAGATAATTATAGATTGATACTCCAATCAACAGCAAGAAGCAGCTTTAAAATATTTATTTGTCGGTAACGAGGAAGGTTCAGCCTGGTATGCGTTGGTGTAAAGGAGAAAGGCATCTATGGGGATACTGCAAAAAGATGCAAGGAGCTATTTCTGGCTTTATATAATGATAACTTTAAAGCAGTATTTGATTTTGCTAACTAGAGAAATGGCTTTCCACACTGCTTATAAAGCTCTTATGAAAATATTGAACGCCTAGAGGAGTAACAGCATATATTATCACAAAGCTAACATATGGTGAATGAAATTGGCTATTGACAGTGTTTATGTAAGAGCGTTTCAGCTGAAAGGAGAACTAAATTACAAGGGGCAGAAACTGCTTACTTATGATATTAAATATCCACAGTTCAGCTCGGAACGGTTCAAGAATTTTACCAACAAACTCAGTGTATATTACAGAGCGGAAGCAGAGCTATATAAGAAGTATCATGTGATGAAGTTATTCCAGATGGCTATTGATGATTATGAATATGCCACAGCCAATGATTTTCCTGTAAGGATATATGAAGTATTAACGGAATATACCGTGACTTATAATGACAAGTATATTCTGAGCCTGTATTTTGACCGCTATGAATATACCGGAGGAGCTCATGGAATGACTACCAGAAGCTCTGATACCTGGAATTTACGGACTGGCAGAAGAATGGACCTGGCGGATTTCTTTCCCGGAAGAAAGGACTATGTCAATTACATCATCACTGATATCGACAGCCAGATTGCTAAAAAGGTAAAAGAAGAAGATGCCTATTATTTTGATGATGTAGACGATTTGGTAAAAGAAAATTTTAACGAAAAAAATTTCTATATTGTGCCTGAAGGGGTAGTAATCTTTTATCAGCTATATGAGATAGCCCCTTATTCCAGTGGAATTCAGACATTTTTAATTCCCGTAAAAATCTAAAAGAAGGGTTGTTTCAAAATTCTTAGGAATTTGGGAACAGCCCTTCTTATTTGTATTATGAGTTAAGAACTTATGGTATGAGTTATCTTTTCGTATTTCAGCAATAGTTTGCTTATATTTATCTGCAGTTTAAATATTTTTTGATAAATTCCAGTAACTGAGTACAATCAAAGTTGTAATAATTGAAACACATTCACTTATCCTCCTTATAATTGGTGTCCTTAACGGACGGATGTTTATCAGTTCCTGTTCATGAACGTTGTTTAGAAGGTAGCGCTTTCCTTCTGAACACTTATGATTATAGCATAGGGGAGGGGGAAAGGATAGCTGTAAGTTCTGGGTAGAGAGGAAATATTAACAAATATTTAAATATGTATTACGAAAATGTTACAATAGAAAAGGACATGTAGTCCAAATAAGCGGCAGCGTCAACTACAGGAAATTACACACTTTTTGTTTTTGCAGTTCCGCAAGGGAGTATGCGGCATGCATGCGTGTTATTGTGAAATGTCTTCTTTGCCTCTTTATTTGTGAGTACACGTCCTTTGATTTGATTGTCTGTAAACTATTTAGCGAAACTCATCTTCGTTGCGGTGATAAAGATAACGTTCCATCTCTTCTTTTGATTGAAATTCTCTTGCATAATCCATAAAGTTCTGCTGATCTAATTCATTAAGTCCTAAAAAGGTATCCCGTGCAACCAGATCGTTGGTAAGAAATACTGCCAGTGAAGGTGGCAGCATATTGAAGCCTCCGAAATTATCCATACAATCGTCCTTTCTGTTTGATAACCTAATAAATGGTATAAGGATAGGTTTTGCAGTAAATGCTTAAATATACAATCCTTTTTCTGGATGAAAACCGTCGAAAACCCGGTTGTATTTGAGAGTTTGTTAAGTTATAATAATGAAAAGATGGCTTGTAAGAAGCATAAATGCAGGAGGATAATATATGGATAAATATAGAATACTTGTAAAAGGTATTGTTCAATATGAAAATAAGTATCTGCTGACTGAGAAATGGTATGATGACCGTATAATGGATCCCTATCAGTGGGAATTTCTGGACGGTGAGCTGGAATTCGGAGAAAGTCCGGAGAAAGGTGTCCTCCGAATCGTTTATGAGAATACCGGAGTGAATGCCCATATCAACCGCATTCTCTACACCTGGTCCTTTATGCTGGGAGATGTATGCAATATCGGTATCTGCTTCCATTTATTAAGCACCAGTGAAGAAGTGGTACTCTCTGAAGAACTTCATGATTATCAATGGGTATCCAAAGAAGATATTGAGAACTATGTAAAGAACAAGGCTGTATTAGAGGATGTTGCCAAAGCAGAACTGTAAAGGAGAACAGAGTGTCATTACTAATTAGAAAAGGCCATGTACTGGACCCTTCCACCAACACGGATGGTCTACGGGATATTCTGGTGGAAGACGGTATTATAAAAGAAATCAGTGAACATATCAATATTCAGGCGGATGAAGTTATAATGGCGGAAGGTTTGATTGTAATGCCTGGTTTTATTGATCTGCATGTCCATTTAAGGGAACCGGGATTTGAATACAAAGAAACCATAAAAACAGGAGCAATGTCAGCAGCGAGAGGAGGATTTACCACTATCTGCCCCATGCCCAATACAAAACCTGCCATCGACAGCAGGGAGATGGTGGAGTGGGTTAACCACAAAGCCAAAGAGGAGGCGGTAGTTCATATACTTCCTATTGGTGCCGTTACGATTGGTCAGGCAGGAGATCAACTGGCAGATATTAAAGGAATGAAAGAAGCCGGTGCGGCAGCTATCAGTGAAGACGGTAAATCTGTTATGAAGATAACAGTATACAAAGCTGGAATGCTGGCAGCAAAAGAAGCTGGAATACCAGTATTTGCTCATTGTGAAGAGAAAGACCTGGTGGGCAGAGGTGTTATCAACGCCGGAAGCAAAGCCAGGGAGCTTGATTTGCCCGGTATCACCAATGGAGTTGAAGACATTATTGCCATAAGGGATATTCTGCTGGCAAAAGAAACAGGAGCCAGACTTCACCTGTGTCATTGTTCCACCAGGGACAGCGTAGCTTTTCTGAAATGGGCGAAAGAAGAGGGACTTCCGGTTACCGGAGAAGTGTGTCCTCATCATTTTACCCTTGCTGATGAAGATATTCCGGGTAATGACAGTAATTATAAAATGAATCCTCCTTTAAGAAGCAGAGAAGATGTTGCTGCTTTAAAGGATGCGCTTAAACAGGGAATTCTGGACGTTATTGCGACAGACCATGCACCACATAGCAAAGAGGAGAAAGAAAAATCTTTCCTGGATTCACCTTTTGGAATTGTGGGACTTGAAACAGCATTTGCACTTTCTTATACAGAATTGGTAGAGAGCGGTATCCTAACGCCATTGGAACTGGTAAGTAAGCTTACTGTTAACCCGGCAAGTGTCCTTGGAATGGATAAAGGAAGCTTAAGTGCCGGAAAGGCTGCTGACCTTGTTATAGCGGATACCAGCAGCTGGTATGCAATTGAGAAAGAAGAGTTCGTTTCATTGGGTAAGAATACCCCCTTTCAGGGCAGAAAAGTAAAAGGCAGAATTAAATACACACTGGTAGACGGACAGGTAGTTTACCAAGATTAAATATACATTGCGGAGGAAGATATGATTAACCAGCTAATAGAGAAGATTCAGAAAACCCAAGCCCCTATTGTTGTAGGATTAGACCCCATGCTGGATTATATCCCGGAACAGGTTAAGAGCAAAGCCTACAAGGAAAAAGGCGAGACGCTGGAAGGAGCAGCAGAAGCTATCTGGCAGTTTAACAAAGGAATAGTGGATGCAACTTATGATTTAATTCCTGCAGTAAAACCTCAGATTGCCATGTATGAGCAGTTTGGAATTGAAGGTATGATAGCGTATAAGAAAACCATTGATTACTGCAAGGAAAAAGGACTGGTAGTTATCGGCGATATCAAACGAGGAGATATCGGTTCCACCTCTGCAGCCTATGCTGTGGGACATCTTGGCAAGGTAAAGGTAGGAAGCAATACCTACAGTGGTTTCAATGAGGACTTTGCTACGGTAAATCCTTATCTAGGTTCAGATGGAGTTGATCCCTTTATCGATGTATGCAAGGAAGAGAATAAAGGTTTGTTTATTCTGGTTAAGACCTCAAATCCCTCCAGCGGAGAGTTCCAGGACAAGCAGATTGACGGCAGGCCTCTATATGAACTGGTAGGTGAGAAAGTAGATCAGTGGGGAAGTAAGCATATGGGAAACAGCTACAGCTATATTGGTGCCGTAGTTGGTGCTACTTATCCGGAGATGGGAAAAATACTTCGCAAGCTTATGCCAAAGACCTATATTCTGGTTCCGGGTTATGGAGCACAGGGTGGTAAAGCGGAAGATTTAGTCCACTACTTTAATGCAGATGGACTGGGAGCAATCGTCAATTCCTCCAGAGGAATTATTGCTGCTTATAAGCAGAAGGGTTATGAGAAGTTTGGTGCTGAGAACTTTGCAGATGCTTCCAGACAGGCAGTAATAGATATGAAAGAAGATATAAATGCCGCTTTGATGAAAGGCGGAGTTATAAAGTAATAAAAAGCTGAATATTTAAAACTGATACAGGTTGATAATATACAAGTTAACACCAGGTAAGTCGATACAATACAGGCGATGTTGTTATGTAGGTTGCTATGTAGTTCGATGTTATGCAGGCCGATACAAAGCAGATCGATGTTTTATAGGTTGCTATATAGGTCGATGTTATGCAGGCCGGTGTTTTGCAATTAATAAGATTCAGATTAATTTATAAAGAACGATAACAAAACCTTATAATTTATAATGAAGCAGAGGCTTCCAATACTTGTCAGCCATGAGGTGACATGAGTAATTGGAAGCTTCTGTTTTTGGTTTCTATCTGAATTAATCAATACTATAATGAATTAATAGCATCCCTTAGCTGGTTTAAAGCCCTTAGAAGTGTTGATTTCGGGCAGGCCAGATTAAAACGTTGAAAGCCTTTTCCCTCAGGACCGAACATTGTACCTCCATCCAGCCACAATCCGGCTNNCTCGGTTATAAAGTCTTCCAGATCAGCTTCTTCCATACCCAGTTCATTAAAATCTACCCAGAACAGGTAGGTGCCTTCTGTATCAATCACCTTCAGAGCCGGAATTTCCTTCTCAATAAATTCTCTGGCTGTAAGGATGTTATCGTAAATATATGTCTTAAGCTCCTCTAACCATTCCTCACCATACTGGTAAGCAGCTTTGCAGGCAATAAGCCCCATAGTGTTTAGCTGACTGTAGCCGGACTTGTTGATTTCTGTTTTGAACTTTTTCTTCAGAGAAGGATTGGGTATAAATACGTTGGAAACCTGTAGACCTGCCAGGTTAAAGGTCTTGCTGGGCGCGGTACAGGTAACCGAAATATTGGCATATCCTTCTTTGATAGAGGCGAATGGAACATGGCTGTGTCCGGGATGAATAAAATCCGCATGGATTTCATCGGAAACCACTAAAACTCCATGTTTTAAACAGATATCTCCCATAAGGGTAAGCTCTTCTTCTGTTAGTACTCTGCCCACTGGGTTGTGAGGATTGCATAAAATAAACAGTTTAACCTGATTGTCAACAATCTTGCGTTCGAAATCTGCATAATCAATACTATAAGTACCATTCTCATAAATAAGAGGATTATTAATGAGCTTTCGATTATTGCTTAAGATAGCTTCGGAGAAAGGATAATAAACAGGTCTTTGTATCAGGATGGAATCGCCTTCTTTGGTAAGTGATCGCACTGCCATAGCTATGGCAAATACAACTCCGGGAGTTTTCACAAGCCATTTCCTCTCGATGTTCCAGTTATAATGGGAGGCAAACCAGCTTTTCAGAACTTCAAAATAATCCTCCTTAACATCTGAATATCCAAAGATTCCGTGTCTGGCAGCATCTATCAGGGCTTCGGTTACCTCCGGGGGAGTGGAGAAATCCATATCCGCAACCCACATAGGCAGCAGATCCTCCCTTTTTCCACGCTCTTTTGCAAAATCATATTTCAAAGAATTCGTTTTCTTACGGTCAATTAATTGGTCAAAATCATATGGCATACGTTATTTTCTCCTTATTGTCTAATGGTAAAATATCAGTTGAATATCAATGTTTTTATAAGGAAGCACTATAGGGGAACAGACTAAAAATAATCAAATATAATCGGATATATTCTACCTTTGATTTATTAAGCTAAAGCATCATTTAAATCCTGAATCAGGTCCTGTATATTTTCCAGTCCTATGGACATACGAAGCAGGGAGCCGTTAATGCCTCTTGCTATACGTTCCTCCAGTGGAACATCTGCATGGGTCTGGATCATGGGATAGGTTATCAGAGTTTCAGTACCGCCAAGGCTCTCAGCAAAGAGTATGACGGATACCCGTTCAAGGACCTGTTTTGCCGTAGCTTCTGAATCCACCTCAAAGCTGATCATGGAGCCAAAGCCGGTGGTCTGCGTAATAGAGGTTTCGTATCCCGGATGGTCTTTAAGGCCGATATAAAATACCTTTTTGACTTTAGCATGGCCTTCCAGGAACTGTGCAATCTCAAGGGCATTTTGAGACTGACGGTCCATTCTCACCGCAAGCGTTTTAATGCCTCTTATTATCAGCCAGCTGTCAAAAGGAGAGAGACAGGCACCGGTAGTCTTATAGATAAAACGAAGCTTTTCAGATAAGTCAGCCCGGTTTGTGACCAAAAAGCCGGATAGTGTATCATTGTGTCCGCTTAAATATTTCGTACCGCTGTGAATTACAATATCAGCACCCAGTGTCAAAGGACGCTGGTAATAAGGAGTCAGAAAGGTATTGTCTACAATCAAGAGCAGATTGTGTTCTTTGGCAATTTTAGAAACAGCCTGAATATCCGTTACCTGCATCATGGGATTAGTAGGAGTTTCAATGTAAATAGCCTTGGTTTCCTTTCGGATGAGAGAACGCAGCTTTGTAAGATCAGAGGTGTCCAGATAATCAAAGGTAAGGCCGTTTTTCTTGTTGATATGTTCAAACAGTCGTATGGTTCCGCCATATAAATCCTCTGATGCAATAATGTGGTCACCTATGGAGAAGAGTTCCATCAATGCAGTCTCAGCAGCCATTCCGGTACTAAAGGCAATGGCATCAATCCCGTCTTCCAGGTTGGCAATGATTTTCTCCAGGTGTTCTCTGGTAGGATTCTGAAGCCTGGAATAATCATAACCGGTACTTTGTCCGACTCCTGGATGAGCAAAGGTAGCTGATTGATAGATGGGGATAGTTACGGCACCTGTAACTTGTGTTTTGTCAACTGCTCCATGTATGCAGCGGGTAGTAAAATCCATTTTGTGACCTCCTGAGTATTTATTCTGATGCGGCTAATATAAATGCTGGCAGTTGCAGCTATTGGTATCATACCTGCCAGAGGGTAAAAGTCTATTAGCAGCTTTGGGAATTATTTATTATTAATTCTGTGTATAAAAAAAACCCGCCTTCCAACAAGAAGACGAGCATAGCCCGTGTTACCACTTCAATTCATCTATGCCTCACAGCAAAAGAACTTATCAAGTACGACATCTGCCACCGGAGGGAGATATTTATACTTCTTTGCTGTAACAGGCAAACCTGTCGCGGCCTAAGCGTTATAACGGTTCGGCGCGCCGCTCCTGAGCCATTTTCTGCAAATCTAACCTGCTTTTTTCCACCAGCCAAAAGCTCTCTGTTAGGCATTGTTTTACATACTCTCTCATTCCTAGCGTTTTGCTATGAAATTGATTTGAGTATAGCAGACGACAGAGTATTTGTCAATGTGAAAATCTCTTCGCAGAATAATTCTAATAAATATTCATTATATGGTAAAATAAGTGATGTTATTTTATTGTCTTATAACATTAAAATAAATTATTTTAGTTTACCAGATAGATTATTCTATAAATCCTATGAAAGGATACAAAGAAGATATATTCGTATGATAGAATCTCGTTGGAGGTGGGAACATGGCATTCCGATTTTTAATAGTAGAAGATGATGCTGAATTGAGAGAGATTATAACAGATTATTTTCATGAGAAAAGCCAGGGTGAAATTATAATTGATTCGGCAGAAAACGGCAGCCTGGGACAGGATAAATGTATGGATAATGAATATGATGCCGTGCTGCTGGATGTAATGCTGCCGGAGGTCAATGGCTATAGTATATGCAGGGAACTACGCAGAAAAAGTGATGTTCCTATAGTATTCTTAACAGCCAGAAATACGGAGGGAGATATCTTAAAAGGCTATCAATTAGGTTGTGATGACTACATATCAAAACCCTTTTCACTGGCAGAACTCTATGCCAAACTAAATGCCCTGGTAAGACGTGCTAAGGGGACCGTTAGAAATGAGTTGATAACAGCAGGCATGATAAGCTTAAATCCCTATCGATATACGGTTTTTGTAAATACAGAAGAGATTACGCTTGCACCCCTGGAGTTTGCTTTGCTTAAAGTATTAATGGAAAACAAGGGACGTTTAATTGATAGGGATACACTTATTATCAAGGTATGGGGGTATGATTTTGATGGGAATGACAGAGTAGTAGATAACCATATAAAAAAATTAAGAAAAGCCCTAAAAGATGGTGCGTGCCAAATTAAGACAGTAATAAAAAAGGGGTATATGCTGGGGGAGTAGGAAATTAAAGTGTTTTCTCACCTCATTGATTTTATATGTGTGCATGAGCACGCAGTTGGGAGCCAAATATGAAATGGAATAAAGTAAAAAGAATGATATGTCTGCGGATACTTTCTGCATTGCTGGCAGCCTATCTGATTCTGATGATAGGATTTACAGTTTACCTTTTAGACCAGCAAAAGAGGCAGGAACTCATGAAGAATGTATCCTACGGAATGGAAGTGAATAATTCACTAAGTGCAGAATTAAAAGAATACCTGCAAAGCAGAAAAAGGATTTCGGACTTAATAGATCTGCAGGATAAGGCTGTCAGTAAAATGTATACAGTTCCCCAAGGCTTGGAACTGGCAATTTATACGGAAGATTTTGACCTGGTAAGTAATACCAATGACTACTGGTTCTGCGGCTACAAAGAACTTCAGAAGAACAACAGGTTTGTTACAAAGTATGGATTTATAGATCCGGACCTTTGGTTTGACAAAGAAGAATTAAAGGAACTTGAGAGCTATCTGGGGGAGGTTCCCGTTGCAAAAGAGATTGGAGATATCAGTAGTTATACTGTCAGTATTGCAGAATTTTATGTTGAGGAAGGTAGGATAATACCTGTTAAAATTACAGTGACTCCATATTATGCAAAGGAATTTGATAAAAGCGGCAGGGTGATAAAGTCCTACCGGAAACAGAGTGAAGAGAATATTGTATTTACTGTTTCATATGTAAATAAATACAGACAGAAAGCTCATACCGACGGGTATATTACTTTTACCGCCAGAGAGAACAGCAGGGATAATCTGCGCAAAATGGTCTTGGATAAGTATAAAGTAAAGGATTCAGTAGCAGACTTAAAGCTTCAGTCCGTCAAACAGCTGAACCCGGTTACTTATCGTTTTTACCAGATTGTTCCCTATAATAATTATATAACTGTAGACGATGACGGTATCTATCGCAGTGACTTTTGGACAGTTATAGCAGTAGAAGTAAATCTTCTGGATAGATGCGCTTCTACACTTTTGTTTGTCTGGTTAAGCTGTTTTATTATTTTTACCGGAGCGGCTATTTTGTTGATATTGCAGACTATAGGCTTATATAATAGCAGAGAGAAGCTTGAAAGTTACCGGGCAGAAACCACCAGTGCTCTGGCACATGAGCTGAAGACACCCTTGAGTATCATATCCGGTTATGCACAGAATCTTAGGGAAAATATCCAGAGTGATAAGAGAGAGTATTATGCAGATAATATATGTAACAATGTAGAACGAATGGACAGAATTATAATTGATATGCTGGAATATACGAAATTTGACTCAGATAAGCTTACACCACGCTATACGGAGGTGTCATTACAGGAGGTATGTGGTTTGTTAATTAACTGCTACACTCAGCAATGTTCTGAAAGAAATATAGCAATAAATTCAGAGGGTGATGCGGTTATTAAAACCGATTTTATGCTGATAGAGAAAGTACTTGATAATTTCTTTACCAATGCTTTGACTTACACAGAAGAAGGTGGGGAGATAAGTATTAAGATTATAAATAATACATTGGAATTCTATAACAGTGGAAGTCATATTCCGGAGGAAGAGTTAAAGGATATTTGGGAGCCTTTTGTGAAGTCAGACAAATCCCGAAGTAAATCAATAGGGACAGGACTAGGACTGTCCATTGTTGGAAAGATATTAAAGAGTCTGAGTTTAACCTATGGTGTATACAATAAAGAGGGAGGGGTAGTATTCTGGTTTGGATGGTAAGTCTATATGATTTAATACCGAATGAATCTATTTTTACTTGTAATTACACAATTAATTGTTGAAATGTATATTTTCAATTATTATTTACTTAGACATAAAGGATGTGGAGCCAATGAACAAACTTTTTCTCAGGAGATGTTATTTCCGGCGGTGGTTTTGTAAAGAATACCTGGTTTATTATTTAAATTAGTTGATAAAATTAACCCAGCCTGTGCTTGAGCCTGTCATAAGTAAGCTTAAGCACAGATTGGGTTAATTTATGTTTATGTGTTTTAGATTGCTCTGGTTGCTTCTTTTAACCAGAGCTTCTCCTCGTCAGTCAGATAAGGAGACAGCTTTTCATATACATCTTTGTGATAGCGGTTCAGACTATCTATCTCTCTGCTGGTCATATAAGCAGTATCCACAGCCTCCAGATCAATCGGTGCAAAGGTCAGATGCTCGAAATACATGAATTGACCATATTCGTTCTTAACGCCTTTATGGCAGATCAATTCGTTTTCGGTACGGATACCATGGCTTCCTTCGATATAGATACCGGGTTCATCTGTAGTAACCATACCTTCTTCCAGAACACAGCCATCATCTCTTTCAGGTACCTTCTTCCAACGGAAACCGTTAGGAGCTTCATGGACATTCAGGAGATATCCTACACCATGACCAGTACCGCATTTATAATCCAGATCCATGTCCCAGATGGGGCCTCTTGCAAGAATATCTAAGTTCTGCCCGATACAGCCATGAAGAAATCTGGCATCAGAAAGGTTAAGCATACTTCTTAAAACAGCGGTGAAATGCTTTTTGATTTCATCGCTGATTTCTCCAAGGACAATGGTTCTGGTTATATCGGTAGTACCTTCATAATACTGACCGCCAGAGTCTACTAAGAGAATTCCTTCCGGCTTTAATACCGCATGACTTTCTTCCGTAGCTTTGTAGTGCATCATGGCAGCATTGGCGTTGTAAGCGCTGATGGTATCAAAGCTTAAATCAATGCAGCCTTCCTGCTCACGTCTTTTGGCTTCCAGGAAATCACTGGCACTGACTTCGGTAATTTCGGTCTTACCAATGTTCTGTTTTAACCAATAGATAAACTTGGTTACGGCAACACCGTCTTTGATATGAGCCTTACGCAGATTCTCAAGCTCGACGGGATTCTTAACCGCTTTAAACAATACCGTAGGATTTGTGGCATCAATAATATCAGCATCCGTGCCAAGGTTTTTATAAATTGCGTAATTTACTTTTGCTGTATCCAATAAGATTTTTTCAGTTTTAGGCAATGTTTTAACGAATTCATAAATTTCAAAATAATCCTTTATCTCTACACCGGCGTTTTCAAGTTCCTTTTTGATTTCTGCTGAAAGTTTACGTTCATCCAGAAACAGATAAGCTTTCTCGCTGTCAATAACCGCATAAGAGAGTACCACAGGATTATAAGCAATATCACCGCCACGGATGTTGAACAGCCAGGCGATATCATCCAGTGCGGTTATGATGTGATACTTAGCCTGCTTTTTCTGCATTTCAATTCTTACGGCTTCCAGTTTTAAAGCAGTGGATTTGCCGGAATATTTTTCCTCTAACAGAAAAGCCGGGGTAGTAGGCAGAGCGGGGCGGTCAGTCCAAATCTCATCTACCAGATCATTTTCATAGGAAATTGAAATTTTCTTGGAAGATAACTTGTCACTCAGACGAAGGCCAAGTCTGGCATTAACGACTCTGCCGTCAAAACCTAAAACATCCCCTTCTTTTAAGGAATCAACAAGAAACTCCTCCAGTGTTGGAACTCCTTCTTCACCCATTTTATAAAGAGTTATACCGGAGTCAGCCAGTTCTCTTGCGGCCTGGATAAAATATCTTCCGTCGGTCCAAAGACCTGCGGTTTCCAGAGTAACGACCACACTTCCTGCTGAGCCGGTAAAACCTGATAAATATTTTCTTGACTTAAAGTAGTCACCTACATACTCTGATTCGTGGAAATCAGAGGTGGGAAGCAGATAAGCCTGAATGCCGTTCTTCGCCATTAAGGCTCTTAAATGCTGTAATCTTTCTGTTACCATAGAATAGCCTCCTGTCATTACATTTTTTCAGGTTCGCCGTATTCTTCTCCGAATAATTCAACGGTTACTTTTTTCATAACCTGAGGATTTAAGGGTCTGTCGGAATAGTCGGTTCTTTCATCAGCAATCGTATTTACTACCTCAAGACCTTCTGTAACCTTACCAAAAGCAGCGTAGGAGCCGTCAAGATGAGGGCTGTCCTTATGCATAATGAAGAACTGGGAACCTGCTGAGTTAGGCATCTGAGATCTTGCCATGGAAATAACTCCTGCAGAATGCTTTAAATTATTTTCAAACTGGTTGTATGAAAATTCTCCTTTGATAGTATATCCGGGACCACCCATGCCGGTTCCTTCCGGATCGCCGCCCTGAATCATAAAACCACGGATAACTCTGTGGAAGATCAGCCCGTCATAATAGTTTTTCTGAACTAAAGATATAAAGTTCTTTACTGTATTTGGAGCGATATCAGGATATAACTCCAGTTTGATAAGACCGCCATTTTCCATTTCAATAGTTACGATAGGATTCTTTTCTGCCATTTTATATACCCTTTCTGTAATCTGATATTTACAAAAGATAATTATATCATAGTTTAAATGGGGTGTCTAATGAAAATAAACCAACACCCATCCAGTATAACAATTCTTACATACTTTCAGAAACCGTGCCGGTTGTTTGGTAATTCAAAAAAGTAGTAACACAGTGAAAGAAATTTGATGAATCACATGAAGAGAATTGAAATAAGTTGACAAATGAAATAAACAATAATAAAATATGTTTATTGATATAGCAAATGATAAAATGATATAAAGACAGTGGAAAAAGTCGGAATCTTCTTAAATAAAGAAAAGTGTCAAGATACTTCTTCAACCTGTCTCAGATATTGTGTGAATTATGGGAATGAATAATTCGAGATTTATGCAGTGCTATAAGTAAACTTGCTGTATGAACATATATCAGAAGAAAAAGAGAGGTTTATTTCAGATATTTCTTAGGTGTAATGTCAGGCAAGGTTGCAATCTTATATGTTTAATGAGAAAGGAATTGATTATGGAAGGTAAAAATAAGGATTTTAATATAAATGAGATGAAGCAGGGATATTCTTACCTGGAAGAGGATGAGGGGAAATATATCTGCAGTTATTGCAAAAAGGAGTTTTACAAGGGGGAAGTATATCCTATCGGTAATCGATTTTATGAGGCTGAAAAAGGAGCCATGCTTCATGTTCACATGGAGCATGGGAAACCTTTTGAGCTTCTTATGCAGTCAGACAGCAAGTATCTGACCTTGACGGATAATCAGAAGCAGATTTTAACCCTGCTAGAAGCAGGGCTTAGTGATAACGAAATTGCTAAACAACTGGGGGTTACACCCTCTACTGTAAGACACCAGAAATTTATGTTCAGGGAAAAAGCAAAGCAGGCAAAAATGTTTCTGGCAGTATACGAGCTTGCCCAGGAACATAATACAGGCGGAGACAGGCTGGTACCAATTCACTCGAAAGCAAAAATGGTGGATGACAGGTATATTACGACGGAGGAGGAAAAGGAGAAGATACTGGAAACTGCCTTCTCTTCTCTGAAGCCTTTAAAGCTAAAGCATTTTCCTGCGAAAGAAAAGAAAAAGATTGTGATATTAAAAAAGATAAGCGAATCCTTTTCAGAAGGAAAGCATTATAAGGAAAAAGAGCTTAATCAGATATTAAAAGATATCTATGATGATTATCCGACTCTTAGAAGATATATGATAGAATACGGATTTATGGGCAGAACCGATGACTGCAGGGAATATTGGTTAACGCAGGGATAATCTCATAATAATCTGTTTAGATAGAATTGCTTCTCTTAAAATTAAGGAATACCAAATCAGAAATTTTACATGAACGAAAGGGGATAACATGGAAGATAAATTAAATAATAAATTAGAAATACCGGATAATTACAGGGAGATTATTGGTCAGTTCCTGGATGAAAAACAGAGAATCAAATCATGGCCGGCTAAAAAGGATCGTAAGATTGCTGTTCTTTATTACCTCAGTGAAAAGTTTGAAGCAGAGGTTAAGTATACGGAAAAAGAAGTCAACGAGATTATTAAGAAGTGGCATACCTTTGAAGATTTTTTCCTGCTTCGCAGAGGACTTGTAGATATGAAGTTCTTATTAAGGGCAAGGGATGGAAGTGTTTACTGGAAAGAAAAATAAAACTGATACAGTGTTAGGGTTAAAGTTAGTTACCAAACCTGTCAACTGAACGAAGAACTATAAAGGTATATTATAGTCGAAGCAATAAAAATAATAAAAGAATTAGAGAGAAACAATCAAATGAAATTACAGTTAAATAAGATGTCTTCTCATTTTCTTGTTAAGCAATTTACGGAAGAAGATATTCTAAGTATCTATGAATTATGTAGACGAAATCCGACCTATTATCATTATCTTATGACCAGGCCAACAGTTGCAAATATAAAAGATGTTTTTACGGAACTACCCCCAAATAAGACTCTTGCGGATAAATTATTTCTTGGTTTTTATAGTGAGAATCATTTGATTTCATTAATGGATTTTGTTGTTGGATATCCTGACGCTCATACTGTATTTATTGGCTGGTTCATGATGAATAAAGAGTATCAGGGGAAGGGAACCGGAACAGAAATAATTACAGAGTTTCTCAGTTATTTGAAAGAGGAAAGTTTTACGTGTGTTGAGCTTGGATATATAAAAGGGAACAGGGAAAGTGAGCAATTTTGGATTAAAAATAATTTTAAACCTACAGGAGTTGAAGCCAGAAAGGATAAATATACAATTATATATATGCGGAAGGAACTATAAATCATAAATTTAAGGAATTAGACTCCTTTTTAATAGGGTAACTAATTTGCTTATTTACAAGTAATTCCTTCATGCGTTTACTATTCTCGTAAAAAAATGGTACTTGTGCTTATATTTGATTTCGTATATAATGTATGGGATTAAAAAATGGCACAGATGGGAGAAAACCATGGCAATTCAGAAACGAGCCCTAATAACATCCCAGGTGCAGATAGCACCTGGGATATTCAGTATGTGGTTAAAGGATACAGAAATTGTGGCACAGGCTAAGCCCGGACAATTCTTATCCCTGTATTGTAACAATGAGGACAGGCTGCTTCCAAGGCCTATAAGCATCTGCGAGATCAATGCAGCAGAAGGCTCACTGCGGTTAGTTTACCGTGTGACCGGGAAAGGAACGGAAGAGTTTTCTACGCTTAAAAAGGGGGATACCCTTCAGGTATTGGGACCTCTTGGCAATGGATTTCCCTTGGAGAAGAAGAAAGCCATTTTAATTGGAGGCGGAATTGGTATTCCACCCATGCTTGAGCTGGCGAAACAGCTGGATTGCGAGAAAAGCATTGTCTTAGGCTATCGGGATGTTACCTTTATGAATGATAATTTTCAGCCTTACGGAGAAGTATATCTATCAACAGAGGATGGCAGCTATGGAGTAAAAGGCAATGTAATAGATGCCATCAGAAGATATGGCTTAAAAGCCGACGTTATTTATGCCTGTGGTCCCACACCTATGTTAAAAGGGGTCAAGGCCTATGCAGAAGAACAGGGCATTGAATGCTATTTATCTCTGGAAGAAAGGATGGCCTGCGGTATCGGGGCATGTCTTGCCTGTGTGTGCAAGACGAAAGAAAAGGATCATCACACCAATGTGCAGAACACACGAATCTGCAAAGAGGGACCGGTATTTGCAAGCAGTGAAATCGAATTGTAGCATGTGTTGCGGCACACAGATGGGAGATAATTATGTCAGATACAAAAGTAATCATAGCAGGTGTGGAATGGAAGAATCCCGTAACCACGGCCTCAGGTACCTTTGGCTCAGGAATGGAGTTTGCTGATTTTGTTGATTTGAACAAACTTGGAGCGGTAACAACAAAAGGTGTTTCTTATGAGCCCTGGACCGGCAATCCGGTACCCAGAATTGCAGAAACCGGCAGTGGAATGCTCAATGCCATTGGTCTACAGAATCCCGGTGTTGAGATGTTCATAAAAAGAGATCTTCCGTTTCTAAAGCAATATGATACCAGGGTAATCGTAAATGTCTGCGGTAAAACCACAGAGGATTATATAAAAGTTGTGGAAAGGCTTGGTGACAGTGCGGTTGATATGCTGGAGATCAATATTTCCTGCCCCAATGTCAAAGAAGGCGGAATCGCTTTTGGACAGAATTGTCTTGCAGTAGAGGACATTACAAGGGAAGTAAAGAAACATGCCAAACAACCTGTAATTATGAAGCTTAGCCCCAATGTTACGGATATCAGGGAAATGGCCAAAGCAGCAGAAGCAGGCGGGGCAGATGCCCTTTCATTGATTAATACCTTAACAGGTACCAAAGTTGACATTTATAAGAGAAAGTTCGTATTAGCCAATGAGACCGGTGGTTTGTCCGGACCAGCGATTAAGCCTGTAGCCCTGCGAATGGTAAATCAGGTTGCAAGAACAGTTAAGATACCGGTTATTGGAATGGGTGGAATTATGAACAGTGAGGATGCTATTGAATTCCTTATGGCAGGGGCGACAGCTGTTGCAGTCGGTACGGCTAACTTCAGAAATCCTACAGCTACGGTAGAAGTAATAGAGGGTATCAGTAAATTCCTGGATCAGCAGGGGATTTCCGATGTAAAGGAAATCATAGGTTGTCTTAACAGATAAGCTTAGGTTAGGCTTATTAAGCGGAACATAGGAACGTCGAAGCTATAGAATGTGCAGAGTTATGCAAATCAGGGAAATGATTAAGTGAAGAATATCACTTACACGTGATTTTTTTGCCGTGGTTGGCGGCGGAATGGAGGATAAATGGAAAAGTATAAGCAGGAATTTATAGAATTTATGGTAGACTGTGGTGTATTAAAATTTGGTGATTTCACAACAAAAAGCGGACGTAAGACACCCTTTTTTATTAATGCAGGCTTTTATCGTACCGGTTCACAGTTAAGAAAATTAGGAGAGTATTACGCAAAGGCAATCGAAGCAGCTTTTGGACTTGATTTCGATGTTCTTTTTGGCCCTGCCTACAAGGGAATACCGCTGAGTGTGGCAGCCTCAATGGCAATCAGTGAATTCTATCATAGGGACATTCGCTATTGTTCCAACCGTAAGGAAGTAAAAGACCACGGAGATACGGGAATACTGCTTGGAAGCCCTATTTATGATAAGGACAAAGTTATTATCATTGAAGATGTTACCACAGCAGGTACTTCTATAGGTGAAACAATGCCTATATTAAAAGCTCAGGGTGAGGTATCTGTACTGGGTTTAGTAGTTTCGGTAGACCGAATGGAAAGAGGCCAGGGTGAGAAGAGTGCTCTTTCTGAAATTGAAGAAGTGTATGGAATTAAGACAACTTCTATTGTAACCATGGAAGAAGTAGTTGAACATTTATACAATAAGCCTTATAATGGAAATATCATAATAGATGATGCTCTAAAAAATGCTATCGATGCATATTATAAGCAATATGGAGCCAGCTGTTAAGTAATGAAGTATAAGAAAGGGCTGCAACAGGCAGCGGTCAGGAGTCGGATATGAGTGAAAAAATCTATACTACCATGAAATCAGTAGGTGTAGGAAATATCGTAATAGGAATTCTTCTCATAGTCACTGGTATTACCAGCGGTGTCCTAGTGATTGTTAACGGCAGCAGATTACTAAGGAAAAAATCAGAGATTCTATTTTAAATTAACAGAGTTTAAAAGCATAAGTACTCAGATGCACTCTGGAAAGACCTCCATGGCGCAGGAGCCACTGGGAGGTCTTTTTTCAAAAATTTCTAAAAAGCACTTTACATTTACAAAAATTTCATTTATTATTAAGAATATCTTAAGTTCTAATTTAAATCTTTTTTTCTATTTTAATCAAATGAATTCCTTCAAGCGAGGTGGTAGATTATATGAGTTGACCAAACGGTTGTACTTTGGCGCACCGTTTAATTTATATGCCGTAAAATAAGGTTATTATGTTTAGCAATATTGCAAGCCGGCTTACGACATCCAGGGATATGAATGATATCAGCAAATAAATACGAATACTGA
The DNA here is from genome assembly GCA_002434335.1 of Lachnoclostridium sp. UBA6558. GTDB lineage: Bacteria > Bacillota > Clostridia > Lachnospirales > Lachnospiraceae > Anaerocolumna. The sequence continues at coordinate 69,955 of DJJW01000063.1, read as the reverse complement.
TATGCAAGAATGAGGTCGGTTGGAAAACCAAAAAGACTGCGAATGGAGGTTAACATGAAAATTANNTTTTGGAGCAGTGCCAAGGGGAGTAATGGCGTGACCAGTAATTTGGCCTGTGTCAGTATTGCTATGGTCTTTGAGAAATCTGTTAAAACAATATTATTAGAAAATCATTATCAAAAAAAAACACTGGCAGATATGCTCATTCACAGGCAAGAGAAAAGGAAGAACAGAAATACTGTTAATGTTAGCAGATACAAGGGGCTTGAGCATGTTATCAATCAACTGTCAAGAAATAGGTACAACAGATATTTTCATTACACAGATGTGGATGCGGAAGAAAAACCGGAAAACCAACTTTGGGTGCTAAGAGATTCAATAGGTGGACATACTTATCTTACATTGAAGGAAGATGAGAAACTTATAAAAGAAGCTTCTTTCGAAATTCTGATTAATTCTTTATACTATATCCCAATTGGGAATCAAATCAATGAGTTTGTCTTTGACTATATCCTGAATGAAAATATATTGAAAATTCTGTGGGCAAGTGAGATTTTTGCAGGTTACACCTTTATTGACACTTCTAATATTAATCATATGAGTTCTAAAATCATATTGGATAAAGCAGACCTTGTAGTGGTGAATCTGATACAGGAAGAAGATCTGCTCGACCAATTCTTTCGAAATTATGCCTCCCTACTTTCAAAGTGTATTATTCTGTTAAGTGAGTTTCACTACAATTCTCTAAAATCAGATACATTTCCGGGAAAATATCCTATTCAAACTTCAAAAATAATCCCTATTCCCTATAACATGGAATATCATCAGGCCATACAGCAAGGTACAATCGTAGAATTTATGACACGCAATTACGGCTGCAAGAAAGACAACCCTAATTACGAGTTTATCAGGGCAGTAAAACGGGCGGTATTTGTAATTCACGAAGAATTAGATAACAGACAGAAAGGATTAGTGAATGAGTAAAAGATTAAAAAGGCCTCTTTCCGGAAAGGAAATTGCAAAGCGCGTTGCAGCAGGACTTTTATGTACGATATTACCTGTCGGCATTTTTACCGGATATATAAAAGTGAAGAGTATTTATGAACACCGGATTGAAATAATGTCGGAGGTATTACAGCAGTATACTGTAACGGTATATGAGGCAACTGCTGAGATCAAAGCTGGAGACATAATAACCGGAACGACGGTTACAGTTGCTGAGACTTTATCAGGACAGGATAAGAATAATTTTATGTCTGAAACGGATATAGGACATAAAGCACTTATAGATATCCCGGCAGGGATGCATATCCTTAAAAATATGATAGCGGATGAAGCTATAGGTGACAGTAAAAGAGAAGTGGAGTTCTCTCTTAATCTGGCAGGAGAGAATATAAAAGAAGGGAATTATACTGACATACGTCTGCGTTATCCTAATGGTGAAGATTATATTGTTATCAGCAAGACCTGGGTCAGCCGGATTGATACGGAGAAAGGATATCTGTATCTGAATCTGTCACCGGATGAAATACATCTGATATCCTCTGCATTAGTAGATTGTTTTCTAAAATCAGGTACTTATTTATATACCACAAAATATATCGCAGCCTCATATCAGGAGCCCTCCTTTGTTACCTATACCCCTAACGAGGAGGTGCTAAGTCTGATACAACAAGATCCTAATGTATTGGATGCAGCCAGAGATTACCTGAGTGAAGAAAAGCGCGCAGGATTGGAAGAAAGACTGGAAGCCTATTATGAAAATTATCGCAGTACCCAGGACGAAGTTACTGATAGTTATAGGAATAACAAGGAAGCTGCTGATGCCTACCAGTACATAACGGGAAAGGAGAGAGCTTCTGATAAAATAGATTATCTGGAGGAAGTCAATGAAAGAGAGGAAAATCAGGTAGATGACAGTTACGAGGTAGAGTATGCAGAATGAGATAAAAACATTAGGTTTTGCAGGAATCTACAGTTACGACTTGATATTTTATCTGGCAGTATTGTTAAGCACCCTGGATAAAAAAGTATTGCTGGTGGATAATTCCCCTTGTAAAGCGTTAAGTTATTGTATACCAGCGCCAAAAGGTATGGAAGAAGGTACAATATACTGTTCTGAAAGGCTGGAGCTGCGTAAAGACACAAATATTGAAAAAGTTCATGACGAGTATGATTACATACTGATAGACTTTGGAATGAATCTAAACCATAAGGATATAATGCATACGGATTATCGTTTCCTGGTTGCCGATACACGAATACATAATCTTGATGCTTTAACGATATTTAGTAAAGCAGACCAGGACTATTACCTTTTGGTCAGGGACATTGTGAAAGGAATAAATGAAACGTANNCCTCAGGGGGAAGAAGAACTACTATTTATACTTGGAAGAAACGGACAGTGAGGCCGGCAGTGTACTGCAGTATTACCACAGCTATAATTATAAGAAGCTTTCACCGGGAATTAAGTTGCTGCTCAGAGAGTTGCTTTTTGAAATAAACATTACAGACAGAAAAGCTATAAAGGAAGCCACTAAGAAAATAAGAAAGGGAGGGATTTGATGCATGTGGTATTTTGGAGTCCGGTTACCGGACAGACGGGTACAACTTCTTCTTTGGCAGCAATAGCCCTGACGGCGGCATATCGAAGTAAGAAAAAGGTACTTCTGACACAGACACATTATGGTAACAGAGAGCTGGAAGAAATTCTCCTTGGCAGCAATCAGACGGAAGAAATATATCAGAATATCGGCTTAGATTCATTGGTAAGGCTTATTAGGACGCATAACCTGACGATNNGATTATATCATGAGCCTTGGTAAGGGAGGGATTGATCTGTTATGCGGTACCAGAAATTATTATGGAGCTGAACAGGAGGAACTGTTAAAATATCTGCCCTTTCTTTATAGCAGATTAGAGGCAGAATATGATTTAATACTTACAGACACATCCTTTGGAAATAACAGATTATCACAGCAGCTGTGGATAGAAGCAGATATACTTGCTGTTACTTTGAACCAGAATATATCAGTAATAAGGAATACCCTTAAGGAGTATCAATTTCCTCTGGAAAAGACAATATTTATACTTAACAATTATCATGGCAGCTCTGCATATAACCTGCGAACTCTTGAAAAGCATTTTAAGAATTTTAAGGGAAGACTGTATGCTATACCACATTTAACTGCCTTTATGGATGCAGTTTCTGACAGGGATTTAATAAATTTCTATCTAAAGAATATGTCCTTAAGGAGGCCAGGGGAAAGGGAAGCTTTCTTTCAGAGGGTTTTTAAACTGACAGAAGTGCTGCTTAAAGAGCAGGACAAGGGAGGTAAGAGGTATGTTACTTAACTTTTTTATTATCCTTCTGCTGATTACAGGGATGGTTGGATTTGCAGCTCTAAGCCTGAGACCGAACAGGAAAGAAGAAAAGCGAACGGAAAGTTACTCTGTTGAAGAAATTATAAAGACAGTAGATGGTGTATTTGCGGGAATCCTTGATAAAGATTTCAGGAGCTTAAACCTTAACCAGAAAGAAACTATGAAACGAGAAAATATTAAGAAACTTATTAAGAAGTGCCTTAAGAAATCTGCGGAAGGTGATGAGGAGGCGAAGGAATATATTAAGGATTACATCAAAGAAATTCTTCTGCATAAAGTAATGCTGAACGAAGAGAACATAGAGAAAGTCATTCCTTTTAATTGTGCAGATATGCTGACTGGGCAGGATAAATTCGAGATATTGCTGCAGCTGTATTATAAAGACTACAAGAAAGACGGGTTTCGAATTTTTCTTGAAAAGAATCATCTGGAAACAGCATATACCATTACTTCCGTTGATTTGGATAAGGCATATTTTAAAGAGATAACGTACCTGTCATTTGAGGATAAGGTAGAAATTATAGTTCAGAGAGTGTATCAGCAGTACAGAGGTTTTGGCATAATAGACAGGTTAAGGGAGATGAAACTCGATGGTGTTTCAGCTGGTATATCAGCAGGTCTTCTCTCCGGGAAAATACCAGAAATGACAGCTGGTTTCCTCGATGAAGAGATAACTGTTAAGGAGATAGTAGATAAAGATAAGAATGATACCGGTATAAAAACGGAGAAGAGCCTGCTTGATGTATGGATATTCTATAAAGGAAGAACTATAAGGCTTGATTTTCTGCGATTTCCATCGGAAAGAGAACTTATACGTGTATGCAAAAGTATATACCGGCATAATAACCCCGGTTTTTTAAGCGAAACCAGAGGGTATCTTGTAAATGATATGAAGGACGGCTCAAGGGTAGTAGTATTTCGCCCGCCCATCTCAGTAAGTTGGGCATTCTTTCTTCGAAAACATGATTCTATAACAGCTATGGATATAAGTAAGGTCCTAAAGGAGGAAGGATCAGATCAAGTAATTGAGCTTCTTAAGTGGATGGTTAAAGGATGCCTTTCCATTGCCATTACAGGAGAAATGGGGAGTGGTAAAACAACCTTGTTAAAACTACTGATACAGTATATTGAAGAAAGCTACCCAATTCGTGTCTATGAGCAGGTATATGAGCTAAATCTAAATAAAGCTTATCCAAGGCGTAACATACTGTCATTAAGAGATAGCCCTGAAGTTTCAGGACAGGATATATTAAATGTTATGAAGAAAACAGACGGAACAGTTCTTATATTAGGTGAGGTTGCGTCACATGAAACTGCTAATTACCTTATTGAAATCTCTCAAATATCGAAAATGACACTATTTTCCCATCATGCAGAGACCACACAGGATTTAATTTCTTATTTTAAGATTTCGCAGCTTAGAGAGGGAGGTTTTCACAAGGAAGATCTGGCTGAATATCAGGCAGCCAATGCCATAAATATTGACATTCATATGGAGAATAAAAACGGTCACCGCTATATCTCGAGAATAACCGAGATAATCCCTTATTATAAGAAGGACCTACCCGGCGGACTGGTAGAAGCAACCCAGGAATATTATAAAAGAAGGACAAGTCCAGTGACATTTGAAACAAGAGATATCCTATCCTTTATAGAAGGTAAGTATGTCATGCAGAAAGGCTTTTCTGATAAAAGCCAGGAGCATATCCTTTATAATCTGCGAGAATCAGAAAAACAGGAATACAGAGAATTTATAAAGGGAGGAGGCGCTCTGCAGAATGGATAATATTTTTATGATACGTATGGCAGCAGGACTTTTGTGTACTTTTGTACTGCTTACATTTTTTTTGATATTTTTGCTGAGAAAGCAAATTGAATACCGGGGAACCTATAGCATCTTTCTGAAAGATAGAACAAAAGTCAGCAGAAACTATTGGTATGTGCTTTACGATTTATTAAGCAGAGTAATTGTAATAAGAGCTTTTATAAAAAGTCTTACAGAAAGATATGCTATTCTCTATCCAGGTGAAGTAAGGTTAATAGAGAAAAAAGCTATAAAATTAACAGTAAAGATCTGGTGCATCGATATTGTTATTTTAGCGATACTGCTTCTTTTTGGAGTGACCTGGTATTATCTATGGTTATCCATATTTTACTTATATGCTGCAGGTAAAAGTATTGTATTTGGGGAAGAGGGAAGAGAGAGAAAGAAGCTGCTGGAACAGTTTGATAAATTTCTTTGTGAGGTAAGAGAAAATTATCAGGGTCACGGAATACTTGATGAAGCTGTCTATGAAGCTATACAGAATACGGATAAACCATTGAAACTTCATGCCGGCTGTATTTTTGATATCCTTACTTCCTCTGAAAGTGAAAGGAAAAAGGAAGAGTATCTAAGCTTTGTTCCCGACAAATTCATAAAAACCTTTCTGGCACTTTGTCTGATAATCAATACATATGGAGATACAAAGACGGAAGAAGGAAAATCACTGCTTCTGGTCAATATTGCTCATTTAAGGCAGGAAATCCATATGGAAATATTAAAACGAAGCAAAATCCAATATCTTTTCTCCGGTCTTTCCTTTGTAACGGTACTGCCTGTGCTGTTCTTAAAAGCTATTGAGAACTGGGCTGTTAACAGTTTGCCGCAGCTTATTAATTTTTACAGGGGAACAGCAGGAATTCTACTAATGGCAGTAATATTTCTCATTACCTTCTTTTCTTATCAAATGCTGATGGCTCTCAGGGAAGAAAGAAAACCGTCTAGAAGAGAGGCGGTTTTATTGGAAGCCTTAGAGAACCGGGAAAGTATCAGGAAGATACTTGATTCATACCAATATAAAAATTATGGGAAGCTGTTAAAGAAACAAGAATTCTTAAGACTGCATGGTGAGAATCTGGGGGTCCGGCAGTTTATCTTAAAGAGCGTGCTTTTTAGTATTGCGGGTTTTCTAATCTGTATCTTATTATCTTTTTATATTCATGGTGCGAACAGGAAATTGGAGCTAACCAGGAATATTAACTATTCAGACAGTGCCATATCAGAAGAGAAAGCTATGGCTTTGTCTTTGGAGGTAATCAATTATACCAATAAATTTCTTGGCCGTAATCTTACGCTTGAGGAGATTGAGAAGGTAGTTGGGAAAGAGGAGAGGATTAAATACCTTCAAAGAATGGCTTCTGAGGACATTTATGCAAGATTAAAGACTATTGAAAAGGAGTATTTTAAGTGGTATGAGCTTCTGGCAGCATTTCTGGCTGCTTGGGGATTTTACTATATTCCAAGTTTTAGACTGTTACTGCTTAAGAAAGTAAGGCAGCGGGATATGGAGGATGAAGTATTATCCTTTCAATCCATAATAGTGCTCCTACGAAATATTAAGAGAGCCGATACGGGCGTTATAATAGAATGGATGGAGGAATTTTCTTATATCTTTCAAAGTTCTGTCAGAGAATGCAGCAGAAAATTAAGCATCGACGAAAGACAAGCCCTTGAGGAATTAAAGGAGAAAGAACCTTTCAGACCTTTTGGTAAAATTGTTGATGGATTACAGAGCAGTGATAAACTTGGAGTTTATAAAGCTTTTGAAGATGTGGAACAGGAAAGGAATAACTATATTGATAAAAGAGCTCTAGACAATGAAATTGCCATACAGGATAAATCTATATTGGGTAAAACCATTGCTTTTGTACCTTTTATTCTGACGGTGGGACTGTATCTGATTCTTCCTTTTGTTACAGAAGGACTTAGGATGTATAAAGTCTATATGGAACAGATAAATGGGATTGGTGGGTAGATTTCTGTGTTAATGTGTTAAGTAAGTGTTAAAGTTCGGGGTTTCGGAAGGGGGACGGCAAATTGTATAAAAAAGAAAAAACTCATGCTTCGATTACAAGGTATAAGAAGTCCTAATTCTCTGGCTATTTTGCGCTTGACATATGATAAAGCAGATAACTCGCTTCGCTCAGACAATCTGCTTTACCATATAGCGCAAAATATCCAGAGAAAAGGACTTCTAACACCTTTTCATAGGCGCATTCGTTCGTTCTTTTTTATACAATTTGCCTGGAATCCTATGGAAACAAGACTTTTAGCATTTTGGTAGTTATATAGGCAATGGAATCAGCCGTTTGGATCAAACTTTAATTAAAGGATGTGTCCGAGAAAAAGGGAACAATAGATGAACAGTGTCAATAATTAAGGATATATTTAGTAAGAATGTCTGAAGGACAGGTATCCAAGCAGTAATAAAAGCATAGAACAAAAAGCAGAAGCAGAAGTAGAAGTAAAATAGAAGCGAAATAGAATAAAAAAATAGAAGCAAAAATAGAAAACGAAAAAGGAGATATTAAAATGGAAAATGCATTAAAAGGTTTAATACTGGCGGCAGGAGTTATTATTACTTGTTTAGTAGTAGGATTGGGTTTTTACATAAGCAGGGAGGCTAATGCAGCTGCAACAAATGGCACAGGGCAGATCAGTCGTATGAACAAGGAATTTGCTGAATCTGACAAGGTCATGTATGACGGATTAGATGTTACAGGTAGTGAAGTTATCAATGCAATAAATAAATTCAAAAATGAAGATATTGCTGTCAAGGTTACAACAAAGAAATCTGTTGTTTATTATAATCGTCTGCTCTCTGATTCAGACAGTAAAATTGGAGAAGTTAGCTCTGCCTCTGTTAAGGACACACAAACTATCACCAGTAATTTCTACATCAATCAGAAAGCCCAGTTTACAGGTGCTATATTAAGGGACGCTAACTCAACTATTATCGGTATTTCCTTTATACAGAAGTAACCATGGAACAGTTAAATAAATTTCTCACCATGGGGGTAAATGTAATTTTGTTCTGTATGGCTGTCAGTTTATTATTGCTTGGTTCTGAGAATGTTAATAACAGTATGCGGCTGTTGAAAGCCTCTGTGTTTAGGCAGAATGTTATCAGGGAGCAGGAGCTGGAGAACGCATCGGTAAAAGACAGTAAGTTAACAGCTACAAAAGGAGAAATTATTGGTACTTTAATTGGCGATATGGAGGTTAATCTGGTAATAGACGGAATGGCTTACACTAAGGAAATATTTCAACCGGAAGATTTCGATTATACGGTTATTAAGGAGGGAGTTTATCTTAAGGAATATACATTGGACGACAATGAGCATATAACAGAGATAAGCTTTACCCACATGGATGAATAAAGACAGGAGGCAGTTGAATGGATGCTTTTGGCAAAGTAGTTGCCATATTTACAGGAGTTGTATTATTGTTTATAGCACCGCTGCTCTATATGGCTCAGAAACAGGATTCTATCAGTCAGCTGTATGTCACCCAGGAAACCATACGCCTTATAGATATTATAAGAGCGTCAGGAGTATTAACACAGAATATGTATAAAGATTACATTGAACGAATAGATAAAACCGGTAATCTGTATAATCTGGAGATTATACATGCTCATAAAAGACTTGCTCCTGCTTATGATGAAATCACGGATACAGTCCTGGAAAAGATCGATAGTTATTTTTATAATACCTATGAAGAGGAAATTTATCAGGCTTTTGATGAAGGAAAAGATTATTATTTTGAACAGGGGGACTACATATCCATTAAGGTTGTAAACCGTAATAAGACCGTGGCAGGAAGAATAGCTTCGTCTCTATCCAGAGGAAATAACAGTGAGGTTTCCATACTGGTTACCTATGGGGGAATGATTCGAGATGAAACTGAGTGATCTTTGCCTTGTATTTTTTATAATTGAATTAATAGTCTTTACTATGCTGGATATTCGGTTTCAACATCTGGAAGCAATGGCAGAGAAGACCGGAGCCTATAATACGGCTCTGGATAATGCAGTGGATGATGGATGTTTTTATTTGGTAGAAGCTGACAGCAGCCGTAAGCTGTATACCAATAAGGAAAAGGCAGTGGAGCAGTTCTTTTCCTCCTTGTATGCTAATTTTGGAGTAATGGGACAGTCTTTTCAGGAAGAACAGCTTAACAGATATATACCTGTAATGTTGGTTACAGACAGAGACGGATATTATATATACTATACCATAGACATCTTATCGGGTGGTGAGAAGAAACTTGATAAAAGATGGAGTGAGAAGCTTCACTATGTCTATGAAGATGACCGCTATGTTATAAAGTATACGATGGGAGCTGAAATTATATTGTTTGAGAAAGAAAGCATGGAAATATGGGAGGGAGATTATAGAGATATCAGAGTATTAACCGAATGCAGCTTACTAAAGGATGATGAGGTCTTTGAAAGGATACGAAGAAAGACGATTACTCAGTCAATCAGCAAGAATATGAACCTCTATATCAATTACTACAACAGTATTGCTTCGGATTTTGGCATAACCTATGAGTTCTGGCTGCCTGAGATTGATAGAACAGATTGGGACAGAACAATAGACGATGTAAGTCTTTTTGTACTCTTTCAGGGCTACCCGTATAATGCAGCTGCCCTTGATACCTATAACCGCTATGTCTTTGGTGGAGCAAGGATATCGAAATCTAAGGTATTCTGCATAACAGGTAAGCTGGGGAAAAAGTATTATCACAGAGAGAATTGCGAGGAGGTATTAACCAATAAGGGAATAGTCTATTATACAAAAGAGGAATGCGCTAAAGAGGGGGCTTTCCCCTGCGATAAGTGCATTCCATAATAATCCATTATATTATTTATATATACGAACTATTCTTGAGTGATATGTTCAAGATTGCCTTCTGCTGCAGGAATACTATCAGGATTCTCCTGCGGGGTATTTTCAGATAGAGTATTCATGCTGTCTGCTGAATCAGAATTTTCCGGTATAAGTACAATATGTACTTTATCGATTCGGTTCTTCATGACGGCATCAACCGTGTAAATAACATTGTCTTCTGTAATACTCTCGCCGACTTCCGGCAGATGGTCCAAAAGATATATTAAATGTCCTGCTATTGAATCATAGTCATCTGATTCAAGCTCAAGATCCAAAGCATCATTTATCTCATCCAGTTTCGTATTTCCATCTACAATATATTCAGTATCAGAGATAATACGAATGCTGTCTTCTTCATCTGCATCATATTCGTCACGAATTTCTCCAACGATTTCTTCCAGCAGGTCCTCCAGTGTAATAAGGCCGGTGGTCGTGCCGTATTCATCCAGGACGATGGCCAGGGATACATAATTTTTACGCATTTCTTTTAACAATTCTGTGGTTTTCTTATATTCATAAGTAAAGTAAGGTTCTCTCATTATATTTTGTATCTGAAATTCTTCTTTACTACCCTGGTAAAAGAAAATATCTTTTAAATTCAATATACCTATAACATTGTCCCTGGAGTCACTGTAAACTGGCATACGTGTATATTTATCCTTGGAAAAAAGCTCCACTAAATCATCGTAGGACAGGGAAACTTCTGCAAATACCATGTCCACACGGGGAACCATAACATCTTTTGCCATAGAATCACCGAAATCCACTACATTGGTTATCATCTGTTTCTCTTCCATCTCGATAACACCTTCTTCATGACTTACCTCAACAATGGAACGAAGTTCGTCCTCCGTGATAACAGAGGCTTTTTCACGGGTGTTGACATGAAAAATCATTAGGATGAGAGAAGATATTCTTGTGACCAGAAATGTAAGCGGAGACATAATTCTGACAAAGAGCAAAAGCAGGGGGCCAAAACGAAGGACAAATTTCTCAGAATCCATCTCGGCCAGTGTATTGGGGATCATTCTTGCAAATATCAACATAACAAAGATAAGTGCAGCTATTATTATCACAACGCCTGCAGGAGTAAAATGATCAAGGGCAAGAGAGGTAGCTAGTGATGATATGGACAGGTTAATAATTACATTGCCAATAAGTATTGTATTCTGCATTCTAGCCGGTTTCTCCAGTAAATCATTCACCAACCTGGCTTTCTTATTACCTTCTTCAGATAGACTGCGGATGCGCAGCTTATTGACAGTAGTAAAAGCAGTTCTTGCTGACGAAAAAAATATGGATAGCAGTAATAAAACACCTGCTATTATCATACGCGTGACTTCACTCGAGTCCAAATAATCATCTCCTATTCTGTAAGGCGGCATTATACTCTAATCAATTAGCATAATTGAAATCATTCTTATAATATATAAAAATTAAATAAAATTATACAATAAAAAATGCCGGGTCAATAAAATAAATTGGTTATAAGTTACAATTGGAAAAATAAATAAACAAGGTAAATTTTACATGAAAAGAAGAGGAATGTCAATATAAACACCAGATATGGAAGAGATTACGTGGAAAATAGGGCTATTTTCTTAATAAGTGTTAAGATTTTGTTATAGTCTCAAAATAACTATTGTGCAGAATGAAAATCCGGTGTAAAATCACTTATGGTGTTTAAAGTTCTGTCGAATTGGATCGAATGAAACTGGACACCTGGAAGCTTATTAGTCAGTTTTATGACAGGAGACGTTAATGAGAAAAAAATCACATATCTCTTTGGCTGGATATTTATTAAACAGTATGAACATCGATGAGCTTTTTCAACATAGGAAAGCATTTTACTACGGCAGCATATTACCGGATATTAAGCCATCTTTTCTTACGAAAAGACATACCATAGAAGAAACCTTTGATATACTGACAGAGGAAATTATTAAGATAACCGATGAATTTCAAGTGCACAAAGGAATCAACAGGTATTTTACAAGACATTTAGGTGTTGTCACACATTATATAGCTGATTATTTTACGTATCCCCATAACAGCATATTTACTGGAAGTATCAAAGCACACTGTGGATATGAGAAAAAACTTATAACAGCATTAAAAGAGTATGTTAAAAGCGAGGATGCTGTGAAGGCTCGGGCAAAGAATTTCTTATTTGCTACGGTGGAAGAAATATTGAAGTTTATTACAGAAATGCATGCTGAATATTTAAAGGTAGCTAAGAAAGTTGCGGTAGACTGTGTTTACATCGTAGAGTTGTGTCATAAAGTAGTAGATGGAATTCTGCAGATTTTTGAAATGAATTTTAAAGCCTTGACCCAGATAGAAGCGGCATAATAGAAAGATATACAGTAAAGTCCCGGAATAAATGTGTTAACAACATTTATTCCGGGACTTTTATGCATTTATTTCGTTATGGTCGTCCATACTTCTTCAAATATAGCCAGTCCAGAGCCGTCAATTTAAGCACTTAGTTTAGTTATTGTCGTCCTCGCGGTCAATCTGCATAACCTGTCTTTTTCTTGCAAATTCATCGTTATCCAGATACTCATCGTAGGTTGTAACCTTATCAATAAGCCCATTAGGAGTAATTTCAAAGATACGGTTAGCGATGGTCTGAACAAACTGATGATCCTGGGAAGTAAATAGGATAACTCCGGAGAATTTCATCAGACCATTATTTAATGCAGTTATGGACTCCATATCTAAATGGTTGGTAGGTTCATCCATAATAAGCACGTTAGAACCAAGAATCATCATTTTAGAGAGCATTACTCTAACTCGCTCTCCACCGGAGAGGACATTAACCTTCTTAACCCCTTCTTCACCTGCAAAGAGCATTCTTCCGAGGAAACCTCTTACATAAGTAACATCTTTCTCGGGAGAAAAAGGCATAAGCCAGTCAACAATAATATCCTCTGAGGCAAACTCTTTCGTATTATCTTTCGGGAAGTAGGACTGGCTGGTGGTAATCCCCCATTTGTAGGTTCCTTCATCAGGTTCCAGTTCCCCTGCAAGTATACGGAAAAGTGTTGTTGTTGCAAGTGTATTTGGACCAACAAAAGCAGCTTTATCATCGTGGGTAATGGTAAAAGAAATATTATCCAGTACCTTTACGCCGTCTATGGTCTTTGATAGATTTGTTACAGTCAGAACTTCATTTCCGATTTCACGGAATGGTCTGAAATCAATATATGGATATTTACGGCTGGAGGGACGTATATCATCCAGTTCTATTTTCTCAAGAGCCTTCTTACGGGAAGTAGCCTGCTTGGATTTGGAGGCATTGGCGCTGAATCTCTGAATAAATTCCTGTAATTCCTTAATCTTTTCTTCTTTTTTCTTATTTGCTTCTTTCATCTGCTTAACCATTAACTGGCTGGATTCATACCAGAAATCATAGTTACCGGCATAAAGCTGAATCTTCGCATAGTCGATATCAGCAGTATGAGTGCAGACTTTATTTAAGAAGTAACGGTCATGGGATACTACAATTACGGTATTTTCGAACTGAATAAGGAATTCTTCCAGCCATCTGATAGCTTCCATGTCCAAATGGTTGGTAGGCTCATCTAACAGCAGGATATCAGGGTTTCCAAATAAAGCCTGCGCAAGGAGAACTTTCACCTTCTGGTTACCGTTTAATTCGCTCATCATCTTATAATGAAGCTCTGTTTCAATTCCTAATCCGTTTAACAGAGTAGCAGCATCGGATTCGGCTTCCCAACCGTTAAGGGTCGCGAATTCACCCTCCAGTTCACTTGCCCTGATACCGTCTTCTTCTGTGAAATCTTCTTTCGCATAAATGGCATCTTTTTCTTTCATGATGTCATACAGAACCTGATTACCCATAATTACAGTATTTAATACATCATACTGGTCATATTTAAAGTGATCCTGCTGTAAGAAGGAAAGACGCTGTCCGGGAGTGATGATTACATCACCCTTGGTAGGCTCTAACTGTCCGGAAAGAATCTTAAGGAAAGTAGATTTACCGGCTCCATTGGCACCGATCAAACCATAACAGTTTCCTTCTGTGAATTTGATATTTACATCTTCAAATAAAGCTCTTTTTCCGAGCCTTAAAGTAATGTTACTTGCCTGAATCATTTTTAACCCTCGCATATCCCAACTGGAACAGGGATATTGCCACAATTTATATTAGTTGAAAGAAGCAGTATGTGGCATCCTTTCTCTGTGAAATATTTCCTTTCAACTGAAGCTTCGGTCACTGTGTTTTGCACATTCATTTCTATTTTATCGTATAATCATTATTTTGCAAGCATTTTCTTACAAGCAAGCATTTTCATTGGGTTATAGGCAGACATTTTCTTTTGTTNNTTACAAGAAAGCATTTTCATTTGCTACAAGCAGACATTTTCATTTGTGTATTTAAGCTGGTATTAGATATTGATATACTTCTTTGAATTGTTCCTGAAATTATTGGCATATTGAGAATTCTTAAAACCTGTTTATTTAAATGTAAGGAAAGTGTAAGATAAAATAAATTGAATAAATTCCATATAATGGATAGAATTAAGAGGGAACATATAAGGACAAGTATTATATATATTGTCAGGTGTTCAGTGATTAATCAGGTTGTATCATAAACTGATTTTAGATTGGAGGATTATTTGGAAACAGTATTAAAAGTAGAGAATCTATATAAACGACTGGGTAAAAGACCTATTATAAAAGGAATTTCATTTTCGGTACAGGAAGGTGAAATATTTGGATTTTTAGGCCCGAATGGTTCAGGAAAGACAACAACAATAAAAATGCTGGTAGATTTGATTTCTATGGATACCGGAAGCATCACTATCATGGGAAATAATTTAAAGGCAGAAAGAGAAAAAGCCCTGGCATATGTAGGTGCTGTGGTGGAATCACCGGAGCTGTACAGTTATCTGTCAGGATATGAAAATCTGGCACAGATAGCACGTATCAGAAAAATCTCAAAAGAACGTATAGCAGAAGTGGTGGAACTGGTAGGATTATCAGAACGTATAAAGGATAAGATGAAGAAATATTCATTGGGAATGAAACAGCGCCTTGGACTGGCAGCAGCTCTTTTATCGGAACCCAAGCTCCTTATCCTGGACGAGCCTACCAATGGTCTGGATCCCAACGGAATTATTGAACTCCGTAATATACTTAAAAGGCTTGCCAGAGACAAAGGAATGGCGGTGTTCGTTTCCTCACATATATTGGGGGAAATTCAACAGTTATGTGATACGGTTGCTTTTATTGAGAGCGGTGTAATAACTTCCGTTGAGAGCATGACAACCGTACATCAGACATATGTGTATATACTGGAGGCAGAGAAAACGGAAGAAACCCGCAGCTTACTTCTTACTATAAAGGGAATTAAGAATATAAAAGAAGTGGAAGATGGATACACCATAGAACTGGAAGGAAGAAAATCCGGTGATGTCTTAAAAGATATCATTCACGCAGGAATTGATGTCCAGACTTTCTCCAGGCACTTAAAAGAATTAGAAGAGAGATATCTGGAATTGATTAAAGGAGGTATCCGTTAATGTTTGGAGGACTTTTTGTTAATGAAGTAATCAAGCTGTTTACCAAGAAAAAAACCTATATTATATGGGGATTGTTTATCATATTGTGTGCCATTTTGGTAGTAGTAAACGAAACTGCAGAAAAGAATTATTTACGATACAGCAGCCCGGAAGCGCAGATTGAGAATCTGACTGCAGAACTTAAGAATCAGGAAAGCTATCTTGCAAGCCTGAAAACTGATACGAGCTTATCAGAGGAGGAGAAACAACTCTATGAAGTACAAGGCAACAGTTACCTGGAAAGCCTGAAAGAGCAGATTGCTGCTGCCAAAGCTTCACTTACTGCTGCGGAGGGGGCAGACTGGCGAGATAATCTTAAGGAGCAGATTGAAGAACAGAAGAAAACCCTGAACGAGACAGAGGATTCAGCTTCTAAAAAGTATCAGGCCAGGGAAATTGAAAAGCTTCAGATGCATCTTGACAATAATATTCCTTTGGATGACTCCAACTATAATACCGGGATTAATTATTATGTACTTAGTATAACAATGATTGCTGCAAGCTTCTTGGGCTTTGGTTTAATTATGTTTAACGGTGATAATGTCTCAAGCGAATATAATCCTGGCACTCTTAAGTTTCTGCTTATTCAGCCGGTTTCCCGAATAAAAGTACTGCTCAGCAAATTTCTTGTCATGGTATTCAGTTCAGCCTTACTGATAATGATAACGCAGTTTCTGTTTTTTATAGGTGTCGGTCTGGTAAAAGGTTTTGGAGGTTTTAACAGGCCGGTTTTAGTAGGTCTAAAGTACGAATATATCTTTAGTAACGGGCAGAAGTATTTAACAGAGATAACCGGCAGTGGTTATTATATACCTTTATGGCAGTATTTGCTTAAAGCATTGTTACTACAGTTTTTGTTTCTGATAGTGATGGTAACCTTTATACTTTTGATTTCTACTATATCTAAGTCCAGTGTTATCGCAATGACAGTTCTGATCTGTACCATATTGGGGGCTAACATTGTTTACAGCTTATCAGCAACCTATCGAAAAGTATCACCGTTCATTTTTCTGCACTATTCTAATATAGATGATATTATTACCGGACGAGCGGTGCTTAGAACTTCCTCTTTTTTATTTACCGGACAGACGGTTATCATTATGTCAATCCTATCGGTAATTCTTTTCCTGGGGGCATCTCTTTGGGTGTTTAAAAAGAGGGATATTCAGATATAGGGAAAGTTAATTTGGTTGTGGATGTTTTTTGTCTAAATTAGCAGCATTAGGTTATTGGTGCTTAGCCTTACGGCATTTTTATAGTCTTTGTTTTAAATTGTATAGTCCTATAAACTCACTGTAGTATAAGTTGGATTTATAATGATTGTTCAGTTACTTGCTGATGAATCATAATAAAAATTTATATGTATACAGGGCTTTATAGGGCTATCATTGCGTTTATCAGGTAATTCAGTCTTGATACAAGAGAAACATGAATATTTCTTTACGGTATTGCTAATAGGAATATATCTTTAAAGTATTGCAAATAAGCTATTTCAATTTATCGTCAGAACCAGGTTAACTATAAATTTAATAAATGGAGAACAAACATATTAGATGATAATCTAATAATAATCCGTTCTAAAATAAGCCATAAAATTCAATAACACAGTTTTAATTATCATTTATTGGTGGAAATTATTACGCTAGATAAACTGAAAGGTAGAAACGTAGCATCATTGTCAAATAATAAAAGGTATAAAATAAAGGTATTAATAAATACCAAATAATAAAATATTAGATGAATGCCTACTATTTATATTAGATATTTATCTAATAATGTTGACGGATGTCTTTCGATGTGATAAATTGGTAAAAACATCGTGGGAGGAAAAAACAATGGAAATAAAAGAATATAAATTGCTCACAGAACCTAACTGGGGTTATGAACTGGTAAATACGATTGTGGAGACTCTTAGTAGCAGTGAAAAAGAAACAAGTAATTCTCCGATAGCAAATGAGTTTGCAGTAATATTAAAAAATGTATATGAGTACAAAGAAAAAGTTTTAGAAGGGGTTCTGCCTATACTGGAGGATTATCCTGATATTAAACTGCTGTTTGAGTTCACCGCTCTTGAAATAAACAACAGAGCAAGACCTATATTGGTCAATCTTACCAGTCAGAAGAAATTGCATACTGATATGACCAAAGAAGAAATGGATATCATCATGCTGGAGGGAGTTGAGGACTGGGCAAAATCTGTTATTGGTGAATACAGCGATGTTAAGATAAGAAATTTATCTGAATTGATTGCGTTTCTCAAGGACTTGGAAACAGAAGACAGCGTAAAGATGAAAATGATAACAATATATTCTGAACGCTACACGTTATTACCAAGAGCACAGCAGTTTATCACAGAAGGTATTAAAATACTGCAAAAGTTTTATCCCATTGTAGAAAAAGAATTTGAAGAAGCAGTTGTATCTTTACAGGATAAATCATTTTTAGAAATTAATTTCGATGAGTTAGGATTAATTAAATTTGGTAAATGCAACCGAATGGTTGTACAACCCTGTATTCTTCCGTATAACCAGATCGCAGTGGATTGGAGAGATGAGGCGGAGAAAGATGTTGCTGCAGATGTAGGGATCTATGTCTTTCGGCTTAACAGCACACATAAGAAGGTTGCGTTAAGTGATTCAAAGATTCTAAGTGCCCTAAAAGCCTTAGGGGATGCTACAAGGCTCAAAATAGTCCATATGTTGTCAGGAAAGAAGATGTATATTCAGGAAATCGCAGATGTATTAGGTCTAACACCGGCTACTGTATCACATCATATTAATCTGCTGCTGCAAGAGGGATTTGTATGTGTAACGGTTGATGTGGAGAAAGCCAAAAAAATATTCTATGAAATTCATCCTGAAAAATTCACCGAATTAGGTGAGGCAGTGAAGCAGCTGGGGCTTGAAGCTTTAAACATTGACAGGAAAGGGGAAGGGCAGTAATGGAGGAGAATTTAAAATATCCCATTGGCAGCACACTAAGAAGAATGTTAGCCAATGTGACTGCAACAAATAAGAAACTCTATTTTCAATTTTTAATATATACTCTGGCAGGAGGTATCTATCCTTTTTTTGGGGTGTTATTACCTAAATATCTCTTGACGGAAGTAACCGGAGGAGACGGTACAATAGACGGCATACTTAAGATTGCCTTAATATTCTTAGGATTAATGGCAGCCTTCGGGTTTATAAGTACTTTCACCAATCGCATTGCTTATTCAGCTATTACCTATTTAAGACTCGATTATTTAAGAGATACCTTTGATAAGTTGGTAAGTGTTAATTATCAGCATATGGAGGACGCTAAATTTTTTGAGAAGAATGAAAGAGCTTTACAGGCTAACAGTTCTAATGATAACGGAGTGGAAGGGGTATATCATAAATTATTTGAAATGGGGCCGGTGCTTTTGACTGCAGTGGGATTACTAATTGTTATCGGCAGACTGAATATTTGGATCTTGCTTGGACTCTTGTTTAATATTGCTATTGGTATCTGGGTAAGAAGAAGTGTTCATAAATATAACTACCGAAGAAAAGAAGATGTTGCCCATGCAGAAAGAAGGATGCAGTATTATTATAATACCACTCATGATTTTGGTTATGGAAAGGATATCAGACTATATCATTTTCAAGACAGAGTGAATGAGAATTACAGTAAGGAAATCAAGGGCTTTTTAAAGATTCAAAAAAGCATTAAGAACAGAGAGTTTTCTCTTGGTTTATTGGAAGTACTGACCTTCCTGATCAGTAACGGACTTACCTATGCAGTTTTAATCTACAAAACCGCAAATGGCATGCCTATCGCAGATTTTTCCATGTACTTGACAGCAGTAACATCACTAACAGTAATGCTTAATCAAGTATCTGAACAGTTTACCTTTATCCTAAATGAAGGTCAGTATGTACATGACTTTTATACTTTTCTTGATACAGATATGGGTGATAAAGAACAGAAGGAAAAATCAGAAAGCACTAAAAGGCTTAAAGAAGGAGAAACTCTTGAGGTTGTCTTTGACAATGTAAGTTTCTGTTATCCCGGAACAGAAAAGTATATCTTTAAACATCTGAATTTCATTATTAATAAAGGCGAAAAATTAGCTATTGTAGGTATTAACGGAGCTGGTAAAACCACTCTTGTAAAGTTGATGACAGGGCTATTTCCGGTAACAGAGGGTGAAATCAGAATAAATGGTATTCCGATTTCCGAGTTTAATAAAAAAGATCTTTATGCCATGTTTTCAGCAGTATTCCAGGATGTAAACGTTCTGGCATATACCATTAAAGAGAATATTTCCTGTTCTTCCCTTGACGGAAACGAAGACAGAGTGCGTAAGGTGCTGGAAAAGGTGGGGCTTAAAAAGAAAATTGACAGCCTTCCAAAAGGTATTGAACAGACAATGTTAAAAGTAATTGAAGAAGACGGTGTTGAATTCTCCGGTGGTGAGAGTCAAAAATTAGCCATTGCAAGAGCGCTGTATAAGGATGCAAGAATGGTTATTATGGATGAACCTACTGCAGCTCTGGATGCATTGGCAGAAGCCGAAATTTATGAGAATTTCAGTGACTTGGTGAAAGGAAAAACAGCAGTTTATATTTCTCACCGCTTAGCCAGTACAAAATTCTGCGATAAAATTGCTCTTTTTGATGGTGACGGTCTTAAGGAATATGGGAACCATGAGGAGCTCATGAATGCAAAAGGCGAGTATTATAATATGTTTATGATTCAGGGTAAATATTACAACGAGGAGGTGGCTGTAAGTGAATAATTTTAAGACCTTAAAGAAATTTATCAGCATTTGCTTTAAGATATCACCTTCTTATATCTTTCTTCTATTGCTTCAGTCTTTAACGGAAACAGGACAGATATTAATAAATGTCATACTTCCAAAATTTCTGGTGGATGAGCTGGTTGGCGGAAGAGATAAAGATAACCTGATACGATATGGAATGTTAATTGTATTGTCAAATGTGCTCTTTTTCTTTTTGAATAAGTTAATGAAACGTATTCTGGAAGTTCGCAATATTTACATGAAAGAGAAGCTCAACCAGGCTATGGCTGATAAAATCATGAAAGTTGAATTTGCTTGTCTGGAAGATCCTTATTATCTTGATTTAAAGGAAAGAGCTATGTTTGCCTGCCGTACGATGAGCGCTCTGGAGAATATGATACGAAGTGTAACCGAAGTGCTTAAGAATACGGTGACCATTCTTGGACTTCTGGCAGTTATGTTCACCCTAAGTCCTCTTTTTGTACTGCTACTGGTAATTACTATCGCAATAGCGGTTGTTATGCAGAATTTCTTCTCGAAATACCAGTTAAAATTCTATCAGGACCTTATTCCTATTAACAGAAGATATGGCTATTACATGGAGCTGTGCTTTGTTGATAAGTTACAGAAGGATATACGTATTTACGACATGAATAAAATGCTGACGGACAGGGTGATGGAATTTAACGGAAAGATTTATGACTGGTCCAAAACCTATCAAAAGAAGCAGGGTATATTCCTTGGACTTACCGGAATCATCAACGACCTTCAGGCTGCTATTGCTTATGGTTATGTAGGTATTCGAGTTATTTCCGACACTCTTGGCGGAAGAATAGGCATTGGTTCCTTTACCATGTATGTATCTGCAGCTATCAATTTTACCACAGCAGCCACAAACCTTGGTAAAAACATTATGACAGTAATCCAGATGCTTGGTTACCTGCAGCCCTTTATGGAATTTATGTCCCTGCCTGACGAAGAGAAAAAAGAAGGCAGCCTGCCTTTTGAGGAGAAGGTAGAATCCCTGCGTTTTGAAAATGTCAGCTTCCATTATCCAAAGTCAGATAATATGGTATTAAAGAATATTTCCTTTGAAATTAAGAAAGGGGAGAAGATATCCATCGTTGGTTTAAATGGTGCCGGTAAATCAACCATTGTTAAACTTCTTTGCAGACTTTACAAGCCCACCAACGGAACTATCTATGTGAATGGACACGATATTTACGAATATGAATTCTCCAGTTATATGAAAGGATTAGCGGCTGTATTTCAGGATTATAAGCTATTTGCTTTCTCTATCTTTGAAAATGTAAAAGGCGGAGAAGAAAGCGAAGATGGAAAGAAATATCGTGATAAAGTAAGTGAGCTCCTGAATCAGGTTGGATTAAAAGATAAAATAGCAGAACTTCCAAAGGGAATGGACACTTTATTTGGCAAAGTATATGATCAGGAGGGCATAGAAATGTCCGGCGGTCAGAGCCAAAAGGTTGCTATTGCAAGAGCACTCTATAAAGATGCCTCACTGATAATATTAGATGAACCTACCAGTGCATTGGATCCGCTGGCAGAAGCCGAAATCTATGAGAACTTTAACCAGCTGGTAGGTGATAAGACAGCAATATATATATCACACCGCATGTCCAGCAGTGTATTCTGCGATAAGGTGCTGGTATTGGATGGTGGCCATATAACAGACTTTGACAGCCATTCAAAATTAATGGAGAAGGAAGAAAGTATGTACTACAAGCTGTTCCGTTCTCAGGCCGTGAATTACCAGGTGTAAATAAAGTGTAATTATTAATAGAAAAGGGCTGCCGGATAATAAGTAATAGTTATTGCTTATCATCCGGCAGCCCTTTTGATAAGAATACTAGTTAATCAATCATTGCATATCTGTGCAAGGGGGGAGTAAGCTGCACAAAGGAAAATTTGGTAAGCTTGATTTGGCTAAGGGAAAATGCTATAATTATGCTTAATAGTGGGAAAATCGAAGGTGTTACATGGATTGCTGAAACTTAAACAGTTGTGAAGAATGTACCTGTTTTAGGAAGGGAATACTTGAGTTTAAATTGTAAAATCGATTTGATTTTTGAACAATCAGAGTATTACAGAGTAATGAAAGCGGGCAGATGGTATTGGGAGGTTTAAAAGGATGAAAGAGAAGGATGGGAGTACAGCAGCAGGAGTGACTGAAAGACTGGGCGTCACGATATTGAAGGATGGTATTAATTTTGCACTTTATCTGCCTGATGAGAAGGAATGCAGATTGAATATGTACAACAGAGTTACCGAAAAACAGCTGTTCTCCCTTCGGTTAACCAATGAGTATAGAAGTGGTAATATTTTTTCTGTATTTATTAAACGAAAACAGTTTAAGAAGTTCTTCCCGGATCAGGAAGACTGGCTTAAGAAGCTGGGCTACCTTTATGAAAGCAGAAGGGGAGAATTCTTAGATCCATGCGCACCGCTGCTTTATGGAAGAGAACAGTTCGGAAAGAAAAAGGCTGAGAGAATGAAACTGTTTGGTGGTATAAGCTGTTCTGCTTTTGATTGGGAAGGGGACAAACCCTTAGAACGGACTTTCCGGGAGTCCATAATGTACAAGCTCCATGTTCGTGGCTTTACCATGGATGCAAGTTCAACGGTAAGCTGTCCCGGTACCTTCTATGGAATTACAGAGAAGATTTCCTATCTAAATGAACTGGGTATTAACTGCTGCCTGCTGCTGCCTGTATATGAATTTGAAGAATCCCTGGAGCGTAAAGGAATTTATGAGAAAATAAACTATTGGGGATATACAGATGATAATATATATTTTGCACCCAAGGCTGCCTATGCCTTTCATAAGGAGGAGCCGGATAAGGAACTAAAATATATGGTCAGGGCTCTCCACAAAAACGGTATTGAGGTTATGCTTGATATGAACTTCGCTCCCGGCACCAATACCATTGTTGTCTTAGAGTGTCTGAGGTACTGGGTGAAAGAATACCACATTGATGGCTTCAGACTATCAAATGGTTCAGTACCGGTATCGATTATTTCTTCAGATCCTTCATTGGGGAAAACGAAGATAATATCAGAAGGCTGGGATTATAAGATTCCCCCTGAGAAAAACAAAACCTATATCAATTACGGTGAATGTAATCAGAATTTCAGCAATACGGCAAAACGATTGCTAAGAGGAGAGGAAGAGCAGGTAAAAGATTTTGCCGGGCAATTCACTTCTCTTTCAGAGGAGGCAGGAACTGTCAAATACCTGACGAACCATGATGGTTTTACTCTATGGGATGTATTTTCCTATGACAGGAAGCACAATGAAGCTAACGGAGAGAATAACAGGGATGGGCAGGCTTATAATTACAGCTGGAACTGTGGTAAAGAAGGAAAGGGCGGTAAAAATGTACTTGCACTTCGCCGTAGGCAAATGAGAAATGCCTTTGTTCTGCTGCTTTTATGTCAGGGAACACCTCTTATGTTAGCGGGAGATGAATTCTGTATNNCAGGATAACAGCATTTCGTGGCTTAATTGGGAGAAGGTATCGGAGGAGCGTGATATTACCCGGTGGGTTAAAACACTAATAGAAATTCGAAGGACACATCCTGTATTCCAAAGAAAGGAGCCCTTTCGCCAAATGGATTATATTGCTTGTGGAATGCCGGATCTTTCTTTTCACGGAAACAGTCCCTGGTATCCTGATTATGATCATTACAGCAGGCAATTAGGTATTATGCTATGCGGTGCATATGCTGCGGCTGACAGAGATCTTTATGATGACTCTTTCTATTTTGCTTTTAATTTTCACCAGGATATGCAGGAATTTCATCTGCCAAAAGCCAGAGAAGGAGAAGAATGGGTATTGTTTCTGTCAACTGCCGAAGGTTACTGTATGGTTTTCGGTGAGCAGAAAGTTGTTATAGAAGCCGCCAAAGCAGAGAACTTTTCGTTGGAAGGAAGAAGCATTAAGATATTTGTTACACGTAAAGTATTAAAAACATAATTAGAAATAGCTATAGCAATGTCTATTGTTCTGATAGTCCTACTTTGCGGTGGCTTGAGATTAACTATTTTTATCGATTGATTTGTTTGATTCGTTGTAGTAGCTATACCGCAAAGAGGACTTTCAGACCGGACATGTTGAAGAATAACGCCTGGCAAACTGATGGTTTCAGCTTATTTAAGGACCTTGTATTACCAGTATTAAGAATACCTGTCCCGCGTCTCATTCTCAGTTGAATCCGATGGACTAAAGTAAAGGTCTGAAAATTGATCCAGAAGCTCAGAATGTTTGTCCGGGAAGTACATCGGACTGTGAGTTTCAAAATCAGTAACGCTGTTTCTGTTTGGAAAACGGTAATAGCTTCGTTTGGAATGGTCAAAATACATACAAATACCCTCCTTACTGAATTATATTTCCGGGTTCGTCAGAAAACTCTGACGGTATACGTTGGGATAAAGAAAAAAATAATTGGTTGTATATTTGAAATTAGTATCTGTAGGTTAGGAGGAAATATACTTGGTATCATTAAAAATACTGGATGTTAAAAGTTTTATGGGAAGTCTGCTCATTCAAAAGGTATTTGACAATTTTATGGTTTCAGAAGCTGAGGTAATTACCTATGCACATTTTTCCATAGATGGTAAAATCAATCAATCTTTTTATACGGAAGAAGAAAAAGAAGAACTGCAGCTAAAAAAATATGCCAAATGGGCAGATATAAAACCCTATGTTTTTTCGGTAGTAAAAGGAAATAAGCTTCCTTTGTTTATAAAAATCGTAATGCTCTTATCACCGGAGAATACGGAAAAGCTCCTTGCACAGTCCGGTGTTGCCTTAAACAAAGAGGACATTAACGGATTATTCTTGAATATTCGTTATGAAAAAGAAACCCTGACCATTGTAACGGGAACCTCCATTGGAACCTTTACACTGGACAAAACACTTGATCATTTCTGGGATGAAAATGTGAAGAAGTTCCTAAAAAAAGAAGGGATTGCAGCGGAAGAGGAATAAAATAATTTTTTTGTTAGCACTCACTTTAAATGAGTGCTAATTTTGTCTTGACAAATACATACAAGCGTATTAATATTATGCTTATATGAGAGATAAAGAAAAGGAGCGATTATTATGATGAATGAACATGGAAGTCTGTCAATCAATTCGGAAAATATATTTCCTATCATTAAGAAATGGCTGTATTCTGACCATGATATCTTCTTTCGCGAACTGATATCTAACGGTAGTGATGCTATAACAAAATTAAAGAAGTTAGAACTTATGGGAGAGGCGAAGCTTCCTGAGGACAATAAATACAAGATAGAGGTAATTGTTAATCCGGAAGAGAAGACCATCAAGTTTATTGATAACGGTATTGGTATGACTTCTGATGAAGTGAAGGAATATATCAATCAGATAGCTTTTTCAGGAGCAACAGATTTCCTGAACAAATACAAAGATAAAACCAATGAAGAGCAGATTATCGGACATTTCGGTCTTGGTTTTTATAGTGCTTTCATGGTTGCAGATAAAGTTACAATTGATACACTTTCCTGGCAGGAAGGTGCTGTAAGCGTTCACTGGGAATCTGAAGGCGGCACCGAATTTGCGATGGAAGAAGGAGAGAAAGAGAGCAGAGGAACAGAAATCACCTTATACTTAAACGAAGAGAGCTATGAATTCTCTAATGAGTATCGTGCGAAAGAGGTTATCGAGAAATATTGTTCTTTCATGCCGGTTGAGATTTACTTCAAAAATGCCAATGCAAAAGAAGAGCCTGAGGAAGAGATCGAAGAAGAAAATGATGCTGTAGTAGATGAGGATGTAATCGACGCTGCAGTGGATGAAGACGGTAATGTAACCGAAGACAAAACAGAAACCGAAGAGAAAAAGCAAAAGGGTCCTAAGCCTATAAATAATACAACCCCTCTCTGGACCAAGCATCCGAATGATGTAACAGAGGATGAATACAAAGAGTTTTACCGCACGGTTTTCCACGATTACAAGGAGCCTCTGTTCTGGATTCATTTAAATATGGACTATCCTTTTAACTTAAAGGGAATTCTATATTTCCCTAAATTAAATACGGAGTATGATACTTTGGAAGGTACCATCAAATTATTCAGCAATCAGGTATTTATTGCAGATAATATCAAAGAGGTAATACCGGAATTCCTGATGCTGTTAAAAGGCGCTATCGATTGTCCTGATCTGCCCCTTAACGTATCCAGAAGTGCACTTCAGAATGATGGCTTTGTAAAGAAAATCTCAGAGTATATCTCCAAAAAGGTTGCGGATAAATTATCCGGTATGTATAAGGTAGAGCGTGAAAGCTACGAAAAATTCTGGGATGATATCAGTCCTTTCATTAAGTTCGGATGCTTAAAGGATGACAAATTCAGGGATAAGATGAAGGATTTCATTATCTTTAAGAATCTTGAAGGCAAGTATGTCACTCTGCCTGAGTATGTAAAGGCAGCGAAAGACGAAGCTTCTGACTCAGCTGAGACTTCAGAGTCCACAGAAGAAGTAAAAGCATCCGAAAATAGTGACGGTAGTGATGCAGCAGATAAGGAAGAAAAGAAAGACATTGTCTACTACGTTACAAACGAACAGCAGCAGAGTCAGTACATCAATATGTTTAAACAGGAAGGCATTGATGCTCTTATCCTTACCCATAACATTGACCAGCCTTTTATCACGCAGTTAGAGCAGACCGAGAAGGATTACAAATTCCAGCGTATTGATGCTGATATCACGGACAGCTTTAAGGAAGAGGGTTCAACGGAAGAGGCTTTAAAGGACGAGAATGAGAAGCTTACAGCTCTGTTCCGAAAAGTATTAAATAAAGAAAAGCTCGAGGTTAAGGTAGTTAAACTTAAGAACGAGAAGGTTTCTTCTATGATAACATTATCAGAAGAAAGCCGAAGAATGCAGGAAATGATGAAGATGTATAATATGTACGGAATGGATCCTAATATGTTTGGCAGCAGTGAAACCCTGGTGTTAAATGCAGGAAACAAACTGGTACAGTATATCTTTGAGAAGGAAGACAGTCAGTATGTGCCTTTGTTCTGTTCTCAGCTCTATGATCTTGCATTATTAAGCCATAAGCCACTTGACGGTGAAGCAATGACCAATTTTATCACCAGAAGCAATGAGATAATGGAGATTCTGACTAAGAACTAATAATATGAATCCTAAAAAGGAATAATTATAATAAATAGCAAATGACAAAAACAGTTTCTGAAATTCAGAAACTGTTTTTTATTTGCGTAAACCAACAGATTCAGTTTAGTGTGTGTCTGTAAACTCATAGTGTACCGTACTGAATGTTCCACTTTGAAGTACTCTGCGTTGCATTCTTGGGAACGTAACACCACTACGCCCTCCGAAATAGCATCCTGCTTCCATAAACTGGAAACTCCACTGGCACAAGCAGTTTACTGATATAGACTAGTAATCATGTACTTCCAATGTTAACTATAATTTGGAGATTCAGAATTTTATAGAAAATTTATAGAAAACCTCTTTAAAAGTATTATATAATGTGCTACAATTAGTAGTAATCAAAACTACATTAAGTGGTATTTGTAATAAAGGGATGTGGTTGACATAACCGATATTATGGAAACTAAATTGAAATATTTTTACAGTGAAAATACTGTTTTAATTTTAAAAAGCAACAGAAATTTATGGAGGATGACCATATGTCGTATAAGATAATTGTAGACAGCTGTACAGATTTAACCGAAGAAATGAGAAAAGACGGCCACTTTCATTTAGTACCTTTGGAACTGCAGGTGGGTGAGAGTAGAATCGTGGATGATGAGACTTTTGATCAGGCAAATTTTTTAAAAATGGTGAGAGAATCCCCTGTTAGTCCGAAATCCTCCTGTCCTTCTCCGGAAGCCTATATGAAATTATATGGAGGAGATGAGGATATTTATGTCGTGACTCTCTCTGCCAATTTAAGCGGCTCTTTTAACAGTGCAGAGGTAGGTAAAAATTTGTATTTGGAAGAGAACAAAGCTAAAAACATAGAGATTTTTAATTCCTGCTCCGCTTCCGTGGGGCAGGCCCTCATAGCACATAAGATCAGAGAGCTGGCAAGTGCAGGCAAGCCCTTTCATGAAGTTGTCGAAGCAGTTCATAAATTCAGGGATGGCTTAAGTACTAAATTTGTACTGGAGAACCTGGACACTTTAAGAAAGAGTGGCAGACTTACGGGTCTTAAAGCGGTTATAACCAGTGTTTTAAATATCAAACCCGTTATGATGGCTACACCGGAAGGCACAATCACCAAGCTGGACCAGGCCAGAGGAATTCAGAAAGCGCTGGGGGTAATGGTTGAAGCGGTGGAAAAAGATGTGAAGAATCCACAAGACAGGATATTGGGAATCGCCCACTGCAATAATTACGGAAGAGCCCAGTATGTGAGAGAAGAGCTCTTAAGGAGAGTATCCTTTAAAGATTGCATCATTGTGGATACAGCGGGTGTCAGCACCATGTATGCCGGGGATGGCGGCGTAATTGTGTGTTATTAAGAGCTATTTTGTCCCGGTCACCTCGTATTATCAAGGAAACCGTAATTATCCTTGGTGACAAGTAGAAAAAAGCAAAAGAAAATTATACGAAAGTATCTTAATATTCAGACCTGGATAGGGTATTAAACTACCCCATCTTAGGTCTGTTTTTTATCTTTTCAAATACAAACCACAAGATTAGTTTTTGTTTACTCACTAAATTTCACATTGAAGCTTAATCTTCTGACGGTTTTTATACACCTAAGAATTTTTTGACTCTGCAACACAGGAATAATTTAGTCAGGTAGTTGGAATTTATTTCAGTTGACATTGCTGCACTTTTCTAAATTGCTGTAATTATCCTTTCTTAAAAATCCTTGTCATATCAGAAATCTTCTGTTATAGTAGGTGTGTTAGAGATGTTTAACTGATGCAATATGAAAAGATTAACGGAATGCAGGTAGAAAAAGATGTCACATAAGGATTTACAAGGATTTATAAAAGCCTTGGAGAAAAAAGGTGAGCTGAAACGTATTAAGGCAGAGGTTTCCTCTGAACTGGAAATTACAGAAATTGCAGACAGAATTTCGAAAGAATACGGAAGTGCACTTTTATTCGAAAAGGTAAAAGCTTCTCCCTATCCGCTGCTGATAAATGCCATGGGAACCTTTGAAAGAATGAGTATGGCCTTAGATGCAGAAACCTTGGATGAAATCGGGGACGAAATCAAAGAATATCTGGAACTTCGTAATTACCTCACCATAAAAGGATTGATAAGAAGTGTTCCAAGATTATTCAGGCTTCTCTACGCTCTGCCCCTTAAAAGGCCGGGAAGAGGAAAATGCCAACAGATTATAGAAAAAGAAGTGAATTTATATAATTTGCCGGTGTTAAAATGCTGGCCTTTGGATGCAGGGAGGTTTTTTACCCTGCCTTTAGTTTTTACCAAGGACAGGAATACGAAGCAGCAGAATGTGGGTATGTACCGAATGCAGGTATTAGATGAGAAGACCACGGGGATGCACTGGCATAAACATAAAGACGGTTCGGAAATCTATGGAGGATATAAGGCGAAGGGGGAGCGAATGCCCGTATCCGTAGCCCTTGGCTGTGATCCGGCTATTACCTATGCGGCAACGGCACCTTTGCCGAAAATGCTGGATGAAATGATGCTAGCCGGCTGGCTTCGGAAATCCAATGTTACCATGGTAAAATGTATGACCAACGATATATATGTACCGGCAAACGCGGAAATTGTGCTGGAGGGTTATGTTGATACCACAGAGGACCTGGTACTTGAGGGACCCTTTGGTGATCATACAGGTTATTATTCCCTGGCAGATTACTATCCGAGGTTTCATGTAACCTGCATCACTCATAGAAAAGCAGCAATCTATCCGGCTACTGTAGTGGGAAAGCCTCCCATGGAAGATTGTTATATGGCAAAGGCTACTGAAAGAATCTTTCTTCCTATCCTGAAAATGCAGATTCCGGAGCTTAAGGATATTAACCTTCCCTTAGAAGGTGTATTTCATAATTGTGCCATACTTTCTGTCCGTTCTGCATATCCCGGCTGTGCCAGAAAGGTCATGAATGCAGTATGGGGCATGGGACAGATGATGTATACCAAGCTTGTGGTTATTGTAAATGAAAATGTAGATGTGCAGAATCTGAAGGAAGTAGGACAGGCAGTTCTTAGTAATGTAGGGAGTCTAAATGACCTGCTCTTATCCGAAGGGCCTCTGGATGCACTTGACCATTCCTCAGATAAAGCCCTATATGGTACCAGACTGGGTGTGGATGCAACTACAGTAAGAGAAACAACGGGAAAAGAAAGTTTTCAGGTTATACAGGTTAGCAAGAAATACCCCGGTGAGGCAAAGGATCTGTTAATGAAGCATCTAAAAGAATGTAATGACAAATTTGTCATTGCAGTAGACGATAGTGTGGATATTTCTAACTTCTCCCTGGTAATGTGGAAATTATTTAATAATATCGATGCAAAAAGAGATCTGATAGCTTTGGAGAATAAATTCGGTATCGATGCAACAAAAAAATGGAAAGAGGAAGGACTTACCAGAGACTGGCCGGAAGACATTACCATGTCACAGGAAATTATTGATCTGGTTAGTGAAAGATGGAAAGAATATGGGCTTGATTAGGATAATTCATAAGGTTGTAGAGAAATTAAAGCAATATGGAAAACTGGTTATGTTCTCCCATACGATTTTCTCTTTAAGTTTTGCTGTGGTATCAATGGTACTAGCGTCAAAAGGAATCCCGGATTATAAAACCGTATTTTTTATACTTGTATGCTTCATGGGGGCAAGAACTGGTGCCAATGCCATCAATCGTGTCATAGATGCTGAAATAGATGCAAGGAACCCAAGAACGAAGAGCCGCCAGCTGCCAAGAGGTGAGATAAACAAAAAAGAAGTCATATTACTTACCAGCTTCTGTTTCCTGGTAATGCTATATGGTGCATATCGCTTAAATACCGTATGCCTGCTGCTATCACCGATTGCCCTGATACTTCTGATAGGATACTCCTATTGCAAAAGATTTACCTTTCTTTGTCATTTTATACTTGGTGTGACTTGTGCCTGTGCACCGGTCGGAGCCTGGCTTGCCGTTACAGGCAGTCTGACCTGGGTGCCGCTGTTCCTGGGAGCAGCCAATACCCTATGGGTAGCAGGCTTTGATATTATCTATGGCTGTCAGGATTATGATTTTGATAAAGCAAACAAACTGCATTCGGTACCGGTTCGGTTCGGTGTGAAATATGCTTTGTGGATATCAGCCTTTCTACATACAGTAACCCTATTCTGTTTGATTGCTGCCGGCATTCTGTCACCTGACCTTTCAGGAATTTATTATACAGGTATCGCAGTGATCGCAGCATTGTTCGTTGCTGAATACAGGATGGTGTCACCTGATAATCTGGTTAATGTTAATATTGCTTCTTATAGTGTTAACCAGATCGTAAGCATTGTTTTTCTTATATTTGGTCTGGCAGATGCATTTCTGTAAGGGGCAAGACAGAGCAAAGAGCCGAAAGCTTCCGCTAAAATTGGAATGTGGCAAGGTGCGAATGAATTATGAAGAAATTTTAAATGTGTAAATAAGAATGAAATCATGGTATACATATGAAACAACTGACAGGACTGGAGCTATTATGAGAAGATTAATCATTGGTATCACCGGAGCCAGCGGCTCCATCTATTTTAAATGTCTGGTAGAAGAATTGCTGTCAGGGGAGTATGAACTTCATCTGGTTGCCTCTGAGCACGGAAGTCAGGTCTATGAATATGAAATTGGTAAAAGTCTCGGGGAACAGGTACAGGAATGGCAAAGGATGAATGAGAATATAATCCTTGAAAACAACGATAATTTATTCTCACCCATTGCCAGCGGTTCTTATAAATGTGAATCCATGGTGGTAATACCCTGTTCCATGTCTACAGCCGCAGAAATCTCTAATGGTATAACGAAGACCTTGTTAACCAGAGCGGCAGATGTCATGCTGAAGGAAGACAGAAAACTTTTGCTGGTACCAAGAGAAACTCCTTTTTCAACAAATCATTTAAAGAATCTCTATGAATTATCCAAGCTTGGTGCTGCCATATTGCCGGCAATGCCTGGGTTTTATAATCACCCTCAAACGCTTGAGGAGACAGTGGATTTCGTTGTGGGAAAGGTTCTTGATAATTTAAAGATCGAAAATACTTGTTATAAAAGATGGGAAGGAAGAAACAAAGATGAAAAATAAGCTGCTAATTAGCTTTCTTATAGTTGCAATAGCATTAACCGGCTGCGGTAAACAAAAGAATCAGGGAAATGAGGAAACAGCGGTGGTACTTAAAGTAGGCATGATGTCATCACTGGATGTTATTCCCTTTGAACTGATCACAGAAAAAGGTCTGGATAAAAAATATGGTTTTGAACTGGAGCTGGAAATGTTTACTGCTGCCAAGGACAGGGATGCTGCATTCACCGCGGGAGAACTGGATGGTGTATTAACGGATTTCATTGGTGTATGTATGTACCAGAATGCAGGCTTTGATGTACGTATAACTGGTATTACCGATGGTGATTTTAAACTTCTGGCCGGTAAAAATACAGGTATTACAGATATAAATGGTATAAAGGGAAGAAGCATAGCCATATCACAAAATACACTTATTGAATATACCCTTGATACGATTCTTAAAAGCAATCAGCTGTCACCGGAAGATGTAGTGAAAGAAGCAATTCCCAGAATACCCGACAGATTGGAAATGCTAAGAAATGATAAAATAGATCTGGTGCTGATACCGGAGCCATTTGCAAGCCTCGCCATTAAGGACGGAGCAGTTTATTTGGGAAGTGCTAATTCTTACGGACTTTATCCGGCGGTTTCTGCCTTTACCAAGACCGCCTTAGGAGAGAAGGAAGAAGCAATCAGCAATCTTTACAAAGCATATAATGAAGCTGTTGATTATATGAATGAAACGGATGTAAAGGAATATGAGGATGCGGTTATAAAAGCTGCCGGTTATCCCGAGGAAATGAAAGGTCAGATTGAAATTGGTAAATATCGTACCAGTACTCTTCCTGTAAAAGAAGACCTGGGGGCTGCCATAGCCTGGGCAGCGGAGAAGGGCTTATGCAGTAAGGACTTGAGTTATGATCAGTTAGTATTTGATGTATACCAATAATCTTTTAACATACTTTTATTCATGATTCATTCATCTGTTATAGCAGTATAGGATGAAGGGATATCCAATTAAAGCATGGTTATCCGGAAAAGAGGAGAAAATGTTAATACTGGAGCATGTCTCTCTTGGTTATAAAACGAAAAAAGATAGGAAAACCGTTGTAAAGGACCTTAACCTGAGAATCGAAGATGGAGAATGCCTGGCCTTACTGGGGCCATCAGGCTGTGGTAAGTCAACGCTTATCAATGCGCTGGCAGGGATTCTGCTTCTTTTGTCCGGCGGTGTTTTTATTGAAAAAGAAGGGAATAGAACTGTTCTGTCTCCAAAAACCCACAGAATCGGTATTATACCTCAGGGCAGCGGCTTGCTGCCATGGAAAACTGTCAGGGAAAATTGTCTCCTGCCGCTTAAGATTAAGAAAGAGGCAGAAGTAGAGCAGTACAACAAGGCATTGGAGGAAATCGGGGAAGCGCTTCATATTAATAATTTATGGTCACGTTTTCCAGGTGAAATTAGTGGAGGTCAGGCTCAGAGAACAGCAATTGCCAGAGCTTTCTTGTTAAAGCCGGAACTGCTGCTGATGGACGAACCTTTTTCAAGCCTGGATGCCGTAACCGGTGATGAAGCAAAGGCGCTGTACCTGTCACTATGGAAGAAATATCGACCTACGGTATTTCTGGTAACCCATAATATAGAGGAAGCTCTGTATCTTGGAAATAAAATTGCAGTAATGGATACAGTCAGTGGCAATATAAAACATCTGGAAGACAATCCATACTTTGGACAGATTATTCTCGAACAGACAGAGCTTTCACTGAAAAAAGAGAGTCTCAGACAGTTACTGCAGTTTTAAACTGTATACGGAGGAAAATCCATGAAATCATTCGCAAAACAGTGCCTGACTTTTTTGAAAGGTTTTTTGGTACTAAATGTTATCTGGCTGTTTTTTTCATTTCTGTTAGATATGGCCGTCATACCAAGTCCGCTTAAGGTATATGCCAATTTTGGTTCTGTTTTTTCAGATGGCATATTTTATCACATATTTTATAGTCTGCGTAGAATATTTTACGGACTGTTGCTGTCATTGGCAGTTGGGGTCCCAATCGGTATTTTGATGGCTTACTCCAAGAGAGCAAATACATATCTGTATCCTTTGATTTATTTCAGTTACCCCATACCAAAAACCGCCCTTCTTCCTATTGCAATGCTGCTGTGGGGAATGAGGGACGGTTCAAAGGTAGTTATTATATTCTGTATCATTGTATTTCAGGTTATTGTATCTGTCAGGGACAGTGTTTTACATATTGATAAAGCGCTTTACCAGACAGTTATATGCTCCGGTGGAAGCCGCCTGCAGATAATAAGACATATTACAGTGCCGGCCATACTGCCGCAGTTATTTACCAGTATTCGAGTATCATTGGGAACGGCGGTATCAATCCTGATTTTTATTGAAGGTTATGGAACTGAATACGGAATGGGATATTATATTCTGGATGCCTGGTCAAGAATCAATTATATTCAGATGTATTTAGGGATTTTGGTAATATCCTTCGTAGGTTTTGTATTATTCATCGCGATAGATATGCTGATTCGTAAAGTGTGCCCATGGATGAAAGAAGCCAGCCTTTAATTACGGTGGTATCTTTTCTCAAAATAAGAAAGCAGCTGGTATAGAAAGGTTGCCAGAATACAGAGGATTACAATTGACATAATTACATAATCCAGTTTAAAGACCTGGCTTCCGTAAATTATAAGATAACCAAGACCTGCTTTGGCAGCTAAGAATTCTCCGATAATAACACCAACCAGGGATAAGCCGATATTAACTTTCATAATACTTATTATCTGAGGGATATTTCCCGGGATAACCACCTTGAGCAGGATATCCATTTTGCTGCCGCCTAAGGTTAAGATAAGCTTTTTCTTATCTTCCTCCGTATTGATAAAATTAGTATATAAAGTGATGATGGTACTAAAGACTGCGACAGAAACGGCGGCTACGATAATCGTCTTTACATTATTGCCAAGCCAGACAATGAAGACAGGAGCCAATGCGGATTTTGGAAGACTGTTCAATACCACCAGATAAGGTTCCAACACTTTGGCTAGATTTTCATTCCACCATAACAGGATGGCTATGAAAATTCCCAGAATATTTACCAATGCAAAACTTACAAAGGTCTCCAGAAGGGTTATGCCTGTATGATAGAATATGCTCCCATCAGATGACATAGCAAGAAAAGTCCCTGCCACCCTGGAGGGACTGCTAAAGATAAAGGAATCCACCAGTCCGATACGGGTGGCTATCTCCCAGAAAGCCAGAAAAAATGCAATAATCAATAACTGCAGGAAGCGTATAATACGCTTACGCCTGTGATATTGTCTGAGAAATGCCTGGTGGGAAGAAGAGAAAGCAGGATTAACTATTGATTTTGCCATAGCTTAACTCCTTCCAGATCATATTAAAATATTCCTTGAATTCCGGCGCACTTCTGGCTTTAAAGGGAGTTCGCTCATCAAGCGTAAGCTCCACAGGAATTTCACGTTTAACAGTGCCTGGACGGTTGCTTAGGATGATTATCCGGTCAGCCATGGAAACAGCTTCACCTGTTATTATCAAAATGCTGAAATTATACTAAGGTGATAGAAGCCTGATGGCCATCCCAGGTGATATTTTTTACAAGAGTGTTGATCAATGCTTTTTTTTGAGAAAGCTCAGAGGTCATAATTATAGTAAACAAGAATTCAGGAAAGCTCTTTGAAAAGGGGAAATCGTTTTCTTCTTGATATTTAGGTGCCATAGAGTCTATCTTTACCTGAATCTCTCTAATCCTTAAATCTAATTCCTCTAATTTGGGAAGCATGTATTTATGCAGAAGAGGAGAGGAATCGGTGGCAAGCCGTGTAATAATCGTCTCAATTTCTTTCTCCGTGTCTCTTTTCTCATTGTTTAAAGAATCCAGCCTTTGTCTGTATTCTAAGTCTTCTTTCTTTAGAATTGTTCTTTTATCCTGCAGGAGCCTAAGGAGTTTACTATAATTCACTGCTCCCAGAAGTATGGTGCTTATAAGGTCTAATAAATAGTCATCAAAAAGCTTTCCGTTCAAGTTGGTGATATTGCAATTCAATTTTTTTGAAAAAATTTTCTGTTCACACGCATAACTGTAGAAGATCTTATCGCCGGTTTTTCGTATATTTTTCACTCTCATGACAGAGCCGCAATTTGTACAACGTATATTCCCTGACAAAAGAGCATAAGAGGAGGTGTCTTTCCTGGGGGAAGCCTTATCGCTGTTTTTCTTCAATAATTTCTGAGTGCGGATAAAAGTATTACCTGAAATAAGCCCTTTATGTTTACCTAAAGCAACCACCCACTGGTTAGGAGGTCGTTTGATACGGGAAGCCTTATTCTGCTGACTGGTCCTGTTGTAGCAGAGTATTCCGTTTCGTCCGTTGAATTCCTCCCGGGAAAAAGTAATACAGCAGCCAAGTGAGGAAAAGTAGTCGTAAGAGGCTGTATCACCAGTGCAATATGTAGGATTCGCTAAAATATTGGCAATGCTGCTTTTGTAAAAACAGCCTCCTTTTTGTGTGGTAATGCCATGTACAAGGCAGTAGTTCTCAACGGCAGAAAGACTTCCGAGTTCCAGATATTTATCAAATAGTAATGCTACAGTTTTAAGGTCTTTTTCTACTGGAATCAACTGGTATAATTTTTTCTCTCTGAATTCAGAGTCAAGATAGATGATTTCTTTGGAGGTATATCCCATAGGGGTCAGGCCTCCAAGCCATCTTCCGGTTTTTGATAAAGCAAGCATATTGTCACGTACCCGTTCTGCCGTAGTTTCCCGTTCGAGCTGGGCAAATACTGAAGCAATGTATATCATTGCTTTTCCCATGGGAGTTGAGGTATCAAAATTCTCCGTTGCTGAGATAAAGCCAACCTTTTTTTGTTCTAACAACTCCAGAGTTTTGGAGAAATCAGAGACTTTTCTGGTAATACGGTCCAAACGATAGCACATAAGCATTTGTATCTTATTCTCATTTATATCCTGGAGCATCTGCTGGAACTTAGGACGCATGGAAGTGGCAGCTGAGAAGCCTTCGTCTTCATAGATAATATAATTTTTATCAGGAATATGTAGCAGATGTGAATCACCATATGTTTTACAGTATTGAACCTGGTTGTCTATGGATTCCCCTTTTTCAGTAAATTTGGATTTCCTGCTGTAGATGGCTATATTCATGATATCCTCCTATCTATGCATTTAGCATGACTGGTAATCAGCTATTAAAATACATCTGTTTTGCAAGACTAAATTATTTAATATATTGCCAGGAATATCCAAATTCACATGGATATCCAAAATCCTCTTAGATATCCAAAGTCCTCCTAGATATCCTGTTGTTTCTGTTTCAGTACCTAATGTATGTATATTATTTTTGCTGAATTACATGACTGCTCATTCAATACATCATATTTTAAAGTGGTAATGAATAGCCTGTGATAAGGACATTAGAAGTGAGTAGTGTGAAATATCCATTTACATAATTCACACCCTTATTTGATGCAGTGCTATATCTGCATCAGATGTGGCTTGCAGTGGGAGCAAGTATGAAAATAATTGTGAATCATCAGAATGAGGGTTACAGATTATCAGAAGACACTGCAAATGAACTTATTGCAGAACTTCTTTTACATTGGATCGGGAACAGAGAGAAAAAAGGACAACAGGAGTTATATCCCCAGCTTATAAAGTATCTGGAAGAGCTGATAAAGCAAGAGGAAAAAAGCTAGACTTTAAATCAGACTGTAGTTATCCTGTACATTTAAGTGGTTATTATTAGATGCAAGATATGCTGATAAGCTTATTATCTTAAAACTTATAGTCTAAAAAAAACCCCTATAGCCTATAAAATAAATACTCACAGATCAATACACAATGACAATATACCTACTATACATTGAAGCCGATTCAAATGAAAAAGTATTTATATTTAGAAAATATCCGGTACTCAGGTCTGCTTCAAGTAATACATGAACAGTTCCCGGTACCGGATAATTATTGTAAAGTAATATAGGGAAAAGATTACCAGGGTCTTCTTCTCGGACCAGGACCCCAAGGACCTNNAGGACCTTTTCCAGGACCAGGGCCCCAGGGACCATTACCCCAAGGCCCAGGGCCCCAGGAACCTGCGCCCCAAGGAGGTTTTCCGGGACCGGGACCCCAAGGGCCAGAACGCCAGGGATCTCTGCCCCAAGGATTGTTTGACCAGCCGCCACAGCAGTCTGATTGTTGCACATCTTTATTTTTGTCTCTGTCTGAATTCATTTGCAATTCTCCTTTACTTTTTTTATTAGTATATGCAGAATGAAAAATATGGTGAATTATGTAGAAAATAATTGGTAGAATTACCGTAATCATTGCATCTGATATGTCGTGGGTAATAAGAATGGCAGTTTTATGCTCCTTTCTGATAATTCCCCAGATATCATCTGATACTTCGATGCGGGTTTGATAGTCCAAAGCTGAAAAGGGTTCATCCAAAAGAAGAATATCGGGTTCCAGCAGAAGAGTTCGAATCAATGCGGCGCGTTGTCTCATTCCGCCGGATAAAGAAGAGGGTTTAGAATTTTTGAAGGTTATCAATCCGTAAGTAGAAAGCATCTCGTTTATCATAACATAACTATTTTCTGTTAGTTTATTTTGTATTTCGAGTCCGAGAGTAAGATTCTTTTGTGTGGATCTCCATTCCAGTAAATGATCCTTTTGTAGCATGTATCCGATATTTTTTCCAGATGCTTTTAAATCTTTTCCATCTATTAAAATCTCACCAGTGTCAGGTGATATAAGTCCTGCAATCAATGAGAGTAATGTTGATTTACCGCATCCGCTTGGCCCAACGATAGCTAGGAATTCGCCGTCATCAACGTGGAAGGAAATATCTTTTAGGGCCAGAGTTTCTCCTTCTAAACTATGGTAAGTGTATACGACGTTATTAATTCTTAAGATTTCTCCCATAGGCTCCTCCGGTTTATTTATATTGTATTATATGAAAATATGACGAATGGTGTGAAAAAAAAAGGCATTTTCACACATTTTATTTTAGAGGAAGGATAGGGGGAGGTCACAAGGGGACGGCAAATTGTGCAAACAGAAAGAACTCATGCTTTCATTCCAAGGTATAAGAAGTCTTTTCCAGAGGCGCATTCGTTCTTTCTGTTTTGCACAATTCGCTGTTTTCATATGATTGCAGGGTTTTTGATTATTAAATTTCATATTTGAAGTATTTAAAAGATAGAGATTAAAGATTTATTATTCTATTTTTGCAAGAATTAACTTTTAAAGGTGTATTATCTTTTTGAGTATTGATATTATAATGCTGTATTTATTATTGTTCATTAGGATAAGTGTATATTTATATATAATACTAGCTTGAAAAAGGATAAGGTCTTAATTAAATATAAATATAAACCATTAGAATTTATACAAATAGCTGAAACACATATTATAGATTCACAATTAAAAGCTGTACAACCGTGTAAGCTATCAGGTATAATGTATCTATAAGTTTACATAAAAACATAAGGGAGATGAAGGATGAAGGATTTTGTTATAACGACTGACTCAAACAGTGATTTACTGCCTGATTACATAAGTGAAAAGGGGATAGTAATCATCCCCCATTATTATGAATTGAATAATACAGTATACGGTGATGAAGTAAACCTGACGCCAAAAGAATTTTATGATAGTATGCGTGGTGGGTTAATGCCTACGACAATGGCAAGTAATCCTGCTGTCATACATTCTACTTTTCTTAAGCTTATAACAGAAGGTAAAGAAGTATTACATATTAGTTTTTCGTCAGCCTTAAGCGGTGGCTGCAGTAATGTGGCAGCGGGTGCCAGAGAATTGTGCGAAGAATATACAGATGCTAAGATTATAGTTGTGGATTCCTTAAATGCCTCTTTGGGACAGGGTTTAATGGTTATGAAAGCAGTGGAACTAAAGGAAGCCGGAAAAGGAATTGATGAGATAGCAGACTGGCTTTTAAAGCATTTAAGTAACTTCTGTGTTCAATTTACAGTTAATGATCTGTTTCACCTTCAGCGCGGAGGTCGAATTTCTAAAGTATCAGCTTTTGTCGGAAGCATGATAAATATCAAGCCGGTGCTTGTAGTGAATGACGAAGGAAAATTAGTGCCTGCGGGAACTGTAAGAGGTCGTAAAAAGTCCTTATCCACCATTGTTGCAAATATGGTTAAGCAAATGGGTGAGGTGGATAACACCACCATGGCAGAGAACACCGCTGCTGCAGAAAATACTGTCACCATAGAAGGCTCCGCCGCCGGTTTACCCATTTGTGTGGTTCATGGCGATGCAGCAGAGGAAGCTGAGTATGTTGCCAGGTTAATAAAAGAAACAGTGAAAGATTCCAATGTCATTATTAATGTAATAAGCCCCAGTATAGGAGCACATTCTGGTCCGGGAGCTATTGGTATATGCTTCTGGGGAGAGAATAGAAACAGTTAACAGAGCAGGTTAAAATTCATCATAGGGACCGATGATCTGATACTGGGTATTTATAATAAACCACATCTGTTCGAAGAAGTGCATGATATTCCAAACAGCTGCCCCGGCCAGCATATATTCCTGGGTATAGCCATAGAGGGTTTGAATGCTTCTGGCATCTTTAAACCAGACAATATGATTTACATCAGTGTTATTGTCTCTGCTGGTATATGTAAAAAACGGAGCCATAGAGGCAGTATCGAATTCTATAATTGCGCCAACATCAGAGGCAAGCATAATAGCAGCATCTGAATTGAGCGCATTGGCTACAGTATAATTTCCATCACTGGATAATTTCCAGTCGTATCCGATTATTGGGATACCAATAAAAATCTCTCTGGAGGGAATTACAGAGGTAGCGTAATCAAGATTCTGTGTTACTGTTTCGATTGGTGTGACAGCAGCAGGGGGACCAAAAGTAAAACCCCAATTATAAGAGGCCAGGATAATATAATCAACAGCTTGCGCAAGGTTTGAATAATCAATGTCAAGATAAGTAATACCTGGGGGCAGATTAAAGATTTCCGGAGTAAGTGTAAACATTGTAATAAGTCCTTCTTCCTTCATACGGGAGGAAAGGACTTTTACATTGTCAACAATTATTGGGTAGTTATCCAGTGTAATGTTTTCAAGAAATAGATTGACACCGGAATAACCTGTTTCTTCTATTTTGTCTATTATAAGAGTTATCAGGTAATCTAATACTTCATAGGAAATACTTCTGGAAAAAAAAGAAGACGGTTCAGCTGCAATAGCACTGTCAGATGTATTTAGAAACATAATCGGTGCTACACCATATATTTTAGCGTTATTAATAATATCAGCATCATCATAGCCTGAAAGAAGACCGGTTGAAGATAACTGATAAGCAAAAATGGTTAAGAAACTCAGGTAGGGAAGTGTTTTTATCAGTACAGTAAAATCAATGA
The DNA here is from genome assembly GCA_002434335.1 of Lachnoclostridium sp. UBA6558. Classification (GTDB taxonomy): domain Bacteria; phylum Bacillota; class Clostridia; order Lachnospirales; family Lachnospiraceae; genus Anaerocolumna. The sequence goes on along the minus strand of DJJW01000063.1, from coordinate 27,764 downwards.
AGGGATAAGCATATCCGTTAGTTTTCAGGCGTCCGTTGGCATTATTGTATCGGATAACTAATTCTTCCCCCGGATATAAAAAACGGCGGCCGGACAGTGCAGGGTTGTTCCTTAATAATTCAAGGGGAGTAACATTATGAGTGGCTGCTATATCAAATAAAGTGTCGCCCTCCTTTACAAGGTAGGCTTCTTCGGGAAATACGATAACAATAGTCTGTCCGATTACCAGATTATCGTAGTTGATTATACCATTATTTCTTATTAGAGTTTCAGGGGATATTCCATATGCTTCTGCTATTGAATAAATGGTATCACCTTGCTTTACCAGATAAATCTCCATAAGCAACCTAACCTCATTAAATCACTCTAATAATATATATTCTGCCAGTATAAACTCATTCATAAAATAATACCAATTATTATATAGAAAAGAATTTTTTTACTTGACTTTTTTCTTGGAAAGTAGCATAATAATTTGGCGAGATTAATTCATGAATGTTAAAAACGAGGTGTGGCTCAGATTGGTAGAGCGCTGCGTTCGGGACGCAGAGGCCGTGGGTTCGAATCCCGTCACCTCGATTTTTTATGTGCTGGAATAACTCAGTTGGTAGAGTACCTCACTCGTAATGAGGAAGTCNNTTCGAGTCCCATTTCCAGCTTATAAGAAATACAGTAAAATCAATAGTTGTAGAGATTATCTAAAGAAGTCAGGGCATCCGAAAGGGTGCTTTTTTCGTGCTTGGGGTTTAATTGGGGTTTGTTGCTACAAAAAAGAACGCATCATGACAATGCGTTCCGATAGTTTTAAGCTTTTTTTATTAATATATTATCTAATGCGATAGCTGCTTTTTCATCCATCTTTTTAAGACTGTGTGCATATATGTTCATGGTTGTACTGGTTTGGGCATGTCCCAGTCTTGCTGATACGGTTCGGATATCAACATTCTCTGCAATTAAGAGATTAGCAGAGGTATGTCTTAATCCATGCAGAGGTATATCTGGCAGCTTGTCTTTTTCGTTTTCCATCGTTCTATTGTATTTCTTAACAATGTCCTTGAAAGTTCCATATGGAGTAGCCAGGTGCATCTGCTTACCATTTGATTGAATAAATACATAGTTATCGCCTTGCCATTGATCACCGATGGACATCTTATATTCTAATTGCTCAGTTCTATACTTCCTGATTAGATCCATAACCGGAGAGGGTAATGTTATATCACGAATAGAGCTTTTGTTTTTAGGGGCTTTTGTGATCATTTGCTTATTCACATAGCCTGTAGATTTATTTATGCTAATAGAATTACTTGTAAAACTGATATCATCCCAGGTAAGGGCGATTAACTCACCACGTCTTAATCCACCGAATAAAGCCAGATTAAAGAAAACTTTAAACTGTGTCGGTATGCTTCTGGTTTCAATGTACTCAGGAACGTGATATTTCTTCCCTGTATCGTCCGTTCTATCATGAGCCTTATATTTAGTTGTATATTCCATTTCAAGGGCATTTAAGAAATAAACAGCCTGCTCTAAGGTAAAATGTTTTATATCTTCTGATAGTTTCTTATTCTTTGGGGGAGCTACTCTATCACAGGGATTCGATTCAATGAATTGCCATAATACGGCTTGAGATAATATGCTGCTGATTATAGCATGATCTTTTTTGATTGTAACAGGACTATAGCCACCGGATTTTCCATCCCTTCTGACACCATCCTCTAAAAGATTATTATAAAAGCTTTGCAGGTGGGCAGGTTTAATCTTTGCTATTTTTAGATGGCCTAATGCCGGTAATATCTTTTTCTCTAGTTCTTCCACATAATCCTCAAGGGTGGTTGCTTCGAGCTGATTACTAGCATATTCTTTCTTCCAGTATTCGCTTAGTTCCAGGAAGCTCATTTTCTCCCCACTTAAGTATTTTCCGTTCTTAACTTTTTCCTCAAAATTAAAAATGAATTTCTCGAGAGCTTTCTTCTGCTGCTTCTCAGTCATTTCCGGATCTGGTGTAAAGGTGGTTTTCTCCCTGATCTGTTTGCCAGTCACGTCATAACCATTACTTACTGTAATTCGGTAGCTGTTACCTCTTTTTTCTACTGTAGCCATTGTATCAAACATCCTTTCGTATTGTAATGAAAGAGCCTGTATGTTACAATAAACCTGTTGAGAGTATATTGTATAGGCTCTTGCTTATATGGTATCTATTTAAGCCGTCCTTGTTGGTAGCAGGGGCGGTTTTTAACATTATGACACGTTGACACTTTAGTACTAAAGATGTATAATATGCTTATCAAGACAGCCGGGGGATAGATGCACCTATCCATTCCGGTAAAATATTTGGTTAACTACAAAATAGTCGTCCTAACTTTTAGCGGAGTAGAGGACGGCTATTTTTTGCGCTTGTTATCTCTAACGAGTGTAATGATAGCTACAAGCATAATTACAAATGTAAATAAATCACCATATGTAATGTACATAAGCACCACCCCTTTCGCAAGACTCGAAACGGATGGCATGACCGTCCTACCGGCTGCCTTATTAAGCATATTATATTGTCAATGTATAGTTACAGGCGTTTATTGAAATATTAAGTATCAGAAGGATTATTTGCTTTTAACAGATCAATGTATTCATTGCTAACATACTCGGAGATTTTGCTCAAATCTTCAACATATTGAATAGCTTTTTCTTGGCCTGTTTCATTAAGAAAATCAAAGGCAATTAACAAGCGTGATTTAGAATTATACTGCTTTCTATATACGTGCTCGCCAATATTGAGTAACATCTCAGCACTATCAATATCTCCAGAGTCTTTAGCTTTTTCAGCTAAAGCAATAATTTTTTCAATATCTAAAAGTTCCAAAGAATTAACTTCCAGTGCCTGTGCTATTTTCTTTATAGTATCTTGGCTGACATTTTTACTGTCTCTTTTGGTGATTCCATATAAAGTATTGATTGATATTCCTGTTTTCTCAGATAATTCTTTTATTGTCATTCCTTTTTGCTCTAATATATTTTTTATTTTAATTCCGATTCCCAAAAAATCACCTCCATGCATATTAAATCATATTATTAGTACATTGTAAATAGAAATTAGTACAAAAAAAACAAAATGTTCTTGACTTAGTACATAAAACACAATATAATAAACTTGTTAGTACAAAAAAGATTAATTGGAAGGAGGAGATTGCTATAAAGATTAATATTAAAGAAATGCAGTTATGTATGGCCAGAAAAGCAATGAATTGTCCTGATTTAGCAAATGCAACAGGTCTATCAATTAATACAATCAATGCCTATATTGCAGGGAAAAGAAATGCAAGTACTAAATCAGCGGGATTAATAAGTAAAGCTCTCGAAGTTGATATAACGAAATTGATTGAGAATTAATATGTTTCAGTACAGTATTTCACCATGTCAATCCGACAAGGTAACATCAATCTGATCAAGGCGAATCTGAAAGCCTAAGAATCTATAATGCAAATTGTTCTGACGTCAGAACAGAAAGGAAAATATGGAAAAGAGAATTATACAATTTAAGCCTAAGTTACATTATATTGATTGCCCTGGATTCGATGAAAGTAAGTATGAATCTTTTAGAGAACAGATCATCAAGTCATTTGAAGAATATTATCTTAGTTGTGTTGATTTGATGGACGAGGATGACGAAATCCGGATTGAAGCAAAGGAACAGTATGAAGTGGTTCAAACCGGAAACGTGAACGATCACACTGACATGATTACTCAACATTTAACTTTGATGTGGGAAGCAGTATGCGGAAATCTTGAGTATTATTATGGAGCCGACAGCGAAACAACCATATTATTGCGGAACTTAAGCTTAGCGCAGGAAGGAGCGAAACAATGAAGTACATAATAACTGGTGATTATCAAGGGCAGAGAATTACAAGAACAGCTCACAGTGACTTCCAGGCATTCACCATTATAGGACAACTTGGCCAGGATGGAGTAACTAACATTGGTATGAAAGAAGATAGGACAGAGGAATCAGGTGCTTTCTTTCCAGTGAAAGAAGAATCGCAAAGTGTACCTACATTGGCACGTATGAGAACAGCTCACCAGGCAGCGGAATATTTTAAGCAGTTGGATCCTGAAACAAGCTTCACAGAGTATCATATCAACCGATTGATTAAAACCGGAGTGCTGCCGGTGTTTATGTCTGGTAATAAAAGACTTATTAATCTGGACAAGCTCATACAGTATCTTAACAGTGAGATCAAGGAACAGGGGCCGGCCGGTAAGAATTACGGTAAAATTAGACGAGTAGGTGATTAGGTGCCAAGTAAGTTATCATTTTACGAGGGAATCAATGAAACTACAGTCTTTGACGATGACTTTCACAAAAAAGTTTACGGCTACAGTATATGTGATGAATTGTTTCTTCCTGCAGTAGCTGCCAAGTTAACCGGCATAGGACGGAAGGATGTTATACAGGCCTATAATGAATGGTTCGCCAGGTGGAAGGCCGAAGATGATAAGGCTATGAAGAGTGTAGCAAAGTGGTATATAAAGGAGTGCGATAAGAAATTTGAGAAACTACAAAAAGAGCAGCAGGGGGAGGCGGTGAAGGAGTGGAAAACTGCGAAAAGATGGGAAACGATAGCAGAGCTTCTCAACTACCAACTAGAATAGAAGAATTTGCGGTTAATGGTAGAAATGAAATAAAACAGACAATGGGGAATTGTGTCCTTGCACTTGCGATTGATGAAAAGTTAAAGGGTAAATTCAAGTATAACTTATTAACCAATAAAATAGACTTTGTCGGAGATTCATGGTGGGCAAGAGAAGGAACAGAGCTTACAGACAATGATATCAATAATATACGGTTGTATCTGGAACAGGCTTATACGCTGACCAGCGAAAAGGGAGTTCCCAGGGCTATAAGTGTTGTTGCACATCAGAATTGTTATCATCCTATCAGAGATATGTTATCTTCTTTAAAAAGCGGTATTCTCCAAGGGCTATCAGTTATGCATTAAGTCATTGTCTGTATTTATTTAGCCTGTATGACATGGAAAAGTATCTTATAGACTGGCAGGGCTGTATTGAGAATATGAAGAAATAAAATAGTATCCTAATACTTCTAACACCCTAAAAAGGGGTTGAGCCTGTTTCGACGTCGAAACACTAACCGGAGATCTCCGGTATAGTTCCGTTCTGACGTCAGAACAGTTGCGCCGGCGCAACGAGAAGTAAATTGACGAACATTGACAACTGAATATTGATAGTTGGTAGAAAATGGTGTATTATTTTAATACCTTATAAATTTTTTAATAATAGTAAGAGGTAAAAATGAAAAGAAAAAGAATAATTTATGGATCTACGATTATAGCATTAATTTTATTAATCTATAGTTTAGGATTTAGAATAGTGTATAATCCTAAATTGGAAAATAGCTGGGATGCAATTTCAGCTATTGGGGAATGGATTGGAGTAATTGCAACGATAGTGATTGCAATAAATTTAAAAAGGCAAAACAGCATGATAAGTCCTACGGTTAAGTTTGTAAATTTTAGTTTACTAGAAGAAATTCCATATCTTGTTGTTACTAATACTGGGGAGAGACCATTAATAATAAGTCAGGTATCTTTCAATTGTGGTCAATATTCTTTAGGACGAATAAATGCAGAAGATTATAGTGATATAGGATCTGTAACAACAGATCATTATATAGTTAAACCTTTTAATGTTGTTAAAATCTATCTTCCAGTAGCATTGTTTCAATCACAAATAGCTGAATTTCATAATGGGGATGCAAATTTATGGGCAAGATTTGAGAAAGAAATAGAGAATGAGAATATGGAAATTTCTTTCAAAGATATATCCGGAAAATATTACCGGGAAAAAACGTCTCTAAACGCTATAGAGTACTTAAATATTGTACTGCAAAGGTAAATAGTATTTATAGATAACTACCAACTATCAACATTCAGTTGGTAGTTTTTTTGTACCCAAAATTAAGGAGATGATAACATGAGTAATGAAGAATTAGTGCAGCTCATCAAGCAGGGAACAGATCTGGCCGGTAATATGGAAAGGCTCTACATAAAGAACCAGGGCATTATCTTTTCCGTGGTTAAGAAGTACCGCTATGCTTGCCAGAGTGACCATAACGGCACTCCAATCATTGAAATGGATGAATTAATGCATGAAGCCTATTTCGGTCTTGTAAAGGCTGTAGAGAACTACGATGCAAGCCAGGGAGTGTTATTCATGACGTATGCTCCTTACTGGATCAGGCAAGCTGTTAAACGATTCCTAGAGGATAGTGGCAGGGTAATCCGGGTACCGGTGCATAAGCAAGAAAAGGTATATCAGTACAACCGGTTAACGGCTCACTTCCTGCAGAACTTCAATAGAGAACCATCCGTTCATGAATATGCCAGGTGGCTGCAGATATCTGATAAGGGAGTGGAGCAGCTACAGCGTTTCATGTTCCGGGATAAGGTTAAGAGCTTTGATGAAATGGTTTCGATCGGAGAGGATGAGAGCATAACCTTTGTTGATACGGTGGCCAGTGATACAGATCTGGAAGGTGAAGTAATCGAAAGAGTATCCCAGGAGCAGCTAAAGGGTGAGTTGTGGGACATACTAAGCATGGTGCTTAAGGATGATAAGAAAGTCCAGATAATAAAGCTTAGATACATAGATAACCTGGCATTAGAGCGAATAGCTGAACAGTTTAATATCAGCAGAGCAGCCGTTGATCAGTCTATTAAGTACAGCATAAGGCTTATCAAGAGAAATGCCGGCATAAGACGGTTGGCCATTGAAACAGGCCTATGGGATGCGGATAAGCCCTTTAGTGCGGATAGGGTGAAATACTGGTGCGAATGTAGCCGGTATAATATGCTGGATAAGAATGAGTTAAGATATGCCAAGCGCATGGGCTGGGTAGATGATGAGCTGCTGCAAGGGTATTCATAAAGTGTGTATCACATCCGGAACGACGAATATCGTTCATCCGAAAAACGGGCGAAGGTGTGTCCAGTATTGGACTGACCTATCTTCATACGGATTTCGTAGAGACATTAAGACTGCTTCGTACGGTTTTCGTCCTAAGGGAAGAATACTGACCATAATTCTGTGGTGAGTTAACAGCCTTATTTTAATTAGATCGTGTCCTCTTTTGGACTGGGGAAGATTCACTCTTCCTTCATGACTACTGAAAAATGAGGAGTCCTAACAATCGGCTTTAAACGGAGAAAGTATTTTTCTGTTGCGCCGGCGCAACTGGGAGCCATTACCGTTCAACATGATGTTGAACCTATAAAAACCACTGTCTGTAGGTTTGCTAAAAAGATACCGCTGTCCATTTGGCAACCCTCGACACCATGTCGAACCCATGAAAAGAGATCCACAAGAGAAATCACGAACATAGACCCTGCAGTTCATGCAGCATTAAGAGAGCAGACCGACACCGCTGTCCAGTTGCAAAGTCTAGGCCTTGGAGTGATAAGCTTATACGGTAGGGGAGTGATGAAAGGTATTTTACAGAAGTAAGGTGTTTTTTTGAGTTGAATACATTATGATTTTGGATTATAATGGGAAAAATACTTACAGGAGGTCTATCACATGACTGTTTACGAATTAGAAGAACAAATAATTTATTTAAATAAGTGTANNAATAAGTGTAAAGCAGCATTAAGCAAGCCTATAATTTTAGATCAAAAGCATTTTGAAGAGAATGTATTAAAAATTTATATCGAAACTGAAAAAATTAGTGGTGTATTAGAGTACCTCAAGGAAAAAGGATACACTAAAAACAATGGAACGCAATATTCTAGTAATGATATATCAAGTATAATCGATAATTCGAAACATGGAATCTTAAGTGAAATGGCAAAGAAAATACTGAAGAAAAACAGAAGTTCAGTTAATAGAAGATATAATTAATATCTGATAGCATTCTATGAGGGGTATAATTATGGTAAAGTTAATAATATAAAGGAAATTACATAATGGATACTATTTTAAATATAATTATTGAATTACTTGAAAATGGAATAAATTTAATCAAGAGTAAAAAGATTCATAGGATAGAAGGCTTTGAAATAATTATCATGCCATTGCATTCTAAAGTTGAAAAATTAGTCGAAAATTACTTTTACGTTTTCCGTAATAGTTATGAACTTATTAAAAATAGCAATAGTGATGAAGAATTATTTATGGCTTTAAAAGAAATTCAACAAATGAGAAATGAATTATGGACTATAAGAACACAGATGAGATATTTGATTTTAGCCTTACAAGAAAACAACCACAATAGGAATTTAAATAGTTATTTAAAAAAAATTGAGGGTTTCTTTTACATCACAAGAGTAGAAGATATAAATTATAAGAAAGAAAGACTATTTAGTTCTCGCAGTCGAGCTTTAGTTGATTTGCTTGAGAATGCAGTAATTGGAAAATGTTCTAAGAATGAATTATTACAATATATAAAAACAATAGAAAGTGATCTTGAATCAATGTGGATTTCAATATCGCAGTCTTATGGATACTTGCAGTGCGATTATTTTAAACACTATATAAAATAAGGGGTTTATTTGGGGTTTGTTTTCATAAAAATGGACATTTGACTACCTTAGGATACATAGATAAATAAGTGAGAAATGCAGTGAAATCAGTGCTTAAGGATGAGGGCATAGATATGCAATAGGCCACTTTATGCCCTCGTAATGAGGAAGTCGTGGGTTCGAGTCCCATTTCCAGCTTGAAGAAAATGTAGTAAAGTCAATGGTTGTAGAGATTGGATTGAATAATGATATTAAGGCATCCGGATGGGTGCTTTTTTCATGCTGTGATAACTATTTGATAACTAGATATAAAATCATTAAAATAGGAGAATCAGAGGATTAGTTGACCATAACAACTTAATAGTATAGAGAATTTCTTTGGATTATTAATTAAACTTTGTTATGAGTAATATGGATTTTATAAAAAGAATAGTCATATATTTAAATAAATGATAATTTGAGGCTTTATGGAGATACATGTTGTACAGCAAGGTGAAACATTACAGTCGATAGCTGCTTATTATGGTATAACAGAAGAAATGTTGATTTTAGATAATGGTTTGGAAAATACGTATAATTTAGTAGAAGGTCAAGCGCTTGTCATAGCGATTCCAGAGGTTGTTTATAGAGTTGAAGAAGGAAACAGTCTAACTGGTATAGCAGAAGCGTTTAATATCTCGACCATGCAACTACTTATGAATAATCCGTTTCTTTCAGATAGAAAATATATTTATCCTGGGGAAACAATTATTATAAGTTATAATAAAAAAGGTCATATTACTTTGCATGGAAACACCACTCCCAGTATTGATAAAAGTGTATTAGCAAAAACGTTACCATATCTTACTTACCTATCAATAGTAAATTATACAGCAACAAGAGAAGGAGATATCATTTCTTATTCAGATGATTCTCAGATTATTGAAATTACAAAATCCTATGGTGTTGTTCCACTTTTGTTACTAACTACTTTAACGATAACAGGTAAGGCGAATATTGTAAATGAAATTGACTTATTATTAAATCCAGATTTTCAAATTAGTTATATACAGAATCTTTTAAGCATCCTAAGGATAAAAGGCTATAGAGGAGTCAATATTTCTTTTCAATATATTAATGTAAATAATATACAATATTATAATTCATTTTTCACTCTTATTACCGAACGTTTAAATAGTGAGGGATATTTAGTATTTGTAACAGTTGACCCTAATCTTAGCAATATTGGAGCTGATGTTAGTTTTGAAAGAGTGGATTATTCTATATTAGATCAATTATCACAAAATATTATTTTTATGAATTATCAATGGGCTACAAATGTAAACCCACCAGCTCCAATAAGTTCGATTAATGATTTGGAGGTATTTTTAAATTACGTAAATTCTATTATTACTCCGGAAAAAATAATTATAGGAATCCCAACGATTGGTTATGACTGGGAGCTGCCTTTTTTACCAGGTTTATCAAATATTAATGTACTTTCCTACGATGGTGCTATAAATTTAGCCAGTACATATGGTGCAAAGATTGAATTCGACATATTATCTCAAACACCATTTTTTAAATATACCAGTGGAGATACACAGCATATTGTCTGGTTTATAGATGCAAGAAGTATTAATGCAGTTCTAAGTTTAGTAGTTAAATACAATCTCCATGGCTCAGGAATCTGGAATATAAATATTTATAACCCACAACTATGGTTGGTTATTAATTCACAGTTTAATATAGTTAAATTTCAAGTGGATTAGAAAATTAAGAGTGATTATTAATATATGATTACATATGACTGCCTGTAATAATCAGTGTGATGATTTGGACAAGTCAAAGACGGCATTGGTAGCCGGTACTAAGAAATAAATCACAGAATAAATCTATTTAAATAATAATGGTTGACTTTTGGTATTAACTGTGATATTATGTAAAACATAATCAATGAATTTAACAGAGTTGGCCTAATATACATACAAGTCGTTCTTTTAACTGGTTTGTGTATAGGGTCAACTTTTTTATTTACTTTGATACAAATATTATAATGGAGGTATCGTAAATGAATAACGGTATTGTAAAATGGTTTAACGCACAAAAAGGATTTGGATTTATTACAGATGAAAATGGTGGGGAAGATGTGTTCGTACATTTTTCAGCAATCTCTTCTAGTGGATTTAAGAGTCTTGATGAAGGTCAAAGAGTTACTTTTGACATTGAAAGAGATCCTAGCAGCAAAAAGATTAAAGCTGCAAATGTTTGCGTAGCGTAAATCTGAAAACAAAACAGATTATTAGATGTACTGTTGTTTTATCCATTTATAATTTGTATCTATAATAGTAAGTTTTACAGGGCCGAGTAATCGGCCCTGATTTTTGCTTTCCTATAAGTTTTTGTGTTTAATATTCAGAAATATTTCGTATAAATGTAATAGCTCCCTTGAAAAATTCATGCTATGATGATAAGATTTGAATTAGTAAAATTTATGGGGGAAAGTAAAATGACTGATGCAGAAAAACTTGATTTGATACTTGACAAGATATTGGATTTTGAGAAGACGTTAAAAGAATTAAAGAGACAGCAGATGAAAGACACGGCGGAGCTAAAAGCAATGGATGGTATGATTTTAGATGAAGTTGAACATGTGCATGAATTGCTAAATAGAAAGACGGATGCTTTGGAAAAGAGGATAGGATAAAAAGGTATGAGTCCCTTTTCCTGCTTGACGATAGCCTATAGATACATAAGGATATGAAATAAACAGGTGATTAAGTAATGAAATAGGGAGTACTTTTTCTCATGATGGAAGATTTTAATTACAATCTATCCGATATGAATTTGGGTAATATAACATTTTTTACAAAATATTAAACCGTAATATAATAAAATTTACAATTGCATAAAGCTATAAGCCATTATACCTATAAAATGTTTCGTTAATTTGCCAATAATCAGCTGGAAATTTGTACATAATAACAGGATAGAATGATTGGACTTACAAAGGGTATCTGTATAATCTTGTAGAAAATAAATAAGTTATCAAATAAATTGTATTTTTTTGCATTTAACAAGGGTGGAAAAGCACTAAATACAATATAAATCCTGCATAATTATAGATAAACTCACTGTTTGTAAAGATTTATTGACAATAGATTAATTGTATTATATAATACAACTTGTGATGACGGCTTAAAGTCGTTAAGATATTGTCTAATATGAATATTTGCAAGGTTGCTTTTCTAAATCATTGAATGTCAATGAAGAAAGGCTTTTTTTGTATAATAGTTTAATGATTTAAAGGTTCACCGCATTAAAGTGGCGAAATACATAGCAAAATTCGGGTATTTATTGTTAGAACAATATCAACAATATATTAAGGAGGAAATTTTATGCAAAAAAGAGTGTTAGCATTATTGCTGACCGTTGTCATGGTATTTACGCTTGCAGGATGCAAGGGCAAAAATGACACCGGAATCTCAACAGAGCCTACAGCAACACCTACTGAATCCACAGAAGAGCCAACAGCAACAGAGGCTCCTGCAACCCCCACAGAACCTACAGGACAGATTATCATCGGTAGTACAACTGACTTAAGCGGTGAATTCATTCCTTTCTTCCAGAACGGTGCTGCTGATAATGACGTTTATCAGATGACTAACGGATATTCAACTGTAGCTGTAACAAGCGCAGGTGAGTTCATTGTCGATAAGACTGTTGTTAAAGACAATAAAGTTACAGATAATGAAGATGGTTCCAAGACTTATACATGGACAATTAACAGCGGACTTGTTTGGAACGATGGAACACCTATTACAGCAAAAGACTATGTAGCTAACCTGCTTTTATGGTCTTCCAAATTAGTTGCTGATATGGGAGCTAACAATACTATCGTTGGTATGTACTTCAAAGGCTTTGCTGATTATTCATCCGGTAAGACAAAAGAATTTTCCGGCGTTAATTTAATAAGTGATGATACATTTTCTGTAACCATTGATGCAGCTAATCTTCCTTACTTCTATGAGTTAGGTCTGGTATCTGTTCAGCCTACAAAGCTTTCTTTCTATACTGATGATCAGGTTACAATCGCTGATGACGGAAAAGGTGCATATCTTTCCGATAACTTTACATTAGAAAACTATGAAGCAAAAATCAATGCTGCCAGAACTACAATACCTGCAATTACATGCGGACCTTACAATGCAGTTAGCTTTAATGAGTCTTCTAAAGAAGCTGTAATTGAAGTTAACCCTAAATTTGCAGGTGATGAAGAAGGTTTAAAACCTCTTATCAAAACAATTATCTACAAAAAAGTTACAACTGAAACAGCTCTTGATGAGTTAAAGACTGGTTCTGTTGACCTGTTAAACGGTATGGCAAGTGGTGATGAGATCAATGCTGGTCTTGACTTAGTTGACAAGGGCGGATTTGCTTATACATCTTATGACCGTAACGGATATGGTAAATTACAGTTCGTTTGTGATTTCGGACCTACACAGTTCGTTGAAGTTCGTCAGGCTATCGCACAGCTGTTAGATCGTAATGATTTCGCGAAAGCTTTCACAGGCGGTTTCGGTTCTGTTGTAAACGGACCTTACGGACCTGCTATGTGGATGTACCAGGATACAAAGGATACACTTGATGAGAAGTTAAATGCATATGCATACAGTCTTGATAATGCTGTTAAGGCATTAGAAGAAGGCGGCTGGGTATATGACAAAGATGGTAAAGATTATACTACAGGTGTTCGTTACAAGAAACTTGATGACGGAACCTATATGCCTCTTATCATTGAATGGGCTTCTTCCGAGCAGAATGCAGTTTCCGACCTTTTAGTAGTAAAATTACAGAACAACCCTGACGTAGCTGCTGCTGGTATCCAGATCAATCAGACAGTAATGACCTTTACTGAGTTATTAAGCTACTTATACAGAGATGGTTCAACTGATAAGAAATACTCCGTTCCTACTTACAACATGTACAACTTAGGAACAGGATTTACACCTATCTATGATCAGGCTGCAACTTATACAAGTGATCCTGAGCGTATCAAAGCTGGTGATAACACGAACTTCATTACAGATGAAGAATTATCCAAGCTTGCAAAAGATATGGTATTAGTTGATCCTACTGATAAAACAACTTTCGAAAGCAAATTTGTTTCCTTCATCGAAAGATGGAACTATTTATTACCTGATCTTCCTCTGTATTCCAATACTTACCATGATTNNATAAAGAACTATAATCCTAATGGTATCTGGGATATGTCATATGCTCTTATGAAAGCTTATGTTGAAGAATAAGAAAGTTCAAGTGTAATTTATATTGCTGATGAAATAGGGTATGTTTCATACCCTATTTCTCATGAAAAAAGATGATTGCATGGCTCATCAAGGAAGTCTTTCTTTATAAATAGGGTTCTTCACTGGGCTTAGGGCTCGCACTGTTATCTAAACTCAGTGAAGAAGCCTATTTAGTCATGATAGGCAAATAATAAGAATTCATAGAAGCGGTTTTCGTGTCTTTTTTAGACAAGTTATTAAGTAGGAGGAAATAAGGATGTTAAAGTATATTGGTAAAAGAGTGCTTTACATGGTATTTGTATTTTTTATCATGTCTCTTGTTATGTTCTTTTTATATAATCTGATACCCGGAGATCCGGCAAGAGCAGAGTTGGAGCCCATGAAGAGTAAGTTGAAACCGGAACAGTATCAAATGAGATACGAGCAGTTAAGAGAGCAGATGGGCCTTGATGACCCCATAATCGTGAAATACGGTAAATGGATAGGAGGGGTAGTACAAGGTGACTTCGGTAATTCTGTAAGATACAAGAAACCGGTTATTGAAATAGTGAAAGCTCCTATGGGAAACACCATTTTTATCAATATTTTTGCAGTAGTACTAGCCCTGGGAATATCAATTCCTTTAGGAATTATTTGTGCGGTAAAACGTAATTCTGTTTTTGATAATACAGTACAGGTACTTACCATAGTCGGATACAGTTTGCCTGTATTTATTATAACACTGGTCGGTATCTTTTTATTCTCTGTAACACTGGGATGGTTCCCTGTCAGTGGTATGAACACACCGAATTTTAAAGGCACAGGTCTGGCGTTCTTTTTAGACAGAATGCATTATCTGACATTGCCTTTGATTGTAATGACCATTGGATCATTAGGTGGTATGACAAGATATGTTCGTGCAGCTATGATTGAATCTCTTCGTATGGACTATATCAGAACAGCGAGAGCAAAAGGTCTTAAAGAGAAGGTTGTTATCTATTCTCATGCCTGGAGAAATGCCTTACTGCCGGTTATTACATTAATTATCGGTTGGTTCATCAGCATCTTCTCAGGTTCATTAGTTATTGAGGAAATGTTTAATCTTAACGGTATGGGTAAGTTTTATATGGATGCTTTGCGTAATCAGGATTATAATGTTGCCCTTGCGGTGCAGATGTTTTATATGGTTGTCGCATTAGTTGGTAACTTAATTATAGATTTAAGTTATGGTTTTGTAGATCCCCGTGTCAGGGTTAATCGATAGAAGGAGGCGCACATATGGAAAATAATAAAACGCCGAAAAAGAGAAGAAGTTTCTTACAGCTTCTATTCATTAAGGCCTTTGGCACAGGTGAGAAGAAATTATCAATATTAGAAGAAGAACAGATGCAGGGTCCTATAAAGACTATTATTAAGAACTTTACGAGCAATAAACTTTCAATGACAGGCTTAATCGTATTTTTATTAATATTTGCAATTGTTATTATCGGACCTTTCTTTGTAAAGCTTGATTTATCTTATACAGAAACCAGTCAGCAGAATGTTGCTCCGGGAAGAGATCTGATGGATATCCCTTCATCTTTGCAGGGCAAGGTAGCTGAGATTTCCGTAGGACCCACTTATACAGTGGCAGTATCCACTGAAGGCCAGTTATATATGTGGGGTAAGACCAAGATTACAAATACCCTTAATTTAAAATATGTTCCTACAGGTATGGGAAAGATTAAACGCGTATCTGCAGGTTTTGACCATATACTGGCATTAAATGAAGAAGGTCAGGTTTTTGCCTGGGGCAGTGACAGACAGAAGCAGTGTGAAGTGCCTGAAGAAATACAGGGACTGGGAAATGTGGTAGATATTGTTGCCGGTTATCAGTGCTCCCTGGTTTTAACAGATGACGGACAGACTTATTTCTTTGGAAATGATGCAAACAATGATTATAAAAACAGCCATGCCTATCAGGGACAGATCACTAAAATTGCTGCTACTTCTGACGCACTGTTAGGACTTACCAAGGACGGTCAGGCAGTATACCTTGGAAGACAGACAAACAGCTATACAAATCTTCCTGAGAATATGGGTACAGTTGTAGATATTGCAGCAACCGCATCTACAATGGCAGCAGTAAACAGCGAGGGTAAAGTATTCGTCTGGGGTAACCTTTCTGAAAGAGGAGAGGGAAAAATACCGGAAGGATCTGAAAAGCTTGTGTCAATAGAAGGCGGAAGATACCACTATACAGCTGTTACCGAAAGTGGTAAGGTCGTAGCTTGGGGCTTTAATAACTTTAAACAGTCAGACGTTCCGGCATCCGTTAGCAAGAGTAATATCGTTAAAGTATATACCGGCTCTTATCAGAATTATGCAATTACTGACAGCGGTAAGGTGTTAACCTGGGGATTAAAGGGTTATTTCCTTGGATCTGATGAATTGGGCAGAGATATCTTAAACAGATTAATTAATGGTGGAAAGATGTCTATGACAATCGGAGCATTATCCGTTGTTATTTCTACAATTATTGGTGTTGTTATCGGTGGAATTTCCGGTTTCTTCGGTGGTAAACTTGATATTGTTTTACAGCGTATCGTGGAAATCGTTTCCGGTCTTCCCTTTTTACCTTTTGCCATGATACTTTCTGCTTTATTGGGTAATTCACTTACCTCAACGCAGCGTATTTATCTGATGATGGTTATTTTGGGTCTTTTACAATGGCCAAGCCTTTCACGTCTGGTTCGTGCCCAGGTGCTTTCCGAACGTGAGAAAGAATTCGTTACAGCGGCTAAGGCTGTAGGTGTTAAGCAGTTATCCATCGTATTTAAACATATACTACCCAACGTGGTTTCTGTAATTATAGTTACTGCAACCCTGGATTTTGCTACTTGTATGTTAACAGAGGCAACATTGTCCTATTTAGGATTCGGCGTACCGGCACCTCAACCTACCTGGGGAAATATGCTCTATGGTAGTAATAATAGTATTGTTATACAGAGCTTCTGGTGGAGATGGGTATTTACTTCCATCATACTTGGTATCTGTGTAATTTGTATTAACTTAACCGGTGATGGACTGCGTGATGCAATCGATCCGAAATCTCAGGAACGTTAGGAGGAACTACAATGGCATTACTGGAATTAAGAGATTTACACACATTTTTTAAAACCAAAAAAGGTACAATTAAGGCAGTTAACGGCGTTTCTTATAAGGTTGAAGCTGGTAAGACACTTGGTGTCGTTGGTGAAAGCGGCAGCGGTAAGAGCGTATCTGCCATGAGTATAATAAAGCTGTTAGATGGTAATGGTTATATAGACAGCGGTGAAGTAATTTTTAATGATAAAGACTTAGCAGATGTATCTGTAAAAGATATGGCGAAAATCAGAGGTAATGATATTTCGGTTATTTTCCAGGAGCCTATGACTTCCTTAAATCCGGTATTTACTGTGGAAAAACAGGTATCTGAGCCTTTTATCATCCATCAGGGTATGAATAAGAAACTGGCTGCTGAAAAAGTGGTGGAAATGCTGAAACAGGTTAACATACCAAACCCTGAAGCGGTAGCAAAACAGTATCCTCATCAGCTATCCGGTGGTATGAGACAGCGTGTTATGATAGCAATGGCACTTGCCTGCAAACCTAAACTTCTTATTGCCGATGAGCCTACAACTGCTCTGGATGTTACCATTCAGGCGCAGATCTTAAAACTTATGAATGCATTAAAGAAAGAAAACGGAACTTCCATTCTCTTTATTACCCATGACCTTGGTGTTATTAATGAGATGGCGGATGATGTTGCTGTTATGTATTGCGGCCAGGTCGTAGAGATGGCTCCTGCCAAAGTTATTTTTGGAAAGGATAACAAATATTCACATCCATATACAGAAGGGTTAATGTATTCCATTCCCAGACTGGATACACCTACCGGTGTCCGCTTGGAAGCTATCCCAGGTGCGGTACCTCATCCCTTAGATCTTCCAAAGGGCTGTAAATTTGCCCCCAGATGTAAGTATGCAACGGATAAATGCCGTAATGAAGAACCTGCATTGGTTGATGTGGAAAAAGGGCATCCCGTTCGTTGTTTTTATCCGGAGAAAGGAGTAAGGGCAAATGGAAAATAAGGACAAAAAAGTATTAATCAGAGTACAGAACTTAAAACAGTACTTTCCTATAAAAAAGAGCATGGTTCAAAAGGAAAAGCTTTATGTAAGAGCCAATGATGACATAACCGTTGACATTTATGAAGGTGAAACCTTAGGTCTGGTAGGGGAGAGCGGTTGCGGTAAATCTACCCTTGGCCGTACTCTTTTACAGCTGTATAACCAGACCGATGGCCGTACGATGTACTATGGAAGAGATGTAGATGAAATAGCCCCTCAGTATGTATTGGATATTCTTAAGAGCCTGGTTGACAGGAAGAAAGAGTATTTTGTACTGAATGAAAAGGCTGCTGCTGTTAAGAAACAGTATGATGCACTGCCTGACGGTGATGCGAAATATGCTATGAGAACACAGCTTTTAGAAGCAGAGAAAAATGCAAGAGATAGTTTTCTTGACGTTGTACAGCTAGTAGGCGGATTCTTTGTAGCTGATGACATGGCTCCTATTTCTGAGGTTCTTGTAAGAGAATACAAAGCAGGTGTTGAATACCGAAAGCTGAATGAAAAGTTAAACGATACCAGAATAGCTTATGAAGGATTACGTTCCACATTAAAGGAAAAAGGAAAAACGCAAGAGCAGATTGCAGCAGGTACAGAGAATGTATTACTTCAGATTAAGAAAAAGGAAGAAATTATAAAGATCAAAGAGAGAGAGCTGGAAGAAATCCGAAATGAGATCTATATGCTCATGAAAAAATATGAGAGCAATCCGGATTTCGCCAAGTATGAAGTATACAGAGATAAAGGTATTAACTTAGCACAGTTAAATGAAGAGGAGAGCCGTAAACTTCGCAAAGATCTACAGCTCATTTTCCAAGATCCTTATTCTTCCTTAAATCCCCGTATGACTGTAGGACAGATTATTTCTGAGGGTCTTCTTGCGCATAAATACTTTGACAGGAATGATGAAAAACTCCAGAACTATGTAATGGAAGTTATGGAGAAATGCGGTCTTGCACCTTATTTCATCCACCGTTATCCCCATCAGTTTTCCGGAGGTCAGCGTCAGCGTATCGGTATAGCACGTTCACTTGCCCTAAAGCCTAAATTTGTTGTTTGTGATGAGGCTGTATCAGCGCTAGACGTTTCCATTCAGTCACAGATCATCAACCTGTTATTGGACTTAAAGGAGCAGGAAAACCTGACCTACCTTTTTATCTCACATGATTTAAGTGTTATCAAATATATCAGTGACCGTGTAGGGGTTATGTATCTTGGAAATATTGTGGAGCTTGCTTCTACAGAAGAGTTATTTGCACATCCCACACATCCATATACGGAAGCGTTATTATCCGCTATTCCTACAACAGATGTGGAAAACAAGAAAGAGGCAATTATTCTTGAAGGTGATATTCCAAGTCCTATTAAGCCTCCTACAGGATGTAAGTTCCATACACGCTGCCGTTACGCAACAGATATCTGTAAGAAAGTAGTTCCTGATTTTGAAGAGGTAAGACCTGGTCATTTCGTGGCTTGCCATCATAAAATAATAAATTCATAAGAAAAGAGGGTGATCTGGTGTTATTTCAGAAAAAAACAGAGAGAGCAATGAACTGGCTGAAGGAGAAGAATGAAAAAGCTATAGGAAATAGTTCTTCTGATACACCAGATACCCCGGACATTTCTATAGGCAGTGATTCCGGTGAGAAAATAGAAAATACTGCAAATGAGTCTGAATATGAAAACTGGGAAGAAGAAGTATCGGACAAAATAAGTAAAAAAAATACAGAGAAAAGCAAAGGCATGGATTTGGAAAGATTTGATTTTACAGCCATGCTATTGTCAGCATTTCTGATTTTTGCACCGGTAACACTGTTGATTTTGGGACTGTTTGCATTAATATCCTGGGTTTTCTTTTAAGGTTAATGATTAATATAGTTCCTTAACTTCTGCTGATTCATGTGTAAATATATTATAGATACTATTTGCTATTGGATTGATGAGAGAAACATAGGAGATTTTTGGATTAAACGGACAAAAAATATAATAAAGAGAAGCAGAACGCTATCTAAATCTAAACATCAAAAAGGGTATATCTGGATTGAATGAATTGCCCCATGAGTCAGGATTAAAAATCAGACTTTTTGGGGTAAAACAGAATCCAGGTATACCTTTTTAATAAGTTGGGTCTGAAGTTATTACATAGGATTCAAGGGGGTACCATTCGGTATTCTGCGTTTGTGAATTTTGGGTACAGCAGTCACCGTTATTCTTTCAAGATCACGCCTTGCTAATCGTAAAATTAATCACAATTTGAAAAAGTCAGCCCGGAAAAACAGGTTTTCATAAATGATCTAGTTGTTCTTATAATAAAATATAGCTATCTGGGTACGGTCCCTTAAGGAAAGCTTCTCAAGAATCAGACTGATATAGTTTCTGATAGTACCTTCGCTTAAATATAATAATTCTGCAATTTCTTTATTAGAAAGCCCGTCAGCTATTTTGCAGATAATTTCGTATTCTTTATCTGTGATTCCATAATTTCCATAATTGGTCTTACTGTTTGGCTGCTGCAATAGTTCTGGCAGTTTCGTTATAATTTCATTTCCATATACATTTTGACCTTTGTAAACTGCATGGAGTGAAGGTAGTATACTTTCAAAATCTTGTTTTAGCATATAGCCTTTGGCTCCTATATTCAATGCTTTGATAATATAATCATCATCAAGAAAGGTAGTGAGGTATAATATTTTAGCTTCTGGGTATTCTGCAAGTATTTTTTCACCAGCCTCAAGACCTGACATGGGTTCCATTCGGATATCCATAAGCAGAATGTCTGGATTTGTCTCCTGATATAGCTTTATAGCCTCCTCGCCGTTAAATCCGTTTCCACAGACCGTAATATTGCTGTCAGAGGATAATATGATTTTTAAGGAGGAGCAGACAAGTTTGTCGTCGTCAATTATCAAGACCTTCATTTAATAAATACCTCATTTCTTTTTTATATCATTGCTACCACATTGAAATGTAGTTTTTAAAATTACTGTTTTGGAATACTGATAAAAATCTTAAAACCGTTATCAACGGTTACATTCATATTACCCTGGAAGCCTTTCACTCTATCGGTAATATTTTGCAGGCCCATACCATCATAATAATTAGGTGACTTTTCATATGCCTTAAATCGATGGCGTTTATCCTCATCTATTTGTCCGTTATCCGATATTATCAGCTGATAAATGGCAGGATGTTCTCTTAAACTGATCTGAACTTTTGTAGCATTGGAATGCTTAATTATATTAGACAAGGATTCTTTGATAATTGCTATAAAGGCATACTTTAACTTAATATCAGGATTATTTCGTATATCGTAATCGAAATCCACAGTACAGAAAGTGAAATCCTTTAACAGAGTTTCTATGGATGCATATAAATCTATAGATTCATCATACATATTATGAATACTTAAGCGTATACTGTCCATGCCCTGGGAGAGAGAGGTCTTTAAGGCGGACAGACCTTCTTTTTGTGTTTCGTCCTTTGTAATAAGCAGAAGGGCTCCAATCTGAAGAAGTGCTCGTGAGAGTATATGACCGACATTATCATGAATCTCTTTCGAAATACGGTTTCTTTCATTTAAGGTAGCCATATTTACCTCGTAATCCTGATTCTCTAAAAGACTTTGATTTCTTTCTTCCTGTAAAAGGGCCAATTCCTTTGAATCATCTCGTTGTTCGTTATAATCTGCCTTCATAAGACAATATTTTTGAGTCTTGTGTTTCAAAAAGGTGGCCAGTGTAAATAAAAGCAAAAGAAAAGCAAGTCCTTTCATATTATAGTCCTGAAAATTAGTAATCAGTGGAATCAGCAGGAATATGATGAGACTGCTATATAACCCATATATTATTTCATAATAAATGACAGGCATTAATAACAGGCTGGGGGGCCAGTACTGACATAGTCCTAAAGCCAGCAAAAATAAAGCAAGCTTAATGCGTTGATTATCAGTATAGGTACTTATAGAGGCCAGTATGACAAATATTATCACATGAGCCGGTGAGTAGGCAGAAGGAAAACAAGCCAGATATAAAAACAAGCAGGTAATAGCCAATATTACTTTGTCATAAAGGTATGGCATGTCAGTCTTCTCCTTTAGCAGTTTCTTTAAATATAAACGTTATCGTTATCTAAGCTGGTTTTCTATATAATAACAAAAGGAGAAATAAAAAGCAATTCATATTGCACCGGTCAATTGATTAACGTATAATGAGGAAAAGAAAAAGAATGGACGCAGGTGTTTTATGGTGATCGAAGTAAAGAATCTGGTGAAAAGATATGACAGGGTTATAGCCTTGGACTATCTTAATTTGTTTGTAGAAGAAGGGCAGATACATGGAATTCTTGGTCCGGCAGGCTGCGGCAAGACAACCCTGGTAGATTGCCTGCTGGGTTTTAAGAAATATGATAAAGGCTCCATTCTCATATGGGGAAAAGGCCTTGAAAAGGATGCATATGATATTAAAAGCAACCTCGGTGTTGTGCTGGAAGAAGCGGCAATATTTGCGGAACTTACTCTGGCTGAAAATATAGAATATTTTTGTGGATTGTATTCCGGGGACAGGCAAAAGGTAAAAGAACTGACCAGAGAAACCATCGAATTCCTTGGACTGGAGGATTTTATAAAGCTTTACCCGAAAAAACTCAGTCCTGGTCTGCTCAAACGTTTGAATTTTGCCTGTGGGATTGTTCATAAGCCTAAGCTTCTTATTCTGGATGAACCTTTAGAAGGCAGTGATCCACACAGCAGGAAGAAAATAATGGATTCTATCCTGGAACTTAATCGAAACGGTACAACGATAATTTATATCTCACAGGATATGGAAGAGGTTGAACAGATCTGTACAGATATTACCATGCTTGACAAAGGCAGGGCAATAGCACATGGAACAAAAGAAGAATTAAAAGATATGATTTCTTTGGGTGAAAAAATAACAGTTGAAGCTTATTCCCTGGAAGAGGAACAGCTTAGAAGTATTCAAAAGCTGCCAAATGTATCAGATGCTGGTTATGATAAGCAATTTTTAACCGTGAAGGCTAAGAAAGGCAGAAATAATCTAATAGCATTATTGGATTTTCTGCAGGAAGAAAAGATTCCCTTCGGCAGGATATATACTGAAATCCCAACCCTAAATGATGTTTATCTTGAGATAACCGGTAAGGAATTAAAAGAATAGGTATACAACAGTCCAATGCACGGCAGATGAGTATACGGCAAAGTGCAATAATTTTGCTTTGCTTCTTTGACGAGTGCAGGAATACGAGGTAATCATGGATGTTTTCAGATATCTGGAACTTTTCAGATCCAGAATTATATTATTGTGCAGACGGAAGAGAATACCGTTCTTTTCGTGTTTATTACCGCTGCTTTTAATGGGAATTGTTAATCTGACTTTCTCATCCATACCGGAGGAAAGTAACAAACAGATAATAAAAATAGGGATAGTAACACCTTATGAGGAACCGCTTCCGGATTTTCTAAAAAACAGTGTTACCTTTCATATCACATATGGAGAGAGGGACAAGCTTGATATTCTATTACAGCAGAAGCAAATAGACGGTTATCTGGTTTGGGACAAAGTGTTAGAGCTTCATGTTAATGAGAAGGGGAGAAAGCAGGCAGCTATAAAGGGGTATCTTGATAGTGCCTTACAATCAGAAGGTCTTAGAAACAGCTTTAGCAAAGATGAAAATCAACAGACTGCTAAGAAGGATAATAATGAAAAGAATATAAATATAGACTATGTCAATGATTTAACCGGTACTGTAATGGTACAGGATTATAAGTACCTGTCATTCCTATATATCACAGCAATTTTTTGTATTATTGGAGCCAGATGGGGATTCGCTGAAATAAAGGAGCTTATGGCTGATGTTTCTAATATAGGTAAGAGACTGCGATTAAGTCCTTTTTCCAGCGGAAGATTGCTTTTGATACATTTGGCAGCCGCATTTATATTGCATACTGTCTGTATAATGGCATATTCCTTTTTCATCCTTCAAACCTGGAGTAATCCATTTAACATAAAGCTTGAGTTATTTATGGCTGTAGTTGCAATGGGTTCACTGGCAGGTATTCTTACCGGAGCCTTGGTTGGTACGATAAGAATTGTAAACTTAAAAGTAAAGGATGTTTTACTTAATATCTTGCTTTTATTCATGCTCATGGGTGCTTTCAGCATTCCAGGTGCCATCCGTTTCCTTATCAGTCAGAGACTTCCTTATTTAAAACTCATCAATCCGCCTGCACTAATTACAGAAATGCTGTATGCATTGGTATCACGGAATGGAGTATACTTATTTATACAGGATGCTGTCTTACTGTCAATATATATAATGACAGTTGGAGTCTGGCTTTTTATCAGATTCAGAAGGTATAAACATTAATGAAATCAGAAAGGAAGTAACTGCAGTGTCAAAGGTATATGTAAAGCTTCTGAAAAAATCCATATTAATACCTTTTCTTTTACTGATTCTTTTTGTAGTATTTATACTGTATAGAGAGTATAACAATACCAACGGCAGAAATTCAGCTGGTATAAGGTCTGATATATTAATTATCAATAGAGATATGGGGAGCACCGTAACTTCAGGACTGATAAAGTATTTAAGCAGATATTCAGAGCTTGTTATTTCCAATTCGGATATCTCTTATTTGGATTACCTTTCATCTATTCAATATGACTATGTAGTAGATATTCCGGAGGATTATCAGAGGCATTTTATGGAGGGCAGAAATCCGTCTGTTAATATTGCTGGAACCAGTAATGTGGAATATCTGCCTTTAAAAGATTTATTAAATGGTTATCTGATTGCTGCAGGAAAGATATTAGCAGCAAATAAGGAAATATCCCCTGCAGATTTAGTACAGGAGCTTGATAGCGCTTTGGGAGATGAAACGGCTGTAATATTAGAAAAAGAGGATCTTCGGTATCAAAATAACCTTTTTCTCAACAGGTATATAAAAGGTGCTGCCTATTTGCTTATTTTTATTATGTTTTTTGTGATTGGCAGAATCAGTAGTTATTACGGTGAACCAGGTGTAAGGAAAAGACACGATATTGCACCCTTTTCAGCAATTAATAATAATTTTAAACTGTTAAAGGACAATACTTTATTTGTAGTGGTATGTAATCTTATCATTTTTTTAATAATGTTCCTGATTAAACCGGATATAATACTGGAATGGAATCTGGCAGTATACTTTATTAATTTTCTAATCTATTCCCTATGTATCTTGGGAATAAGCTATATCATAACGGCATTGGCCTTTCGATATGAAATCAATGTAATATTAATAATTTTACTTACTGTTTTCATTGCATTATTAAATGGGGATTTTGGAGCGGATATTACAGATATGAAGGATATGGCTGTTTTTTCAGCAGAATTCACACCTGTTTATTGGTTGAGTAAAGTCAATTCTACTGTAAACGATTTTATTGTTCCTGACTGGAAAGGTATAAAAAATATTACTGCCATGCTTGGTATGAATGCTTTACTTGCTGCAGCATATTTTTCAATAGCCTTGGTTATAAATAAGAATAAAAGTGAGAGTGTATAAATGAGTGAACATTTGTTCGTAAAACTCTTGAAAAATGATTAAATCTATGTTAAACTGATACAAACAAATGTTTGTGGAGGTAGCCATGAGTATCGTAATACAAGAAAATATGACAGTGCAGAAGAAGCTTGAAATACTGTCAGATGCAGCAAAATATGACGTGGCTTGTACTTCCAGCGGAGTAGATAGAAAGGGCAGTGGTACAGGTATTGGAAACTCAGTAGCCTGCGGTATTTGCCATACCTTTTCAGCCGATGGCCGATGTATTTCGCTTCTGAAAATACTGCTTACGAATGAGTGTGTCTTTGATTGCAAATATTGTATGAACAGAGCATCCAATGATGTATTGCGTGCAACCTTTACACCTGAGGAGATATGCAATCTGACCATAGAATTTTATAGAAGAAATTATATTGAAGGACTTTTTTTAAGTGCAGGAGTGTTGAAGAGCCCAAATTATACCATGGAACAGATGCTCAAAACATTAAGAATGCTTCGGGAAGAATATCATTTTAATGGTTATATCCATTGTAAGGCAGTGCCAGGTGCAGATCCTGTTATAGTAGAGATGACAGGCTGGTATGCTGATAGAATGAGCGTTAATCTGGAGCTTCCTACAGCGGATAGTCTTAAGATGCTTGCGCCTAATAAAACCCGTAAGAATATATTAAAACCAATGAAACAGATACAAATCGGCAGACTTGAGAATAGGGGTATGCCGGTATTTAATAGGATACCATTTGCAGAAGAAGAAGGTTATGATAGCGGGAAATATCTTACAACAACAGCAAAAGCCCAAACGACCTCAAATATTGTTTTACCTGATATAAGTGATATTGTATCAGCTGATAATTCTAAAACCTCATTTGGCCTGATAAAGCCGCCATCTGTCAACAGAGGGTTTGTTCCGGCTGGACAAAGCACGCAGATGATAATCGGAGCAACACCGGAAAGTGATTATCAGATTATTTCTGTAGCGGAAGCCCTATATCAAAAGTTCGATTTAAAAAGAGTATTTTACTCTGCCTATATTAGTATAAATGATGATAGTAACCTGCCTGCCCTGACACAGGGACCGCCTCTGTTAAGAGAACATCGATTGTATCAGGCTGACTGGCTTCTACGGTTTTATGGTTTTCAGGCCTCGGAACTGCTTTCAGAGAACAGGCCTAACTTTAATACACTTATGGATCCGAAATGTAATTGGGCGCTGGGGCATCTGGAGCAGTTTCCGGTGGAGGTGAATAAAGCAGATTATTATACTCTTCTTAGAATTCCTGGAGTTGGAGTTAAGTCTGCCCAGAGAATTGTAAGAGCTAGAAAATCAGCAAATCTGACCTTTGATGACCTTAAAAAGATAGGTGTAGTCTTAAAGCGTGCTTTATATTTTATAACCTGTAACGGCAGGATGATGTATCCGGTGAAGATGGAAGAGAATTATATAACCAGCATGCTCTTACAGGTAAAAGAAAAACTTCCCATAGGAATAGAAGCGGCATCTGCTTATAAGCAATTGTCATTATTTGATAATGCAGATTTCACTTCTGCCAATGCAGATTTTCGAAGCCTGTCGCAAGAGAATTTTCTTTCCGGGTTAGGGTGATAAGCGGCATTGGATTATTCATTTCTGAGTAAGCAATTTGTAGAGGGAGGATAGAAAATGCTTTTAATTTTCTTGATTCTATATAGACGACAGAAATCAGCAGCTGGGAGTCGTAAGCAAACAAATCAGAAATAGAGAGTAGCTTAATAATATAAGCAGCAATATTTGATCGAAGTATCAGCAATTTAAGTGTGAAAGAAAATTAATTTCGAAAGGCTGCCACACAAGCTTCTTTCACCGTTTTTATTTGTGGCGGTATCGCTGGTAAAACAGTGATATACAATGCGTGTAATTATGAGTGAAAAGAAAGTATACCAGTGCGAAGATAGTTTAGAAGGCATATTAACAGCTGTATATGAAGCCTGGAGCAGCAGAAACGGACATGCAAATAATGAAATCCGTATACTCTCAGGTGATAATCAAGGGAATATGGAATTGTTTACAGAGTATATAGTTGTTAAAAATTCTGAAGAAAAAATTTCAAAGGTCATTAAAGCAATTTATGAAAAAATATCGGCAGAAGCTTATGATTTAATCTGCAGCGCAGCCTGTTCCTGTGAACTGTCCAGAGGAGATGATATCTATCGGTTCTTAATAGTAGGTTTTTCTGTTGGCAGAGGGATTGTAGATCAGCTTCATAATAAATATGTT
>DJJW01000064.1:100495-114195 GCA_002434335.1 Lachnoclostridium sp. UBA6558 | reverse complement strand
CAAAAACATTGTACTAGTTCCATTATATACCACCAATTTAAATATTTCAAAGCATTAAATGATTAGGTCTGAAAGTGAGGCACACAATGGCTCTGTTCTCTTAATCAGTTCCTGTCAATGTTGTATAATTGAGCGTTCGCTTCCTGTCCCATATTTATTAAATTGCTTCCCCTCATTCTAATTTCATACCGAACTGTTCAGCATCATTTTCTGATTGTTTCAGCCCGTCTTTTTCAACAAAATTTACATATTCTCCAATAATATTTAGTGCTTCCTCATAGTTACAGGAAGCACCGGCCCTATCAAACATCTCATTAGCCTGCTTTTCCATTCCTGCCTCTTTTAATGTACGGGAAGCAATCCCCAGCAGATTGAAGATATTACCATCAGCACCGATAAGCGGTGCATCAGGCTTATTCTCCTGTACCTGAGCCTTTTCTGGCTTTAGAACAGTTGTAAAACTATCCTCACCGGGAACAAGGGCAAGGGAACGTCCATTATCCCATTTCATTTGAAGCTGCCCGATATCATCCACAAAGTCCACTGTTCCCATCAACCCAGGTGGCATATCCGCTTCTCCGGACATGGTAATCAACTTAATACGGGTTCCTTCCGGATATCTTTCCTTCAATCGCTCTATCTTTTCATGATCATATAACATGCCTATCCCTCCTTTATTTGACAAAAACGGGAACAGTTTTTCAACCATCCCCGCTATTGTGTTTCCTAGATTATGTTACCCTGTGACCTTCGGTTGGCCTGTATTTACCTCAAAGTTCATATAATCCTATACGATAAATACATTCTAGTATTGCTTTATACTATCGCCAACACGAAGATTCTCAGTACTTCTGAGAGCTTTCGTCTTAACAGCTAAAGGGCAGAAACAACCTTCTGCAACCCTTTCTGCCCTTTTTCTGGTTTATGTATTTATTGCAAAAGGCTCATGCCCTGCTGCAGCTCGTTCTCTGTTATCATGGAGAGCGTCTGATTCTTTCCGTCATAACGGTAAATATTATCCGATAGATATTCTGCTTCGCTGACCCCCATTACATTTGACATTTCCACCATTCCCTTTATATCGATTAGGTCTATTTCATCTATTTCTTTTAGGATAACCAGTTCATTAATTGAGGACGGTAAAACCAGAAAATTTCCTTTTATTTTATCGCTGACCCATTTTAAGATATCCGGACAGCATAGGTAAGAAGCTCCGTAATACTTTTCTTTATTAGTCAGCACATACATACCGCTCTCATTGTTAGCAAACTCATTTACTGGATTGCGAAATCCTAGTAGCTTTGATATGACGGTTTCCATTGGTTGAAAATCAAGAGTAAACACACGCCCAATATTTTTCAATGCCTGATTATGAAGCTCCCCCTGACTAATTTTCCACCCATCCAGCATGGTATCATTGACCAGTATGGAACCACTCCTGTTGTCTAATTCATGTATCATACAGCGGTACAGGATTGCCAGGTCTTCCATCTTTTGATACGGCACCGTCTTAAGCATGGTTCGATTCCTTTCTGCATTCACAACACAGGGAAATATGTCAGCTTTTATATGTTCATAAGATAAATCAACACCCTGCATATTAATACTTCTCAATGCAGAAAGATAATCTTTTCCTATATGGTAAAAAGTATCTTCCATCTTCGCTCCATTTTGATAAGCTTGGTAATAATTCTCCAAATATAGTACCGGGCAGATGTACTGGTCCGGAATAATAAATGCCAGACCATGAAGCAGTAATTCGTTATTTTTTCTCTGAGGACGGATTAATAATTCCGCGTTTCTTAGTTCTTTCGGTAAATACTCCTTAACATGCAATCCTACTTGTTCAATGTAATCTTCTAATCTCATAACATCCTCCTTAATTTTATTAATAAAATTTTTTTTACCCTTATAGAATTTCATCTTTTTAATCGTTAGAACAACGATAAGTATTATTACATTTTTAGCTCAGGCTGATCCGGATAGCATCCCTTCAATAAATCGGCTATCTTTTCCGGTACATGGTTGAAATCAACATGAATGTCGCGTTCAATGGTAACGGTATACCAATAGTCATAAGGAATGTAGGTGCTTTTTATAAATGTAGTATCAGTATCTGACCTCTTCTCTCCATTTTGGTCAATAATGCCTCTCGGGGTGAAAAAGAAAGTTCCCCAACGTTCTCCTGAGGACTCTAAATCCAGTGTAACAATACCAAGACCTATATGCCCGGTTTTACGTTCGCGGATAACAGCGGGACCTCAATAAACTCATACTCACTGTTCTCAAGGGAATCTGTACCATAGACTTTGACGAAATATCATGTATCTGTTTCAGTATTATTTTTGCATATTCGTCATCCGCCGAATTGCATGACTGCTCCAATTTTAAAAAATCTACGGAAGGGAGCATTTCATTCAGGCAATCAATATAGGTATCCTGTAAATTCTTATTTTCCACATTACTTATTTACCTCCTATCATCTTTTTTTAAATGATCTTCTCCGCTTTTTCACTGTTCCTGCCTTTATGCTTCCGTAAAATTAACATATTCACTAATGATGTTTAGTGCTTCCTGGTAACTGCCGGAGGCAACAAGTCTTTGGTACATCTCCTCGGCCTCTTCCTGCATGCCAGCCCCTTTCAATACATGGGAAGCA
Source organism: Lachnoclostridium sp. UBA6558 (assembly GCA_002434335.1). GTDB lineage: Bacteria > Bacillota > Clostridia > Lachnospirales > Lachnospiraceae > Anaerocolumna. The sequence goes on along the minus strand of DJJW01000064.1, from coordinate 111,536 downwards.
ATTCCTATCAGGTTGAAAATATTTCCGTCAATACCTATGAGCGGTCATCCGGTTTCTTCTTTTGCAACCGGGCATTTTCCTGCTCTGTGGTATCTAATTGGACCTGGATTTCTTTCGGATATCTTTCTTTTGCATTCTCCAATTTTCTAACATATAACACGTTACATTCCTCCCATCGTCATAATCATACGCTCAGAATTGCTTCCCGCCATTACTTCCTCAATGGAAAGGAAACCATGGTAACTAATGTAGCCTTGGTTCGTAAACATGCCACATTCATCAGCAATCCGCTGCTCACCATACTTCTTAAAGTCATAAAATTCTTCAAGCTCACTGTCATAGTCATAATGGCCGGATTCAATAATCATGTGCCGACCATATTCTTCCGGCGTAGAAATACCAGGAAAAAATTCGAACAACCCAAGTTGTTCTATGAGGTTTCTGACTTGGAAGATATCCGACGGACACGCCATCTGCAGGACCCCATGAGTTTTTTTGCGCTCACTTTCATCAAGGGCCTTAAATCTTATGCACAAATCATTCAGCGGCTCCAAATCCAAGCCATTGGATGCAAGAAGCGTATCCAGTCCTGCCGGGAATTCACTTCTGATATATTTTATCTGCATGTCATCGCATCTGCTAATATCAGCCCTTAACATAGCCCGTTCTATTTGACACTTTTCCATGGGCAGATAAAACCATGTAACATCTTCCGAACTTCCGGATTCTGATTTTGACCGTTTACCCATAGCCACAACTAAGACGGATTTGCAGCCGTAGTCATATTCGGGAAATTGCTTTCCACTGTATAACTGGCTGAGCTGCATTCCATTCTCGTATATGATACCGTAAGGTGTAATACTTCCAGTATCATTCAAAATCAGGGAAAGAGCACACTTTCGAGCATCTAGAGCTTTTAGCTCCTCTTCCGTTGCACCGCCATAAATATCCATATAGTGATCCCGTCCAATTGCCTTTAAATCCCTAAAGTCCTGAATAATAGTTACTTCTTGGCAACTGAAGGTCAAATTTATTAGACCACTTATACTGTCACAGCCACAGCTGACAGCTGCACCTTGAAATTTAGCAATCTCACGTTCATCAAAACTGTCCAATCTCTTTGCTAGATAATCCAGTTCATCTACATTGACATAAGTTTCCTCCAGCCGTTTGAGGATGGGGAGCCCCTTAATAATCTCCATGACACAGCAATCGCGTTCTAATGCATTCCCCATGCCGGCTGCATCAAGCTTTTCATAAATGTCTTTATAACTTGTAATAGGAAAGCAGACCAGGACATTCTTCTGATCTGCTTGCTTCGGATTATATAGTATTGCTTCAATCATACTTTCTTCTCTTTCTCCATTCTTATTTCCAAATCCAGGATTTATCATGTCTCTGTATCTCTATTCTGAAACAACAGGAACGGCTTTTCATTACCGTTCCTGCCTGTATATCAGTCATAGCTGGTAATTCTTTGCTTCATGACAATTCCTGACCTAAATTGGATTTCAAGGATATCTCCATTTAAAACTCTGATACTTTGCAGGAGCCTTCTGACCAGATCATCATCAAATCCACCAACCTGGCGTGATACTTGTTTCAGACAGTTGTCTATGTCATTGACCCGCTGCTGGAAATTTTCAGCTTGTTTCTGCTCTCTTATGCTATCCAGTTTCTTTTGCTTGAGGTTTCTGGTTTCTTCCGCAATTTTTTGGTATTGTACATCAAATTCATCTGACACCGAACCCTTCTTTGCGTTTTCCTCAATTAAGCGGAGCATTTCCGCTTGCAGCTTATTTATCCCTTCATCAAATTCAGTAGTCACATTTTTACTGGAGTAACTGCCGATTACCCGGATAACATTTTCCCGGAAAGCGCCTACAAAATCACCCTTTCCTTCCACAACACTATTAATAGCTTCCATGACTGCTTCATTCAGAATATCCTCTTTGAGCGTCGGAGAGTTTTTGCATTGTTTCGTTCCGTTCTTTAACCGGTTTTCACATCGCCATACGGCACTTTTATGTCCGTTCTTTGACCAGACCTGCCTACGATAGGGCATTCCACATTCCTTGCAGACCATAATGTCAGAAAGTGCATATTTCGAACTGTACTTACTTTTCTCCAATTTTGCCCTTCTGGTAGTCGCGGACTTACTAAGGCTTGACCTTCTGGCCTTTTCTTCCTGCACCCGGTTATATATTTCTCTCGGTATAATGGCTTCATGGTCATCGTCGATGTAATACTGCGGGACAAGACCTATATTTTTAACCCGTGTTTTCGTAAGAAAATCAGTAGTATATGTCTTTTGCAGAAGTGCGTCTCCCACATGTTTTTCATTACTCAGCATCCTGTCTATGACACCGGGATGCCATTCGGTTTTCCCGGTGGCTGTTAGTATCCCGTCATCCTCCAGTATCCTGGCAATCTGTGTAACACTGTTACCTTTCAGATAGAGCCGGAATATCTGCCTTACAACCTCTGCCTCCTCCGGTACAATGACCAGATCACCCTTCTCATCCTTTGTATACCCCATAAACTTTTTGTGGTTTACTATGACAACTCCGTTTTCAAATAGTCTGGCAAATCCCCACTTGGTATTTTCACTTAAATTCCGGCTTTCCTCCTGTGCCTGGCTGCTTAATATGGTAATCAGAAGTTCACCGGAGCCTTCCATCGTATTGATTCCTTCCTTTTCAAAAACAATGGGGATATTTAATTCTTTGAGCTTGCGGATATATTGCAGACTGTCCACTGTATTCCTGGCGAAGCGGCTAACGGATTTTGTGATAACTAAATCAATTTTTCCTGCAAGGCAGTCCGCAATCATTGCCTTAAAGTCATCCCGCTTTTTAGTATTGGTTGCCGATTTTCCGTCATCAGCATAAATACCGGCAAGTTTCCAGTTCGGGTTATTCTGTATTTTTTCTGTATAATAGGATATCTGCGCTTCATAACTTCCTTCCTGTTGTTCTTGCGTAGTGCTGACACGGCAGTATGCGGCTACCCGCAGAGCTTTAAACTGTACTTTAATGCTCCGGTCATATTCCGGCTTGGGAGGAATAATAGATATATTCTTCTTCCTTATGGGCGCTGTCCTCATATCACCGTCCTCCTTTCCCAGTTTCCTTCCTTCTGGATTCCAGGCACTTTTTTTGTTCTTCAAGTGATAACTGCTCTATACTACCTACCCGCATATAAGCTACAATCTTTATTTTTTTTGCTTCCTTTGCTTTCTTATCGAAATCTATCTGCCCATCCATGTTTACCTTTCCATCCTTCCTTCTTTGATTTTTGGTACTCCAACTTCCAAGGCCAATCCGTTGATAAACTCGAATATAAGCTTTTCTTCCTTATATACAGTTATCTGCTGGATGACTGCCCTGAACAGTTCTTTATCAAATTTTTTAGTAGACTTTACGTTTTTAAAGGCTTCTTCCATCTTTTCTGTCTGGTATTTCCTGTCATCTATCTGTGCTGTCTTATAAAAAGCCTTTGCCCGCTCAAAAAGTAGAGCCGGAAGTTCCTTGGACGAATATCGCCCTTCTTCTTCCAGCTCTTTTATTTTCCGGTCCACTTCTATAAACTCCCGGTTATTCCTATGTGGCTTTTCTGACGGAACCATTTCTAATATATGCTTCCTGTTAAGGAGCTTATTAGCCGCAATCAGGAACCCTATCTTAATCTGCCTTTCGGAGAGGACGCAGTTTCCACAATACACCCTTCTTCTGCCGGCATATTTCATACATTTCCAGACTGTCCTCTTCAGAGGCCTGGCGCTGTTATTTACATGCTTCCGGTAAACATTACCGCATTCCCCACAGCGGAGAATACCAGCGAAAACGGAAGGATTGCTTTTACTGTTATACTGCAGATTTCTGCCCAGCTTCTCACATTTCTCTTTTCGCCGTTTCTGTACCTCTTCAAACAATTCCTTGTCAATGAGCCCTGGATAAAATCCATCTCCAAGGTATTTCACATTGTCCAGGATTTTTGCGATACTACCATGATACCAATGAGTTTGTTGGTTGGAATTTAGAAGACCTGTCGCTTCAAGATTTTTTGCAATGGCTACAAGGGAAACTCCAGCTATATAATCATTAAATATCTTTTTTACTACAATGGCCTTCTCCTCATCTACCTGTACTTTACCCGCGACAATCTGATAGCCGATGGGCATGTGCCTCTGGTCCATTTCGTCTTTCCTCCTTCCTAATAATTTCTGTCAGCTCCAAGCGGTTGATAAGCAGAAAGGTAATCCTTTCCCCTTTAATAATAACTTTATCAACTGCTTGTAAAAACAAATCCTCCCGGTACTCTTCTACTGGGGCAGGATGATTTCGGGTAAGTTCCAGCAAGGCTTCTGTCCCATTAATTTCTTTTTCAAAACCATTCCTGTCAAGCAATTGGGTCCGTTTCCTTTTCATCGCTTCCAGTTCCAGCTTCAGCGCATTCCGGCGTTCAATAAAATCAGCAGGATCCATATACCCCTTTGCAATTAATCTGCTGAGTATATGTCCCTGCTGTAAAAGTTCCATAATTTTGTTACTACAATCCTCAATTTCCTTTTCCTGCTGTTCATCAATCCTAAGCGTTTTTAACCCCAGAAGCAGTGGAAGAAGGATTTCCGAGTTATTGCTTGTAAGCTTATTCCACATCCGGACGAATACTTCCTTTATCATATCGTCCCGTACGGCTTTCTGTCCGCATATATCAATATTCTCAATATGCTGGCTGCAGCTCCATTGGACAGCTTCATATGGTTTGCCGATATAGATTTTTTGCCTCCTAAAAGTATTGCCACATTCCCCACAGATGATCTTACTGCTAAAATCATATCGGTTCAGACATTTAACAGGATCCAGCTGGTATTGCCTCTTCCGGTACCTCATGATTTTCTTGACAGCCTTTGTATCTTCCTCAGTTACAATCGGTTCGTGGTTGTCCCGGATAAAATATTTCGGTACCTGCCCCCTGTTATTTTTTCTCCTGAAAGGAAGTACTTCCGTTGTAAAAGTTTTCTGTAATAACAGATTTCCGGCATAGATTGGATTTTGTAAAATTCCCAGTACTGTTTTGTCATCCCATTGTTCAGCAGAGCGGATAGTAGGAATACCTTCTTCATTTAATTCCTTTGCAATGGTATAGCCACCTACACCATTAAGATATGCACGGAAAATCCGTTTTACAATTTCTGCCTCTTCCTGCACAATAATCAGCTCTCCATTTTCATCCTTGGTATAGCCATAAGCAGTACAGCTTAAAATATAGGTTCCGTCTGCAAAACGTTTTACAATTGCCCATTTATTATTAGCAGAAGTACTTTCTGCTTCCCCCTGGGCAACAGAACTTAAAATGGTCAATAGCAGTTCACTTTTTTCCGACAGGCTGTTGATATTCTCCTTTTCAAAAAAGACAGCAATTCCAAGCTTATTAAGTCTCCTCAAAGCTTGTATGCTGTCCACAGTGTTTCTGGCGAAGCGGGTAATCGATTTGGTGATAATCATATCGATTCTCCCGTTTTCACAGTCATCCATCATCCGAATAAAGTCATCTCTTTTTTGTAACTTTGTTCCACTTCTTGCTTCATCGGCATAGATGCCTGCAAATTCCCAGCCCTCCCGGCTTTCTATGAATGTCTTATAATATTCCGTCTGTGCCGAGAAAGAATTGTGTTGTGCATCGGAATCCGTACTAACTCTGCAGTAGGCACAAACCCGCTTTTGGGGCTGTAATTTCTGGACAATCTGCTGCTGAACAGGATTGATTTTTTTTACTATTTTTGCCATGGTTTTCTCTCCTTTCTTTTCATAATCTCCTGTCAGCAACATACATTACCACACAATTTTTTGGAAAGCTAGCATTACTTGACATATACTTTCGAAAGTTCTGGTGTGAAAGTTTGCTGGTTCAAATTATCTATTTTTTGGTATTCTTCAGGTGTTATAATCCCATCACAGAGCAGGATATTCAGAAATTTTATTGTTATTTTATATGCAACCTCATTGGCAACCTGTTCACTTGACATACCAGCTTCCTCCCTATCTTAGAAAAAATGTCCGAGGTTGAGTAAGGCTGATTCCTCCCTCCCGTGGAGTATATAAGGAAAAACCCAGCCTTTCCATCTCCTGGAGAAAATCAAGCATTTTCATCGTGTCTCTTCCAATGGAATCGATTCGTTTTACAAGTAACACACCCATTTTTCCGCCTTCTGCAGCTTTCATGGTTTTATGAAGACCTGGGCGGTTCATTGCTAAACTACTTCCAAAATCCTGGGAGCTGTCAACTATGACAAATCCCATCTTCTCGGCATAAACACACAGCTCTTTCTCCAGACTTTTCACAATGTCTTCTACATCTGCTGTTGAATCGATACGAACATAAATCCATGCTCTCAATTGTTTCATCGTAATAAGCAATCCTCCATTTCTTACTTTTAATAAAGTCAGAAACTATAACATACGAAATTCTGCTTCCGTCACACGCTGATCTTCTTCATATAGCAGTTTCTGATACTCTTCTTCACTGACTGCTAATATATACTCCAGTTCTTTCTCACCCATCTGCATAGGAATAAGATGATGTAATATATCCTGCAACAGCTTTTGATCCGGGCATTTATTGATAAATTCACCAAAAGTGTCCAAGATTGATCTGTCAGCCAAATCCGTCAAAATAATCCTGTCAGTATTCTCTTTATGCCCCATGATAAAGTTCGCAATATTAGCCGGAGATTTTTCAAAATAAAATACTCGGCAACTGCTATCGTATCCATACACATAACCAACAGCCAGTTCTTTTTCCAAAAGATTCTCTAAATTTTCTTTCTGCATTAGCTATCCTCCTTATATTCACTTCTTAATCTTACAAGGACGCAGCAGGGCGAGAAAGGATATGTCCTGCTGCGTAGTTTCTAAGATTAAATCTCTATTTGCTCTTCATTTCAACAAAAGGAATGCTTCTATTTGACACTACTTCCCGAAGCATGAAAAGCCTGACGGCTTTTAGGGCAACAGCATAAACGGCTTTTGGGTAAAACGATTAAAAGCCTCATAGGAATTTCACCTCTCCCAGGTTCTCTGCGAGCCGCCCCCATTGCGATGTCTGTGGCTGGGCGGAAGTAGCATTATCCTTGTCCGTTTTCTGGCAAAACAGTCTCCCACTGACTGTTTTCGGATCGGGTTTCATCGCTCGTCACCTTCGATACTATCGGTTCGGCGGATGTCAATTACCCATCCGCAGGCATTCACTGCGCACCCATCCATGTCGCTGCCGCTCATCACGACCGGACAGATCATGTACTTATGCTATTGGATATGAACTTTCCAATGAACAGAAAGGAGAATAAAAAATACCCCCTCACTTACTTCCACGTTAAGTGAGGGGGGTGCACCAAAAAATTTTTAATTTTCCATAATTTTTTTTAGATTTTTAAGAATTCTATTTTTGCGATTATGAAGAGTCATATAATGAATTCCTGTTTCAGCTGATAGCTGTCGTTCACTTTTTCCTTTAAAATATAATTCTGTAATAAGATTTTGATCTTCTGCTGAAAGCATTTTCAGAGAACGAAACATTTTTTCAATTATCACTGACTTAATAGCTATATCCTCTACACTTTCGCCATCAGCTGAAAATTGATGATTTTCTTCCAGAAGCCTATCATAAGAATCTTCCCGACTAGGAAAATATGTAACTGTTTTATTTACGATATCAATCTGGCAATGCTCTACCTTTATATCGTATTGCTGATATTCCATCTTACGGTCACTTTTCTCCAGCTCCTCAATAATTTTTTCACTTAAGCCAGGATATCTCTTTCTATAATTTGTTTTATATTGATATTTTGCCATAAGGCTTGTCCTCCATTTCATGATTTTTAAAGTTCAGAAATGAAGAACAAAGGAGGTGAACGGCAGTGACGAGATGCTCGATCGTCTTTATTAAAAAGGTATAAAAGGATGATAAAAATATCTTGCCGTCGTATATTCCAGAATGCCGTCGAATACAAAAAGACAGCAATTTGCTTAATACAAATTGCTGTCTTTTTGTATATCCATATACTAATTTGGATAGGGACGTATGTGAAAAAGTTTTTTTTTCGACCCTTGAAAAACTTACGCACACCTGGGATTATCTCGGTTCCCCTCTTTCGCCATTAGCAACAGTGAAGGCTAGGACACCTGATATCCCAAAAAAATATTTAACCTAATTACAAATAAAGCAAAAGCCAACCAAATATGGGTAGGCTTTCGCTTGAGGTTTTCGGCAACCAGGCTGTCATAGCGCTTATTTCAGCACCTTAGATCCTACGGCTTTGCGTCCCTGCTTTTAAGCAGGTTTGCTTTTACACTATTCAATTTTAATTTCTTGAATCATTCACAAACTTAGTGACTTAAATATTTTTTTATTTTTTTACTTGCTTAAGAAAATCTTGCTATTATATAAGTACCATTTTTTACATAAACTGTACTGTCTTATCATCATTCACTGGATAGAACCATCCCAGAATGCTTATATAGTTATCTTCCTTCACACCGCCAAAAGAGAATTAAAGCAAATTTTATTTGACAACAAAGAACCGAATTCCGTATGTAGTTCTTAAATACTTATCTTGCTTTTTGGACTTCCTTCTTTGCACGTTTGTTCAGTACTTTATTGTTTTCGGTATCAAAATTAAAGCCCTTCTTAATGCAGCGTTGCTTAAGGTCTTTAATACGGTTCTCCTCTACTATTCTCTCTCCCTTTTCCTGTTCCAGCCGTTCAGCTTCCTCAGGGGCAATCCATAGTTCACCTCGAGCTTCACAGGCCAACTTCTTGCGCGTTAACAACCTTGACTGAATGTCGGGTAAAATCTTCTCTAGATTTACAAAATACAGGCAAAACAACGAAAGTAAGGAGATAATTGCTGGTACTAAAAAGAATACGAACATAATCCAGTTCTTTCCTTCTTCACCTATGATAATTTCATAGGCACCTGTTGCATTCTTCACTTGCTGGAAGCCCTTTGAGCTAACAAGAATTGTCTCATAAAGTCCGCCAAAAGGTAACGATAAAATAGTACCTGTCAGCGAGGTAAGAATAAATACACCAGGTGAACCCTCAAGACGATATCCTCCTCGAAGTTCCAATGAGTCCAGAGATGAAATTAGCAGAGCACCAAACACATAGGCGGTAGCGATTGTACCGACATTCACCAAAATCTTGCAGAGTATGACCCATGTAAAATTTGAGGGATTCAACAGACAAAGAAGGTTACCCGCAAACGAAAGACCAAAACTCACCAGGGTTACATTTCGAATACCAAACTTTCTGGTAATCGGATAAATAAACAGCATACCGATACCCATTGGCAAACCGCTCAGAATAGTGTACAAAGTCTGATACTGATTGCCTACCGTGGCACCTAACACAAATTGGCAGTAATTCGCAACTATGTTCGTACCCGAGAGTGTACTGCCCATAAGTGCAATCAGGTTAATCGTAGTTAGCAGCATCCAATTGCGGTCCGTCAACAGAAGTTTAATCTGCTGTCCAACTGAGAGCGCAACCGCACCTTGGGTATCCTGATGCTCTGCTTTGTCTTCCATCATAACGCGCTCTTTGGTATAGAAATACTCTATAAACAGCATAGGCACTGCAACAAGGGCACTGATACCAAGGAGAGTGATCCAGTTGGAGGCTGGCTTTCCATACAGTACTGAATAATACAGCAAAGAAGCTACAATCACACCGCCGAAGATGCCTGCAACCATATAGGTAGCAGCACCATTGATGGTGGTAAGTTGAGTACGATCTTTCTGGGAACGACTGCTGAGTGCAACCAGATTGCTTCGCAGCGCATAAGCAGCAACAGCCCAACCACTAACCATATTAAATACATATACCCAAATGAGCTGGCCAGTCCGTCCAATATCGGGAATCCAGAACAAACAAAACCCTGATACAATGGTAATAAGACCACCTGTGAGAAGATAAGGCCGTATTCTACCTTGGGAAGACACAGTCTTACTGACAAACCAGGANNATCTTGTCAATCACAAAAACCTGTGTATAATACAACTCCATCAAAAAATCACGGGAGCAAGCAAAAAATGCCATACCAAGTGGACCGACAAAGAAACCAAGAATTTTTTCTTTCCTTGTCATGGCACCGGTACTAATACGGCTGTTCATAAATGGCAGTTCAAATATGCCCCTTTTCAATATTTGTACGTCTTTTAATGATCTCATCATTATTACCTCCATAATAATTTTAATCTATACCTTCCTGCTAAAGTACTTCTTTTTCCCTTGCCTCCTTCTTATTACGACAGATTACATAATCACACAGGAAACGATCGTAGTACAACTTTTCATCATGATATCACCCCTATATAATAGAATTTTATATGAATACATATAAAAATTATTGTAATATAAAATCTCAAATTGTAATTTACAACTTTTTGTGATAAGTTAATTTTATAACAACAAAAGGAGAAAACTTATGTTCAATAACACTCAGGATTTTTGCGGATTATTTTTTTCAGCTACTAATATTCCTATTGCTTATTACAGCAATATAGAAATATTAATTGCTTCTTTTTCATCCTTGGATCCTTCACTGGTATTGAATATACGAAACACCCTTTTTTATTTCATGAAACAGGCAGCAAAAAATCCCTATGCGTTTTTTTCAAACTCACAAGGATTTTATGGTATAGTACGCCTGGAATCTACTGCTGAATATATTATTATTGGTCCTGTTTTCAATATTCCTGTATCCGACAATATGATCCGAGAGTATATACATGAAAATGCGATTTCCATAAATTACAGAGAAAATGTTACACAATTTCTTAGAAATACTCCTATCTTATCTTACTATCAGTTTTTAACCAAACTACAGCTCCTTTATTTTTGTTTAAACGGTGTAAAAATATCAATTTTTGATTATATAGGATTGACAGTACCTAAATATGATGTTAACATTGCAAGCCAGCATTCTCGCCAATCTTTTGAAAAAAAAGAAACCCTTGATTTTCATGATACCTAT
>DJJW01000064.1:0-100399 GCA_002434335.1 Lachnoclostridium sp. UBA6558 | reverse complement strand
TAGATTTTTGTGAACGTGTAAGGCAAAACCACATTCCCGCAGGATTTACGAATGAAATATTTGAGTGTTTGAATTTCATTACTAAAAATACAAATGTAACAATTCAGATTTCAGACGTAGCTAGGCATGTTGGGAAAAGTACCTCTTATATTTCCAATAAGTTCAAGCAGGAACTTGGCTTTACCATAGGTGCTTTCATTATGCGTTGTAAGTTGGAAGAAGCAAAAAGTCTATTAACTCATAGTAATAAAAGCATCTCTGAAATTAGTACATATCTATGTTTTTCCAGTCAGTCTTATTTTCAGAATGTCTTTAAAAAGAAGTACGGAATCACTCCGGCTCATTACCGCAAGAAAAAATAAGTAAAATTCAGGCTCCAGGAATTATGTTCAAAACTACTCATCCTGACTATAATTAATCTTTAGTGTCCTTTTATAAACACTTTAACCTGTTTATTGCAGTATTTTTATTATTTTTACAAATATACCTTAGTTTATTGCATAACATTAATAGGTGAGCCTTATATATATTTAAGTTAGTTTATAATGGTCTGTATCATTTTTTATACCAAAGAAACTGCCTGATATTACTTTTTTCCCAGTTACGGCTAATATTTCCTTCTTAAACGCATTCGTTCGTTAATTACAACTGTTGATTTTATACGTCATTCGATCGTATTCTTAGCTGTACAGTATCCATCTGTCCGCTGTATGCTGCAATGAGTGATGAACGGACTGGTATGGTCAAATAATTCCATGCAATTATAGATGGATCTCAAATGACCATAGAATCATATTCTGCAATGATTTCTAAAATCTGTTCCAATCCACTAAGTTTTTGTCCCTCGCATTTGGAAGATAGCGGTAAATCATATTCATTAGCAAGAGACCACCATACATTGTAATCTGCGTAAAGCCTGGCTAAAATATGATTAAGATACAAATCATCTGCTTCTCTCAACATGATATTCCCCCCATTGTTCCTTCTCATAAGGATGGAACAAATAATACCTGCCTCGATTCCCAAATCGCCAAGCTACTTTACCCGTTCTTCTAACAGCTGGAATAGCTTGGGATTAGGCTAATCGTAATGAAAACCCTCTTCTTCATTTCCCCCATAAGAATAAACGTCAGGTGCTATATGGTTATTATCATAGTATCGGAAATATACACATACTAATTCTGTTAAAAGGAGGTTTTCTTAAGTACTCCAATGTTTTCTGCTGGTCCTCCAGTTGATAAATCCATTTATAATGGAATGTATTTTTCACCTGTACACGTTAATTATAGCTTTATCATATCAATCTGTACTTAATTAGTTTTGTAATAAATGCTACAATATTGTAAAGTCGTATTTAAATGTAGAATTCCTGTATTACTTCCCATATAATTATTATAAAACTAATCAGCAGATCAATTTTTACTATGAAGTAAAATATAAAGGAGAGGTTTCAATGTCATCTCCTTTCAAAAGTATCGTATTTTAATGACCGTGTCTGGCATAGTGAATATTAATACATAATATACTCACTTTTCCCAGCAAACATTTCCGAATAAAGCCTGAATAAATAAAGCTTGAGACAGCATCCATTCGGTTATACTTTTTATCACGGATTTGATATCTGCTGATAAAGCTGAAATGTGCTCCACAAACAAAGCCATCAGGCTTGAAGTGCATTGTTAAATCCATGTCCTGGATATCTTCACAGAACAGGAAGAATAATTCGCCATACGTTTTCTGATCATTTTGGTTCCGACGAATCCATTCCAGAATGATATATTTTGTAAATACAATGGTTGTATGGCTTACCATTTATCCAAACAGGCAGGTACCCCATTTGCGGTTTCAACGATGCTTAGGGTAATCGCCACAAGTGTATCATTATCACCGCCAAGGGAATTGCAATGTGGATGGCATTCTCGAAATCCATGCTTTCAAGAAAAGTGACAATCGCTTGGGGGTAGTGTCTTGATAGCTTTTTAAAGTATTATCGCATGTCCATGTCCATTTGATTTCTCTTTCGGTCTAAACTCTCTTGGAAATCTTTTTTGTAGTCATCTATAAGTGTATCCGAGTGTTTTGTTTTGCATTTGTCCAAGTTCAATCTTCGCATTAAGCAATTTTAACGCATCATTTGAAACTTTCTTTGAAAAATCGTTGTTTTCTGCAAGGTCTTTGTTCTTATAATACTTCTCAATGATATCTTTCGCAAAAGCCACATAACTTTCGTTTGTGATTGGTATTTGATTATCAGATGAACCAGCTAAAGTGGAATTTTTGTTAATACCGCTATTCGTTTCATAAGTATCATCCATGGAATCCAAACTTGTCTCCTTGTTGTATCCCGGATTGTCTGCACTAGAAGTTTTTTTTAATAAAGTCCTTGCACCGAAGTGCTGACCGCTTACGTCATACCATTCCTCGTCACATCAGCTGTAACACTCAAACGATATGTATATCCCGCGGCTACAGCATCTATTTAAAAACGAAAGTGAGTTAGTGCTTGAACTCTGACTCCAAGACTTTTCAAGTATCCAGTTAGTCTCGCTTTTCCTCTCAAGTGTGAAGGTGCAGAAATCTTAATAGTGCCTGATACTACCCTTATTTTGCCGGAACATCCTGCCTCACCATTCTCCTCAAAATTGCCCTGCTTGCCGTTTAATGAGTCGAGCTACTTAAACAATATCAAATAGTTATATAGTGCAGTTCTCTATAGTCTGTTAACAATGGAATTTTTTTGAACCTAGACGCATTTGCTTTTATGTTGACAAAATTTATGAAAGCTGATACTATTGTAGACAAGCACAGTCTTTAATGTCTTTAAAGGAGCATTTATATGAAATATACAAAGGCTACAAATTATGCTTTACACACCGTATTATACATGATTGAACAGAATCAAGGCGAAAAGTTAAGTGTACACATACTAGCAAATCAATTTCAAGTATCTGTTACTTATTTATCTAAAATTTTGACTCAACTTGTTAAGGCTGGGTTGATTGAATCTGTATCTGGAGCCAGTGGGGGATATACATTACGAAAGTCATTGGAATCTATTAGTTTTATGGATGTAATACAAGCAATCGAGGGAAATGGTCTACTTTTTGAGTGTGGAATGGAACTGGGAAAAGAATGCCCTATACAAAAGGTAATGAATGATGCAGAAATTATGATGGAAAAGTATTTGCAAGAAAAAAAGCTTTTTGAAATTAGTTCTATAAAAATGAATCAAAAGGAATAACACTTTATTAATCACTTAAGTGGTTTTTATTTATTACAATTAAGGACTATATCTATCTATTATATCTCTAAAGGAGAAACGAAATGAACGAAAGTAAAACAGGAACTATTAATGAACTCGATCAAAAACCAATTTGGAGACTGTTAGCGCAGTATTCAATTCCTACTACACTTGGATTAATTGTAAATTCCTTATATCAGGTGGTTAATCGGATTTATATCGGTCATATTAAAGAGGGAGGTCCATTAGCTTTAAGTGGTATTGGGTATACGATGCCAATAACAACAATTATTTTGGCAATAACAGCCTTAGTTGCCATTGGTGCCAGTTCGAGCATATCTATTCGACTTGGAGAAAATAAAAAGGAAGTAGCTGAAAAAGCAGCAGGAAATGCCATTACTTATATCACTATTATTAGTTTAGTAATCACCGTTTTATTTTTTATTTTTAAACATCAAATATTTGAATTACTTGGTATCACGGGCCAATCCTTGCCTTATGCTGACAGCTATATATCAATTATAGTTTTAGGAACTATTTTTAATATGTTCAGTTTCGCATTACCAACCATCATAAGAGCAGATGGACGCCCAACTTTATCTGCCATAATTACATTAGCCGGGTGTATTCTCAACATCATTTTAGATGCAATTTTAATATTGGGTTTGCACATGGGAATTGCCGGTGCGGCAATTGCTACCGTCATATCCCAGAGTATAGTTACTGCAATAGGCTTTAGCTACTTTATAAGCAGACACTCATATTTAAGACTGTCAAAAGCCATGTTTCGCCCAGATATATCAATACTCAAATCAACTATAAAAATTGGAGTTGTTCCTTTTACTAACCAGCTTTCAATAAGCATTGCACAACTCGTAGGTAATTACTCACTGGCACTGCATGGAGGGGAATATTCCGTAGGAGCGATGACTGCAATAAATTCTATTTTGCTGATATTTTTAATGCCTATAAATGGTGTTGGACAGGGTTTACAACCTATTGCAGGATATAACTATGCAAAGAAAAATTACAGTAGAACATTCTCCGTATTAAAATTGGCACTTTTATGGAATGCCGTAATCTTATTGATTGGGCTTATTTCAATTCAAATCTTCCCTGCGTTTTGGGTCTCTCTTTTTATTAATGACCCGTCTTTGGTACCACTGACTTTGGATGGATTACGTAAATTTACGATTCTATTACCATTAGCTACTGTTGTTCCGACTTGTCTAGGCTTCATGATGCTGACTGGCAAAGTGAAAAGTTCTTTATTTCTAAGCATTTTTTATCAAATAGGCCTATTTGCATTTATGATTTATACACTGCCACTAATTCTTGGTATGGACGGTCTTTGGTACTCGCGTCCTGTATCGGATATCATTGGAAGCACTTTAACATTATTCTTCTTTATAAGTGGATATAGCTCCGTTATCAAAGAAATGAGAAAGAGAAAGTAGAATAGGTGTATGCCCAAAGATCTTTGAAATGGAGAGTGAAATTATACTCAATTGAGTTCAGTCACTAACGGTATAATAACCCCCGCTAAATAAAAAAACTTGAGTTTAGCGGGGGGGGGGGGTTCTTTATGCTTAAATATGGTTTTCAAATGTTATTGGAGGGACCGCTGCCTGATTGTAGCAGTCAAATGTAGCAGAAGCTTTAATCACAAAAAATCGTAAAAAGTAATGAAAAAAATGAGCGGATTTTGGCGATCTTTCTCCTACCAGTATAATTCAAAAAGTAGATGATATAATTCTTATAAGTGACAATAGAGCGCTCTTTGAGATTGCGCAGTTTGCCCTCGTTTTCTAATTGGTGTAAATATTCATCGTACATTAAATGACCTCCATGATAAACAGTAGTAATAAGTCAAATATCACTGCTGTACAGGAGGTGCGTTTGAATCATAAAACCGCTTGAAGACAAGACGGAATGGTGGTATTCTTTTCATAGGCAGTGGGAAGGTCGATCCTGTTTGATTGTTATTTTGTGGTGATTTAACAATACTACTATTAGGACTTGCTTTCCACTGCTTTTTAATATTTAAACAGCAAAAAAGCTACGCACAACCTTGGAAGGCCATCGCGCAGCGATTTTGTTCAATTCCTGTTTATCAATATCCTCATTCTACCATATAAATCCAGCCTTGTCATTTTCTTTTCTTCCTGCGTTTCCCTCTTGGAATATTTTAAATGCTTGGATTTCGCCAGTACCTTCATCAGCAATTGAAATTCCTCCGGTGTCAGCTTCCAGTAATCAATCCCCAACTGCTGACACATTACAACTACCTGCTGTTCCTCCCAGCTTCCCTTAAAGCGGGCGGCTTCCTCTATCGTCCGATGGATTTCCTCCAGAGCCGTGTTTTATGGTGCGCTGGTGCTGTCCTGCCTGTGGGCTTCCTTTATGTCCACGATTATGCCATCTATGTCGCTGTGAACCATCTGCTGGAAATAGGTTTTTTCTTCGATATGGCGGCAGGGGAAGCACCGCCACGAACCGAACTTCGGGACAAGTTGGCCCGAAGTTGCCGGGGAGCGTGCCAATGCAGGGATACGCCGCAGGAATGGGGCAGGAATGGCTTTCGGGGGAACGGCAAGGAACAGGAAAGCAGAGGATAAACCATGAGAAGAAAAATACCACCCATCGAGCGAAGGACGGACGGCTCCCTGCCCCGCATGACGCCGTGACAGCGCAGATGGGCAAACGTCCTGATTCGGACTTGCTGTAACTACGATAACGGAAACTGTATTTTGCTGGACGATGGAGAGGAATATGTCTGCATCTAAAGCATTTCCTATTCGGTCTGCTGTACATGGTTCCATCATGCAGTTCTGCCGCAGGATAAGGCACTGGAAACGGAGCTTTTTCAAAGAGGGAACATGAAACGGTGTACCATATGCAGGGCGGCTTTTGTCCCCGGCTCCAACCGAGCGAAATACTGTGAAGACTGTGCGGGAGAGATACACAGGATACAGAAGAACCGAAGCGGCAGAAAAAGACAGAACAAAGCGGATAATTAGAGGCTGAAAAAGCCCAGTATTTCAAGGATTTTCAAGGCCTGTTCCGGGGTGGGTGGTATCTTTGTACCCCCACCCCGGAAAACAGGCTTCTAACCGTCACAGAAGGGAGGACAAAATCATAGCACCGCGCACGGCTATTCCCACTTTATTCAGAGCCGCATTGAACAGGCCGGGTGCCGGCACCCGCAAGGACAGCACCCGGTTTGTGGGTACCCTGATCACCGCTAGCCCGGAATTTTTCAAAGGCAAGTTCCCAAAAGAAACAGCGACCTTTTTCCAGCGTGCGGCTGACTTCCTAATCGGGCGGGTAGGTCGGGACAATATCGTGTCGATGGTGGTTCACATGGACGAAAGAACGCCGCACATGCACCTGACCTTTGTCCCGCTGTCCGGAGACAACCGCCTGTCCGCAAAAGAGATTTTAGGCAACCGCGCCAGCTTATCCAAATAGCAGGACGTTTTCATGCCCACATGGTAAAACATATCCTGATTTGGAGCGCGGGGAAAGTGTGTTTCAGACAGGGCGGAAGCATATCCCCACCCGGTTATTCAAGCAGGCGGTTTCGCTCTCCAAACAGGTAACCGCCATTGAAACGGTGCTGGACGGTATCACCCCGTTAAACGCCGGAAAGAAGATAGAGGAAGCCCTTTCCTTGCTGAAAAAGTGATTCCTGCAGATGGAGAATTTCAGCGGACAGCTTAAAGAATACCGTGTCACCATTATGATTTATTAGTGGAAAACAAGAAGCTGGAAAGTGAGCTTCACAATATCCAGCGTCTTGTAGACCGTATCCCCGCCCTCACTGCAGGACAACTTGTGACCACCAAAAGCGGCGAGCAGTATTTTGTCTGTGGAAAGAGCCGTATCAAAGTTTCCGAGCATTTCGCCAAAGAGGGTAAACCCTGAGTGAACTGCTGGAACAGTACACCGAACTCTATTTCCCAGCCGCAACGTCCGCTATATTGCCATCAATGACGGCGTGGACAGCGTAAAGGGAGAAAGTACCTAAATCTTTTCGCTGTATTCTATTTTCGCCTTTGAATAAATGCTTTTACTTCATCTACTTCTGGCATAACGCTCAATGCGCCTTTCCTGGTCGTAACAATAGATGCTGCTGCATTTGCAAAGGTAAGCATCTCTTTTAATTTCTCTTCATCCAAGTTATTAAGTCCATATTCCAGTATATAATTTAAACAGTTTCCTCCAAAAGTATCTCCGGCACCGGTTGTATCAATGGTGTTCTCCTGCAGAAAAGGAGGTGCCTCCACACATATATCTTTATAATAAGCCCGGCTACCCTCCCGTCCCAGAGATAGTAAGATAAGCAGAATATTATAATTTTTCCTGATTAACGCAATACCTGCATCAAAATCTTTTTCTCCTGTAAACCACAAAAGCTCATTGTCGGAAATTTTTAATACATCACACTGGGTTAACCCATAAGATATCTGTGTTTTCGCATCGCCTAGGGATTTCCACAAAGGTTCGCGTAGGTTCGGGTCAAAAGAAATTACCGCTCCGCCATCTTTTGCCAAGGTAATAGCCTTTTTGGTTGCTTCCCGTACGCCTTCGTGGGTCATGGAAAGGGTTCCGAAGTGGAAAATTCTTGCTTCTGCAACGAGTTCATCCTGTACTTCATCTGCTGTTAGCATCATATCTGCTCCCGGATTGCGGTAAAAGGAAAAATCCCGGTCTCCGTCTTTAACCGTCTGTACAAATGCCAGTGTAGTTCGTACTTCCTTATCCATTATCAAGTATGAAGTGTCGATTCCCACTTTCTCTAATGTAGCTTTTAATTGAAATCCGAAAATATCCTCACCGACTTTTCCGATAAACGCAGTCTTGCGGTTCCATTTATTTAACATGGCCAGTACATTGCAAGGAGCACCACCCGGATTCGCTTCAAATAAAGAATTACCCTGGTTACTCTTTCCATTATCTGTGAAATCAATCAACAGCTCGCCGAGTGATACTACATCAAATTTTTTCATGTTATGTATCTCCTTTTCCTATAAAAGTGTTCTGGTAAACTACCTCAGCAGTTTATTGATATTTTAAATTCTATTCTTAAAATATTCTTTGCTACCCTTCCGCTTTTTCCATTTACCAGACTGATTTATTCGCATAGTTTTTCCACTTTCCGCTGTGTAACCAGATAAAGGAAGGCATTATTCCAAATACCCATCCGATTGGTCCGGCATACCAGATACCAATATAGCCAAAAAAACCTGCCAGTAATATGGAAAGCCCTACCTTAGCGACCAGTTCGATAATGCCCCTACCGCTGCCAAAGCCCGTGACCCTACAAAAATCCCTACGACTAAAGATCCGTTACATTATATATCTGCTGAAAAATCCCACCTAAAGAATAGGAAGTGAAAAGTTGAAAATCACCTTCATAGGATTTCCTTGTGTCATATCTTTCGTCATTGTACGCCACCAGTCTTTTATTAAAACTACATAGCCGCACTAAGAAATTTAAACCGTCTTACCCGGTCTTATTTCCCAGTGCGGCCTTTATCTATTTTACTACAACATCATATTTAACTATGCTGCATTTAATTTCACCTTTGCTTAGAAAACGGATACTGTCTGCTTCCAAAGAAGTATAAATCAGAGAAGTTATTGCCTGTTCTCCATCGTTAACGAAAACTTCCACTGTATATTTATCCATTAGTATACGGAGTTTGATTTTACCGTTCTGTTCTTTTACATTTATGGAACGTTTGTGCAGAATATCCTTTCTCAGACCGGAATAAGTACGATCAAAAGTCACTGTATTTGCTTTGGGATTATATTGCAGCGCAGAATAATATTTATCATCTGCTGCAAAGCGGACAGCAAACTCTTCATAATCGCCAGCTTCCACCTCCACTGTCAGGTCAAACTGTCTGCTCTTTATACCTGCCGGTTCTTTTTCCCCATGTATGGTTAAGGCATCATATTTTACTTCATTCTGATAATAATTTTCCAATTCTCTTACCGGATTCTGGTACAATAAACCGTTTTTCACATGCAGTTCCCTCGGAACCGTCATAAGGCCGGACCACTGAAAGGATGGCGGTGTAATATAATTATCCCAGCTCTGCATCCAGGCAACCATGATTCTTCTGCCATCTGCGGTTTCCAGTGTCTGGGGTGCATAGAAATCCAGTCCATGATCAATGGCTGCTGCACGTTCTCTGATTAGCTTATGGTTCCCTTTGTCATAAGCTCCAAGGATATACATGGTATTGTTACCATTATGAAATTCCTTACCATCTGCCATCATTTCAGTAGGTGATAGGAGCAATACCTGTTTGCCGTCTATGTGAAAGAAATCCGGGCATTCCCACATCTTTCCGTATTCATTTCGGCTTTCCTCTATGATACCTGCAAACTTCCAGTCCTTTGCATCTTTGGAGGTAAATAATGCTATCTGTCCGCCGGTCTCTTCACTCCTGCTTCCAATCACTGAATAAAAATCTTCTCCCTCTATCCAGATTTTGGGATCTCTGAAGTCTTCTCTGCTGCTTCCTTCCGGCAAAAAATCACTGGTGATTACCGGATTATTATCCAGTTTTTCATAATTTACTCCATCTCCTATGGCAATACACTGTGTCTGCCTTAATAACCTGGAACCGTCTTCCTGTACTTTATCCAGTACACCGGTATACATAAGTATATGCTTTCCGTCATGTTCCACTGCGCTGCCGGAAAAACATCCCTGCCCGTCATATACAGTATCCGGTGCTAAAGCGCAGGGCAGCTGCTCCCACTTTATAAAATCTTTTGATTTGCTGTGTCCCCAGTGCATGGGTCCCCATAAAGTTTTATAGGGATGATATTGGTAAAATAAATGATATTCTCCTTTGTACATGGAAAAACCGTTAGGATCGTTGATCCAGCCAACCGGTGCACTTACATGAAAGGACGGTTTCTGTCCCTCCGGAGTTTCTTTTAAACTATTACTTTCATATCTTCTTGCTTTTTCCAACATTTCGCTCATTCCCTCATCTGCCTTTCTGTTCTTCATTATCTGTTGTCTTCTGTCTTTTACCGTCCATTTATTACGATAACATATCTTTATCTTGGCCAGCGTTCTTTTCGCTCCATTAGTGTACTAAAGGGTACATGGGGTTCAGTCTGGTACCAGTAAGCTACGGTTGCCACATCATCCTGTCTTTCAAATAAGCCGCCGTGGTAAACTCCAATCTGCTGGATTGTCACTTTTAAATCCTCCTCAAAAATAACAGGATCCATTACATGCCACCGGTAGAAGCTTCTCTGGGGCATCTGATCATCATTATGGTAATCATTATGGATAAAGTTATCGTGATGGGAATAATAAGGATATCCCATAAAAGGTGTGCAATAGGTATTTTCTACCGTTCTGCCACTTTCCTGGGTTGCGAAACTCCAGGCTCCTCCGAAATAATCCTCTGTTCCGGTTCCGCAGATAGTAGGATATTTTTCATCACCATCCAGATAGAATTTTACTTCTCCTTCACCATACCAGTACCGCTCCAGGGTTGTCAGTGCCATATAGGTTCCTACGTACTTCCCTTTTCCTTTTACCCCATCCAGTATTACATAGTCCACTCCCTTTTCGGTAAGACGCTGTCTTTTCCATTGTGCATGAAAATATCCGGTATTTTCCGGAAGTTCATCATACAGACAATAATCCACCTGATAAAAGAATGCACCGATGTCTTCATCATTCTGGTTTTCAATGGTGATCTTTGCTTTCTTTCCGAAAGGCATGGGGAAATAGCAGTTAAATCCCCTGGTCGGGTTTACCACAATAGGCATGGAATTAACCGGATAGGAAACACCGAAGCCGCAGCAAAAGAAGTCTCCCAGGGGGCTTTCCACAGAAGGTGCCTCTTCCCCGTCCCAATACATACGCAGCACCAGGTCTCTCAACACATAGCGGTTACGGTCACTGGTACGGTCGGTTACGGTAATCCAGATGTGCTGGATAACACCGGGCCCGTCCATTTCTGCCAGTGTAACTGTCTCTCCTGCTGATAGTTTGGGAATACAGGGGGAACCTTTCCGCTCAGGTCCCAGAGCACTGGCAGCCATTCCCCCCTTCCCCTTTTCTCCTGTGCTGTTTTCCCAGTTAATGGTTCTGCTTTTTCCACTTTTTAAAATCGGTAATGTAGCCATACTGTTATAAAACATTGATATGTCCTCCTTACATTCTTATTTCTTATTCTTCTTCAATTGTTACATCCTTCACTTCCAGTGTCCCTTCTGATACAAAGAACCCTAACTGACGGTCTTTTTCATTGTACATACGGAAACCAAAGGCCAGGTCATTATTGACATAAAGAACTGCCAGAGTTCCCTGGATATAGATTTCAAGATCATATTCTTTACCGGCTTCCAGTTTAAGGGGACGTTCCATTTCAACCGCATAAGGAAACATCTGTCCTCCCTGTTCATACATCCGCAACCCTGAACGAAACTGGATACGGTTGTACCAGGGTTCGAACATCAGATAATATCCCTGGGCATACGTATCATCCACCTGTAAGGCAATACCGAACCGGGTTGGATTTCCGCTATACTTTAATTTGGCCTTTACACGGCATAATTCCGGAATTTTACCACCAATAGCGGAGGAATAACCATCCAGGGATTCGCAGACTGCTGCATTTTCATCTATTTTCCAGTTTCCGGTTAAAGAAAGCAAACCAGAATTTTTCATTTTGCTAAAGGCATTTGCCACACTGTCAACCGGGCATACTCCCAGTGTGCCGTCTTCGTGCTGGATAATTTTATGCACTACAATGGAGCCGCCCCAGTTCCATGTTTTATAATCCTTACCAAAGTCTTTTCCTGGGTCAAATTCCCATCCATTTTCACCTCTGGTGGGATTCCAGCCGTAAACATAATGATCTTTACCGTCAAAACCGGTTTTGGCCGCATAAAAAGCTCTGCCGTCAAAAGTATCCACCTCAGGACGAATCCATGGACCGTTTAAAGAACGGCTCATCCGGTAATAGGTGCAGAATCCGTCTGTATAGTTTGAATATACCAGATAATACCAATCTCCCATTTTAAATAAATCCGGGCATTCATTAGCTGCCTGGTTCAGGCGTGGTGCGTATAGCGGTTTTCTATATTCCCAATGAGACAGATCCTCGGATACGCAAAGAGCTACACAGCCATTTCTTTCAGTTGGTGCATTTTCTCTTGCCGCCAGGAGCATCCACCACTGATTTTCTTCTTCATTCCAGAATACAAAAGGATCTCTCCAGTCAGACATTTTGTAAATCAAACCATCTGGGCCGAATTTTTCTTCCGGAAGGTCCTCCCAATCGGTCAGATCTGTACTGGTTGCATGTCTGACCCACTGTGCAGGGGGGTCTTGGTCAAATGTGCAATAAAACATATGGTACAGGCCATTTACTTTAATTACGGAACCGGTCCCTCCATGAATTTTTGTAGGGATTTCAACAAATTTACGATTATCTGTGGTTGTAATTCGATGCCAACCGTATATAATTTTATCTTTTGGTGCATCCGGATTCCAATTTTTTAAGTAATAATGATCAAACTGCTTAAGATCTTCATTATAAAATGGAATTACATCACCAGTTTTCGCATATTCAGGGGTATAAAATAAATCCATAATCTTGTCTCCTTTTCTGTTAGAAAAGTCCGGACCCCTAGGCCCGGACCCTTTATTTTATGATTATTCAATTGCTGTTTTACTAACTATCTATGTTTTTGTCTATTTCTTCTGTTTATATAAATAATATTTTTACTATTTTGCTGCTACACAGTTCCATTTATATAATTACCTTAGTTAGTCAGTTCATAAAACATATCGAAACCTTTCTGTTTTAGTTCAATTAATTCTTTTAGTCCCATTTCATCCAGTTTTGCAAGATAAGCTTCCCAGGTTTCATCGGTAATACCGTCTTTTACGATACTTGCTTTTGTTTGTTCTGCATAAGTCTTTAAGTCTGTTTCAATTTCTGCAATTCTTGTGATATCAGATTGTTCCATAAATGCAGCCGGATAATTATAATTGCTAGTAATAGAAGGAGAATATACCGTACTGATCAGATTCAGTCGAAGCGCATCGGAATCCAGCATTTTGTCTACGTATACTCCGTAATAATCAGACAGGATTGCAAAACAGTCATATAAGTTTTGGTCACCGCGAACTTTACTGTCTTCTAATCCCTCCTTAGTCCATTTTAACATGCCGTCGTCGCCTTTTGTGAATACATTTGTATAGTTTGGATCATCATAAGTACCGTTGCAATTCTGAATAGACATAGAAGGTTCAAAATACTGATCCAAGTATGCCAATACAACAGAAGGTTTTTCACATGCACTTGTAACAGCTGTAACACCCATATCAAAACTGTAGTAGTTCTGACGGGGTACATTTACGATTCCGTCAGGACCAGCCAACGGTGGCAATGCCACGTATTCGTCTGTATAATCACCAGCGAGACCTACTGCCCAGTCATAGAATAAGCCCACACGTCCGGTAGAAACTTTGGCTGAATAGGTGGATGCATCCTGAGAGAAAATTTCAGGGTCAATCAAACCATCTGAATACAGTTCATGCAGCCATTCCAGACCTTTTCTCGCATCATCCTGAGCCAGTGAATAAAATACTTTTTTATCATTAGATACCATATAGTGGTCCATGTTATCACCACTTCCGAAAGAACCTAGGCTGATTCCAGGGTCCTGGTTAACCTGATTGATACGGAAAGACATCGGGATAACATTTCCATTTTCATCTTTAATATCTCTCGCAAATGCCTCTAATACTGCTTTTAGTTCATCGGTTGTAGTTGGCATTTCAAGTCCTAATTGGTCTAACCAGGATTTGTTAATATAAGGGATTGCACCGATAACATTAATATTTTCCTTGCTGTTCTTAGACCATTCATTTACAAAAGGCAAGGTATAAATATGCCCGTCAGCGGATGTGATAGCAGCACGTACTTCCGGCCTTGCTTCCAGTACCTTCTTAAAGTTGGGCATGTTCTTATCGATATAATCTTCCAACGGAATGAAGACACCTTTGTTTGCATAACCTAAAATATCGTAAGGCTTAATATACATCTTGGTAACTACGTCCGGCATATCTTTCTTGGAAAGTGCCAGTTTAAATTTATCATTAAACTGTTCATCCGGAATCGCCTGATAGTCAGCAGTTACGTTAGTAACTTCCTGCATTCTCTGAACCAGCGCTTTTTTACTGAAATCCTGTTCTGAATCAGAAGCAACTCTTGTCATAATGGAAAATTTATAACTTTCTGTTAATGGGAAAGTTACCTCTTCTGCCGCAGCCCCTTCTGCGCCGTTAGAGGTGTTTCCATTGTCTGACGGGGTTTTACTTCCACAGGCAACCAAAGAGCCGGTCACCATGGCAGCTACACACAAAACTCCCAATACTCTTCTAAATCTTTTGATTAATAACATAATATTTCCTCCTCTGAATTTATAAGTAAAATGCTTTAGCATTTACTTTATAATTAACCTTTTACAGAACCAGCCATAATACCTTTTTCAAAGTATTTGGAGAAGAACGGATACATTAATAACAATGGTATACTGGAAATAACGATAGTGGAGTATTTTAACAAATCCGCCAACTTGGCTGTTTCTGCTATTTTTTCCATATTGGCTACCAGGTTTGGATTGATCTGGTTCTGAACCAGTATAGCCCGGATTACTAACTGCAAGGGCTGTAGTTTCTGATCATCCAAATATATCATAGCGTCAAAATAGGAATTCCATTGGGCTACAAACTGATACAGGCAAAGTACCGCGATAATTGGTGTACATACCGGTATCAAAACCTTAAAGAAATACTGGAGTTCCGATGCACCATCCATTTCTGCCGCTTCCCTTAGTTCCGTCGGAATCGAACGGTAATAAGAACGGGCCAGTATCAGGTTCCATACATTTACTGCACCCGGTAATAAAATTGCCCATACGGTATTAATCAAATTTAGCTGATCCATCAAAAGGTACGTCGGCATCAATCCGCCACCAAAGAACATAGTTAATACAAAAATCGAATTGAAGAACTTACGCCCCATAAAGTCATTTCTGGACATTGGATATGCTGCAAGTAAAGTTACTCCAACAGAAATCACAGTAAAAGAAATAGAATAGGCAAAGGAATTACGAAAGCCACGCCAGGTATTGGCATCTTCAAATACTCTTCGGTATCCTTCCAATGTCCAATGCCTTATATCAAAAGATACTCCTACACTGCTTCTGGTCGCAGGATCCATTATGGAACACAACAAAATGTATATAACCGGTATAATAATCAACAGCAGGAAAATAATCAACAGCAGGTTGCCTGTTATTTTTACTATATTATCCTGCGTAAAAAATGTTTTTTTCTTATTCATACTACTTTCCTCCTTACAGCCCTTCACCGTCATTTAATTTCTTCACTATCGTGTTTACTGCAACTAAAAGTATAAGATTAATAACGGTATTAAAAAGGCCAACTGCAGTAGAATATCCATAATCGCCCATCTCAAGTCCCATTCGATAAACATAGGTAGGTATGATATCACTGGTTACTTTATTAAGGTCTGTCTGCATCGCATAAACCTTCTCAAAACCAATGCTCATGATATTACCTGCCGAAAGAATAAACTGGATAACAATAACTGGCCTTAAGGCGGGCAGCTCAACATTTTTGATCTGTTGTAAAATCGTTGCACCGTCTATCTTTGCTGCTTCAATTAATTCCTGGCTTACACCGGCTAAAGTCGCGGAATAAATGATAGAAGCCCATCCCGCCCCCTGCCAGATACCACTTCCGATATAAAGGGTGCGAAACCAGCTGGGTTCTGTCATATAGTCTACAGTACAACCCATCAATGCGTTAATCGGCCCTACAGGAGAGAAAAACAACCGGACCATACCTGCCAGCACAATTGTAGAAATAAAATATGGCAGGTACGCAATCAACTGAGCGTTTTTTCTCATACCATTATGCCGTACTCTGTTTAGTAAAAGTGCAAGAATAATCGGCGGGAAAAAACTCCATATCAGGTTGAAACCACTCAATTTCAATGTGTTTAATAACAGCCTTGCAAATTCGGTAGAAGAAAAAAATCTCTTAAAATTGTATAATCCAATCCAATCACTTCCAAAATACCCCTTGACAGGACTGTACTCCTCGAATGCAATGATGACACCGAACATTGGCAGATATTTAAAAATAATGGTGAGAGCCAGCGCCGGCAGTAAAAAGATTATATACAATTGCCAATTCTTAATAAAGTAAGCACCAAATCTCTGGAAATAGTTCTTTCCGGATGGATGTCTGCTATTATTGATTTTTTTTGTTTGCATCCACTTACATACCTTTCCTATAATTTTTACATTTGTTCATTTTATTAATTCTACATCTATCACTTATGTGTATTTTAATTTTAACATATTAATAAAAAATGTCAATATCGTTTTGTACATTGTGTACATTAATACAAATATCAATGTACATTTTTATTAATATTGTATATATTAAAACAAATTTGACTTTTAAATATTAAACATATGTAAACATTACTTTTTATATGTTAACTTATTGCGTATACATTTTTTCTGTGATATAATTAATAAAATATTAAATTATTTTACAAATGATTTATTAGGGGAGGAATTCTGACACTATGGCAAAACAAAGAATTTTAAGGCCGGACATTGCAGATTCTCTGCAGCTTTCACGTACCACCGTCTCCAAAGCGTTAAATGGCAGTGAAAATATTTCTAAAAAAACAAGAATGAAGATCCTACAACGCGCAGCAGAGCTGAACTACAAACAATTTCCTAGTTTACTGTCCGATATCAACACTTCAGCACCGGCAGGGAACGCCGTCACAAATATCCACGGAAACATTGCACTGACATTTCATAAATTTCCTGATAAGCAGCATATTGGTTCTTCATTATTAACCACTATGGAACAGGAAATAAGCAAATACGGCTACACCCTTTCCTTGTTTACCATACAGGATACAGATATCCGTTATTTGAGACTGCCAAATACCTTTGACTTAAATAATATCGATGCAATTCTTTGTGTAGAATTATTTGACAAAGAATATTGTAAAATGCTCAGTTCCTTAAATAAGCCGGTATTATTCATTGATTCCTATTACACCGTGGCAGAAGACAATCTAAAAGCTGATATTATTTTAATGGAAAGCAAATACAGACTTGCAGATATGGTTAAAAAACTCATCCAAGAACAAAGAATAAGCCAAGCAGGCTTCGTAGGCTCCTACACACACTGTTTGAGTTTTTACGAACGCTGGACTGGCTTTTGTATGGCTCTTCAGGACTGTGATCTTACATTGGATAAATCAGCCTGTATTATAGAGAAGGAAGATAATAAATATTGGGATCAACAGTGGATGCTTTCCCAGTTAAAGATTATGGATCCCCTTCCCGAACTATTTGTCTGTGCCAATGACTCACTTGCCATTAAGCTGATATCCTGCCTTAAGGATCTGAATATTAAGGTTCCCAATCAGGTTCTGGTAACCGGATTTGACAACTCGCCGGCTTCCGTTGTGGTAGAACCCCATCTTACCACCGTAAATTCCCACAGTGCCGATATGGGCATCATCGTTGCCAAAAAAGTGCTGGATCGTATTCAGAATGCTGCCCTTCCTTACACTAAAACATATTTGCAGACCGATGCTATTTACAGGGAATCCACCATGAGAAAGCCTTGTGTCAAACAGGTATATTAAGTTTTGTACACTCAGATCCCGGGTTTGGCTTATGCTCCTCTTCGACTCCAGCCCCTGCTGTTTTCCCCGGCGGTAACAAACTGTCTGTAGATACCGTTCCTCTGCATAAGCTCCTCATGTGTTCCCTGCTGGACAACACCGCCCTCTGGGATAGCCAGAATCCTTCATTGTGGTTCTACTTTTTTCTTCAGTTATACCTGGGTGCCAGGAAGCCTGCGCCCTGACAAGAAGACTTTGAAGTACATTTATCAGGGCAGTATTCCCTTCAATCTTTTATTAGAAAGAAACACTTGATTTTCATGTATCTATCTATTCGAACAGCAAATGCTGGATTTTGTGAAAATGAAAGTAGTCTTAGACCCTGTTTCCGGAATTCATCTGAATTTTCAGTGGATCATATTAAAAAAACCATCACCGTTAATATTGTTCCTAACAGTGGTGGTTTTTGTTCTAATCAACTTAGCAGCAGCTTTAATTTTCTTAGAAATCTATAAGAAAATGGGCTGTATGTTCTTTATTTGCTTCCAGGATATAAGCTTTATGCAGCGAAGCAATTCCAGGCAGATCCCCGCCTACTCCGCGCATTGCACCATCTATATTAAGTGTGGTCAGTGCCTCATATGGAAGTAAATGAGCGTGGGTTGCTGTTCTTAATGAATCCTGGGTGTAATTCCAGGCACTGAACAGAAGTCCCTTTTCACCTAAATCCTTTATTTTTATCTGTATCCCCTTGTCATCAGTAAGTTCTAATTCCCTGACGTCGCACCTGGCTCCGTTTTCCTGAGGACGCATATATTGATGCTCCAGCTCTCGTACGGTTGAAGTATATCTTGAGATTATCGCACCGGTTTTACGGTCCGGGTAGCACTCATGGGGTCCCCGTCCATACCAGCTTACGGTATGGAAAGTTTCCGGAAGGGTCATTTGCATACCAATACGCACCAAAGGAACAGATTTGGAGCTTACCCTCATTTGAATTTCAATTTCGCCCTTAGAATATATATTATAATCGATTGTCAGGTTATGACAGAGTGGATGTTTCCAGTCTGTATGAATCCTGACCGAATCACTGCCGTCATTTACAGTCCAGGTTTTCCATTGTAATTTATCCGCCATCCGTTCCCATCTTACGGCAGGCATATAGGGAGTGAGCATCGGTACAAAATGACCTGTATCAATATCATTATCCGTAATCCCACGGCTAAGGTTAGGTATCACAGGAGCAAGTAACAGTTCTTTTCCTTTGCGTTTTGCCGAAACCAGGGTTCCATCCGTAAATTGATATACAAAACCATCGCCGGTTACGGTAATGCTCCTGTCACTATTTCCAATTGACAACTTCTGCTTTTTGTCCGGTAAGAAGGGCTGAACTTTATATTCCCGTATGATATGCTGGTCATATGCCTGCACATAGCCGGCTTTTTCCCATATTGTATCTTCGTTCAGGAGCCATTGGAATGTAATAGTTAATTCACCGGCCGGCGGAAGCGGTTTTTCCGGAATAACGGTTATATCCACTTTGCCCCGGGGAGCTGCCTGCCTTAATACTTCCTCCGGTACTTCTCCCTCTTCCAATTTACTGCCATTACATTCTATCCTCCAAATAAGCCGGTAGTAAGGCACCAGGGAACGGAACATCTGATTGTTATGAATCCGGTAGCATCCTTTTTCAATATTGACCCCCAGCACCCGGAGGTTCTGATAGCACTTTTTCACTTCATAAGCAGCCGGATGCAGCTGACGGTCAGCGGTAACAATACCGTTGGCACAAAATTCCTTGTCACTCCCGGTTTTACTCTTTTTCTTATATCCGTTTTCACTATAAGCTTCTTCAAAATCAATTCCATAAAGCCATTGATCCTCTTCCGGTGTAGCCTTATGAATTGCCTGATCGACAAAATCCCAGATATATCCCCCACACATATGGGGATATTTTTCAAATGCATCGGTATATTCAGCAAAATTACCCAGGCTGTTTCCCATACAATGTGCATATTCACATAGTATCAGGGGCATTGTATCATACAGCTCTTTCGTAATTGCCTTATTATCATTTGCCAGGGCAATGGGAGAATATTTTGATACTTTTATAGGCTCCTGCAAACACAGCTGTTTAAACACCTTCTCATCAGGATACATTCTGCTGATAACATCGCTGACACCTTTTCTGTGTTCCCCTTCATAATGAATTAAACGAGTAGTATCCAATTTTTCAGCTGCTTCTCGCATTTTGTCAAAGTTTTCGCCCCTGCCTGCTTCATTGCCAAGGCTCCAGAACAGGATGCAGGTATGGTTACGGTCACGTAACACCATACGTTCCATGCGGTCAACACAGGCCTTCGTCCATTTGGGATCACTCAGTGGCAATATTCTGCGTAAACCATGGGATTCCAGATCTGCTTCATCCATGACAAGAATTCCATATTCATCACACAATTCATACAGTTTCGGATTATTTGGATAATGGCTGGTACGTATGGAATTAATGTTCAGGCGCTTCATAATCTGTATATCTTCCTTATAACGCCCGGCAGGTACTGCCCATCCATGATCCGGGTCATAATCATGACGGTTGACTCCCTTGATAATAAGTCTTTCTCCGTTCAGGTAGATGACGTTTTTCCGAATTTCTATTTTTCGGAAACCAAAGCGAAATGATTTATAATACTTTTTTCCTTCAAATTCCCATTCAATTAATATAGTATATAGGTTTGGCTGTTCATGACTCCATTTCTTTGGTTGTTTTACTAAGGCATTTAATTCTATAACAGCAAAACCCCTCACATCCAGGCTTTGTTCACCGATTTCCAGACCCATTTCCGGTATGGATGCCTTCACATGTATTGCCCCCGGGTCCCTCCAATTATTGAAATTTAAGGTCAGCTTTACAACAGCATCCTGCAAATCTTCATCAAATTCTGAACGCATATAAAAATCCCGTACTGTGACCAAGGGTTCGGCATATAGATATACCTCACGGTAAATACCGCTAAAGAACCACATATCCTGATCCTCCAGGTAGGTACCGTCGGAATATCTCCAGACAATGGCGGTAACCTGATTTGTACCTTCTTGTATTGCCCCCGTTACATTACATTCATGGGGCGTCATGGAGCCTTGTGAATATCCTATATATCGTCCGTTCACATATACTTCCAGGGCGGCTTTTACCGCCCCAAAATGTAAGAATATTTCCTGTCCATAAAAATTTTCCGGGACTTCAAAAGTCCGGCGGTAAACACCTACCTCCTGAAGCTCATGACTGATACGCGGAAGAGTCTTTTTATTGGTATCAATTGCCTGGGGATAGGAAGTTGCATAGTAGTACGGCATTCCATATCCCTTTAGCTGCCAGACACCGGGTACTGTGATCCTATCCCAGCCTGAGTCATCCATATCAGCTTCAGTTATATTAGAAGGTAATCGGGTTCCTTTTTGAAAGTAAAATTTCCAGTCTCCATTTAATGAATATTGATAGGGAGATGGTAAAAGATGAACTGCGTCACTTTCCGCATCATACAGAAATGCCAATGCATGGCCGGCTTCTTTATTTTCTCCTATTATTGAGGGATTTTCCCATTTTTGTAAACTGTTTTGTCTTTTCATTCTTTACCCTTTTTCCACCGCAAGATAAGACTTCAAATTCTCAAATAAAGAACTGTAAGGCTTAACCTCTATTGGCTCATATCCGGTGGCCTCATTATAAACTAAATTAACCGTCCATGATTTCAAGAGTACATTTAACAGATTCATGGCCGATTTCTGAACATCACCAAGTGTGATATAAGCCGGAGTGTAAGTCCCCTTGTAAGTAATTGTCTTTGAGCCATCCTCATTCTCATTCACCGCTGCTATCTTCCTGTCAATCATTTCCCTGACCTTTTCACCAATTTCCATATCTGCTGCAACTATAGCGGCGCAGGAATCCCCTCCATCGGCCCGGGGTATAAATGAATTCCAGTTCTCTATTACAGTTTCGCCTAATCCCACATAGCTTGGAGTGGTTTTGCAGCTAATACTTCCATCCAGCATAAATTCCGGCATCAGTGCATTTACGGCATTTATAATTCCGCCGATATCATTACCGCCCATAATTACATCATTTCCGGCATGCATATCCTGACCGTTATCACTGATCGTAAACCAGTCTGTCATGACATAGCCCTGAAAGCCCCATTCCCCACGCAGAATATGTGTGCATAAGTCGTAACTACTGGAAGCCTGGATCCCATTGATTTTATTGTAAGAGGTCATAACTGTCATAGGCTGTGCGGATTTCACCGTTATTTCAAAGCCTTTC
This sequence comes from Lachnoclostridium sp. UBA6558, assembly GCA_002434335.1. Lineage (GTDB taxonomy): Bacteria > Bacillota > Clostridia > Lachnospirales > Lachnospiraceae > Anaerocolumna. Next base: position 78,087 of record DJJW01000064.1, on the reverse strand, counting down.
AAATAAATTTCCCGCAATGCGCGCTCTGATACGGAGCTGTTACCGCCGCTTCTTTCTGTCTCCTGGTTATTCGCCGCAAAATGCTTGATTGAAACACCGATACCGGGATGAGACTGTTCTCCCAATACAAACATACTTCCCATGATGCCGGTAAGCTTGGGATCCTCGGAATAATATTCAAAGTTACGTCCGCAAAGCGGATCACGGTGTATATTCAGCCCGGGTGCCAGAAGAACTGTGGTATGATTATCAAGAAGCTCTTTTCCAAAGGCTTTTCCAACCTCTGTCATAAGCTCTGTGTCCCAGGTCTGCGCCAATAAAACTCCCGCCGGAAACGCCGTATAGCCGGCTTCCGACATAGAATCAAACTCTACCTCCATATCAGCTGTTTCTGCATTTTGACCCAGGAAGGCTTTTATTGTGCTTAACAGCATGACATGAATACCTGCAGGACCATCACACAATAAAGTGTTGGGAATACCAAGTGATTTTATAAAGTTGGATACGGTAGCTCCGCTGCTGAACGCTTTTGCTTCCTTCGCATTCTCGATTGGGTCAGCCGCCTCCACTCTGTGATTCGATTGGGCAAAGCTGCCGTTCACAAGGGTTGCCAGTGTTTTTAAATCCATTTGAGCTACAAACTGCTCCATTGTGATCTTTCCGCGGTATACATCGTATAATTTCGCATTCTCACAGGCGGGAACGTATTCAAATTTTTCTATATAATTCCTGTTTGCACGCTCCGTGCCCGGTTTATAATTTGACAGATATTTTGAGCCCTCGGTAAGATACGTTGTAACGGAGGAACTATCAATCTTTGAGGCATGATCCTTTGNNCCTTGAGTTCAAGCACAGGTGCGGCGGCAATTTGTTCGGCCTCCGCCCCATCGCTGCAGGAGACGGCTTCCCCGCCTGACTTATCTGTGAAATTCTGATCCAGCGGAAGCATATTACTGAGTTGTTCTGTTATTTTTGTTTCATCCAGGCGGATCACAGCTGTCACCTTTGTATTCCTTGATGAATTACCCACACGAAGCAGGTAATCACCCGCTTCCAGAACCCAGGCAGCAAGTGCTTCACTATAGGATGCCATTTCAGAAACCGGAAAAGTGATTAACAGTGTCTGACTTTTCCCCGGCTTTAGTTCATCTGTTTTTCCAAAGCCGGCAAGTACCTGATACGGCTTGTCAAGCTTTCCCTTTGGAGCTGAAGCATAAATCTGTACTACTTCTTTTCCGGAATATTTACTTCCTGTATTTTTAACAGTTACCTGTACGGACACATTCTCTGAATCCACCGTAACTGCTTTCACTTCTATCTCAAAATCGGTGTAGGACCTGCCAAAACCAAATTCATAGGCCGGTTTGATATGAAAGGTATCGAAATAACGATATCCGACATAAATACCTTCTTCATAATTAACCTGTTTTCCATCACCGGCATTTGTTCCAAAGGTTGGTGACGCAGGATAATCGGTGTAATTTACCGCCCACGTATCCGTAAGCTTTCCGGAGGGTGTAACCTCACCGCTTAAAACATCGGCTAAGGCATTGCCTCCCTCCATTCCCGCCAGGGACATTAAAAGCAAGGCATCCAGTTCTTCTATTTCATGAAAAAATTTTGTATCGATAACACTGGTATTTAGGACAACGATACTCTTTTGAAAGCTTGCGGAAATTAATCTGAGATTTTCCTTTTCTACCTCTGTTAAATAGTAATCACCCTTTTCAGCCACACGGTCTTTACCCTCTCCTGCCACTCTGGATATTACATATATCACCGTATCAGCATCAGAGGCTTCGGTAATATCTCTCTCGGTTAAAGCTGGATCCGGCATTTCTGCCTTTATACCGCTAAAATATTTATCAAGAGGGGTTATGCCGGTATCTTCTTCCTGAAGCTTCTTGAATTTTGCTTCATAATGATCCAGCCAGGCTGCGGAAGTTACTGTAAATCCGGCCTTTAAAAGCCCCTGGTAGATGGAAACCTNNCGATCCGGTACCGCCTTTTACCGTAGAGAAGGCTCCTCCTCCAAATAAAGCTATTTTGGGGGAAGCTATCGGCAATACCTTGTTTCTGTTCTCAAGCAGTACCATGCCCTGAGCTGCCGCCCATCTTGCAATCCTGGGGTTGGGCCCTTTTTCTTTTGTTTGTAAATCTAATAAATTTGTAATACCCATGGTTTTGTTCCTCCCTAATTTTCCAATATATTAATTGATATTTCAATCTAATCGGACTTTTTGTCTTTTTAACTCTAAATTCATTTCTTCACGTACTTTTGGAGTGATCGGGTAATTAAATTTATAAATTAAGTAAGAAATAAGTGCGACTATTGCAGGAAAAATTCCTAATACTACTATAAACCAGTTAAGCATATTCGGTATCGCAGCTAACGAACCTGTAAATGTATCTGTTTTAGAATCTACCTGATAACCGATCGCTATTAAAATGATACCTACTACTCCGGAGGCTAACGCTGTTTGAGCTTTTTGAAGAAATTTGTTAACGGCATTGACCATACCGTTCATTTCTTTTCCGGTTTTGTATATATTGTAATCACCGCATTCCAGCCAAACGACATTTGACGGCACAAAATTTAAACTGCTAAAGAATAGTGCTAAAAACAAACCGAGGAAGAATAAGAGAGGAGATTTTGGTAAAATTCTCATAATATTTAAAAGAAATAAGAAAACACCCGAGCCTATTCCTCCTAATAAGGTCAATTGAGTTGTCTTGATCGGATCTCCCCCTAATTTTTTCATAACAGAAGGCGCTGCCATTGCTCCAAGCAGCGATGGTAGCATCATCATAACACCCATGATTCCTGTATAAAAACCCAGCTTTGCATCATCAATTGCTCCTGTTGATAAATCGGCACAATATGCCCACTTGATATAATAGGTTGCGGTAGCAAAGATGAACGTCCAAATAAAGCCGTTGAATAAAGTTGCTATAAAGTTTACCGTAAGAGCCTTATTATTTTTAAAGAGAAATACAACATCCTTTAACGATATTTTTTTCTCTGTTCCATCCTCTTCTCCAATATGTTTTCCTTCTTTCACAAGCATGATTCCTATAAAAGAAATAACTGTTATCGGAATCATAATTACAATGGTCATTATAGCAAATGATTGATGCATATCGTTGATGGAATTATTAAGAACGGCAACCATAGGTATGAAAAAGGCAAAGGGTATACTAACAAAGGTTGATATAATTCTAGGCAACGTTTGATGCTTGGCACGTACAATCGGATCATCGGACAAGGATTGTTTTAATGGGTTATCCGCAAAGAAGGAGGCACCGATATCGTACAATAAATAAAACCCAGTTACCCATATTATAACGAATAATGGTTTATTTGCAAAGGATGTTGGCAATGAAAACAACAAAATTATAGATAGTGCTGTTAAAATAATACTAATCATAATATAGAACTTGTACTTACCATATTTTGTTACCTTTGTATTATCCATAATGAATCCTTGAATCGGATCATCAATGGCATCAACAATTCGTCCAACAAATAACAAAATTGTTCCGAGGGTAGCACCTAAAGCTCCAATACCTGCATAATCTGTCAGATAAAGCATAAATAAACTTGTCATAAAGGATTGTGCTCCGACGTTTGTAAATTGCATTGCCGATAAACCAAACATGGTTTTCCCATCCAAGGGGTATTCCTTTTTCTTTCTTTCCATATAAACCCTCCCAAAATAGTTTTTACTAAGTGAGCGATACCTCCTGTTTCATGCTGCTCTCTTCCTAAATCGCTGCCTGAAGCTTGTTTTGAGCTATTAGAAAAGTGTTCTACATAACGATAATCTGCTTTCCATTCGTTAAATTTTGAAATTCTCTGAGTATGCTGAACCAAGTATCTAAATAGTATCATAATCGCTAAAGAGTTTATTGTAATATATGCTTTCTTTTTGTAATTTTTCATATATTTTCCGGGCAGATACCGGTTGACCTTGTGAGTGGCTCGATTCTGCAGAGTTCAATAAGGTATATGCACAATATTTTACTTCAAAAACCTACCGGAACTGTGCTGCAGTCAAGAAAATTTATCTTTATAAATTGTTTTGGTGTAATATAAAAAAGGCATCAGAATTTTTGGTTCCAATGCCTTTGGCTTTACCTCTGTGAAATTTGTGTTTTTAGCCGGTTACCGACTTTTAAGTATTTTCATTTACTGTGATAATAATACGTTGGTATCTTGTCACTGAAGGCGTTCCTATATCCCGTACTGATAATATAATGTGAATCTCCACTTCTTCATTAACCTCCGGAGCAAGCAAATAAGCTATCATTGAATTATGATTCATAATTTTAACATCACCGCTATAAGTACCTGCTTCTTTATAATAACTCCATGTATATTCCAAAGCATTTCCATCTGGGTCATATGTACCGGTAGCATCCAATATAACTTTCTGGCCTGTATTTATATTCATTCTATCAGGGTGATTTAATTTCACCATCGGTGGATGGTTCGCCTTTTTATAATCATTTGTCATTGTCCAATCCATCCGTGCTGCAAAATCATTCTGAACAGCTTCTCTCCACCGCCAGATAGTTGCCTGTGGGCTGCAATACACTTTTTGGTCATTTCCAATAACCGTATCACTTGCATTTGTCCATATAGGATATTTCTCATCTGTTATTGAATACTCTTTATCCGGAATATAATATTCATACCTTCCTCCCCAGCCTCCATAATTGGGATGTTCCGGTGAGTTAAGACCATTAGGAATTAAATGCAGATAACTTGGTGTGTCTCCCTCCATAATATAACGATACAATGGATACTCTTTACCCAGGATACCATGGCTCCTGATATGTTTGCGAAGCCATCGTTTGCTTATTAACACTTTATCCGCTCCTTTAAAGCCTCTTCCATTTATACCGTCCGGGCTTCCGTGAATAAATTTATCTGCTGATATCCCCGGCCATGCTGCACGGTAATAATATTTTGATCCTTCTGCCGGCGATGGTGAAACAATATAGAAAAGCTTGTCTCCATAATTATCCCGCAGCCAATGTCCCGCACCATCCTGATCTGAGATTCCATAGATACGTAGCTTTGATAGAAACTTTTCCAACTCACACTTACTTCTAGTCGTTGAAATTTTCCATACAGCTTGCGCAAGGGTATTAGCACCACCCCACAAACTAATCCAAAGCGGTCTGTCATCCGGTTTATCAACTGCTTCTATAATACAGTTTACACCGCCATTATCATTGAAAGCTGCTTCTCCAAAACCATCGCCAAGCTTCTTTCCAAACTTGGCTACACCACAAAAGGTTTTACTTTTCAGGTATTTGGCATCCGGATAACCCGGTAAATGAACGTCAAGATTATTCTTAACCTTAACATATGCATCAATTAATTTTAGGATAATCTTTTTGTTATTTTCTTTCGCTTCCTTTTTATACCAACAGGAAGTTGTGGCAATTAGTCCTTCAATGTCAATTTCGTTCGAATAAAGAAGCAGGCGGACCATAGATTCAATATCATCATTTTCACGACCATTAGCAATATCCGTAAGTACAATTAATCTGTTTTTCACATTACCATACCCCGTGCATATCACAAGCTTACTTGTGATACTGCTTTAATAAGTAGTTTGAAAGTGCTTTTCTTTCAAACAAATCCTCTCTATTACAGGCAATCGAATACTATAGTTCTATTGCCTCAGATGAAATTTCTTTTTAAATCTTGTTACCCTCTTTCCTTATCCATGCTACAGTATCAGTAATTGTGTCATAAAAATCCATTGGTCTATATCCTAATTCAATAGCAGCTTTATCATGAGAAAATCTACTATTACTGTTCAGCTTACGTAAGGTATATTTAGTAAATAGGGGAGGTTGTTTTTTTATTTTTCCATACCTCTCCATGAGAGGTGCAATACCCATTACAAACCACATGGGAAGTTTTGGAATACGTTTACCGGTACCACTTACCGCTTTTATGGTATCCAGAAATTCCTTAAAAGAATAACAACTGTTAGAAAGAATATAACATTCTCCAGTTCTTCCTTTCTCCCCTGCCAATATGCATCCCCTGGCAACATCACGAACATCCACAAAATCAAAATCGCCTTCAACATATGCCGGCATTTTACCATTCATGTATTGTTTCACCTGATTTACCACATTATTGGTGCCAGCTAAATCATAGGGTCCTAAAATAGCAGACGGGTGTACAATCACTGCCTTGAGTCCATCCTTTACCGCATCCAGTACTGCTTGTGAAGCTTCTGCTTTCGTCTTTGCGTAACCTCCCTCCACTTTATCCGGTGAGAATTTTTTGATTTCTTTCACTACTACCAGCTTATTATTTGCAGGAATGGCATCAACGGAACTGACATAGACCAGCCGGGATACATTCTTTTCCAGGCATAAAGAGATGATATTCTTTGTGCCTTTCACATTAACATCATAAATAAGAGGTGTGACTTCCGGTAAAAGGCTGATTATTCCGGCACTGTGAATTAATATAACCTCCATACCCTCTGCTTCCTCAAAAAGTGGAAGCAAAGTTTCCGTTTTACGGATATCTCCTTTATAATAAGTTACATTATTATGATTTACCGCATTTTCACTTGGAAGTATCAGCCCGCGGACCAGACAATCCTCTTTTTCCAGAAGTTTTATAATAGAAGTCCCAAGATGTCCAATTGCTCCTGTTATTATATATAATTTTTTCATTTCATTCGCTCCTTATTTGTTGAACACACTGTTGATTTTAGTTACAGATTGATTTATATTATAGGTAATATTAAGTTTACAATCAATAATCAAATTTATGAAATACGTCCGGTTAATGAACAAATAAATACATTCTGTTGAAAAGGAGTTTATTATGAAAAAAATAACAAATGATCACCGTACCAGAGTTACGAAATCATTGATCATAAAGGCCTTTGCAAGTCTGATAAAAGAAAAACCGCTTCACAGTATCACTATAATAGAACTATGTAAACAAGCTGAAATTAACCGGGGTACTTTCTATACCCATTATACAGACATTTATGATCTGCTTCATCAAATTGAAGCGGAAATGACAGAGAATTTTGTTAAAGTAATTGACCCCCTCCTGCATATAGAAAGCCTGCCGCTTAGACCAGGAGAAACTACGGCACAGATTATCAAATATATAAAAGAAAATCCTGATTTATGTACAATAACATTAGGGGAATACAGTGATAGGGTATTTACATTGGAGCTCATCAACTATGCTAAGGAAGAATTTATTACGTCTTATTCAAGCCGTTTTGAGAATATGCCTCCAAAAAAAGTGGCGCAGTTTTGTACTTTTGTCTGTTCCGGATGTATCGGTTTATTACAAGAATGGTATACCGAAGGAATGACGTCCTCTTTGGAAGACATAGCTGAAACAGCTGAGGAAATTATTTTAATGGGTGTTGATTTTTTCAAATAACTCTGCCAAAAAACAAAGTGGCTACACCGGAATAGTTACTCCCCCGCTAACTCTTTTGCCATTCTATATACTCTTGTCGCATTTATCTGAAGCTGCTTTCTTGATAATTTACCATCTTTCAGAGCCTTTAAAGCCTCCTGATATTCCTCCTTGCTTCCTGGCATAAATAAGTCTCCGCCGGCAGCCGCAACCTTTGATGCATAAGGTCTTGGGTGGACAGATGCTTTATTCATGGTTCCGCCATTTACCACCCAATCTGTCATAACAATACCCTTATAGCCATATTCACTGCGCAGAATGTCTTCTGTCAAATCTCTTCTCTCTGAAGTATGAATTCCATTTAAAAGGTTATAGGAGGTCATAAGAGCTTTTGGCTGGGATTCCTTTACACATATTTCAAAGCCCTTTAGATAAATTTCACGCATAGCGCGCTCGCTTACCTGACTATTGTTGTTATAACGGTTCAGTTCCTGATTGTTTGCAGCGTAATGCTTAATTGTAGTTCCACATCCGGGATGCTTTTGCACACCCTGGGTAATAGCAGCAGCGAATTTTCCGCTGATAAACGGATCCTCAGAAAAATACTCAAAGTTTCTTCCGCAACAAATGCTTCTATGGATATTAAGTGCCGGTGCCAGCCACAGATGCACGCCAAAGAGTTCCATTTCATATCCTACCATATCACCACAATCATATGCCAATTTAAGATTAAAGCTCTGCGCAATTGCTGTTCCAATTGGGATTGCAGTAGCATACTGTTCATAGATTTGCTGTCCCTTTTTTGGCTTTGGTACACCATTAAAATGAGTCATCCACCATCTGATTATTCCCGGTAAAAGATCTAATGTAGTTTCAAGCATATTTACCCGAAGTGAGTGAACGCCCTTGTCATCCTTAATGTATTTCTCGCTCAGGCGAAGTCCTGCCGGTCCATCTGCCATAACCAGAACAGGAAAGCCCTTGTCCTTTAATACACCGGTTGTTTCACCTGCCGCACCTGCGACGGTATTACCGGCTGCACCTATAATGCTTCCAATCCCACCCTTAGGGTTAAATTCTCCCATATTCATATGCATGAGTTCTTCATCTGAAAGCTTAAGAACCGCCTCATCAATTTCCTGTTTGCTGTCATATGTTACATTTTCTGTCGTAAAAGCATCGGGTGAAATAACAACTTTTTTCAAATTTTCATCACCTTCTGCTTCATCGAAACGGTAATCCGGAACCCAATCTGAAAAATCAGGTTTACCGCAGCAGGCTTTTGTTTTTCTTGTTGCCACAAGATCTTTGATGTAGACAATGCCAATTTTTTTTGTATTACGGCTGCTGTTACCCATACGAAGAATATAATTACCCGACTCTAATACAAACTGACTGCTCTGCTCCTCAAAGGAGGCTATATCCGATAGCTTAAATGTCAGCGAAATTTTTTGTTCCTCTCCCGGTGAAAGCTCATCTGTTTTTCCAAAGGCTGCCAGTGTCTGATATGGTTTATCTATTTTCCCCTGCGGCGCAGAGACATATAACTGTATCACCTCCTTGCCGCTGTATTCTCCCGTATTTTTTACGGATACACTTAAATTTACTACTTCCCCATCAACGTCCATTGTTTCATGTTCCAAGGAAAATGTGGTAAAGGAAAGGCCATATCCAAATGGATAAATTGGCTTTTTCCCTACAGTATCAAAGTAGCGGTAGCCTACATACACACCCTCATTATATCGGGTTTCATTGATATCTCCAAATTCACCTATCGCTGCATAGTCCTGCCATTTTGACCAGGTTGTAGTCAGCTTACCCGATGGATTTGCTTTTCCAATCAGTATATCTGCCAAGACAGCTCCCGTCACTAATCCAAGCTGAGAAAGAATAAGAATATTTTCTACCGCTAAGACTGGGGATAAATCTACCGGGCCGCCTGTATTTAATACCAGCATAAATTTTTTGTACTTTCGGTTACATTCCAAAATATCGCGTATTTCCGTATCACTAAGGAGGATATCTCCCGCTACTGCCTCCCGGTCAGATCCCTCTCCTGATATTCTTGAAAGCACATATAATGCCACGTCCCCTTTTCCATCCACCGGAAGATGATAGGATGGTTCCGGCATGACTGCTCCCATGCTTTCTATTACAGCAAGGGTGTGATGAGCTCTGGCTTTTGCTTTAAGATCTTTTATAAATTGTACATATGCTGCTTTTTTAATTTTGTCATACTCATCCATCCACTGGTGCGTTGTTATGGTAAAGCCTGCATCTTCAAGCCCCCTCTCAACATTTATGAAAAATCTGGAGTTAACCTCTCCGGATCCCGTTCCGCCCTTTATTGTGTTTCTGGCACCACTTCCATAAAGAGCTATTTCCCCGGGCTTAGTCACCGGAAAATCTCTATTAGACTTTAACAGAACCGTACACTCCGCTCCATATTTTCTTAGCATTTTTTCGTGTTTTTTTTCATAGTCATTTATCTTCACAACAGACCTCTTTTCCATCTTCATTTATAACTATCTAATCACACTCAGGTAAGGTTAAACGCTTGTTTCTTCTTTTTAATTATTATGAGCAGTAAAAGCTTCTGCATTCGTACAATATAGGATGTCTTCTTTCCCAGCTATACGGTCAAACAGTCTTTCTATTTTATCCCAAGAAGCTTCTTTGGTGTTAAAATCAAGTTCATAAGCGTGTCCCCACATATAAAAAAGCATATCTTCTTTTAGTGGCTTTGCCTTGATGAACTGATCAATCAGTCCGTTTATTCTTGCTTCTTTGGTAATATGTGAGCAGGTAGGCCTCAAATTGAGCGGATTTTTAGGAAAGCAAAAGCTTTTACTTGACATAATTCCCCTTGCGTAAAGTATTCCCTCTTTCTTTAAGTAAGCCTGTACTTCTTTTGACGTGCTTCCCTTTGCATAAGCATGCCCTCTAATTTTGTATCCCGCAATTTTTTCTAAGGCATCTATATCCATATTAATGGATTTCATCATTTCCTGCTTCGGTAATTTACCAAGCCAATCATGCATATAGGAGTGAGAAGCGATTTCCATTCCGGCATAGACCTGTGCTATTTCATCTCCTGGAATACGGTTATGTTCCGTATACTTTATTATGGCTCCGGAGGTTCGTCCTTCACCACAATCCTGAAAGGCAAGATTGCCGATCCGTTTTACGGTTCCCCGTTCTCCCAAGAGACCTCCATTTATATTAAACGTTCCCTTGATTCCATATTTTTTCATCAAGGCAATCAGCTTTTTATCCTGCTCCAATCCATCGTCGAAGCTTACTGTAAAATATTTTTTATACATATCAGATCCTCCCCTACACTATTTCGAACTCCAGAAAGTCTAAACTGCCGCTACCTGCAAATTTGAAATATAAAGCCGATACGGATTGAACTGTTTTAATATTAGTCTGATACTCCTCCCAGTCTATTGATCTGTGAATATCAAAGCTTGCAACGGTATTTCCTTTCTCAGTACAGGAAACGCTAAATCTTCCTACCGCTTCCCCTTTTACTTTAATCCTTATCTGACTGGGATTTTTCAGATCAAAGTATTTATATCCTGCTACATATCCATTTTTTACATTCGTTATAAATACCTGTGGCGGATTGCCATTAACGCCTCCGTTGGCAAGCTCTCCTTTGCTTTCGCAAGCAGGATTATAATCTTCCCCGTCCTGTGTCACATATGGGCATTTCATAGGGTTTCTCATTCCCAGAAAGCTTTTGCCCATAAGATTACAGGCGATATATGCCGGATAAACTCCTTTTCCTTCCAGCGGCGCACCATTTAATCCACAGCTGGTGGCTTCCACCATGTCAATACTGCCATCCGGCCTTATTGTAACAGGTTCTGCTACTCCCTGTCTCTGAAAGGCTGTCTGATTGGTCATTCGATGATCAAAGATATACCACTGACCGTTCAATTTCACCAGTCCCCCATGATTGTTTCCTATTGGATATCTGGCCTGCATGATTTTTCTGCCTTCATAACCAATGTCACTGGTGGAGTGTATGCTCCCCTGATATACAAAATCTTTGTCGGGATATTTGCTTATGGCATAATTTAATCCTGATACATTGGTAGCCGGAAATACCAGGTAATAATATTCTCCGATATGTCTTACGGAAGCGCCTTCAAAAAAGTTCGGCTTATTCCATTTTTCATCTGCAGGCATAAGAATCTTCGGCTCGCTCTTTAATGTAAGCATATCCTGCTCAAGTTCCATGACAAAGCATCCCACTACGGGGAAACCCCATTTTTTATTAAAATTTTGCCCACTGCCGGAATAAAGAAATATTCTTCCGTCATCATCAACAAGAACTGATGGATCAAACTGAAACCAATCTTCTTTCCTTGTTCCGAGTATATGTCCGTCTTTTTTCTTTACAGCGCCTAAATACTCATATTGTCCTGTCGGTGAATCGCAAACAGCCACCGACATAACGCTGGTATTTTTCACAGAATAGTAAAGATAAAATCTTCCATCTGATCCTTGCGCCACATCCGGCGCATACATCGGTTCATTCTTTTTATTCATTGGATCCTGGTCTTTCCTATAGATAATTCCCTCATATCTCCAATCTGACAAATCCGATAAGGGAGCTGACCAGCTCACATAATCATTGAGACAATAATCATTTCCTTTTGCATTATCGTGACTTCCAAAAATATATAATCTTTGGTCAAAGACCCTTGGTTCTCCATCCGGAAGGTATTCCCAAGGTGGAAGATATGGATTAAATATCTGTTTTATCATTTTCAATCTCCTCATGGCTGGTTCCTTCTTATAAACTGAAAAGTTTCTAAAAATATTTTCTTTTCCTTTAAAACTGCTTGTCAATATCCTCCAATGATATATTTGCCGTTTCCTTTACCTTCGTTAAAACTATAAATACACATAGCAAAATAAACGGAACAGTCAGAATGAAGCAAGCCTTTGCAACGGGTAATATTTTGAATAGAAAAGCCCCTAATAATGCTGAAAATACGGCTGTTACCATAAAGAAATTTCTGACTCCATTCACACCCCCCCGCATATGAGTAGGCGTTGACTCATTTAACATAATTAATATAATTTCTGTCATGTTTGCATAACTTGCATTGGTTATACCTAGTCCGACGCCGGCAAAAATACTGCCAGCGATACCTGCTCCAATGAGAGGTGAAATAAATGTAAACATTAAAAATCCTATAGACGTTAATACACCAAAAAATAATAGGCTTTTTTTGCGGCCATGTTTATCTGATATCATTCCCATAAGAATAAATACAACAGCTGCAACAACATTATTAACAATTAAAGCAATTGTAATTTCAAACGTACTTAATCCATTTTGTGCTAAAATAGAATTACTATAGGATAAGATCATATTATTAGCCGCAAACAATAACATAATGGAAATGGAAATCCATTTTAACTGTTTATTTTTTATAAGTAGTTTTAAAGCAGCAGACATTGATAAATTTTCTGATTTTTTATTATCTTGATCTTGCAGGGAATGGGAAGATGATTCGTATGGTTTTACAAGCATTTTTTGTAATAACGCCATACGATTTATCATAAACTGTTTAGATTCCTTCAAAAATAAGAAAGCAAAAAATGCCAGAATAACAAATAGAACACCTACAATAATGTAGCTTTGTCTCCATGCCACCTGTTTTGGGGTTCCGTCTGAACTCATGGCGGTGAATCTTATACAGGTTAAGCCTATCATTGCAATTGCGCCAACAGCCCTTACTATTCCAACCCAGGTTGCCCGCTTGTTATTCGGAACAATTTCAAACAGGTATAACATAAGAACATCATGCAACCCAAAGAAAATAATCATTACACTTCCCATAGCAAAAATGTACATACTATGAGTTATTCCAGATATAAACATTGCCACACCCATAAACACTGTGCTAATAACCAGAATCGGCTTTCTTCCTAATTTATCTGCTAAAGAACGATATAGCGGCATAATTCCCAATGTCACATATCCTAAGGTATTCACAAGTGTAAAGGTAGACAACGCATCCTGATAAGGGAGATATCCCGAACTTCCGGTTTTAATGCTTGCATCAAAAGGTAATCCCGCAAAATCTTTGATAATTATTTCTTGCATACCCCCATAAATTCCAAATCCGAAGCTATCAAAAATTTGAAATAGTACTGTAAATAATAAAGCTATTTTTAATGTATATTTGGCTTGAGGTTTGTTTAAATATTCCTTGTATTTAGTGATTTGTTTTTGCATTTGCTGTGTATTAGCCACACTTCATTCCTCCATAAATTCATTATAATCAATCACCAACGTGACGTTATGTAATTACGATGCTTCTTTTTCTGTAATTAACAATGTTTTTTTACTATATCATTCATTATAGAAAAAATATTGTAATATAGAGTTCGAAATTGTAATTTATTACTTTTTATGTTATGCTAATCATATCATAAATATAAGGAGACGACCTATGGATAAAAATACGCAGGATTTCTGCGAATTATTTTTTTCTGCTACCAATATTCCCATTGCTTATTTNNCTCTACATCCTTTTCAGTCTTTGAGCCTTCACTTGAATTGAATATACCGGGTCATCTTTTTTATTCCATGAAACAAGCAGCAAAAAACCCCTATGCATTTATCTCAGACTCCCAGGGATTTTATGGCTCAGTACGGCTGGAATCTACGGATGAATATGTTGTTATAGGGCCGGTATTCAATATTCCAGTATCAGATAATTTGATACGTGAGTTTATTCATGAGAATGCGATTTCCATAAAATACAGAGCTAATGTTACACAATTTCTTCAAAACACCCCTCTCCTATCCTACAATCAGTTTTTAACAAAACTGCAGTTTCTTCATTTTTGCCTAAACGGACTGAAGATATCAATTTTTGATCATTTAGGCTTAACGGCATCTAAATATAATGATAATATTGCAAGCCGGCACTCCCGCCAATCATACGAGAAAAAAGAGACTCTTGATTTTCATGATACCTATNNTCGAACAGCAAATGCTGGATTATGTGAAAAATGGAGAAACGGATAAATTAAAAAATTTTCTTTACTCCTCTGTTAATACTACACCGCTAAAGGAAGGGATTCTTGCAGATTCACCTCTGCGGCAATCCAAAAATATATTTATCGGTATAACTACCATGATTGGAAAACAAGGCGCAATAGCCGGAGGACTGGATGTGGAACAGGTATATCAATTAATTGACGTTTATATACAGGAATGTGAAAAACTTCGGACCATCGAAGACATTACAAATCTGCAGTTAACAATGATTATAGATTTTTGTGAACGTGTAAGACATAACCATATTCCCATCGGTTTTTCCAAAGAAATATTTATGTGTCTGAATTTCATCAGTACACACACAAATGAAGCAATCCAGATTTCAGATGTTGCAAAGCATATTGGGAGAAGTTCTTCTTATATTTCTGCAAAATTCAAGCAGGATCTTGGTTTTAATATTGGCGCTTTCATTATGCGTTGTAAGTTAGAAGAAGCAAAAAGTCTATTGACCCATAGTAATAAAAGCATCTCTGAAATCAGCAATTATTTATGTTTTTCCAGTCAAGCGTATTTTCAGAATGTCTTTAAAAAGCAGTATGGAATCACTCCTGCCCGTTACCGTAAAAAATTTTAGGTGAAATTCAGATTTTTACCCCGCGCATTGCACCATCAATAGTAAGTGTGGTCAGATCCTTCCGGTAAAGGTATCCCTATCTTCGTTAAAACAAAAAACTCATATTGTCCGGAAGGTACATGATAACAAACAAACTCATTATCTATAAATGCCTCTCCCGCATATTTGCTGCCCTTAACAACCTTAACTTTATTAATCTCTTTACCAGGTAAAATAATTTTGGCAGTCGTATTGGATGGAATTCTTACTTTAAGATTGAAAGCATCTTCTCTCTTCTCCCATTCGCTCTCAATTAATCCGTAGATGCATTCATAGCTTCCTTTCGCTCTTGTTATAGTACCACCTGGCTTTGGCGCAATTACAAACTTTTTATAACCTGTAATTTCTGCATCCAAATCAATTCCGGCAACATATTGAAATAACCAGGCAACAACTGCTCCGTAGGAATAATGATTCAGCGAAGTTGCTTTGACCACATTATCTTCACTAATTGAATCCCAATTCTCCCATATTGTTGTTGCTCCCTTTTTTACCTGATATAACCAACTTGGAGAACCGGTTTGTTCTACTAACTGATATGCTGCATCAATATGTCCATAATCGCATAATACCTGACAAATATAAGGCGTTGATAAGAAACCGGTTCCTATATGGTAATTATTTTCTTTTACAAGCTCCGCCAGTTGATCAGCTGCTTTCTGACGCTGCTCTGACGGGAGTAAATCAAATGCTAACGGTCTGACATATAAGCATTGCCTTGAAGATTGAATTCTCCCTTTTTTTGTAAAGTTATATTGATATGCCTTTGTTACATTCTCTGACAATTGCTGATATGCAGCTGCAGCCTCTGTTTTACCCAAAACCTTTGCACACTCAGACAGCAATCTGCTTGAGTATGCAAAATAGGCAGTAGCTACCTCAGGGACAGAGAATAATACTTTTTTCATGACATTGTCACCCTTAAAGTCTTTTGATACCGGTTCCGTCCATTCCCCCCAGTGGAACTTTGTATCCCAGGTGTATCTTCGATATGGATTTTGTTTTAACAATCGGCTTATATGAGTTTTCTTCGCACAGGAGGCTTGATAATCCACCCATGCTTTCATACTATCCCATTGCATTTCAAGAATTCTTCTGTCACCATACACTTTCCACAGGGTCCAAGGTATGATAACAGCCGCATCCCCCCACCCCGCAGAACCTTCAAGTATTCTTAACCATTGGTTCTTATCGGTTCCTACGGATGGAGTTACATTCATGATTACTCCATCCTCGCCTTGCTGCAGGGCGACATCTTTCATCCATTTTGTATAAAACGCTCCAGTACTCATCAGTGTACTTCCGGTTCTTACGAAAACCTGCGCATCCCCTGTCCATCCTGCCCTTTCTCTCTGTGGACAATCTGTCGGTATATCAAGAAAGTTTCCTTTCTGGCTCCATATNNTTTTACCAGTTTATTAATCAGCTCATTTGAGCATTCAAACTGTCCCGATTGCTTCATATCAGAGTATACAGCAATCGCAGTAAAATTCTTAACTTCAACCGATTCCGGCCAATTCTTTAAAAGTACGTATTGGAAGCCGTGTACCGTAAAATGTGGTTTATAACTCTCGGTTCCTTCTCCGCTGAGGATATAGTGAATCTCTTGCTTCAATGGACGGTTTTTCGGTCTGGAGGAATTGTTATTGTTATCCATCGTAAAATTACCGTTGTGATCCAGGGCTTCACCATGGATTAAAGTTACTTTTTGTCCCTTCGTTCCTTTGACTGTGAAAGTAACATAGCCTGCGATATTCTGTCCAAAATCTAATACCGTATTCCCATCCGGTGTATTTAAAATCTTAGGTGTAAATTGTTCCTTTTCTCTAATTGGCAACCCACTCATCCCAACAAGAACTTTGTTATCCCATTTTCCTATTGTTACGTTATCCCAGGCTTTATCATCATAACCTGCGGCATTCCAACCCTTTAACTCACGGCAGGCATCATATTCTTCCCCATCCTGCAAGTCACTGTATCGAATAGGGCCTTCCTTCGTTGTTTTCCATTCGTCATTTGTAATAATCTGTACGATATTTCCGCTTACAGTTTCGATTTCCAGCTGAGCAAGTAATAATAAGCGTTCGCCGTACACATTCCGAAGGGAATCGTTTCCTATGTTACCGCGAAACCAGCCATCACCTAATATTACTCCTATGGCATTATTCCCTTTCCCCAAAAGATCGGTAACATCATAGGTCTGGTACTGCAGCATTTTATCGTAATTCGTACAACCGGGCATGAATACCATGTCTCCCACTCTTCGTCCATTGATCCACGCTTCATATAGACCGCAAGAAGTGATATATAGTCTTGCCTGCTTCATCTCTTCAAGCAGAGTAACTTCTTTTCTAAGATAAGATACAGGAAATTGTTTGGAAGGGTCAATCTCTTTCTCAGGATCTATCCAGAACGCTTTCCAATCGTTAAGTTCCAATAAACCCATCTCAAAATAAGCAGGTTCACTCCACTCACTTTCCTTATGCTCCTGATCCCACACTCTTACCTTCCAGTATATCCGGTTACGGCTATTGATCCCTTTTCCCTGATACTTAATATGAGTACATTCATCGCTCTCAACCTTTCCTGTATTCCATATCAGATTCCCGGTATTTAATTCTTCCATGCTCCTTGCCGCATGGATTTGATACGCAATCTGTTTCACCCCCCAAACTTCATATTGTTCCTCAAGTTTCCAATATAATCTTGGTTTTTTCATATCTATACCGATAGGATTTTGCAGATATTCACATGTTAAAGCAATTGGCTTCATTGTACTAATACCTCACTATTCTTATGAGTGCTTTCGTGTTTCTCGAAAGCACTCATATTGAAAAATCTTTATTCTTAATCTGGAACAATGAAAAGTCAGGACACGCTTATCAATTTGTTCATTTAATTATTATAATATCAATTTGTACTAGTTCCGTATTGTAATATTAGTCTTGATATTGTAAATTCTCATTTTGAATAGAGTAAAAAAACAAGGCTTAATAAAATGTTTAGGTTCTTTCTCCTTGTTTTTAATTCTTATGAAATATGCAGATCGAGGGCAGTATTCATGGCATTTCTGCTATCATCGCCAACATAGACGGTATAAGCATTGTCCAATACCCAGTGCCCCCTATCATAAAATCGTAGTTCGTCTGTGCTGACCATTATGCTTACCTTTTTTGTCTCTCCCGGATTTAATTCCACTCGTTTGATCACTTTCAATACTTTCACCGGGCGATGATCACCATTTTGAGCTCCCTTAGAGCCGAAATAAACCTGAAGCACATCAGCACCTACCATATCACCGGTATTGGTTATGGAAGCCTCTACGGTAACCGTTGCACCATCAGTAAAAAGTGTTGCGTCACTGATAGCGAAAGATGTATAACTCAGTCCATAACCAAAAGGATATGCAGCTTCCTTCTTTTCCTTGTCCAGCAAAGTATATCCATGGTAGTAATCATAAAAAACAGTATAAGGTTTCTGACCTATTCCAATGATAGAAGGATAGTCTTCCTCGTTTTTTGCAACAGTAAACGGCAGTTTTCCACCAAAGTTGACATCACCGGCAAGCAGCTTCGCCAATGCCACAGAACCGCGACAACCGGAGTAGTAATTCATAACAATAGCATCGGCATACTGTTTCCATTCCTCCACGATAATAGCACATCCTGAATACAGCACGACTATAACTTTTTTCCCCTGTTTCTTTATGGATTTGATGAGAGCAGCTTCCTTGTCAGAAAGATACAGTCCGGCTCTATCCCCACCGGAATCCTTTGGCTTTTCGGTTAAAGCATAGCCGGTATTTGCAAAGTATTCACCTTCTTCATTTCGATTGCTTCCTACATGAAGCACGGCAATGTCTCCTTCTGACAGAGAAGCATTTGGGAATAGCTGTTTCATACCATCATAAGGTGTGATAACATCATTATCAAATACCTGACTGGAACCCTTATCGCCTACATTAGCCTCTGTGGCATAACTTCCGCCAACCAGCACTTTTGCATTTTTGCCAAGAGGCAGAATACCGTTATTTTCCAAAAGCACCATTCCTTTTTCAGCAGCCTCCATAGCCAGCTCACGGTGAGCCGTGCATCCAACTACATCAAGGGAACGTGGCTGGATATTCGGGATCAGACGGATGAGGACACCCAGTATATTATTAACTGCACGATCAATATGTTCCTCATTGATATCCCCATTTTTGATGGCTTTTTTGATTTTTTTCTCTGAATAATGTTTTGTGAACATCATTTCTACATCAAGACCGGCACGCAGGCAACCCTCTGTGTCGTGACAATCCCAGACAAAATCGCTCAGTGTGAATCCATCAAATCCCCAATCATCTCTAAGAATATCCATAAGAAGCTTCTTGTTCTGGCAGCAATACACCTCCTCATATCGGTTATAGGCACCCATAATAGATAGTGTTCCAGCCTCCACACATTTCTTGAAATGAGGAAGATACACTTCATGCAATGTCCTGTCATCGCAGTGGACATCTACATAAAATCGAAGATCTTCAATGGAGTTTAGGGCATAATGCTTTGGACAGGCGATCAAGCCTTCCTCTTGAACACTCCTGGTCAGTGACGCACCATATTCTCCCAGCAGGTAAGGATCCTCGCCATATGTTTCCTGACTACGCCCCCAACGAGGGTTACGTACCAGATTAATGCAAATACCCGCAAAATAGTTGGCTCCCTGTGCGATAGCTTCGCTGGCGATAGCCTTACCCATGACGGGAACCATTATCCGATCCGTACCACTAACAAAGTGGAAAACGGCAGAACAAAACGGAATAATTCTCTGCCGTCCATTGATTACTCCAGGAGGGAGGGTGCTTCTCATGTTTAAGGCTTATTATGGACTTACCTGTAATCCTTTTGATAAACAAAACCTGAAAGAACGGGATTTTTCCAGTCCCATGATCATAAAGAGATGCTTACCCGCCTGAACTATCTAAAGGATATCCGCGGTATTGGTGTATTCACTGCAAGGCCTGGAATGGGGAAATCCTATACCTTACGGTGCTTTTCCTCTTCCTTAAGCTCTAACCTCTACCAGATGGAATATTTCTGCCTCTCAACCATTTCCGTCACAGAGTTCTACCGACAACTCTGTATCTGCCTTGGTGTTGATACCGGCGGTGGGAAGCAGCTTCTGGAGAATGCAGCCATAAGTGCCATCCATGGTTACTGCCATGGAAATCCCAGACTGATAGATAACCTGATGACAGATGCGCTTACCCTTGGTGCGCAGATGGATAAAAAGGTCATTGATGCGGACGTCATCCTGGCTGCCGTCAATGCACAGACTCTTTTTTAATTTCATAAACACCATTTACAGCAGAAACCCTGGCCGAGAGCCATAGTTTCTGCTATTTTTAATGTCTGACACCAAGAGTCCTTCCTATCATATCATGTAGTTATACCGCAAAGAGCCTGTTGTTTCGGTCATAAAGTGTTGTTTCTACGTAAGCGATCAATAGTTTCTTTCCAAACTTAGTTGAAATCGTTGTAATAAAGTAGTATAATCTAGGTACTATAAATCTAATCGGATGGTGCTAATATATGATGGATGAAATTATTAAATCATTATCTATGAATCTGGAATGTATCGATTATAAATTAAAAGAAAGTCAGTATGTGTTCACAGTTGCATCTATTGAAAAGGGTGTAGTATGTCCATATTGTAATAATCCATCTTCAAAAGTCCATTCTTTGTATCAACGCGAAATTCAGGACTTACCGATACAAGATAGGCAAGTAATTCTTTTAATCAATACCAGAAAAATGTTTTGTACTAATATGGAATGTAGTCATAAAACCTTTGCAGAAAAATTTGATTTTGTAGACTCTCATGGCAAAAAGACAAAACGGTTAGTATCAAAAATACTTACTACTTCTACGAAATTAAGTTCTGTAAGTGCATCCGTATTATTAAAATCAAATTCAGTAAAAGTGTGTAAAAGTAGCATCTGCGATCTGCTTAAAAAAAATGCCATCCATTGTGGATAAATCGACTGTAAAAATAGTTTGTGTGGATGATTTTGCTTTTCGAAAAAGATATTCTTATGGTTCGGTTATGGTTGATCTGGAGACCCATCGTATCATTGATATAATTGATTCTCGTGAAACAACAGCAGTTGCCGAATGGTTAAAAACATATCCGAATCTAAGTGTCATATCAAGAGATGGCGCACAGGCTTATGCTTCGGCCTCATCAAATTCTCATCCAAAAGCTTTACAGATTAGCGATAGATTTCATTTGCTGAAAAATCTTTCTGAAGCGGTTGAAAAGTACATGTGTCGTCTTTTTCCAACACGTTTGGAAATCCCGGCAACAGCAGCAACGCAAAGCCCAGAAATGCAGGCACTATACAATACACGCAATCGCTCTGAACGAATTAGGTTTGCTCAATCGAAACGTGATGAAGGTTATACGATTAATGATATTGCACTATTATTACATTCGTCAGTAAGCACAATATCGAAGTATCTTGCCCTTCCAAAAGACGAAATACCTAAGGCAAATATGAATGTTCGAGAGGCACAGCACCTAGATTATATGAATCAAAAACAAAAAGCAGTTGATGAAGTAAGGCAATTATATTCGAATGGAAATGCCGTCGATGAAATCACCCGATTAACTGGACATACAACTGTAACAGTGAATAAGTATCTTAAAGCAGACTGCCAAGTAAATAATGGCCATTATGACTGCCGAATGCCTGGAAAGCTTACTCCGTATGAACAAGATGTCATCACTATGCGCTCACAAGGAATAACATATACAAAAATCCATGAAGCTATCTGTTCTAAAGGTTATAGTGGGACAGTCGCCTCTCTTCGTGTATTTATGCAAAATGATCGTACACATCAGAAAGCTGTACATATGTTAACTGCTGAGCCCAAAGAATATATCCCTCGGAAATTTATGTGTCAATTAATATACCGGGAGCTAGAAAAGGTAAAAGGACTTACGCTGGAGCAATACGATGCTGCTGTTAAAAAGTATCCTATGCTTGGGCAGCTCTATTCGTTATTAAAGGAATTTCATCGTATTGTTTTTTCTCAGAAAAGCGATGAGCTTGATGAGTGGCTGATCAAGTCCATTAAATTAGATATCGATGAAATCAATACATATGTTACCGGGTTAAAAAGCGATTTAGATGCTGTCAAAAATGGAATCCGATCAAATACAATAACGGATTAGCGGAAGGCAGTGTTAATAAATTTAAACTGATAAAACGAATCATGTATGGTAGAAATAGTTTTCTTTTACTGAAGGCGAAGGTTCTTTTAAATGAATATTTGTATCAAATCAACTAAGTTTGGAAAGAACCTATGGTGCGCTTACGTTACAATTTCACTCATTGCACAATAAACGGATTATTCATCTATACTATATTTCTGTTTAAGTAATTTTTAGCTTTCATATAAACTAAATAATATAATAGAAAAGCGCATAATAATACTAATACAATCATAAGCGCAGAAGAAACACTTCGTACCATAAAGACAATAAAGGCTGTTGTCATAATAGAAACAAATATAATTGGAGTAAAAAAATAATTTCTTAGATTTTTTACTACCATTTTAATGATATCTTTCTTCATAAAACCAATAATAAACATATTGCTATAATATTCTTTCGATTCCATTAATTCAATTTTAACTTTAAGATATACTATTTGTGAAGATATAAAAAAATATAAAAAATAAGTAATAAAACTTGTTAAATGAATTAATTTTGATTCTGCCGGTGTTACTTTAAATAAGGAAAAAAATAATCCGCTAAAGTAATAATAAGTAACAAATAAATTTGCAAAGATAACTGTAAAAAATATGAAATATTTTTCTTTTTCTATATTTTTTGTAAATGAGTTTATTATGAAAAATTTATTTTTTATTTTCTTAGTTACCATTTTAACAATTATATTATTCAATAAAAATAAATATAAATATAGAACTACTACACATGTAATATAAAAATTAATATACCTGTTAAAACTTGATTCCTTCCAATTAATAATACAAAAACTTTCCAAAATAATTAATAGTAATGTTACAACTACTTTTATAATAGATACTAATTTGTTCTTTTTTTCTGGGTTTATAGGTATTTTAAGAATTTCTATTTCTTTCAAAGTTACTATATTTCTTTGCAGAATAATGAAATAAAGTGCACCTGCAAATATTGTTGTATAAACATAACTTAAAAGATTAATTGAAAATCCTATCCCTTCCAAACCTAAGTATCTAAAGATGGCAAGGAAAAACAGTTTTGAAAAGATTGTCCCTAATAACATTCCAATCAGCGTACTGATAAATATTAAATAAAATTGCTCAAAAAGAATTAATTTTTGTAAATCTTTTTTTGTGAGTCCTAATACGAATAAGATTTTAAATTCATTGCTCCTAATTTTAATATAAGTGTAAAAAGAATAAATGGTAAAGAAACTTAATATCCCTATAATAATTGACATAGAGCCCCTTATTATATTTACAATAAGCTGGTTTTCTATCTCAAAAATTTCTTGATTACAAAGAAATGGTGTGAAAAGAAAATATAATAGTATACACTCAATGCAACTAAGTACAAAAGAATAATACTTTTTAACATTCTTTTTAGAAAATTGCTGTGTAATAAGAAAATAATTCATTAATCATCACCACCCATTATTGCAAGACAATCCAAAATTTTATTAAGAAACTTTCGTTCTTCTACATTTTTATAGATGTCCGCAAAAATAACTCCATCTTTTAAAAAAATAACTCTTGTGCAATAACTGGCAATCTTAGAGTCATGTGTAGCTAAAAGCAAGGTTACTTTCTTCTCATCATTTATTAGTCTTAAATAATTCATAAATTTTTTAGCTGACTTTGAATCCAGGTTTCCGGTTGGTTCATCTGCTAATATTATTTTAGGATTTGTAATAAGCGCCCTGCAGCATGCAGCCCGTTGCCTTTGTCCTTGTGAAACACTCATAGGATACTCATCCATCACATCATGTATATTTAATAACTTAATTAATTCCTCAGCTTTTTCTTTTACTTTTTTTCGAGGTCTTCCCAGCATGATTAGCGGGAGTACAATATTTTCATATAAGCTAAGATCATTTAAAAGGCTAAGGCTTTGCGAGATAATTCCCAGATTTTCTCTTCGAAAGATTGCTTTTTCATCTATATTTAAGTTTGATAGGTTGATACCGTTTATTTCTATATTTCCCAGTGTAGGTTTATCAAGACCGCTAAAAATATTTAAGAGCGTTGTTTTTCCGCTACCTGAAGAACCCATAATAGCGGTAAACTCCCCTTCGCTTATTGACATATTTAAACCATTTATTACATTTAAGGAAGCAGCAGTAAATTCCTTACTATATGTTTTTAATATATTTTCCGCTTTTAATACCTGCAAGATACCCCCCTTAACGCTTTAAAGGATAGGTTACAATTACTGTAGTGCCTACTCCGTATTGTGATTCTATTTCCAGATTATGATTTAGATTATTTGCTATTAAGGAACACATATAAAGCCCGATTCCTGAAGAATCCTTGTATTTCCTTCCATTTTCCCCGGTAAAAAATGGCTCAAATACCCGATTCAGGTCATTTTTATTTATACCAATCCCCTCATCTATTATTTTTAATTGTATCTTATCCCCTATTCGATTGATAATAAATTTTAATGTTTTTCTTTCACCCTCAACTTTTGAATATTTCACAGCATTATTAATCAGCTGATCCAACATAAACCCATTCCATTTTTCATCTGTTAAAACGATTATCTTGTCTTCGCCTGACACAATTTTGGGAAATACGTTATTATATATAAATAAACTTTTTTTTGCATTTATAATTTCTTTTAACAAAACAAGAAGGTCAACCGCTTCCGGTTCATAATCTTTTGCAAACTCATCCATTCTAAGAATATTTAATAGGTTTTCCAATCCATTTCTTAATTTTATATTCTCTTCCCGTATTGCTGAAATGAACTCATTAATTTGTTCCCGGTCTTCATTTTCTAACTCTTGCTCTGATTCACGTTCAAATTTTTGAAGTATAAGACTTAATATGGAAACCGGTGTTTTCATATTATGCACCCATTGGGAAAAGAAAAGCCGGGAAGCATTACTTTCCGCATTTTTTTTGCTGATTTCAATTAAATATTTTTCTTGTAAATCTGAAAAGACTTCGGTAACCCTTCTTTGTTCATACGTCATTTCCAATATCTTGTCATTCTTTAATTTATCTAATTTATAAATATTAACATGGAAATAATAATATTTTATCCATGAAATTACACGGGATATCATAAATATAGTGGTTGCAATTAACAAAGGATATACAATATCTGTAATACCGGCAGTTAAGTTATAATAGATCAAAATGAATAAAATACTTAAAAAAAAGCTTACTATATCATTTAAGCTGTCTTTTAAAAAATCAAAAAATACTTTTTTCATCTTTATACCCATCGCTTTGAATCTTATTATGCGCGGCTGCACTTACAAACATATACCCTGCTCCTCTCTTGGTTTTTATAACATCCTTGTGACCAAGTGAAGCCAGTTTATTTTTAACTCTTGTGATATTAACGGTTAGCGTATGATCATCTATAAAATATTTCTCATCCCATAATTCTTCTAATAATTCTTCTCTGGACACAAATGCATTTTCTTTTTCCACCAGCTTACTCATTAGTTGAAATTCCTTTTTAGAAAGTTCAACTGTATTATTTTTATAACTCATTTCAAAATTATTTTTATTTAATGATAATCCGTTTTCCAAAGAAACCTGAGTTACAGTCTCAGAATATTCTCCATATGTCCTGCGAAATACAGCTTGTATTTTAGCCAGAAGCAGTTCAACATCAAAAGGTTTTACGATATAATCATCTCCCCCTGATTCTAATGCTCTTATCTGTTCCGTATAATTACTTCTGGCTGATATAAAGATTATGGGAACTTTTGATTCCCTCCTGAAACTTCTACACAACTGAAACCCATCCGAGTAGGGCAAATTAATATCCAGTAGAACTAAGTCCGGACATAACTCTTGAAATTCCTTTTCAATATTTTCAAAATTATCTATGGTTTTTACTTCATAGCCATACTTCTCTATGGATTCTTTAATTAGATTATTAAGCGTAATATCATCTTCTATTAATAATATTTTTTTCATATTCAATCCTGCAAATCGAGATTAAACAACGAAATTGCTTTTCCTATTTTAGAATAAAGAGCTGATTATATGAAGAAAAACAGCTCTTTAAATCTATTGTAGCCTATGCACAGGTTAAAATCCATAGAGTACTAATTTTTTAATAAAACTTTATTTAAATTTACAGGTAATTAATATTTAAAAAAATGATTAAAATTAATTTTCGGCTTGCAGTGCTAACTTATATTCAGAATTTAATGATTTCATTAAATTTTTTACGGATAATATTTCTTTTATTTTATAAGCATTCTGCCCTGCAAATACAAAACCATTATTTAAATTTCCCTTCTTGGCATTCATTAATGCTAATGCAATACAATAAGGACTTTTTTGATAATCACAGGTTCTGATACATTTATATGGGCACTTGAAGGGTTGTTTTAATTCATGTTCCACATCGAAGATAAATTTGTTTCTGATTGCTCTGCCGGGTAAGCCTACCGGACTTTTTATAATTACAAGGTCTTCTTCTTTACAGTTAATATAGGCCTGCTTATAATCCATGGATGCATCACATTCATAAGTTGCTACGAATCTGGTCGCCATTTGAACACCTGCCGCTCCCAAGCTGATAAATTTATAGATATCCTGACCGGTATAGATTCCTCCGCCTGCAATTACCGGTATCTTTTTATTACATTTTACTTCATACTTTTTTGCTACTTCAATTACTTCCGGAACAATCTTTTCTAAAGTATAGTTTGTATCAAAAATCTGCTCTATGCTAAATCCTAAATGTCCGCCTGCCATGGGACCTTCTACTACAATAGCATCAGGTACATAATTATACTTGTCAACCCACCTCTTTGCTATTATCCCTGCCGCTCTTGCTGATGAAACAATGGGAGCTAACTTTGTTTTGCTATTATCACCTATATATTTAGGCAAATCGATTGGGAGCCCCGCACCTGAAAAAATAATATCGACGCCTTCCTCTACAGATATTCTGACCATATCGTCAAAGTTAGACAAAGCCACCATGATATTAACTCCAATAATACCGTCGGTAAGTTCTTTTGCTTTTCTAATTTCACTTCTTAAAGTCCTAATATTGGCTTCAACGGGATTTTTATTAAAATCAGGCTCACAAATACCAGTCCCTACCACAGAAATAACTCCGATACCTCCTTCTTTTGCTACTGCCGAAGCTAAAGAGGAAAGTGATATTCCAACACCCATACCGCCTTGTACAATAGGCATTTTCGCAACCAAATCACCTATTACTAATTGCGGCATATCTTTTATCAAACTAATATCTTTGCACATTTAAACCCTACCTCCAAAACTGATTTAATATTTTTTAAACACGAGAGAAGCATTATGTCCGCCGAAACCGAATCCATTTGACATGGCATAGTAAATATTTGCCTTTACACCTACATTTGGAATATAGTAAAGATTGCACTCGGTATCCGGCGTTTCATAATTTATCGTTGGAGGCAGGAATCCTTCCATCAGAGACATAATTGTAATCACCGCTTCAATCGCTCCTGACGCCCCCATTAAATGCCCCGTCATGGATTTTGTCGAACTTACAGCAACTTTATTCACATAAACCCCGAATACCTCTTTTATCGCTTTTGTTTCCATCAAATCATTTGCTGGTGTTGATGTACCATGGGCATTAATATATCCCACTTCACTTACCTCAATACCGGCATCTGCAATAGCAGCTTTCATACAACCAATTGCTCCTATGCCTTCCGGATGGGGAGCAATTATGTGATACGCATCACATGTACATCCATATCCAACAATTTCAGCAATAATAGGAGCATTACGGTTCAAGGCATGTTCTAAATCCTCAAGGATTAAAATTCCGGCACCTTCTCCCATAATAAATCCATCTCTTCCAGCATCAAAAGGTCTGCAGGCCTTCTCCGGATCATCTACCGTAGTCATAGCTTTCGTAGAACAAAATGCTGAGAAAGCTACCGGTGTTAAACAATCTTCCGTACCCCCCGTAACCATGACATCAGCAGCGCCTCTTTGGATTACTTTAAAGGCATCACCAATTGCATTGTTTGATGTTGCACATGCTGTAATTACACACTCGTTAAATCCTGTCAGCCCATATTGTATTGCAATACGGCTAGGTGCCATATTGGCAAGAATCATAGGAACTGCAAATGGACTGTTTTTTCCAGGTCCCTTATTTAAAAACACAGCTGCTTCTTTTTCTAAAGTTTCCATTCCTCCTATTCCTGTCCCTACAATAACTCCAATTCTGCTTCTGTCTTCTTTTTCTAAACATAGTTTAGATTCATCAAATGCCATTTTCGTAGCTGCTAAAGCATATTGGCAAAATTTGTCCATTCTTCTTAACTCTTTCCTGTCAATAAAATCTGTGGGGTTAAACTCTCTTATTTCCGCAGCCACCTTAGTCGGAAAACCGGAATTATCAAATTTGGTTATTGTATGAATACCGTTTTTTCCCTCTTTAATACCCTTCCAAAAATCTTTTGTTCCGATACCTAAGGAAGACACAACACCGGTTCCTGTTATTACAACTCTTTTGTTCACTTTTTCTCTCCAGTCATAAATGAGTTTTTAAAATATTTCTTATCTATGTTTAGACTTATGATTGTGCCTTACGAATAACACTACTCATTTTCTATAAAGTCATTAACACCTCTTTGAATGATACTTCGAATTATTTCCGATAAATCTTTTTGTTCTTCTTTCGATAACTTATCTGTATAAATTGGATTGTGAAAAAAAATTGACACCTTATTACCCGTAACCTTCTTTGACTTTTCCAAGATTTTATAGGTTCCGTTTAAGCTGACCGGTACAATTGGTGCCTTTGCTTTGATTGCTAATTTTAAACTGCCTTTTTTAAATTCACCCATTTCAGAGCTTAAACTCCTTGTACCCTCCGGAAATATGGTCATGGAATAACCTTTTTTAATATTTTCTGCTGCTTCATTAATAGCTCTTAAACTGTCCCTTATATCGTCCCTGTCCATAAATACAGAATGAACTGCCTTAAAGATCCCACCAAGAACCGGCAGGTTTTTAAGCTGCTTNNAATAAAAATGCATCAAAATTTCCTTGATGGTTTGATACAAACACACACGGCTCTTCCGGAATATTATATTCTCCGATGACTTCTATTTCTGTTTTTGTTATTTTAAATGCATAATTACTAATATCTCTTGCCAGTTTATAGGCATACTTATCGGCTGCATCCTGATCCTTTTTTCTTAAATAAGCTAATTTTATTCTACCGAAGTTTTTAATAAAAAGATAAAATAGAAATTTAAACAGTAAAAAAATTCTATACATTTGTACCTTATTTTCCTTTCTGCAAGCAGCTGTCTCTTGAATTACTATTCCTTCACTGTGTGTCGAAGCGGCTATTCGCAATCCGCTTCACTGCTTGCTCATAACCACTGTACTTCCTATTTCATTCCTTCTTTAATTTTAATTCTATATACCTGGTATAACGTTTCAACTTAGGTATTCTGGATTTATTGTTTTTATACTCTTTTAAAATACCTCTATCATAATAATTATTCTCATTCTTATCGTGCAGGGGATACCAAACCTGTGCAAAGAATGGATTTCTTTTTGCTTCCTCATCATAGTTCCATGGCGCCGGAAAACATTCAGGGCACCAATGTCCTCCTAATAAAACGAGGGCAGGACTTGCTTCAAATTCATGTCCGAACGCACAAGACCACTTTAGCTTTGTATACAAATCGCCTTTTACCATGTTACCTGACAGGCATTTTCCACCCCTAAACTCTGCTGCCTGTTTCATATCAAGGATATCCAATTCGGATTTTGGTTTATTTTCATCATAGCCATGATTCAGGTATATCGGCTTTTTAGAGGGTCTGGCTATCTTGTATTCCTTCCACGTTGAAATCTTATTCCATTCGTCCTTCGAGCCAAAGAAGGCAGTTATTCTATCTTTCACATTATTTTTTATCCAGTACATTGTACCCAGCTCATGATTAGCAACAGGCTCCATGATAAATTTTTTCGTAATAGAAGTTGGTAAAAACTTTGCTGACTTCATTTTTAAAGGTACATTTTCTTCCAACTCCTTTATAAAATCATCCATAGAACCACTTCTAAAATGCAGATAAGATTCTAATATATCAGAATCTTCATACCATTGTCCGTGAAAATTTCTCGTAGCAAACCAATTTAAATCAGTTACTCTTCTAATATCCTTTAAACCGGCAGCTTTAAATGTTCTTTGCATAAAGATATAATTAACCGTTCTGAATTTATTACCGCCGCCAATGTTATAGATTCTCCTCCAAAATTCTTCCGGTATATCTTCCTCACAAACATTTGCCAGCAGCCTTCCTGCATCTTTTGCAGTTACCCATTCAAAAACACCGTTTACCGGCTTATGAAACATGATTGGATCCATCTGTTTTAACATCCCTGCATATAAAACACCTGTCTGCCTTAGTGATACCCAATATTTCAGTCCCGATTCAATTACTTCTCTTTCTGCAATTGCTTTTGTGACAGCATAGTTGTCATAAATGCTTATTTTTATCGGGTCTCCGGTTCTTCCCCAATGTATCGGTGGATTTCTGTCCCCGGTTTCTGCATTTGTCCCGATATATATCAGTTTAATCTCGTCTCTGTTTGGCTGTGCCTTAATCGCTTTAATTATATTTCGAACTGCACCCAGATTTACTTTGGCAGTTAATACAGGACTATAATCTGCTGCCGGAGATACCATTCCCCCCACATGCAGGACATAATCCGCTCCCTCTGCACACTTATATACATCGTTATAATTTGTTAAATCCCCCCAAACGATTTTAACACCCGGTTGATTTATATAGGGTGACATTATTTCTTTCTCCTTTTTAGTCGGCAATATTAAAACTACAATATTAAAATGATCTCTTCTATCAAGTAATTGCCTGAAGCCTTCATATCCAACGTTTCCTGATGCACCTGTTAAAAAAATAGTTTTTTTATTCATAACTGCTCCTAAAATTATAGTATAATTTATAAAGTCAACATCCATAAACATATTACATATGATATTACAGGTATTGTCTTTCATTAGCTACATTTTATTATTACAGTAGTGTTACAATATAGTAACATTAGGCTTTACCATATAATTTATTCTTCTTTTGTGAACACCTCTGCTAAATCCATCTTCCAATCAGTGCGCAAATAAAAAAAGAGACAATATTTATTTTTAAATTTCCAAAATAAATATTGCCTCTTTTTTCCATTATTCAGTTTTATTTAACTGGTTTATTTCTATTATGGTATTTAATACTTTTGGCATCCTTTGAAAGCCCAATTTACTGCATATTCATTCATTGTCTTAGTATAGTTGCGATGGGTTCTCATTGCCTATATTTTTAATACCGCATCGTAGGCTTCCTGTACAGCCTCCAATACTTTTCTGACTTTTACGCTGTCTCCGATGTTAAACATTGTCACTTTATCTTTAAGGGCATTATAAAGTTTTATATCAGGTGAAAAGCCCATTGCCAGTACAACATTGTCACAGGTTAAGGTTTCTTCCTGCCCTGCTGTGGATATGGTTATGGTTCCATCCTGTATTCCTGTTAATTTAGAGGAGGTTTTAAAACTTATGTTGGGATTTTCCAGCAGTTTGTTAAGCATCATTGCATTTTGAACAAAAACAGGTTCAGGCAGAATATGGTCAGCCATTTCAACCATTATTACTTTTTTACCTCTTTGGGCAAGAACAACTGCAGTTTCACAGCCTACAAGACCGGCACCGATAACTGCCACCTGCTCTCCCATAAATACTTTATTTTGAAGTACATCAGAAGCTGTGGCAACATGGCTCTTATTAATTCCCTGGATTGACTGAGGTCTTACCGGTAAAGCACCTGCCGCATGGATAACGATATCCGGCCGGTATGCTAATACAGAGTCTTCCGTAGCTTCTTTACAATACCTTATAGGAATACTTAAATTTTTTAAGGTGTTCCTGTAATAGGATAATATCTTATTACCATCTCTCTTAAATGGCGGTAAACAGGCATTATAAAAATTACCTCCCAGATGATCCTGTTTTTCCCATATTTCCACATCATGTCCGGCTTCTGCTGCTGTAATCGCCGCCTGACATCCCCCTGGACCGGCACCGATTACAAGTATCTTTTTGGCTCTTTCTGCTCTGGTCAGATTTTTTATACCTTCATAGCCGGTTAAGGGATTTACTGCGCATTTTATGCTTGCACCCTCACAGACACTTTTAATACAGCCTTCATTACAATAAATACAATAACGTATTTCATCTGTTTTATTCTCCATTACTTTATTGGGGAAATCAGGGTCGGCCAGAAATTCCCTGCCTACGCCCGCAATATCCAGATATCCGTTTTCAATAGCTGCTTCAGCCTTATCAATATCCCCTAATCTTCCGTTGGTTATAACCGGCAAAGAGGTAATTTCTTTCACTTTTTTTGCTGCCAACAGCTGAGGCACCGCTTCCTGCTGATAGATTGGAGGCATAGCCATGTACCAATTATCATGACATCCGGCATCGATATGCAGAGCATGTACCCCTTTCTCTTCTAACAGTTTGGCAATTTCAATGCCTTCTTCCATAGCCCGGTAGCCATATTCCACAGGAAGAAAATGGCAGGGTGTATATTTCACGATTAAAGGGAAATCCTTACCAAGTTCTTCTTGTATTCCATCAATAATTTCAACAAGAAACCGCATCCTGTTTTCAAAGCTTCCGCCGTATTCATCCGTACGTATATTCCATTTGGAGGTCATGAACTTATCTGTCAAATACCCTCCGTAGGCATGTATTTCGACGGCATCTGCTCCTGCTTTCTTAGCAAGTCCAACTGTTTTAAATACTTCTCCCTGTATAAATTTTATTTCCTCTTTTGTCAACTCATCAAAAGTGATATCTGCTCCCGGATAAAGGGGCAGGGCCGAAGCGCTGGCAGGTTTTAATCTTCCGGGTGCCATACCGCCTAAGCCGACTCCCGGCATGATCTGAATACATACTTTGCAATCATAGGAATGTGCCTGTTCTGCCAAATATTGAAACCCGTCATAACTTTCTTCCGTTAACATTGCAGAAGGTCCATGCCCGTCAATTGCCTCGGTAGCTATGGTATTAATCAGCAGCATAGCGGCTCCGCCTTTTGCCCTGCGCAAATAGTAATCCACTGTTCTGGTATCAAAATTACCCAATTCCGGTCCCATAGCTGCCATGATGAATCTATTTTTTAGTTTTAGGTTACCTATATCAATAGGTTGTAATACTTTCATTTCATTATCCTCCAATAGTTTTTATAATGATAATTTTATCACAAAGTTCTACTGTATGCAACTTTAATCAGTTGTTTTTATATATATAATCCTATAATTTCAAGGCTTTAATCAAATTATCAATATATATATATTCTACCTAGTGGAATCATTATATTTTTATGTCTCTAATTATCTTCTTAACTTAAGGAAGCTTTAAAAGCTCTAAAATCACTGGTATAATACAGAAGAAAATGATACAATCAGAAAAGATATAGTTACATAACAATCCTAATTAAGTCAAAACAGATATTAGTAATCCGCTATTACTACCTAGCTCTAACATTCATTAATAAGTTTAATTATGCTAAGATAGACAAATTCAGAAAGGAAAAATACTATGTCATCAATTAAATGCCTGGATCGGGCTTTGGATATTCTTGATTTAATGTATAAAAACGGAGGTAAAATGACTCTGACAGAGATTTCTAATGCATTGTCTTTGTATAAAAGTACAGTACTCAGAACTTTAGTCACCTTAGCAGAAAAAGATTTTATACAGCGAGATGAATACACAGGGGTTTATTCTCTGGGTTCAAGGGTATTTATGCTCGGATTGGTAGCAGCCCACAGCATTCCTATTGCTAAGATTGCAAGACCACAGCTGACTTATCTGTCAGAAAAATATGATGAATATGTGGATTTAAGCGTATTAGAAAACGGTATTGAAAGAAGTGAAAAAGAGGCACAGGTTAACAGCAGAAATTTTATAGTAGTATTTCAGCAATATTTAAATAATACCTATTCCCAAACGCTGATTACCCCCAATCAATGTGAAAGCAGTGAAATATTCCTGCCTGCAGTATATATGTGTTTCCTGGCCTATAGTAAAATGGACAGCAATCCTGCTGTTTCAAGAGAACATTATGCCAAAATCCTGAATCGTTACACAAATAAGAAATGGTCTTTTGAAGATTTTCTACTGGAAATTAATAAAATCCCCACGAAAGGATATTCTTATCAGGTGTCCGACTTAAAAAGCGGGCAGATATGTATTGCCGCTCCTATATTTGATAATATGGACAGTTTGATAGCTGTGATAAGTATACGGGGTACCAAAGCAAAATTTAACAAAGTCTCCTTTGAGAATGTAATTGGCGATATTGTCCAAACTGCCCGCACTATAACGGAACAATGCAAAAAATTATAGTAATAATAGTAATTTTCCTGCTATTCCTTAAATAAACAAACGTTTACGCAGAATGAGTTTTGATGCATATGAAAAGAATGCTTTTAATTATATAGATTACCATAAGAAGGACAAAAGCGACTTTTTGAGGTATAAGGAACAACCTTAAGTTCACCACAATCAGGACAGCCATAGAAAGCACCACCATGGTTTGGGTCACCACAATCAATCATCTTATTAACATTGTGAACAACAGCGTTGCGAGGATGTAAGATAAACAACATTTCTTCATAATAGTCCTTAAAGATCTCTTGTAAATTATTCATAAGACAGTGACATTAGGAGCTCGATTTTCTTTAGACGAAATTTTATAAGCAAAAGGACAATTATGGTTATTTTTATGATTCAGAAGAATTGGGTTCGCTATTATCAGATATATGTGTTGAGCCTGGAGAAGTATAAGAAGAATTACAGAAATTAGAAAACGATAATAATATAGTTGAGAAATTGTAAACAGGAAGCAAGTGCTGAACTACCAAAAATGATGGTGCTAGGCAGGGATATATTTGAAAAGACGAGAGAATTTCCAGAGAGTGGTAGAACCCCATCTGACCACCATAAATTCCCACAGTGCTGATATGGAAATTATCGCTACTAAAAAAGTGTGGGACCGTATTCAGAATGTTTCCTTCCTTACACCAAAACATATTTGCAAATTAATGCAATTTACAAAGAACGACGATGTGGAAACCTTATCAAACCAGTTTTATTAATCATAAAATTTAATCTTAATTCAAAAAGTATGTATCTGTAAAATACACACTTTCACTTTTTTATTTATTTTCTTAAGACTCTACTAAATAAACATTATGGCTGGTAAACTATAGTTACCCCCTTGTAATCTGATAGTTATTATATAGACTTTCTTTTACAATAATTAATCAAGTTTTTTAAAAGAATATTGATATAATTCAATTTTATGTTTTAGGGTATTGTTTCCGATGAAGTCTACTAATTTTTCCGCCATTTCCTCACTGGATTCTTTGGTACCACTTATTATCCAACTTATCAAAGTATTAAAGATAGCACCAGCAAAGAATTTGTAATAGTAAATGTTTTCTTCATCATTATCTTTTGTGATTACGTCAACATTTTTATTTATAGCTTCTAGTATTATATATAATTTTTGGGTTTTGTTTAAAGTATATAAATAATCTTTACATTTTGAACTGAAATCAAACAAAGCTTTAAAATAGCTACTATTATTCATTTCTTTTATTGTTCTTGTTATTGAAGCAAACTCTTCTGTTAAATACTCATTATAGCTAGCTAAAATTTCATCTTTACTCAGATAATTTCTATAATATGTCATTCTGGAAACACCCGCTTTATTGGTTATCTGAGTAATAGTTATTTCATCATAAGGAATTGTCTTCATTAGTTGCAGTAAAGAATCTATCATCCATGATTTAACTACCATTCTTTCTCTATAATTCTTTTTCATGAACAAAACACCCCCTTTTGTAACTTTACGCCTTTGTGGTAATTGTATTTTTCTATATAAATTGATAACATAAATATGTTACATCATGTAACATATTTAGTCAAATAGGAGGATTAATATTAGTATGAGTAGATTTGATGGTAAAGTCGCAATAGTTACAGGTTCTGGAACAGGGCTTGGTAAATCCTATGTGAAGGCATTATGTAAAGAAGGTGCAAAAGTTGTGATTGCCGAGTTTAATGAAGATTTAGGAAAAGCATGTGAGAATGAATTGGCAGAAATGGGTTACGATGTTAAATTTATTAAAGTAAATGTTGCTGATGAAGAAAATATTAAATCAATGATTGAAGAAACTATCAGTAAATATGGAAAAATCGATATTTTGATTAATAATGCCCAGGCAACAGATAAAAATGCACTGCCTACTTTAGTAGAAGAAACTACTGTTGATTTAATGAAATTATGTTGGACAACCGGCGCTTTAGGAACTTTCTTCTGTACAAAATATGCTGTTCCATATATGAAGAAGCAAGGATATGGAAGAATTGTAAATACTGCAAGTGGATCCGGAGTAAGAGGTATGAAAACATTTGTTGCTTACGGTTCTCAAAAAGAAGCTATCCGTGGACTAACAAGAGTATGTGCTACGGAATTAGGTGAATTTGGCATAACCTGTAATGTAATCTGCCCAGGCGCTCTGACAGAAGCCTCTAAATTATGGAAAGAAGCTGCCCCGAATGAATATGAAGCAATAGTGTCTCCTCAGCCAATCAAGAGATTAGGTGATCCTGATACCGATATTGCTCCTGTCGTAATGTTCTTAGTATCAGATGATGCACAATATGTGACAGGACAAACGATTGGTGTTGATGGCGGATCTACCATGCTTCCTTAGGACTATGTAAAATGTTGAAATAGCTGTAGTGAATTTGGCTCAGTTAGCTTCAACTTACATCAAATACCGATTGTATAGCAGAATATATCTGACACGTTACCATCTTTAATTTTACAAGCAAGTGTACAATTAGAAATAAAAACAATATGCTTAGAGAATAGTATAGGGGGGATGCATTATAGATTGCTTTTATCTATTTTGCATAAACCCCTTTTTTAATATAAGATTAATTATCTTTAATATCAGTTACCACATATTGTAAAGACTACATTTTTTCTTTAATTTCTTCTTGGAAAAGTGTATACACTCTATCTGGCTTCTTGAAATCCGATGCCATTTTAGTAAGAAAATACCAATATTTACTTTAAAACTAAGTTTCTCTATTTATCTGATCTTTATAAAGTTCGCTATTTCCAGAGGTGCCCCATAGACCCGTTGTACCTGTCATTTCAACATAAGATTCATCTATAGATTATATAACCTATAGTTTTTACATATATTTTGCATAATGATTATCTTTTTGTGAATAATTTCATCCGTCCTCCAAGGTATAATAGTAAATTCCCCCAATGAAATTCTTAGATCATCTTGTTAAAGCATTTCCAATGTCAATAGAATGCATTCAAACAGATAATGTGATAAAAGCCTCCTATGATATTTTTATTTTATCATAGAAAGCTTTGAGGAAATACTTATTTTGCAGACATTATTCACAGTCTCCTCCATGCTGATTAATTATTAGCTGGCATTACCCAGCTAATCACCTTTAGCTAATAATTTAATTATACTAACCAGAAAAATTCTTTTATAAACCAACCATCAATAGCTATTTACATATTATTCAATATCCAAAAATAATATCTTTTGCTCCTATATACAAGTGCCAT
This sequence comes from Lachnoclostridium sp. UBA6558, assembly GCA_002434335.1. GTDB lineage: Bacteria > Bacillota > Clostridia > Lachnospirales > Lachnospiraceae > Anaerocolumna. The sequence goes on along the minus strand of DJJW01000064.1, from coordinate 40,016 downwards.
CACCATAAAATATATCTTTGAATTTATACTCTATTACTATAAACTTATCTTATCTATTCCCTTTAACCAATCTATAGAATTCATTTGCCATTTCCTCTGGGGATTCTTTCGCACCATTCTGCAGCCAGCAGATTATCATATTATATAATGCGCCTGAGTAAAAATAAAGTTCATATTTATGAATTGAATTTACAGACATATCTCCATACGAATCTATAAAACAATTTGTAATGACATCTAAAAGAGATACTGATAAATTATTGGAGTTAAAAGCTAGAATTAGATCCATGTATTCTTTATAAAACTGAAATGTATAAATAAATAATTGTTTATTATTAAAACCATCCATTTTAGATGGATTTCCTTCTTGATATCGCATATACATCTGTTCAATTCCATATTCTATAATTTCATCCACAGATTCAAAATTACGATAAAATGAAACACGTGCAACACCAGACTTATTGACTAGTTCTGTAATTGTAACCTTCGATAACTTTTTTATAACTGCAAGCTCTATCAATGACGACAACAATCGATTCTTTACAGCCATATTGGCTTCTTTTCGTTTATCCATGAAACATTTCTCCTTTTTTTGTATCATGTTAATACCTTGACCTCTTTTGCCAATGTGATACAATTAGTATCATATTGAAAAGAAAATGTTTTGTCAATAAGGAGGTTTATTAATGAATAAGTGTAGTTATATTAGAAAAGACATTAGCTTCTATACTAATACAACAAAATGTGCTGGTTGGTTGTATGTACCCGATGGTGATTCTCGCCCAGTTATTGTAATGGCTCATGGTTTAGGTGGGACTAGAGATATGCTCGATCCATATGCTCAATTTTTTGCAGAAGCAGGATATGCATGTTTATTATTTGATTATAGGAACTTTGGCGCAAGTGATGGCAATAAAAGACAAAGAATCAACGCAAAGGATCAATTACAAGACTGGGATTCTGCAATCGAATATGTTAAAAATTCTCCGTTTGTTGATGGTAAGCAAATTATTTTATTCGGTACTTCATTTAGTGGCGGACATGTAATTATTGAATCATATAAACATCCTGAATTAAAAGCAGCAATTTCACAATGCCCATATACAGATGGAACAGCCTCAATTAGATCCATTAATTGGAAATCAAAAACAAAAATATATTTAAAACTAGTTCTAGATTTACTATCTTGTTTAACAGGATACCATCCTGTGATGATTAACGTAGTCGACGCTCCCAGCACAACAGCATTAGTAACAACATCTGAATTTAAGAAATATTTAGATAAAGCAAGTATAAATCCAGATTTCAAAAATTTTACTCCTGCTCGTACAGGATTAGAATTTTTAAAATATACTCCTGGTAAATATGCTAAAGATGTTAAGATACCAGTATATTATGCAGTGTGTGATCAAGATATTGTTGCCCCTGCAAAAAAAACTTTATTTCATGTCAGCCAAGCACATAACGCAACAATTAAACACTATTCATGTGGACATTTCAGTATATATGATGATTCATATTTTAAAATTGTTACAAAGGACTATCTTAAATTTTTAGATCAGATTATTAATATCTGAAAATAATATAAATTAAATTATGTGAGGTATCAAAATTGAAAATTGCAATTATTTATGGATCGATTCATCATAAAAACACAAAAAAGGTTGTAGAAGCTATGTCTGAGGAACGTGAAATCAGTCTCTTTTCCTTAGAACAAGCTAAAAATCTAGACTTTTCTGAATATAATTATATAGGTTTTGCATCAGGAATTTATATGAATACCATGCATTTAGGAATATTGAAATTTATGAATGAAGTGCCATTATCTTCTAAACAGAAAATATTTCTAGTATATACATGTGGTGCCCATTACAGAGATTACGCAAAAAAAGCAAAGCAAATTTTAAAAAACAAAGAAAGCATGTATGTAGGATGCTTTTGGTGTAGAGGATATGATACTTATGGATTTCTTAATAAAATTGGTGGAATAGCAAAAGATCATCCTAATCTCAAAGATTTAACTAATGCAAAAAAATTTATAAGTAAATTGGCATAAGCGTGTAATGCAGTACTTGGGATATTGTCGTTGAAGCTACAGCAAAAGAATGCTTCTTATATACTCTCTCCTGTCTTTATATCATATTTTTTAGCCGTAATAGAATAGGTTATAAGGCGTAATTAATTTACGCAATGTAACCTATTCTTATTTTATTATAGTTGGTTAATAATAAAAGATTATTGTGAAATTAATTGAAGAAATAGCTTACTTTTTTAAGTATAATCGTTATAAGTGATAACATCACTGTTATTATTGAAAGTTTAAAATGGAAATTCAAGTCATTTCCAACAGGATGAAGTTTAATCCATAAGCCATAAATAATGAACGGTTCTTGCCAATAAGATATAGTGCTCTATCCAAAATTTTTTCTTCAATATTTTTTAATCCTCGCAATTTCTACCTCTTTAATTCATAATGCAATATCATGATATAATCAAATATACATCCTACAGTATTTCCAATCTAAAATCATCAATATAGATTAGAAAATTGCTTATATGTTTAATAATAACATAATCATAATATTAATAAAACGGCACATCTTTTTAATCATTACCCATCTCTGTATAATAAGAAATTCTATTTCTCTAAAGATGCAGTCTTTCTTTTAATTACAATATATAATATCCCTGCTAAACTTTATATAAACAAACGTTTATGCAAAAATTCACGTAATGGCCGGTAAATAGCTATCACAATCAATGCAACTCCTATCAGGCAGCAGGTCATAAAAGGATATGGTGCCCATATAAATGTCTTGCTTACACTAAAATTATAATTAATAAGGGCTTCCAGCATCATGGTAAATCCTCCTACAGAAAACCATATACCACTTGCAATAAACAAATAGCCCTTACGGAGATAACGGAACAACGCAGCTATTGTTGTCAGAATAAAAGTTAATATTATCGTAATCGGGAGCGCGAATTTAAAAAACCAGTGCCCACCTACCATATAGTTTATATATGCCAGATAAATCCCTGCTGCTGCAAGATTGACTGGAATGAAAATGACCGGATTGGGCTGCTTAGTCCAAAACGGTAACACAACCCAAATATAAAGTAAAAAAATAGCATTAGAGGCGTATCCTGACCAGGTGATACCATGATTCGCCTGAATATCAATGAACAATAAGAGCATATATACCAGGATAAATACCAAAGATATGATAAAAAGTATACCTGCAGGCTTTATCTTTTCACCCTCCTTTTTAAAAGCCGGATATGCACCCGGTGCTTCCGGAAAAGTAATATCCGGATGATACACCACTGTATCACATATGGGACACTTTATCTGCCCATCAGAAAGTTCCACTCCACATTTTATACAATACACTCGATTCACCTCCGATTTCCTTCTGCTTTTACCTTTATCCCCAGACTTTGTAATATTTCATAAACTTTTTGTTCCAATACGGGTTCTTTTATGCTTCTTACAAAATTCAGGCATAGTGTACTATCCAGTGAAATCATTCCGCAATTGTACGTACCACGCGGGCTTGCTCCAAGTAAAAAATCAAACCGTTCAATATAATCTTTCATTTCCTCCGGTATACGCACAGCCCCCAGATTTGATAAACTCAGACAGTTCTTTCCCTCACTGTATAAATTAAATGCTGCTTTCATGGCTATATTTTTCAGAAAAAGCGGAATCATTCGTAACACCATTACTTTTTCGATCTTTACATTTGTAGCAATCATCGCAGCCATTTCCTTTTCATTGATCAGCAAACCCATTTGATGATAAACAGACTTACATATTTCCTCAAAACTCCATTCTCCCATTTTGGGGTTAATACCCGGCATAACATAAAGTACAAAATTCCGTAAGGTTTTACTTTCAAATATCTTTCTAAGATTTACAGGTACTAAAACTTTTAAAGGTTTTTGGGATCTCCTTGAAACCGTTTTGTTCTGAATTTCATAACATGCTTTTACTAATATAGCAGTCATAAATACAGTAAGCGTTACCCCATATTTTTTTGCACTGGATAGGAATTCATTTGTGTCGAGCAAAAAGGTAGTAGCATTGAGATATCCATCATTTTCAATTATACCAGGTAATTTGTACGCACTATTTGTATCACGGCTTTTTGTAGTAGTTCCGGCATATTTTTGAAAGCTGTCCTGGGTTTCTTCTTCCGATGCCTCATCACAGCAATCAAGTACCCCCTCCGTAGCAGGAATACCGATTCCATACTTTTGTCTCAGATACTCTGCAACAAGTGTTTTTAGAAAAATCAACCCACCGTTTCCATCCGTAAGTGCATGAAAAAACTCCACTGCTATCCTTTTATGATAAATTAAAACACGAAATGCACATTTGCGGATATCATCAAATGGCATTCTAGCAATAGGATAACTTTTTTCCTCCTGAATTTCCGGAGCCATGGGTATTTCCTCAAGATAATACCAGAACAATCCCCGTTTAAGCCGAACCGCAATGGACGGAAACCTTCTCACCGTAGCATCAAGGGCAAACTGTAAGACAGTTTTATCCACCTCTTCAAAAAGTGTGGCAGATAATCGGAAAACATGGTTACTGTTACGTCGGTAAGCTGCCGGAAATATCTTTGCAGCATTATCAAGACGCATCCATAAAAGCCTGCGTTCTTCCGATAATCTCTCCTTTAAAAATGTATTTATCTCCTTGAAATCTGAACGGTTTTCTTTTAGGCAGTATAGAACATATCCATGCCACATATCAGGTGTAACAAGCAAGCGGCTGCTGCATCCGTAAGAAAGTAATTTATCATGGAGCCGCTTCGCATCGTCCAGCATTATTTCACTCCCGCCAGCAAAAATAAGTGACGGCGGAAATTGTTCCAGGTCACCAAAAAGAGGCGATACATAGGGGTTTTTTCTATCATTCGTTGTACAGCTTGCAAAGAATTCAAGCTGTTCTTTTGTCATGCTTGGGTCAGCATCTTTGTTTTTCTCATAAGATTTCCCGGATAAAGTAAGATCACTCCATGGAGATATGCTGATTATCCCGCCAGGCAGGGGCATCTTTTGTTCTTTTAGTTTAAGACCAAGAGAATAAACAAGACCTCCTCCTGCGCTTTCACCGCAAAGAATAATTTGATTTGCATTATAACCACTGGCAATAAGATAATTATATGCGGTCATCGCATCGTAAAGAGCTGCCGGAAACTTATGCTCAGGTGCCAGCCGGTAAGCCACGCTGAAAACTCTTATATTACATTTCATTGCAAAGATAGACCCAACTGATATTGCGTAGTCCATCCCCCCGCAAACATACCCCCCTCCATGAAGGTATAGTATCACACCATTTTTTGTTTCACTCTTCGGTATGATCATGGCTCCCTTAAAAAGTGGAAAGTCTCGTTCTTTGATAATTACCTTGTTTTTTTGCGGGATCGCAATAAGCCTGCCTAGTAAATCCTGCCAGGAACGGCAATCTTCTAAAGAACGGTTTGTGATCCCGGATTTATATCTTTCCAGTTGTTTTCTTATCAATTTAGATGATATTGCCAACTTTATTCTCCTTAAGCTTTATTAATTTTACCATATGCGATCAAACTATTTATATCTATAATGAGTACCTATTATACTTTATCCAGCTCAAAAATAAAGGACGTTTCATTCACTCCGTCACTTTCAGCATGAATATGGCCCTTCATTCGCGATATAACTTCCTTTGCAATTGATAAGCCAAGTCCGGCTCCTTGCTCCTTATGGGCTTTGTCCGCTTTATAAAACCGGTCAAAAATATGCGGTAAATCTGCTTGATCAATGTAGGAACCTGTATTAAAAATCCTCACGGACACTTTATTATCTTGAAGCCAGGCAGATAATATAACCGTACTATATTCTCTGGAAAATTTCAAAGCATTATCAATGAGTATTGTAAGTACTTGACTGATACGGTCAATATTACCCTTTGCAATTACAGGCTTAGAATTCTCTTTTACAATCAGATTAATCATCTTTTCTTTAGCCAGCAAAGAAAATTTATCTTGTTGATCATAAAGAATATTTTGTATATCTACAGCTTGTAAATCAAAAGGCTGATTCCAGGATTGCAGCCTGGATAGTTCAAATAAATCATTTACCAAACGGTTCAATCTTTCTACTTCATAATATATAACTTCATAGAAGTGATTTTTCTTATTCTCATCCTTTATCATCCCTTCTTTCAATGGAATAATCAAACCTTTCACAGCTGTGAGCGGTGAGCGGAGTTCATGAGAAACATTTGCTACATAATCCCTTCTGGTTTGCTCTAATCTCACTGTCTCTGTAATATCTCGAAATAAAAGTACAGTTCCTACTATGCCATCTTGTTCTGAAAGTATAGGTGACCCTGATATTAATATACTTTTATTTTCTAAGGTACAGGTCTCAACCATCGTCTTTTTACTATCCATTGCGGCTACAGCCGCTTTTTCTATTAATTCACGAATTTCTATCTTTAAATCCAGATAATTTTCTATCCCAAACATTTTATAAAAAGTTTCATTCATTAAATTTACCTTTTGAGTTATATCAAGCTCAAGTAATCCGTCACTCATGGAATTTAGTATTTGTTTCATTAAATTCTTTTCAATCGTAAGCGTATTAATTGTTTTTGATAACTCCGTTGACAATTGGTTCAAAGTCACAGCAAGTTGTCCGATTTCTCCTTGATAGTGGTCTTTTGCTCGTATGGTAAAATCTCCCTTTGACATGGCCACCGCAACTTTATTCATTTCTACCAGAGGATTTGCCATTTTCTTTGATGCAAATAAAGCGATTGGTATAATAATGATTGCAAGCATGGAGCAAAGAATTCCGGTATTCACACCAAAAATAATTTGATTTGTAGAATTTGCATTATCCTTAACATACTGGCTGTATATGTTAAAAAGTGCTGCTGTTAATCCAATGGATAGCAATATAAATATTAGCATTACACAAAATATTATTTTTACATAAGAACTGTTAATATTAAAATAATGAATTTTCTCCTTCATAGACTGCCCTCGAATCTATAACCGACACCATAAACGGATTGGATACGATCAGCATAATCTCTTGGCAGATGAGAACGAATACGATTGATATGGGTATCAATTGTTCTTCTATCAACATAGGTATAATCAGCACCCCATATTTTATCCAGTATCTCATCTCTTGAAAAAGTTACTCCCTGATTGGATAGCAACAGGAACAATATTTCAATCTCTTTTGGTGTGGCATTGATGACTTCATGATTGAAAAGCATTTTATAATTGGATACATTAACCTGCAGGTCAGAAAAACTGATTACTGATCTAATATTTTTATTATTTATATCCTGTATTCTTCTTAATACTGTCTTTATTCTGGCAACTACTTCTCTTGGATTAAATGGTTTTACAATATAATCATCTGCACCTAATTCCAGCCCAAGCAGAACATCTATTTCTTCTCCTTTGGCAGTTAACATAATAATTGGTACTTTTGATGCCTTCCGTATCTCTTTACAAACTTCAATGCCAGAGAAATAAGGCATCATGATATCAAGAATAATAAGATCAAAATTACCACTTACTGCTTGGTTTAATGACTCTTTTCCATCAAATACACTTGTATATAAATAATTGTTATCTTCCAGATATATACCAAGAGAACTGTGAACTGCCATATCGTCATCGCAAACCAATATATGTGCCATATGAAATCCTCCTTTATTTTATGATAAGCATAACAAATAACTATCTAGTCGCATCTCCTAATTCTTAGTTTATTTATTGCTATGTTCTCTGAGTTTTTTCCATGTAAATATCATCTTGGTACTGGCAATTGAATTTCTACTTACATTTTACAGTATTATATTGAATGTATAAAGAAAACTCTTGGAACTTAACAATTGTTAATATTTATACCAAAATGTTAGGATGTTTTATATTATACACCATCATTTAAATAGACAGCTAATCCGATAAGTCCCGGTCCTACATGAACTCCCAATACAGGACTTATCTGCCCCCTTATTTTTATATTACAATTAGGAATTATTGTTTCCATTTTTTCTTTGATTGTTTCAATACCCATTACTTGCCCGCTATACATAATAGTAATCTCTGCATTTTTTGCATGGCTCACAAAGTCCTTTACCAATTCTATGGCTTTATTTATGCATCTTTTTCTACCTCTTTCTTTACCTGCAATGCAATATGTTCCATCTTCATCACAGGTAATAATTGGCTTAATATCAAGTACAGTTCCTATCAGGGAGGCCACACGTCCAATCCTGCCGCCCTTACGAAGATATTCTAACGTTTCAACACAAAAGAATAACTTAGAATTCCCAAATTCTTTTTTTAATAACTTTATTGTATCCTCATAACTTTTCCCTTCTTTTAAATGTCTCGCTGCTGATATAGCATACATGCCGCTTGCGATTGCAATATTCTTTGTATCCAGATGATAAAATTCAATTCCTTTCGAAGTAATTTCATCACTTACTAATCGTACCAAATTATAAGTACCGCTTAGGTTACTTGAAATATTGATTGCTATTATTTTAGTATATCCGTCACTCATAATTTTCTCAAACACTTTCTTTACATCATCATGAGCAGGAAGAGAGGTCGTAGGAACTTCTTCTTCCATGTTTTTGTATATTACTTCAGGAGAAATTTCAACCCTGTCTCTGTATGTGGCATTTTTATAATTTATTAGAAGCGGAACTACATAGATGGGAAAATTCTCTAAATATTCTTCCGGTACATCACAGCATGAATCTACTAAAATAGCAAATCCTTCACTCTTTATTGCTTTCTTATCCATATATATTCTCCTTACAAAATGAAATTTTACTATGAAAGGATTATATAATACTCATATATTTATATCTATCGTTTTAACAATTGTTCACAATTGTCTACACTTTCATTTATAATTATCTATGTCATTTATGGAGAAACAGGGCTATAAAAAAACCATGCTTTCAACAAAGAACAACACAGTCCCTGAGTCGCCATTGCTCCTAACAATAACTGTAACATCATCATTCCCCTAAGAATTCCTTTGTAAGGCTAAGTATTGAAGCACTCATCACTCCTGTTGATAGATTCCGTTCAATAATTAATAAAACACGCCGAAAAATCCCTGTTTGCACTAAACCAGGGATTTATTTATAGGATTGTAAACAGGTAGAGGAAAACCTAGGTATTATACTTTGATTTCAGATATATCCATTAAAATTTTCTCTATCTTGTACTGCACTTCCTTTGCCAGCTTACAGGTTATATCAGTGGTATTGTTCTGCATATCTGTTAAAGAAGCAACCTCCAGATTGATTGCAAACACTTCTTCTAATACAGAGGTAATACTGCCAAAGGAATCTGTCAAATTATCCTTATCTTTAGTAAGACCTGTCACACCATCATATAATTCTTGTTGACATTGAGTCAACCCTTTAAAATAATTCATTATCTGTTCAAAAGCATTAATCACTTCATTAACCACCTTATCTTGATTATCAAAGGTTTCTATGGAATCAGTAATCACTTTTTTCAGACTGTTTAGCTGTTGCATTATAGCAGTAACGTTTTCATTGATTCTTATACTTGCCTGCCTGCTTTCCTCGGATAATTTACGTATTTGATCCGCTACAACAGAAAATCCTTTACCTGCCTCTCCGGCTCTTGTTGCTTCAATCGATGCATTTAAGGCTAAAAGATTAGTTTGCCTGGCAATCTCTTTCAAATTATTGGAGATATCAGTAATTATATTCGTCTTATTCAGTAAATGATATATTTCCATCGATAAAGCATTATTAGCTTCGCTATTATTTTTTTGACTGACTGCTAATTTTTCTATTGCACTTTTTCCCTTACGGCTGACATCGCCAATTTCATTGGAAGTCTGTATCAATTTTTTTGTCTTCCCACTAATTACCATAATCTTATCTGCGATTTCGTCAGCAATCTTTTTGCAATGATTGATATCCTCAGCCTGGCTCTGGGACCCTTCCGCTATAAATGAGGTTGACAGTTGAATATTATTGGCATTCTCCACCATACCGTCAATAACACCTTGTAGTTTATCAGATTTTTTTTTCATCTCATTAAAATCGTTCAAAAAAGCCAAAAAGAATATTCTGTACTGTTCAATCAATTTCAGGTCTCCTTCCTCCAGACTCTGAAAGCTTAAATTGTTTTCTGTAAAATCCCATATTGTTAATTTATGAAATAATTCTGAACTCCTATTTCTATTTAGCCTCATTTTATATACTCCTCCCATTTCTATCCTACCAGTCGACTTTTTTATCTTGTTTATCTGAGTCCTTTGATGAAAGGATATTTATCGCCTGACAATGACTTACTGGTTACAAACATATAAATTTCAGATATATTTTTCCAGGTAAACTTTCACCTCATCTTCTGTTGATAGATTTCTGCAAACCTCCCCTAACGATATTCCTTTCTCTATGGTCACACCTGCAAGTGCAGCCTTAACTCTTGCTATGTTAGCTTCACTCATACTCAGCTTGCGTAAACCCATACCTACAAGAACCACAGCCGCAGCCGGATTACCTGCAAGTTCACCGCATACTGAAACCGGCTTCCCTTTGGTATGAAACTGTTCAAAAATAAAATTAAGTATCCTTAACATTGCCGGTGATAAGTCCTGATAATAACCGGATACACTCGGATTCATCCGGTCAACCGCACACAGATACTGGGTCAGATCATTCGTACCTACACTGGCAAAATCCACTTCCTCAGCAGCCATATCCGCTATGAGAGCAATTGAGGGAATTTCAATCATGATGCCTAGTTTAATGTCTTCATTAAACGGCTTTTTTTCTGCACGAAGCTGCTCCTTTGCTACAGAAACGGCTAATTTAGCACGACGAATATCATCTATACTTCCAACCATTGGAAACATAATTTGAAGGGGCCCATAGGCAGATGCACGTAATGCCGCGCGAAGCTGTATATGAAACATTTCAGAATTATCAAGACACAATCGCAGCGCCCGCTTTCCTAAGAAAGGATTATCTTCTTTCGGTAATTGCATATACTGTAAGGTCTTATCCCCTCCTATGTCGAGAGTACGTAAGGTTACGGTTTTACCTCCCGCCAAATCCAAAACATGTTGATACGCATGAAATTGTTCTTCCTCTGTTGGCAGGTGGTTGTTTTCCATATATAGGAATTCGGTTCGAAATAAACCCACCGAATCATAATTTTCTAAAGATACATCAAACTCTTCCGAGCCGATGTTAATACCGATTTCAATGTGCTGTCCATCAGCGGTCATAGCCGGTTTACTTAAATATTTTTCTTCTGCTTCCTGCTGTCTTATAAAAATCTCCGCCTTTTCTCTTGTTTGGTTCACCACCTTTTCACTGGGTGAAAGGGTTATTTCACCGGAAATGGCATCTAGTGCAAGTAACATCCCATCCTCAATTACTTCTAATACCTGGGGCACTCCTACCACAGCAGGTATTTTATACCCCCTGGCTATAATGGCCGAATGGGAGGTAGAGCCACCGGCTTCTGTAATAATACCGGCAACATGAACCCGGTCAATGGTAGCTGTGTCACTTGGTAATAAATCTTGTGCTACAACAATTACACTTTCCGGTAAAGAGGACAGATTTTTCTCCTTTTCTCCCTTCAAGATGCGTAATAGTCGGTTACAAACATCACGAAGGTCAGCCGTACGGGCGGCAATCAGAGGATCCTTTGCTTTGCCGAGAATTTCTATAAATTCATCAAACACACTTTTCACAGCAAAATCCGGCCTCTTTTGCTCTTTATTAATAGCATTGTGAATCATATCAATAATTTCTTCGTCACTGAGAATTTCTTTATGCGCAACAAAAATTTTAGCCTTTTCTGCATCGATAAAATTAAGTGATGCAATAAGTTCATCGAGTTCAAGATGCGCCTCAGTGAGTGCCGTTTCCAAGATTTCTGTATATTTTTCTTCATGTCCTTTCTCAAAATAAGATGCAAGTACTTCACAGGTAAAGGCTTTATACAGGAAAGCTTTACCCATAACTATACCCGGAGAAACAGGATTTCCTTTTAATATCATAATTTACCTCCAATTATCCTTTTAGCCATCGCACTCACCATTATCGCCAATAGTTTCCTATCAGCCAGCTTCACCGAAACCTGTTTCAATAAGGGCAGTTAATTCCTGAACAGCCACTTGTTCATCAGGCCCGTCAGCCGCTATTTCAATTTTTGCACCTTGTCCGATCCCTTCAGCTAATAACCGCACAATAGATTTCGCATTGACAGCTTCTCCATTTTCATCCATATTTTTAATTGTTATTTTACTTTCAAATTTTTTTGCCATTAGTACGAAATCAGAAGCAGGCCGGGCATGAAGTCCTGTTCTATTCATAATCCTTGTTTGTTTTGTAGTCATTATTTTCTCCATTCCTACCCATGGTTTTTTTGTTCCAGATACACTATATGCGCATATGTCCTTCTTAAAGCTGCCGCAAAACATTTCTTCCAAAACAGAGAAGAATTATTTTGCAGCACACCCAGTTAACCTTATTTAAAGAGTTTCACCATTACTTTCTATTACTTTCTTATACCAATAGAAGGAATCTTTTTTTATTCTTTTTAATGTTCCATTCCCTTCATTGTCTTTATCAACATAGATAAATCCATAACGTTTTTTCATTTCTCCTGTTGAGGCACTTATTAAATCAATACATCCCCAGGAAGTGTATCCAATTAAATCTACTCCATCAATATTTATGGTATCCTTCATGGCTTTAATATGTTCCCTGAGGTACTCGATTCGATAATCATCATGGATGCTTCCATCCTTCTCGATTTTATCCTCTGCACCTAATCCATTTTCGACAATCATTAAAGGTAACTGATAACGGTCATATAACTCATTCAATGTTATACGAAGACCTATAGGGTCAATCTGCCATCCCCAATCACTTGTCTTAAGATAAGGATTTTTGCCACCCATTGAAAAATTCCCGCCAACAGTTTCCTTATCACTCATATCATAGGAGAATGCAGTCGTAGAATAATAAGAAAAACTGATAAAATCCACCTTACCATTCCTCAATATTTCATCATCACCATCTCTTATCTCTAGTGTGATTCCCATAGCTTCCATTGCCTTTTTTGCTTTGTTTGAATAATAACCGCGGCACATAGTGTCGCAGAAAAAATACCCTTCATCACTTTTCTGCATATTTCCCAGCACATCTTTCGGATTACAAGAGTACGGATAGCTGGTCAGAGCACAAAACATCATTCCTACTTTTATATCCGGATAATGTTCATGAGCATACTGAACTGTCTCAGCACTGGCAATAAATTTATGATGTGCGCTTTGGTATACCCCTTCATAGTTTTCCTTTGTCTTGGGTAATCCTGTAAAAACAGGGTATAATATAAGGGAATTAATTTCATTAAAAGTCAACCAATATTTCACTTTATTATGATACCGATTGATAATAGCTTTTGCATATTTAACATAACAATCTACATATCTACGATTTGCCCAGCTACCATATTTTTTCTTTAATTCATAAGGATCATCATAATGAGAGATGGTTACAACTGGTTCAATTCCATACTTATGAAGTTCATCAAATACCTTATCATAAAATTCCAGCCCTTTCTCATTCGGTTCACTTTCTTCTCCTGTCGGAAAAATACGAGTCCAGCTGATTGACATTCGATATGCCTTAAATCCCATCTCCCCAAACAGGGCAATGTCTTCCTTGTAATGATGGTAAAAATCAATAGCATCATGGCTTGGATAATATTTGCCTTCTTCTATTCCCTCAGTTGTTTCCCTTATCTTTGTAAGAGAACCTGCTGTGACAACATCGGATTCACTGATTCCCTTTCCATCAACGTCCCATGCTCCTTCACACTGGTTCGCTGCCGTAGCACCTCCCCATAAAAAATTATCCGGAAATTTACTCATACTTGTACCCATTGGATACCACAAACCAGTTTGCGGTATTGCCACAACATAAATATGTGAAATAAGTTTCACGGGTTGAAAGAATCACTGTGCGGCATCCTTTCTATTATTTAATTTTCTTTCAACCATCTCCTATACAGCATTATTTACTAATTTAAATCCTGTCCGTTTGATTCAATAACCTTCTTATACCAATAAAAGGATTCCTTTCTGCTTCTTTTGCAGGTTCCATTTCCTTTATCATCACGGTCAACATATATCATACCGTAACGCTTTTTCATTTCACCGGTACTGGCACTTATTAAATCAATACATCCCCAGGGAGTATATCCCATCAAATCTACGCCATCAATACATATTGCATCTCTCATGGCTTTAATATGCTCACGGAGATAATCAATCCTATAACTATCCTGAATGCTTCCATCTTCTTCTACCTTATCCACTGCTCCAAGACCATTTTCTACAATCCATATTGGTAATTGGTAACGGTCATATAAGGTATTTAAGGCAATTCTCAGACCGGTTGGGTCAATCGTCCATCCCCAGTCACTTGTTTTAAGGTATGGATTTTTTGCACCCATTGAGAAGTTACCACTGGCTGATTCAGTATTCTCACTGGAGGTACTGACTGAGGAAGCGTAGTAGGAAAAACTGATAAATGCAACGGTTCCTTCTCTCAACTCTTTGTTATCCCCCGGTTCCATGTCCAACTTAATACCTTGTCTTTCATACTCTTTTAGTATGGATTCAGGATAATATCCACGTGCCTGTACATCCGTGTAAAAGTGTAAGTTCTGACTGCTTTTCATAGCTGCTAATTGATCTGTGGGATTACAGGTCTTTGCATAAATTGCGGAATAGCCAACCATAAGTCCAAGCATCATACTATTATCGATTTCCTTTGCGGCTTTCACCGCCCTGGCACTTGCTATAAATTGATGATGAACTGCCTGGGCTTTACTTTGTTCATCAAATTTTACAACTCCGCCAGCCATAAAAGGCATATAGTTCATCACATTAATTTCATTAAAGGTCAGCCAATACTTTACTTTTCCTTTATACCTTGTAAATAATGTACGGCACAGGTTTTCATAAAACCCTACCACCCTGCGATCCAGCCATCCGCCATATTTAATAGTCAGATTCAGTGGTGTTTCATAGTGTGAAATTGTTACCAAGGGCTCTATTCCGTACTTTCTGCATTCATCAAACACATCCTCGTAGAACTTTAAGCCCGCTTCATTTGGTTGTAAATCATCACCATTCGGATAGATACGAGTCCAATTGATTGATAATCGGAAGCATTTAAAGCCCATTTCTGCAAATAAAGCAATATCCTCTTTATAATGATGATAGAAGTCAACTGCTTTATGGCTGGGATAATAATATCCGTCAAGAACTGCCGGTTTGGCCCCTTCCGGAAATATAACCGGTTTTAAAAACCTCATTTCGGAATAGCCGGTTTCTCCGGTAGCAGTATTGCGCCAGGTAATCTTACGTGGTTCTGTATGACTTCCTTCCGTTAATACATCACTTGTATTTAATCCCTTTCCCCCTTCCTGGTAACCGCCTTCGTATTGGTTAGCCGCTGTTGCGCCACCCCAGTAAAAGTTCTTTGGAAATCTTTTCGATTTATCCTTCATTTTATGCTTATCTCCTAACTTAAATAAACTATGTAACCATTCAGTCATACCTCCTAAAGGTTACATTTATGCAATGCTAAACCCTCAGTTTTTTGCATTGCAAAACACTTCGAAGTGCTGACAACTGAATAGTTACAAAAATATTACTTATATAGCTTTAGTTGTTATTAAGTAGCAAAATAATTTCTTTATACATTTGCTTCGGATTTCTCAATTTCTTTGGCTGCATTTTCTTTTTCCACTAATTGTCTCTCATACACTTTAAAAAATGGCCTGTAAAGAATAAAGCTTACGATAAATCCCAAGACCGGCATAAGAAGATTATGCCACGACATAGCACCAAGTGCCTCATTAACACCCATTGGCAAAGAACTGAAAATCATGATATAACTTGGTTTAAAAAAGTTAATTTTAAAACCTATCCACATAAGAAACAGTGTAATTATTGGATTCAGAATGAACGGAACAGCCATTACAGGATTAAACATAATGGGAAAGCCAAAAGTAACAGGTTCATTAATATTGAATATTCCCGGTATCAGAGCAGCTTTGCTGACTGCTTTTATCTGCTGGGACTTGGAACGTAAGCCCATTAATATTAATGAGAATGTATTTCCGGTTCCACCGCAGACCATCATCGCACCATATAAAGCAACCGGTGCGAAAACCGCTGGCTTACCTTCTGCTACAAGAGCTGCATTACTCGTCATATATTGAATGATAGAAGGCATAAGTACAATATTCATAACCATAGTACCGTGGATACCAAAACTCCAAAGTAAAAGTGCTATAAAAATTAATATTGCTATACCGGGAACACTGGTCAGTGCACCCAGTGGAGCTGATAATATGCTGGTAATGGCTAATGGTATTGATACTGTCATAACCTTCAGTACAAGAGTGTTGATTCCATGCCACAGTAATATATTGACCACTAATGGTATAATAGAGGTAAAGGAATCCTGAAGTGACTGGGGTACAACATCGGGCATTCTAACTGTAATTTTGTGTTTCTGAAAGAAAGAAGTAAGCTTAACAGAAAGAATTGCTATTAAAATTGCAGTAAACAGACCTGGGCCACCAAGAGCAGACGTATCAAGTCCTGTAAAACTGGTCTTACCATCTACCAGTTGTACTGTAGTTGCAGGAGATGCCACCATCAGGAACAATAACAATGCATTGATTGCATTAACCAGTGGTTTCAGACCCAGGGATTTTGCATAAGCATAGGAAATGCCAATGACTACTACAATGGAAATCAATCCCATTGTCATGTTATATGGAAGCATGAAAAATTTGTAAAATGCGCTATCCGCAGTAATCCACTTGAACATGGTAGGTAATATAGCAATCAATTGAAAAATTGCACTTGCTAAAATTACCCCCAACGAAAGCATCATGCCGCTTGTTATAGCAGAAAAAGTTTTATTTCCTGCTATTTTTTCCCCGAACCTCTGCAATGTTTTCATAAACTTGCTTTCATATAAATTTCCCATAATACTTCTCCTTCCAATACTGTTAGTTTTTTGGATAAATCTTATCTACTTGTTTGAATATATTTTCAGCATTACCGATAGCATAATCATAAGCGGCAATAACTTCAATCGGTTTTTGGGTAGCCGTCTGAATTTCTGCTTTCTTGTAGGAAACCTGAGGTCCGAGAAGAATAACATCATAATTCTTATAAACCTCTTCATAAGCGGCCATACCAATAGCCTCGATTTTTAAAGCAAATCCTTTATCCTCGGCATATTTCTCCATTTTCTTCATTAGGATGCTGGTAGACATACCGCCCGCACATATAAGTAATACTTTCTTTTCCATTCCTTTGCCTCCTTAAATTTATGGTTTATTTGTTTTTATATAAAATAATAAGTTCTTTAATTAACTCCTCAGCAAGTGTGCTGCTCATTAAATGATCTTGTGCATGGGCAAGAAGTACACTAATCTTTTCTACTTCACCTTTCGAATCCATTTTAAGCAGTTCCCGGTGTGATTCGTGTGCCTGGTGTAAATAATCCTCTGCACTCTTTATAAGCTCCTCTGCCTCATTGAACTTTCCTTGCTTCGCTGTCTCCAATGCCTGAAAGGCGTTAGAGCGTGCCGCGCCTGAATTGGCAATAATCAGCATGGATATTTCTTCTATTTTTTCATTATCCTGCATACTTAATCTCCTTTATAATTTATAGATAATCGTTAAGATATTAGCTATCTCATCGTCATTGAATATAATATCAAAACTCTTTTCTAAGGGCTTAGCCAACTTAAGAAGTGTTTTGAACTGCCAGTTATATTTAGAAATAATAGTTTCTCTTCTCATATTCTGAGGTGAAGGCAAATGTCCCCTCATCCGGTCTATACAGCATGAAATATGAATAAATAATCCAACCTCGGAATCGAGTGATAATTCACATATTCTTTCGTTGATTTCCAAAATAAACTGGGGGAGTAATTTTTTTAGTTTTTCCACGTTAGCATACTCCAACTGTTCTTCCAAATAGTGAAATACTTCCTCATAATCTATTAAACTCTTTTCTTCCCTGTTTCGTTGTAATAGTCCGGGTAGTTTTTCTTTTGGAGTACCAAAAACTTCACTGATGGAGATAAATGGTAATGAAAACAACTTTGGGTCAAAAGTCCCCACAATACACTGGATTATATTTGTCTTCATGATATAAACCAGTTCTTCACGAAGCCTGTCTATGTCTGATATGGAAAGCGAAATAATTTCCATACCCTCAACTTTTCCATAACGTTCTATATATTTTTTTAATTCTTCAGCGCTTCCTTTTCCCGTTGTACACAAGGTAATAATTACTTTCTTTAAATTCATGCCAAAGACACCCATATTTTTCATAGCACTCTGATAAACAGAATCAACATTTTCTTCTATAGCTGCTTTTCGTACAAGTTCAATTCCCATTGTTGTGATTGGTATAGGAAGCTGTCTTATAACGATTTTTAGTTCGTGCTCAAGGGTAACCAGCATTTCTGAAAGAAAACTGCTGTCATATACAACAATAATTCCTTTGCCACGCTCTATTTTTAAAATGTATCGCTTTATTGAGTCATAAATTTCTTCCATCTCCTTTTCAAATGCAAGCTCAAAGCTAAATACATTTTCAAGGTGTGTAAGACTTATAATTGTCTTAGTTATCGAATCAGCAATACCATCTCCGTAAAAAGCAAACAGCACAACCGGTTTATTTGATATATCTGAAATCGGCGTCTGGTAGCAAATAAACATCGTGATCAGTATTACTTCATCTATTGGAAGTTCCAAACCAAATTCCTTTTTTATTGTTAAGGCTAAATCCGTACTAAGCAGATATTCGGTTTTATATTGATCAAGAATGTTCATAATTTGCTTCGGGGATACTTTGTTCGGCTTTGTTTGCTTGTATATGACAGAATTTAAATGTAAACATAGACCATAAAATACTGAATTTGAAAAGTTTCTTCCAAGCTTAAGTGCTGCATCTTCCAGAAAGCTCTCTATCAGATAAATTATCTGCTTATCAACCAGCATTGAAAACTGCTCCTTGTTTACTATCTGTTTCGTGAGTTCATTCTTGTACTTATGAAATCTGTTTTCTAATTCAGTGCTTAAAATTATATTGATATCATTTTCATCGAGCCCACTAGCTGCCAGAGATTCCGCTTTTTGATGCAAATCTTCATAAATACTTACGTTATTCAGTTTTTCCTTATCTACTGAACTCATTTTTACAGCCATTCCGTTAACAGAATAACTGTAATCATAGGGAATAATTTCCTCAATTTCTTCACGATAGGTCTTATATTTCAAAAAACCCTTCCGAATATTATGATCAAAATCACTGATATATAATGGTAAGGTATCGCTGCCGTTATGTTCACGGACATAGGCATTAGCGCAGCCTATTTTAATATCTGCTTTCAGCTGCATACAGTTTGCTTCGCAATCATACAGAAGCAGACACCTTAGTAATTCGGCATTAATGTTGAGTGTTTTTTTGATTCTCGCCGCTTCCAGTGTTAAAAACTTTTGTATCATTTCCATTCGTTCGCCAAGTGGTCTTTCACTAAGAGGCGGAAGCTCTTACCCTATAGGAAATACCGATGCAAAATCATCGTATGCCATTGGATTTTTGTTATCACAGCTTACTACAATCAATGGTTCCGGATGTCTTTCTGCCGGATTTTCCTCCCTGCCCTCTTCTGCACGGGATATAAGCAGTCCTCTTACCCTGGAGCTCAGATACTGGGCGTTGTCAATAAACAATATTCCTTGATAGGCCTGTGCAAAACAGCCCTCACACTCACTATTACCAAAAAGTTCATCGATTGCTGCTTTTACATTTTCTCCATAGTTTCGGCAGTCAAAAATTACAAATTTGGAATCAATAGGAAATATACCGCTCTGGATTGCAAACTTATGCATTAACTTTGCAAGAAAGCGTTTTCCGGTGCCCTTTGCGCCAAAGATAACGGTATTTAAGCTTTTCCCTGGGTAAAGTATCGCTGCTTTCGCAAGTTGAACTACCCGTTTTAAACTGCCGTTATATCCTGTCATGTCAGAAAAGCTATGAACCGTTAAATCGCCCATACCATCCTTTCTGTAATATAAAACAGGCCTCCCATTGGTTTTGTCAATTTTTCCTTCTGATACAAGGCCACTGAGTATACTGCTTACATTGGTACGCTGCATATTTAGTGCTTCAGAAATATATTGTGTAGAAATACCACCTTCCTGTCCGTTTGCAAAATGCAAATTAATAAAATCGTATACCTTATCCTTATTTGATTTCATAGTACAACCTCCTTCAAAAGAGACTATACACTTAATACGGTAATGACAAAATAGCATCATTTGATATCTTTGTCAAAGCACGTAGTGTATAATATCTTTGCTTTATTTTAACACTATCTCATAAAACTAGACATTTTTCACAAGTTAATATTGTGCATATTTTACAGCATTTTTATTACTCGGACTTGTTAAAGCACTTTAGTGTATAAATATTTCATATACAATTCCGTTAGTGTATCTGTCGGTTAGAGTAAATAAAACTTTATAGAACTTTAACATATTAGACATAAAGTTTTACAATAACAGTATAAAGTCTTTACAATCCATCAATTTAAACTTAAAATAAAAAATAAGACTATGTTTTTCAACTCAGAAAAACATGGTCTCGCAGGCTTATTCCATGCATTGCTTAATTTTTTAATCCACGACTCAGCGTTAGCAATTCACTTAAAAGTGTCTTGAAAAACAAGCGAGATTGGCTATATAAAAAGCCAATCTCAATAAATCATCATTAATTATTATATTATGAGTGAACTATACCTGATTTTTATGAACCAAGCTTAGTATCTCTATTATCATGTAAGATACAATTTCCTGTAACCTGTCTTTTGTTAGTCCTCTAGTTCAAAGCCGGCTTCCATATTATCCCTTGAATTACTTCCAACATACACTTTGAAATCTCCTGCCTCTGCTTCATAGCGATGTTTTGCCGTATAGAATTTTAAATCTTCTTCTGAAATAGTAAAGGTAACCCTGCGGCTTTCACCGGGTTTTAAAGCAACCTTTTGAAAACCTTTCAGCTCTTTCACCGGTCTGACAACAGACCCGTATAAATCCTGAATATAGAGCTGGACAATTTCTTCCCCTATGAAATCACCTATATTTTTCACAGTAATGCTAACCTTTAATTCCTCATTCCGATTCAATATTTTTTTGTCCAGCATCAAGTCCGAGTACTCAAAGGTTGTAAAGGAAAGACCATAACCAAAGGGATAGAGTGGATCATTTGACACATCAATATACCTTGTGAGATATCCCGCTGCCTGACTGCCGCTGGTTGATGGCCTGCCTGTGCTGAAATGGTTATAATAGATTGGCTCCTGTCCCACAAGATAAGGGAAGCTCATCGTAAGTCTGCCCGTAGGGTTATAATCGCCTCCAAGGACATCTGCTATGGCACCGCCTGCCTGGGAACCCAAATACCAAGCCTCTACTATACCATCCATATTTTTATCAAACCATTCTAATTCCAACGGTCTGCCATTCACCAATACCAATACCGTCGGTTTGTTCAGCTTTGCAATTTCTTCTGCTAATTGCCTCTGCACTTTAGGTAGGGAAATATCTGCTTTCGAGGTATTCTCACCTGTCATTTTGCTGCTTTCACCTAAAGCCAGTATCACCACATCCGCTGCTTTTGCTGCCTCGATTGCTCTTTCTACTCCACCTTCAATGGTATTCTCTACATTGCAGCCTGTTTCGCATAAAATTTGTTCCTTACGAAAGCCTTTTTCGCGCAAGCCCTGGTAGATTGATACGGTATCATTGGTATATTTCGTAAACTGCCAGGCTCCAAGCAAGTCCTTGCTGGTAGAAAAAGGTCCAATAAGGGCAACTTTTTTATCTTTTTGTATTGGCAGTACATTATTATTCTTTAGCAAAACGATGGATTTTCTTGCCAAGTCACGGCTATGTTCCAAATGGGAAGCTGAAAAATGATATTCTGCCTCTTTTTCCGGTTGAATGTACCTAAATGGATCCTCCATGATACCGATTTTATATTTGTATATCAGGATTCGGCGTACAGCCTGGTCAATCTGTTCCTGACTGATTTTTTCCTGTTCCAGTAACTGCGGTAACTCCTGTGCATAAGTACGTGTGACCATCTCAATATCCAGGGTAGCATCTAATGCCATTTTTGCAGCTGCCGCATCATCTTTGGCACAGCCGTGTATTTTGATTTCCTCCACTGCTCCGTAGTCCGATATAATGATACCCTCAAACCCCAGCTCTTCCCTTAGAACTTCCTTCAGCAAATATTGATTGCCGGCCATTGGAATTCCATCGTATATATTAAAGGCATTCATCACGGAACCTGCTCCTACCTTCACCCCAGCTTCAAAGGGTTTTAAATAAATATTACGAAGAGTACCCTCTGAGATATCTACCGTATTATAATCCCTTCCGGCCTCTGCAGCACCATAGGCTACAAAATGCTTCAGGCAGGCAATAAAGGTATCCTCGCTGAACAGACTATCGCCTTGAAAACCTTCCACCTGCGCTTTGGCTATCAGTGAACCAAGATAAGGGTCTTCACCTGCTCCCTCCATTACACGTCCCCAGCGGGCATCTCTTGTCACATCTACCATAGGAGCATTATTATAGGTAATGCCGGATGCTGTTGCTTCTTTTGCTGCAATAGCGCATGCCTTTTTAATTGCCTCCATGTCCCAGCTGCAGGACCAGGCCAAAGGAACCGGGAAAATGGTTTGAAACCCGTGAATGACATCACTGTTAAAAAACAGGGGGATTTTATTTGGAGACTGTTCTACGGCAATCTTTTGTAATTCAAAGGAACGGGTAATGTCATAGGAACCTAAGATGGTTCCGACCTTACCCTCTGCAACTAATTTTTCCGGCGGTTCTGATTCTACAGAACTGCCAAAAGAATAGTTAGAGGATACACATTGGCTCATCTGCCCTATTTTTTCCTCCAGGCTCATTTTTTGGAGTAATTCCTCAACAGCTGAGTTTATTTCTTCTTCACTTCTTGCTTTGAGATTGTTTTTTCTAAGAAGCTTAACTTCTTCTATTAATTGCTCTGAGTTCGATTCCCCTCTTCCTCTGGTACCTTTTAGTGGGATTTCCATACCCATCATGGATACATTGCCATGAAAAGTATCTTTTTCAAAACATAAGTCAAAAATCATCTGCCCCGGCATATACTGCTCATATACACTCTTACAGATTGCATGCAGCTTGTTGTCGTTTATTGTTACACTTAAGGTTTCAAAGATTGGTACCGGATCGTTTATGATTGAAAGTTTAATTCCCGCAATATCTTCTACATAAAATAAAATTTTTAAATCTCCTTGTTCCATATGAAGTGTACTATTCCATATTCCTAACATTGAATTTCCTCCTGGTCTGATTTATTGATTTTTTTCTCAAAAACTCAATCTATATTGCCTGATTTATTCATTAGAGAGCTTGTTATAAGCGGAGTCTGCGCTTTTTAGGCTACCAGGAAGTTATGATTTCAAAGTAAAATATAGCGCTAACTTGGCAAAAAAATCCTCAAGCGTAAACCGTGAATCCACATAATCATAGACTCGGATTTTTCGTTCATTTTGTCTATGCAAATAAAACCCTTCGGGTGATATTCTCGGAGCCTCTCGCATCGTGAAAGATGCCTCATGCTCATCAAGGAGGAGACTCACAACCGGCGAATCTCCTAAACTCCAACTTTCACCCTTTGGCCATTGGTACCAAAGCGTATGCACCATATTGAAATGTATTAACTGTTGGTAAAGATACTCCCCGATTTCACCGTATGGTTTAACTCTGGTAAACAGTTCCGCTATACTTACACGCATATTTGAGTATACATTGCTCGGTACCTGCCATAAGGGAATCGGTGAGTCAAACACAACATTTGCAGCATTTATATCTACTCCCATATTAAATTCACTGCCGCCTTCAGGGTACTTGGCTCCTGCAATCCATATTGCAGTTAAACGATTTGCAATAGCAGGCTCCATCAAATATGCACTTGCAAGATCTGTAATAGTCCCTTGAAAAGTCACAAACAGAGGCCTTGAATCCTCCTTCATCGCTTCCTCGATAATATGTTTTGCACCTTCGGATATACAAGGTGTCTGCTCATTGATCATTGGTTTTTCCGCTCCTTTAAAAACCGGAACATGTCCCTCCATATTCATTAGACGCAATATTTTGACAATTTCTTCATAGCTATCCTCCATTGTATTACCCAAATGTAGGCCTAGAGAAGTATAAAGGGCTTCATTGTTATCATGGGCACCTGTGAAATGTGCTGCGATAATTCCTTTGATATCAAATTTGGGTGTGAGCAGTGCATGTACAATAGCATACTGGTCATCCACCTCATTTTTTGCATCACTATTTATGATCAAACGAATTTTTCTACTCTCTGGAACCTCGTACATAAACTTCATATTTCATACCTCCATACATTTTTTCATCAAAACCTTAACTTCATGAACTCGTCCATCTACAAAAGCAGGAACTATATTGCCTTCTAATTTTATTCCATCAACTTTTATAGATAATTCACCTTTGGTTAAATGTTCCGGGTTTTCTATAACAATATGATATTTAGCACCTCTGAATTCTCTTGTCATATCAGCCTTATCCCACTCAGGAGGGAAACATGGATTAATTTTTAATCCGTCATAATCTCTTTGAACTCCAAGTATGCCTTCGTATAATCCCATCATTACCCATGCAGATGTTCCTGTTGTCCAGGACCAATAGGACTTGCCATAATACTTAGGGTGTGTTGAATAGCAATTGGTAAAAACGTAAGGTTCTGCACCGGAATTTGTAGATGGATTTAACTCACTGTCCGGCATTATTTTCTTCAATGTCCTAATTGCTTCCGCTCCTCGACCAATTTTGCAATCCATAAGTATTTTAAAACCTGTAGCGTGACAATAGACTCCACCATTTTCAAAAAGTCCCGGAAGCATTCCTGCCATGCGACCTACGTTAGGAGAATACTCAGAATATGCCGGCATGTTTAATGGGAATCCAAAATCATGTTCCATAGAGTCAATGGACTTTATTACTTTAGATAACTTATCTTCATCTGGTATTCCTGCAAGTACAGCCCAAGTCTGTGCATTTATATAAATTTTACTGCCTTCACTATCTTTTGATCCAATGTTCTGGGCATTGCTTAAGGCACGCATATACCATTCTCCATCCCATGCAACCTCGTTAATTCTATCCTTCAACACTTCATACTCTGCTAAAAGGTAGTTAGAATAACTGTCTTCACCTATTTTTTTCATAAGTATACTCAATTCCTTTAAGGCAAGACAGAATTGATGTGATAACATTACTGATTCTGCTTCTGGATCTGTTGTAATATTAAGAGCATCATTCCAATCTGCAAAGAATATCCTGATAAGTCCATTGCGGCCTTTATCTTCTATTAGCCGATTAACAGCTGCTTTAACGTGTTCAAGCATGGTAGCTTCTCCGCCATTTTGATATTCAATCACGGTGTCAAGCAGAGAATAATCCCCGGTTTCCTTAATCAGCTCACAAACCGCCCAAATAATCCAAAAGGGTTGATCTGAATATCTGGTATCATCATAAGGGTACCAGGTAAGTACAGCGTGACCTTCTTTAAACTGATGTCTTAAACATTCAATGATTTCTTCTTTCGCTCTTTCCTGTCTATAGTTCAGTAGTGCCACGGAAATCTGAAGATTATCTCTTACTCCTTTTTTACCTACTATGCAGCAATCAACCTGCTTCTTTAACCAGTTATTCATAATATTATTTATTTTTTCATCAGGAGTACTCACACTCATTGAACTGTATTTACTATAATTGTACTCCAGTGTTTCCAAAAATTCTTTTTCTGCAATCTCTTTGTTAGAATATTTTAACGCCACCTTTCTTGCTTCTTCTAACGATTCGCTGACTCCAAAAACATAACTGATTTCCTTTTCTTCACCCGGGGCAAGGGTGATTTTATTCTGCAGTACTCCTCCAAGTATGAAAAGTGCCGATAAGGAATTTGTACAATCCAGACCTTTTATAACAACATCCGGTCTCTGGAACAAGGCTGCTGCACTTGCATCCAGCTTAGTGATGGAACCTGTAGCACCTGTAAATTTAGCTAAATCTCCATCATAGGCATGTACCTTTTCCGAGCAGGCTATATATCCGTTATATCTTTTGTGAGGAGCAAAGGGATGGGAGGCTTTACAATAGATACCATTTAATTCAGCATCATAATATGTTTCCAGACTTCTGTACATTTCATAGTAACGGGGATATTGAAAGCCTTCAAGTTCAAAGGTAACCGCTGAAAATACGCTTAATACCCTTTCCCTGTCACTGTTATTTTTTATCGTTAACTTCCATACTTCGTTATAACCGTTTTGTGGTACAAATAACTTCCAAGCTGTACTTATCCCTGCTTTTTCTGACTTTAAAGTTGAATAACCTATGCTATGCTCACATTGAAAGTTATCCACTGTTTCATTTAACGGACCTTCTCCAATATTCCAGAAATTGTTGTTATCTTCATCTCGAATGTAAATATATCTGGCATCATTGTTATTAATCATACACATGTCAGCTTTTTCATTTAAGTAATAGCTTCTTCCATGTCCTATTTGAGAAACTTGCGCACAATAACCCTTTTCGCTCCAAAGATAATTAAACCAATATCTTGCTGGTTTTGAATCTTTGATTACGCAGGAATTTCCTCCATTTGTAAACTCATGAATCTTTAACTCCTTCATACTTATTAACTCCTTGCATTTTTATTTTTATATCCGAAACATTTATCGTTTCCTGTACAAATACTTAAATAAATCCTATTTTCATACTAGTAAAATTGTTGTATAATGATATGGTATATACTATAAGTATATTATTTTTGATTATATAATCTACACATATTGTGATTTGCGATTGTATCAATTGTGACTTTTAAAAAGGTTTGTATAAGTTTGAAAGAAAGTCACTTTCAAACTATCTATTAAGACAGTATCACAAGCTAGCTTGTGATATGCACGGGGTGTAAGTTTGAAAGAAAGTCACTTTCAAACTATCTATTAAAGCAGTATCACAAGCTAGCTTGTGATATGCACGGGGTGTAAGTATGGAAATCGAAAGAGAATTTATAAAAATTTCAGATGCAGTATTTCCAATCAGAGCTTCTTTTGCAATTACCGAGACTGAGGATATATCTTCTAAACCACATTTGCATAAAGAAATCGAATTGGTTTATGTTCCTCAAGGTAAGATGGAGTTTATGATAAATAATGATATTGTTCACGTTCAAAGTGGTAATATACTTTTAATTAATGGATATACAGCTCACTCTTCGAGAACAATAGATCAAATAGATCATACTGAAATGTATCTATTACAATTTGATCCAGGCTTAATTTTAGGAAATGACAGTCTCTCGGATTATAAGTACCTTGCGCCTTTTTTAAATGAAAATGTACCTGGTTATAGACTACTTGATATCAATAAGTTTCATCAATACATGACGGTAGCATCACTAATAACTGAAATAGCAAGTGAAATTGACAAAAAAGAGCTTGCTTATGAACTTTATATTAAATCGTGGCTGTATAAAATTCTTACAATTTTATACAGGCACAACATCATTAACTTTTCATCTTTAGAAACATTGAATAAAAACAAAGATTTGTTATTAAAATTGGATAAGGCCTTTAAGCTGGTGGAAAACAATTACCATGAAGGTATTACCGTTGAAATGGCTTGTAATGAATTATCTTTTAATTATCACTATTTTTGTAGATTGTTCAAAGCTGCCACAGGAAAAACTTTTATACAATATCTGAATTTTGTAAGAATTAAAAATGTTGAAAAACTTATGTTAACGACAGATAAAACTATCCTTCAAATAATGACTGAAACAGGTTTTTCGAGTTTAAATTACTTTAATAAAACCTTCAAAAATTATAAAGGTATCACTCCCTCAGCTTATAGAAAAAAAATTCTAAAAAAATAAGTGTAAGTATGCAACCACTGGATGTGGTTGCTACTTATACTTTTAATATACCATCAGGCAGTGTTTAGCCGATCTTTACGATAAACTGAACACCAGGAATTTCTCCGGTAAGTTCAAACTCCACACCTTCTGCCGTATACTTTCCTGTAATCTCCTGAAGAATTGTCCCCGTGGTATCAAGTACCTGCAGCACGGCGTTTTCTGATTTCACACACAGAGTACCCTCAAGTGTATCGGCATATATCTTTCCGCGCATTACTACAGCTGTAAATGAAACACCATAGTAACCCTCGACAGGTGTATAGGTGGCCTCATCCGTTCCGGTAGCACCAAGTGCCGTCAGTATATATTCCTTCGCGTCCTTTAAATTTCCTCCATTCAAAGGAAGAAGCGCCAGAGAGATTCTCTCATTTCTTGACTGTATCGTAAGCTTTTCGGAAAGCACGATATTCTCATCCGGTGCACCGCTGAAATAGGAGCAGAACGGTGTATAAATGTAATATTTAGAATGTTCCGGGTCAAATATGATCTCCCCAGTTTCCGAAATTAATTTCCCATCTACCAAACCTGTAGCTTCAGGCAATACTCCCCACTTTTTCAATGCTTCATCCAACAGTGCCGCAAAAGTGCGATAGTCCCCATCTCCTGCAAGCTTTACGATATCCTCAAAGACCAATGCCTGTTCCCCTAAGTGTACACCTGGCGCAATCTCTTTCGTCCCTGCTGCTGCCTTTGACAGTCTGAGACTATCCTTATATTGACGCTTGGCATCCCTATATGGTGACCATGCATAATAAACCGCATGTTCCGCTTCCGATAGATTCGCTCCATTCAGGAATCCGGCATTGACAGCCACGTCTGAATTGCCTTTGTAGGTTTCCCCACCATCCAGAAATACATTCCTCATTGCTGTTACATATGGCAAATAGGTGTTTGGCATACTGTGACAGTTTGGCAAGGTCAGAAGATCATTCTGGGTATATACGATGTCCACACTGTGTTTGGCCGGTGCTATCAGACCTCTGAGGAATACACTGGCCATAAAGCCCCACTGACAGATCAAGGAAGCATCGTTGTAGGCGTCAAAAATATTTAAAATCTCATCTGCCGGCTGATCGTCCCATTTCTCGGATGTATGATGACAATAAAGAATCAAGCCATCCCAGTCATTCAAGCCGGCATAAGCCACCGTGTGCACAAATGCCGTGGAATGAAAGGGCTGCTCTCCGTACTCATTCCATTCGCTGAGCATAAAGGGCTTGCCTTCAACTACAGCAGTAGCTGAGAGACTTATCAAGGAAGTGCGAAGGGCACCAAAACCCTTCTGCATGGTCAACGGATTCACAGAAATATATTCCTGCAGTCCACCTACAAGATATGTATTGTCCTGTATCGGCAAAAGCGGATGATTGAAATAGCTGTTGTTTTCCATGATATCGCCGTCAATATGACCGTAGACGTCAGCAGCACCGCCCATAAGATTGCTGGTAACAATGGGTACTTTCGCTCCCAAAGAAATCAGGTAATCTTTCATTGTCTGATAGAAATTCCGGTTCATCTTAATACCGAATTCCATATAGTCGGCATAGCGGGCAGGACTTCCTTCGCCCTCCCACGGTCCCAAAGGTTCATTAACCGGTTGCAAAAAGAATCCCTCTGCGATGCCAACGGTTCCCTGTGAGGGATTCTCCTCATCACCTAAAGCACAACTGCCTTCAAAGGTCCAAGCCTTTTTCAGATTCTCTCTTGTGTCATATTTCATCAGCAGATAATGATTAAACTTTCTCTGCAGTTCCCCGCGGTATGGTTTAACATCCTCCATATCCTTTATATCTGCTGTTCCTTTTATGGCAGAGTCCTCATTGTTGATTTGAATTGTCATGACCGCCGGATCATCAATCAGCGCCAATCCGGTATAAGGGTTCACATGACACAGAAGCTTCTGTGCATATTCCTTCTGCAGCTCAATCATCCGATGGTTAATCATGGTGAAGCACTTAAAGCCCAGGGTTGAAGAGCAGGGATAGTCCAGACCATCCCCCTCTGAAAAAACTCTGGCAACAATCAAATCGATATGAAGATAGATTCCCTTTTCTTTTAATTTAGCCACAAAATAATCAAAGCGATCCAACCCTTCCGGATGGAAGTTGCGGCTGCTTCCGCTCTCGTAGTCCAAAAGCGGACTCTCCTTGCAGCTGGTCCAGCTCCCCGGCTCCTCCCCGATAGGTGCATCTGCGGCGTGCAGACGAATCACATTTACACCCATGGAAGCAAAACGGTCCGCCAGCTTTTCTGCGGCCTCATGATCCGGTGTATTCGACCTGGCCGGCAAGTTAAACCCCAGAAATTTTGCTCTTGTACCATCTTCAAAATAAAGATGTCCTTGGCGCACCTGTACAAAGCCATGCTTCCCTGCCGGTGCATCTAAGAGATGGGAATAATCCAGCACTCCTGTGTTAGGCTTTGCCTTATGAATTTGAATTCTTTGTTTCATAATGTTATACTCCTTTAATTCATCAATTTTTATCAAAAGCCCTATCTTTACATTCTATTCCATTCTTTTTTGATAATTACCTTATGCTTACCTTTGACGAAAATACCTTTCTTTCCACAATATATTTTTCACCTACAATTTCAAATGAACTTTGCAATCGAATATCCTGGGAGGAAGCTCCGATAAAGACTCCCATTTCTCCGGCTTCCACAACCTGTTCCATCTTTAAATCATGGAATGCCAGCTGCCTCATGTCCACATCAAAGGTAACTTCTTTTATCTCATCAACTTCCAGTCCTACTCTTGCAAAACCCACAAGCTGTTTAACCGGTCTTGCAATACTGCTTATACGGTCTCTTATATAGATTTGAACGACCTCATCTCCAGCCCGTTGTCCCACATTTTTAATCTTAAAGCTTACTTTTAATCTTTTATCAGGCTTAACTGTATGAACCAGATTCAAATCACTGTATTCATATTCTGTATAACTTAATCCATATCCGAATGGGTAAAGAGGTGTATTTTTATCGTTATCGATATATCCGGCCCAATTACTAAGTTCAGCCTCCAAAGGTAATCTGCTATTATACATTGGAATCTGCCCTTTGTCTTTTACAATTGTCACCGGCAGCTTTCCACTGGGGTTGCGTTTACCTGTAAGAACATTTACAATCCCTTGTGCTCCTGACTGTGCCGGAATCCAGGCATATAGAACCGCTTTGCTTTTTTCATTTATAAAAGGTGTTGATAATGGTCTGCCATCTACAATAACAGATATTACAGGTTTATTAAGCCTAAACACTTCTTCCATCATTTCAAGCTGTGGTTTTTCAAGATCAATGTTAATGTTATCCCTGTTTTCACCACAGGTTGCTTCCGGATCTATCATACTTTCTTTACCGCCTAATACTGCTATAACAATATCCGCCTGCTCTACTACTTTTTTTACGTCTTCAATGCCGCCACTGATTGGTTTTCTGATATCGCAGCCTTTTGCATGCAGTATATTTTCTTTTCCAAATTCTTTTTCCAGAACTTCCTTTACAGACTTACAATTTGGATAGTATTTTTCAACAAACTCATCGGGAGATCCATATTTATTATTGGCTGCTGAAAGATTTTCCTTGATCATAGCCATGATAAACTTTTTTTGTTCAGGTGTCGGCTCATCCTCAAAAATAATTCCATAATCATTTAAGACCTGTTTATGTTCAGTAATAGCACCGGCATATGCCATTTTCAGCATGCTGTCTTCTTCCGATTTATCAAAATCACTGCTTTTTGTACTGGCAGAACCCACTGAGGAGTATCCTCCAAAGAAATTCGCTTTGTTGTCTGCGGATGGCCCTATAACTGCTATCTTAAGTTTCTTTTTCAGAGGCAGCATATTATCCTCATTTTTTACCATAACAATTGATTTTTCCGCAATTTCCTGTGATAATTCCTCGTACTCCCTTTTATTGATTTCTTCGTTAAAATCACCTTCTTCATAAGGGTTCTCAAATAAGCCTAACATGAATTTCGTTTCAAGAACCCGTCTTACGGAACGATCGATATAGGACTCTTCAATTTCACCTGCTTCAACCGCTTCTACCAAATACTTGTAACAGGAGTCACCCGGTTGTTCCACATCTATTCCGGCTTTCAGTGCCAGGATTGCTGCCTCTTTACCATCCTTCGCCACTCGATATCGTAAATTTGCATGGCTGATACTGCCGTAATCAGATACTACCAGCCCGTCAAATCCTAATTTTTCTCTTAAAATATCTGTAAGCAGCCATTTTGACGTAGCTATTGCTTGTTCGTTCAAAATACCATAGCTATTCATTATCCCCTTCACCTTAGACTCATGAATAGCAGCTTCAAAGGGGAAGCAATAGGTATCAAGGAGTTTTCTTTCCGCTATTTGCATTTCCCCGCCATTTTTTCCTCCTTCGGCATTTCCATAACCGACAAAGTGTTTGGCTGTTGCCATTACTTCATTATCCCCTTGTATTCCTTTGACGAAAGACATACCCATTTGAGCTACTAAATATGGATCTTCACCATATGTTTCCCCAATTCTTCCCCATCTTGGATCTCTTCCCAAATCAAAAAGAGGTGAATGCACTGCTTTCATACCATATGCCAATAGTTGTTTTTTGACTACCTTACCCATTTTTTCAGCCAAAGCAGGCTCCCAGGTTGAAGCAACATTAAGAGACTGCGGAAAGGTAGTTGCTCCGGGTATCTGTGCACCGGCTATCCCTTCATTATGAACCAGAGCCGGGATACCTAATCTTGTTTCCTCCACGAGGAATTTTTGTATGTTTCTTAAGGTAGCAATATCTTTCTGATTATCACCTGTTAAAGAATCATTTAGATAACTTATTGTACCGATTCCATCTTTTAATTTTTCTTCCTTGCTGTCAATGACAGCAACACCGCCATATGAATTTGCACAGTATAACTGTGCAACTTTTTCTTTCAAGGTCATTCTTCCAAGTAAATCTTCCACTCTTTCTTGAATGGATTTGTTTTTATTCTTATAAATCATATTATTTACTCCTTCTCCTTTAAATAACAGTGGATAATCTGCCTTCAGGAATCCTAACCCTTCACCCCGCCCAGCGTAACACCTTTTACGAAATATTTCTGTACAAACGGATAGATACATAAGATTGGAAAGGTACCTACTACAACCGTACAATATTTTACAAGATTTTTTGTATAATCTATCTTACTTAAAGCATCTGATCCGCTTAAAATTGTAGCTGTATCATTCTGTACCAAAATCTCTCTCATGAATAGCTGCAATGGCCACAGATCCCTTCTCCGGGTCAAGTAAATAGAAGCCTGGAACCAGGAGTTCCACTGCATAACCACATTAAACATTACAATTACTGCTATTGTTGCCTTAATCATGGGTACCAGTATCTTGATAAGTATCGTAATTGGGCCCGCTCCGTCAATTTTTGCAGACTCCTCATAGCTTGAAGATAATTGTTCAAAAGATGATTTCATCATGATAATATAGAAAGCATTTATTACACCGGGTATGATGACGGCAAGGGGAGAATTAATAAGGCCAATTGACTTGTTAACCATATAACTAGGTATCAGACCACCGCCGAACATCATCGTAAACAGTATTATTAAAGTAATCGGCGTCTTCAGCTTCAGATTTTCCCGGCTTATTGCAAATCCGGCTATTAAAGTAAGAATAGTTCCAATGACAGTTGTTGAAACCACATAGATCAAAGTGTTGATATAACCTTTTATAATATCCGGATTATTTAATACCAGCTCATACCCCTTTAGTGTTGCTTTGCCCAATGGCTTTAATAATAAACCGGTTGATGCCATCAAGTCTCTGGGATTACTTATGGAGGCCATCACTACATGCCAGATTGGTGCAATGCAGACGATACATAACAGTATCATAAATGAATAATTTAATATGTTGAATAAAACTCTGCTAAAAGATACCTTCTCTACCATATTTATACCCATGCCTTTCACTTTTTGATGACCTATTCAAAAAGTGAATAGGCCTTAATAGATAGTTTGAAAGTGCTTTTCTTTCAAACATTTCTCCTCCTTCTTACAGAATTGACTGTTCTGTGTATTTTCTGCTGATGGCATTTGATACCAGAAGCAAAGTTGTCCCGACAACAGAGTTGAATAAACCAACCGCTGCAGAATAACCGTACTGCATCTTCACAAGACCCATACGCTGTACATTTGTAGCAATTACGTCTGCTGTTTCATAAATACTTGGATTGTATAATAAAAGTATCTTATCAAATCCGACTGTCATAAGCATACCGCATCGTAAAACCAGCATTGTAATAATGGTTGGCATAATTCCCGGCACTGTAATATGCCATACCCTCTTTAGTCTGGTTGCACCGTCAATTGCAGCAGCTTCATGCTGTTCGGAACTTACACCTGTGATGGCTGCAATAAAGATGATAGATCCGTAGCCGAGGCCCTGCCATATATCAGAAATCAAATTTATTGCCCAGAAATAATTCGGGTTCAATAACAGGTTCTGCCTTTCTAATCCAAGCTTCACCAATAGATTTGTTACGATACCGTTGGAAGATACAAAATCTATAACAAGGCCGCAGATAACAACAGTTGATACAAAATATGGCATATAACTAATGGTCTGCACTGTCTTCTTGAAGGTGGTTATATAAATCTCATTCAACAGTAGTGCAAAGATTATTGAAAGCGGAAAGCCAATTAATAATCCCAGCAAGCTGATTACAAAAGTGT
Source organism: Lachnoclostridium sp. UBA6558 (assembly GCA_002434335.1). Lineage (GTDB taxonomy): Bacteria > Bacillota > Clostridia > Lachnospirales > Lachnospiraceae > Anaerocolumna. The sequence continues at coordinate 5,067 of DJJW01000064.1, read as the reverse complement.
TTCTTAATATTTGAAAAAAGTTTGGTGCTGTAAAGAACTGAATAAAATTATCAAATCCCACAAAATTGCTTCCAAAAAATCCTTTTACCGGGTTGAAATTTTGAAATGCCATAATCAGACCACCCATAGGAAGATAGTTAAATATAATAAAGTAAATGATAACCGGAAGAACCAGCAGGTATATCTTCCAATTCATCTTAAAGTCACGCTTCCAAGAGGTTTTTGCTACTATTTTAGGAGTAGTCATTACTTTTTTCAAACTCATTCATTTCCTCCAATCCGCCGCTTTCGGCGGTCCTGTCTTTCACATTGTTAATGTTCTTAATTGATCTTTTCGAATAAAACAATATTTATATAATTATCTGTGACATAATACCGGATTATCTCACTTGCAAAATAACTGTCTTTGTCTGACAATTTTCTGCCGATACAGTTGCTTTAATTTCTCCGGGTTCAAGACCTGCTCGGATAACTGCAAGGACATAACCGTCATATGTTCTCCAGGTCACATCATTATAATTACCCTCACTGGAAGGATTGGCACTGCCAAATCCGGCAAGTGTACCTGTACCTTTTACCTGAATTGTTATTTCTTTCTGTACATACAGATTTTCTCTGCCGTTTTTATCAATGAGGTTTACTAAAAGGTAAGATAAATCCGAACCATTAGCCTTAAGCTCCATTCTATCCGTTCGAATCTGCAATTCTACTTCGTCCTCAGCCGTATAAAGTGAAAATGATTCACTGGCATTCCCGTTCCGATAAACTATTGCTTTTAATTCACCAGGTTCATAAAAAATTTCAAATACTGCAAGGAACTGATTGGTCTCCCCTGCCGGTTTTCTAGCAAGGGAAACACCGTTTAAGAAAAGTTCTACTTCCTCTGCGTCGGTGCACACTTGCACAACAGCAGGTTTCCCTTCATAACCAGGCCATGTCCAACTGGAGATATTATCCTTCCACATCCACGGTGTCAGACTAGATTTTTCACCATAATGATTTACGCGCTCCACTGCAATATAAGGGATCTTACGTAAACCATATACAACCTCCCGATAATAGCTCATGGGCCTTCTATTACCGATGATATCTATATCACCAATATAAGCAAGACGGTCGGGATATCTGGAAAAAAAGTTCTTCGTTCCGTCATAATAGAAGATACCGACACCGGCTTCTCCCAGATAATCATAACCTGTCCATGTCATATCACCGATTACATGATTATTATTCTTTACTATGCTCCAAAGTCTTACAATATCAGATGGGAAAGTTTCCGTCCCCAGTATAACACGGTTAGGGTACCATTCGTGTTCGATCTCATGTCTGCCAGTCAGATAATTATATCCAGCTACATCCATTGCTTCAGTAAATTCTTCTGTCATTTCTGTCATAATCGGATGCTTTGCAATGGCATCCGCAAAGTCTCCCAGCATAATAGACATCATTGAGTTCAGCTCATTACTGCCACCGCTATCCTTGACCTTCTCTTGTTTTATGCTACAATCTTCCTGCGGAGTATTTTCCTGCAATATACTTGCATAGATTTCTCCCATTTTTTCCCCTGCAGCCATCATTCCATTGACAGCGTTCGTAATAAATCTTGTGTCATCCATACTTCTAATTTTATTTGTTATGGCACGATTCAACTGCGCTCCTTTTGGTGTTCCTGCCTCCGGAAGTTCATTCCCAGTGCAATAGAAAATTACACAGGGATGGTTTCGATCTTTTTGAACCATATCTACTGCTACTTTTTCCCACCAACAGGTAAAATCATTGGAGAAATCATTAGTATTCTTTGACCGGTTCCACATATCCGAAAGCTCATCCATGACAAGCATACCTAATCTGTCACAAGCACTCAGCATTGCTTTACTTAACGGATGATGAGAGCTTCTAATACAATTAAATCCTGCTTCCTTAAGCAATCTGCACCTTCGCTCTTCCGCCTGCTCCAAAGTACAAGCACCAAGAATGCCGTTATCATGATGAATGCAGCTGCCACGCAGCTTGACTATTTCACCGTTGATACGAAGGCCATAAAGCGGGTCTAATTGTAGTTTCCGGATACCAAAATTTTCTGTGACTGCATCCAATACCCTATCCTCCTCAATACAGATATTAGCAGTATATAAATCCGGTGTATTGCAATTCCAAAGGAAAGGATTTTTAATAATAATGCGCTGTCGGATCTGTTCGGATTGCTCGCCATACATTGTAACCGGCGTAGTTCCCTTTCCTACTAATTTTCCTGTCTTATCTGACAGTTCGGTAACAACACGAATTTTGTGGCGTTTGTATCCTGAATTTTTTATTGTAATATCAAGAATAACCATTGCGCATTCTTCTTCCACATCCGGAGTTGTTATAGTAACTCCATCTACCGGTATATGTAATCTTTCACCGATATACAAATTAACATCTCTGTAAATTCCACTTCCCGAATACCAACGACTATTCTGCTCCATTCCATTATTGGCAATGACATGAATCTGATTTTCCTGATTGTACTTTAGAAAGTCCTCAACATTTATAAAAAGGCTGGAATACCCATAAGGATGCCCGCCAGCAAATTCTCCATTAATAAGTACTTTCGAATTCGTATAGATACCTTCGAATTCCAGAATGACTTTTTTCTCTTTCCAGTCCTCTGGTACGTAAAATGTTTTTCTGTAATTATATGTCTTACCGGGATAATATCCGGTATGTCCGGCATTCCTGGTATCCGGTGTTCTTATTTCATGTATCATGGCATCATGTGGCAGGATAATTTCCTGTTCTGTTATTTTTCCCCCTGACATAGCTTCCACAAGTGAGTAAGCTTGATTCTCTGATATGAACCATTTGGTATTAAATTTACTTTTCTTCATTTTGCCTCCATAAAATTTAGTCTGTATTCGATACAAATATTCTCAATAAAACTCTGAATTCGATACAGATATTTAGTACAAAAAATAAAAAAATATTTTTTATCCTTTTACTAAATGGTATTTTTATAGTATAATACTTATATAATCACAACTTAAATATACAAAATTAACAATAACGAAACAATGTCCTCGTTCGAACTATATGATAAGAATCGTATCATATACCGACATAGTGAAAGGAAGCTTGGAATGGCTCAAATCAAAAAAGAGGAGATACAGACTTATAAACTAAGCCAATGTTTGAATATACACAATCAAGGAAGTCAGTATCAAGAGTATTTTGAACTCAATGCTCCCTATATGTTTTTTTATGAAATTTCACAGCCATCAAATAATTTTTTCGAGATGAGGTATATTTCTCCTTGTGAAAATATAACAAATCAGATTGAGTATTCTGATTACCGTAATTATCGCAAACACCTTATACCCCATCAGCATAATTTTTTTGAAATAATGTTTGTATTGGAAGGTGAAGTAATCCAATCCATCGAAAATAAATCATATCTTTACAATGTAGGCCAATGCTGTATTTTAAACAGGAACATAAAGCATGTGGAAGAATTTTCGGGAAACTATGAAGCAGTGTTCATCTCTTTGACCAATAATTTTTTGCAGCAAATGATAGAGAGGGATATCTGTTATGGAAAAGATGGAAATAACCAGAAGCATTTTAACGAGCTTTACCGGTTAATACAAGAAAATGAAAAAAGTAATTATTTTACGGTTAAAGAATTTATTGATTATGTTCCAATTTCGGATTCCTTGGAACTTATAAAAATATGTAAAGAATTGTTGAATCACATGATGGAAGAGACAAAAAGCCAAAAACCAGGTTACTTTCTTATTGTTGAAGGATTATTATCCAGGTTTTTTTCGTTGCTGGCAGATGAATCATTATTTTTAAAAACCATAAACCGGTTAACCGGAAAAAATGAAGATACAATTTTTATTAAAATAACCCGTGTATTGGAAGAGAATCATGGAAAAGTGAAAAGAGAAGAGCTGGCTGAACAGCTAAATTATAATGATGATTATCTAAACCGTATTGTAAAAAAGTTTACCGGTATGACTTTGAATGAGTATAAACAGATATTTTGCTTGAACGAATCCAGACGTTTATTATTAGAGAGTGATAAAAGTATTTCAGAAATTATACAGCTGCTGGGTTTTTCAAACCGCAGTTATTTTTACCGTATGTTCAGTCAGAAATATGGGATGACTCCAAAAGAGTACAGGGAATGCAATCTTACCGAGCTGTAGCACGAATCTCAACGAAATACCTGTAGAATAAACTCTTTCATTTTATCCAAAGAAGGAGGCTGGTAAATTCACCTGCCTCCTTCACTTTTTGCTTTTCATTTTTTCATAGGAAGGAATCAACCAACGTTATTAATATCCCCAGTAATTTATATTCTTTACCACCTTTTTATTCCAATTGTTCCTCATGGATTTTAGTTTTATAGCAAAGGTCTAATTTTGCAAATAAATCGCTGATTGTAAGCCTGGTGTCCACTGAGTCATAAACTCGAATTTCTTTTCCATTGGGATTAGGGGTGTATGACATATCGTCATTAATATACGGTGCCTTTTCCTGATGCCAGCAGATACGTTCGCCATTTTGCAACAGTACTGATAAGGTAGGATTATCACCGATGGACCAGGTTTCACCATGGGGGAATGCCCAATTTTCTGCTCCTCGTTGATTTCCCAGCTTATCATTGACGGCAAACATTTGCTCACATAGATATTCTCCTATTTTTCCACATGGCCTTACATTACGAATCAACTCTGCAAAGGAAAGCTCCATAAGCTTGTAGGTGCCCATTGGTACCTGCCAGATCTTTAATGGGCTTTCGAATACTATTCTTGAAGCTAAAAGATCCTGACGCATATTAAATTCATGACCGCCATTCGGATAATCTGCTCCGCCAATCCAGATTGCAATTACTTTATCTGCAATACTCGGTTTTTTCAGATATGCAATTGCTAAATCAGTAATACTACCCATGAAGGCAATATATAAAAGTCTATCCTCCTCTTTTTCTGCCTGCTGAATGATAAAATCTGCTCCTTCACTTTCAGGGAGGTTATTTCTATCTTGAATAACAAATCTGCTTCCCCTGAAAATAGGAACATC
>DJJW01000055.1:29294-124299 GCA_002434335.1 Lachnoclostridium sp. UBA6558 | reverse complement strand
ATTTGAAAACGATATACTAGTGTTTATTCCTTTAACCAATCTTTCTTCTCTTAGGTTTAAAGAAACGAAGTCTTAAAGCATTGGTTACAACACAAACGGAACTTAAGCTCATAGCTGCTGCCGCAAACATAGGATTTAGTTTCCAGCCCAGTATACCATAAAAAACACCTGCTGCCAATGGTATGCCAATCGTATTGTAGAAAAATGCCCAGAAAAGATTCTCTTTGATATTCTTAATAGTCGCTTTACTAAGCTCAATTGCAGTAACTGCGTCCAGCAGATCACTTTTCATTAATACGATATCCGCTGACTCTATGGCGATATCCGTTCCGGCACCAATAGCGATACCTACATCCGCTCTTGCAAGGGCAGGAGCATCGTTGATACCATCACCTATCATGGCTACTTTTTTACCGTTTTCCTGAAGTTTTCTGACTTCACTTTCTTTGTCCTGAGGAAGTACCTCTGCAACTACCCGGTCTATATGAAGCTGTTTTCTGATTGCTTCAGCAGTCTTTTTGTTATCACCGGTCAGCATTACAACATCAATGCCCAGAGCTTTTAATTCCTCTATGGCTGTCTTACTGGTAGGTTTCACAACATCCGCTACTGCAATAACTCCCAGAAGTGTATTTTCCTTTGCAAAATAAAGAGGTGTTTTACCGTTTTCAGAAAAAGCATCTGCCTTCTGCTCAAGCTTTGAAGTATCAATTCCCTGCTCTTTCATGAAAGCAAGGTTTCCGGAGTAATAATCTTTGCCGCTTATTTTAGCCAATATACCTCTTCCTGATACAGCTTTGAATTCATTGACTTCCTCATATTTAATGCCGTTTTCTTTGGCTTTCTCCAGGATGGCTTCTGCTAATGGATGTTCCGAGGGCTTCTCAATGGCTGCCGCTGCCGTTAACAGCTCTTCTTCCGTAATACCTGCTGCCGTTACGATATCTGTAACTCTTGGTTTACCTTCTGTTATGGTACCTGTTTTATCAAGTATTACAGTATTGACCTTATGAGCAATTTCCAGTGCTTCTGCAGATTTGATCAATATTCCGTTAGTGGCACCTTTTCCGGTTCCTACCATGATAGCAACGGGTGTTGCAAGACCAAGGGCACAGGGGCAGGAAATAACCAGCACTGCAATACCTATGGATAATGCAAATTCAAAAGGTTCACCGGTTAACAGCCAGATAATTGTTGCTAATACTGCTATACTAATTACTACCGGAACAAAGATTCCGCTGATCTTATCAGCCAGTTTGGCAATAGGTGCCTTTGAGGAATTGGCATCCTCCACAAGCTGGATAATCTGTGCCAGCGTAGTGTCATTACCAACTTTTTCTGCCCGGAATTTAAAGAAGCCGGTTTTATTAATGGTAGCACCAATAACCTTATCGCCGGGAAGCTTCTCTACTGGGATGCTCTCACCGGTCAGAGCTGACTGGTCAATTGCTGTACTGCCTTCTGTGATAACGCCATCTACCGGCACACTCTGCCCCGGACGGACAGCCAGGATATCACCGATTACAACCTCTTCAATGGGAATTTCCTTCTCTTCGCCATTTCTTATGACCATCGCTGTCTTAGGCGACAAATCCATCAGTTTACTGATAGCCTCAGAGGTCTTGCCTTTCGACCTTGCCTCGAGGAATTTACCAAGAGTTATAAGGGTTAAGATAGTTGCGGCTGACTCAAAATAAAGGTCCATGGAGTATTTCATAACCGCATCCATATCCATATGCCCAAGGCCATAGCCAATCATAAATATGGCAAACACTCCGTACACTACTGCTGCACCGGAGCCAATGGCAATGAGAGAGTCCATATTGGGGTGTCCCTTAAAGAGCGTCTTAAAGCCTACCTGAAAATATTTCCTGTTAACATACAGAATAGGCAGGGTCAACAGAAACTGGATAAATGCAAAGGTTACTGCATTCTTATCTCCATGGAGAAAAGCTGGCAGAGGAAACTTAAACATATGTCCCATTGCAATGTAAAGCAAAGGGATCAGAAAGATTGCAGAAACAATGATACGGAATTTCATTTCCTTTAGTTCTGACTGCACACTGTTCTCAGTTTTCTCAGTGCCTGCCGCCTCCTGTCCTTTTATAAACAAGGAAGCATGATAGCCTGCATTCTCAACAGACTGGATTATGGTATTTTCGTTGGTGACCTCCTTATCGTAGTCTACCAGCATGCTGTTGCCAAGAAGATTAACAACTACAGAGCTTACCCCCTGCACATTCTTAACACTCTTCTCAACTGCTGCTGAGCAGGCCGAACAGGTCATTCCCGTAACAGTGAATTTTTGACTCATAATAAAACCTCTCCTGTCGCAGGTTGCTGCGATGTCCTTTCTTTTTATTATTCCCGGAATCTCGTAAAGCATGATATAAAAACCCATAGCATTTATAGTACAGCTTTATTCCCGGTAAAATTTCACTACCACACCCCCGTGGGGTGTCTACAGGATAAAAATACATCATTCTTCTCCATCTGTCAAGTACTTATATGAGAAATAATATCAATTCCCAGAAAGATTCCCAATCCAGTTCAGTTCTTTTCCATTATCCGTAATAACTGTGTGTTCCTCTGATTCCAGAAATTCCGAATATAAACTGACCTTTCATGTCCCCGCTGTTGATACCGGGTGCCCGTAGTCTGCGAATACCGTGATGTCTGCTATGGACTTATCCGCAGCCACAGCTGCCAGTATTTTCTTCTGGATTTCTTTCTATCTGCTGATTTCATCGGTCGGTTTTCCGGAGTAATATTTGGAGTAATGCTTTTATTTCTGATAGACTTCAAATTCTGCCAGCTGGCCTCCGCCGGATCCGGTATTTTCTGTAAAAACAAGCTGTACATATCTGGCTTCTGCATTGTCAAAGAACAATTGGGCTTCATTCCCCATATCCGGATCAAAGGTATACTGCTTTGCTTCTGCCAGAGATGTAAAATTTTCTCCGTCATCACTGATATTGACAGCTATGGTCTGCGTTCTTTTTCCCCATACCGCCATAGGGCTTAGAGCTAATCTGATTGCCTGAAACTTCTCTTTCTTCTCTAAATCCACTGTAAGGTAATTGGGATAATCCGGTTTACCTTCCCAATAAGATACTCCTACTGCTATTCCATCCGTTGTTTTTCTGGGTGTATATACATCCGCAAAGCTGCTGGCTTTTACTTTCTTTTTTAGGGCTATATTGGTGCCTTCCGGAAGCACCAATGCATATTCCGCTTTCTTAAAATCCGGATGCTCCATGCTCTCGGTCTGTTCTATGGTGTCTATTACGGTAATATTTGCCGGGGCTAATTCCTTTGACGGCTCTTTTATACTGTTAGGTGCAAAACCAATCAGGTAGATATTGGCTGCCAATAACAGAACTATTAATACAGGACGTACAATCTTCATCTTATGAACCATACCTTTCTAGATTCCTATGAACCTCTTACCGAATTATCAGATTTTCTGTGGTAGCAGTATCTATCTCAAATTTCCCCTGTTCAAAGTCAAGAATTTTCTCACCCAGGATTTCAAGATTATTAATGGAAATATTGCTGATCTTATGGTTTTCATCAAAGCCTTCTATTCTGGAAGGACTGAATTTTCCGGAAAGCACCTTTACATTATCAATGGTTACTCCGTCTATTACTCCTCTTTCTTTGGTTGAAGTCCAATTAGAGGTCTTTGGTATATGCAGATCTATGAGATACGGCATCTCATCCCCATCTCCTGAGCCCATCTGTGCATTTTCTACGGTAATATTCTGAAAAGTAATAGCTTTCACTGCTGCATCATCTGCATTATGTACCGAAATAACAGGCTTATGGAAATTGTTCAGGATGGTAATACCATTAAATTTGATATCCGTAATGGATACACCTTCCGCCTGTCCTTTGTTTGTCTCATAACCGATTTCCATAGACTGGGCAAATTCGGTCCAGAGCTGCATATTCTGAAAGGTTATATTGGAAGAGCTTCCTTCATAATTCTTAACCACCAGCGAATCGTCCCAGCTTCTTACAAAACAATTGGATATCTGATAATTGGTACAAGACTGCAGTGTTATTCCATCACCATTAGGTCTTGAGGAAATGATCCTTATGCCATCGATAACCCCATTAGCGGAACTTTTTGCAGAACAAACCCAGGCATTGGGATTTAAGACAATAATATCTTCCAGGGTTACCCCATCACAGTTATCGAATTTTAATGGAACATACGCCGTCTTTCCCATCCAGCCCTCGAAACCGGAGCCATCTAAGATACCTCTGCCGGCAACTTTAATATTCTTTGCATAATTGGCATTGATAATGCCGTGAACAACCGCACCTCCTGCCAGGTATAACGTCTGGTTATCCTCTAAGATGATATTTTCTATATTCCATTCCCCTGGTCCTATGTATTTGATGGTATCCGTGCTTTTTGTGGGAGCCTCTGTATCTATAGGATTCGCAAAGATATGAAGGGCACGCTCCGGTGTATCATTATATGTAACTGTATAATTACCCGGCTCTGTCACAGTAAAGGTAACCGTTCCTTCCTGTTTGTTTACCACCGGTGTTATATTACTGCTTAAAGGACTTATTTTCGCTGATTGCAGCTCCATCGCTTTAAGAGTGACCTGAATTTCAACCGCACCTTCAAAATCAAAATAAGTAATAGGTGTTCTGGACTGGGGCGGCATATAATTCTGATACCATACTCTGGAATGATTCACATTGGTATCATATACGTAACAGTCATTGCCATTAATCTTAACCTGTGTATCGGTACAATGCAGCAGAGCATAATTTCTCTCCTTTTCACCGGCACTGACCAGGTCTTCTGCTGTTGCATCTTTTAAGGATTCAGGTCCGTCATAAAGTACCAGCTTTGTATTCTCGTAATTCATCCTCTTACTGACCTCTAAACTTCTGTCTCTTAAGTTTTTTCCTGCCATTCCGGCTGTAACAGCCAATACAAGGATTAGAAACCATTGAACCAGCGTTATTGCTTTTTTCTTTTCCATCTGATACCCCTAAGGAAGATTATCTCTCCCGCCACTAGATCTCGCTGAAAGATTATGTGTGGCACCTTTTCTTAGATTTTCTTTCAGCTAAGCCTTCTCCTTTTTTGTCCTGTTGAGCTTTTTAATGTTAGAGTTATTATCTTGCTGAGCTTTTTATCTTTCCATGCTTTTTGTCTTTCCGTGCTTTTTGTCTTTCCGTGCTTTTTGTCTTTCCGTGCTTTTTGTCTTCCGTGCTTTTTATCTTTCCCTGCTTTTTATCTTTCCGTGCTTTTTATCTTTCCGTGCTTTTTATCTTTCCGTGCTTTTTATCTTTCCCTGCTTTTTATCTTTCCCTGCTTTTTATCTTNNTCTTTCCCTGCTTTTTATCTTGTTGGTTTTTCTTTCTGCAAAGATTTCTTCTCCTCTAGCAGTCAGTTAAGCCTCAAGAATTGTCTTCCAGTTTATCTGTGCATCAAGACCTGTTGCTTCATAATCTGCCCGTAACTGCTCGTATTCACTTCCCACTCCAAGAGTCTTCATATGAGCTGCCTTACCAGCTACAATTCCAGCCAGAGAATCCTCAACCACCAGACAGTCTTCATACTTAAGTCCCAGCTTATCGGCGGCTACTTCAAAGACCTCCGGATCAGGTTTGGACTTTGTTATATCAAGTCCGCAGCTTACCTTGTCTATGTATTTCATTAGTCCGGTTTTCTCAAGAATAAGTGGTGCATTTTTACTTACGGAACCAATACCAATAAGGATTCCATTGTTTTTAAGCATCTTAAGGCATTCAGTCACACCCGGAAGAATTGCTCTTTCATCCAGTTCCTCTAGCAGTTCTTTGTAGTAATTATTCTTTCTCTCTGCAAACTCTTCTTTCATTTCCTGACTATAGATCTTACTGCCCTTGCTTAATACTACCTCCAAGGATTCCATTCTGCTGACACCCTTTTGTTTCTTATTATCTTCCCTTGTAAATTTATCTATACCAAGTTCCACGGCCAGCATCTTCCAGGCTTCAAAATGAAGCTCATCGGTTGATACCAATACTCCGTCCAAATCAAAAATTACTCCTTTTATCATAATTTCGTCTCCTTTATTCCTTTTCTATTTGTAAAATGCATCCCTATAGATCTTTGTAAATCTATTGACTTCCATTTATTATGAGTTATATTTTTTTAACTTCTTAGATTTTAATTACTTCTTTTAGTAATTTTCTTTTAGTAAATTTTTTTAGATTCCTGCTTATTCACGACCTATATAGTCCAGGTTCAGTCTCTGCTCTTGTGTTTATTTAGCCTCTCAGCAGAACTTAAAGGTGTGCAATTTATTTAATCTGTACATTTCCGGTCAGGTATGTTAAACTGTTTGTACTTTGGTTTAACATTAAACTTGTGATAGAAAGGAACATGAAAATGACCACGATTAAAGATATTGCACAGGCCGTTGGGGTAAGCTGCACCACTGTCTCCAATGTAATTCACGGAAAGACGGGACGTGTATCAGCGGAAACCATTACCCTTATAAACGAAGCCATAGATAAGCTGGGTTATGTTCCGAATATGTCTGCTCGCGCACTGGTGTCCAGCTCTTCTAAAGTTATCGGAATGATCAGCCACCTGACTTCGAATAAAAAAGAAAGTATCGTAGAAGACCCTTTTCATTCCGCCTTTATCGGTTCTATCGAAAAAACCCTAAGAGAAAACGGTTATTATTTAATGCTTCGTACAGTGGAAACCACCTCAGACCTGATGAACTTTCTACATAACTGGAATGTAGACGGGCTTTTTTGTACCGGTGTATTTCAGGATGAATTTTTCGAGGCATTAACCAGTCTTAAGATACCCGTTGTATTAATAGACAGTTATGTATCACATCCTAACATTTGCAATGTAGGTCTTGAAGATTATGATGGAGGCTATACTGCCACCAGATACCTCATTGACAAAGGCCACAAAGACATTGCTTTTGCTTCCCCTACTATCAAAGAGAAAGGTGTTGTGTACGAACGTTTCCTTGGTTATAAAGATGCACTAAAAGAAGCTTCCATTCCTTTTCGTAAAAGCCTTATCTTTGAACAGGAACTTGATACCGCAACCACTGTTGAACTTGGAAAGCAGCTTGCTCTCAGGAAAGACATCACAGCAGTTTTTGCAACTGCGGATATTCTGGCTGCCGGTATTATGGCAGGCCTTAGACAAGCCGGCAAAATGATTCCTGAAGATATTTCCGTAATGGGCTTTGATGATATTAATCTGTGCCAGCTCACGTCACCAATGCTTACGACCATCCATCAGGATGCTCCTCTAAAAGGTAAACTGGCAGTTTATTTCCTTATGGATAAGCTTGATAACAAACCTCTTCCTAACAATGAAGTGATTCTGCCAATTCATCTGGTAGAAAGGGAGAGCGTCAAATCACTCTATAATGAATCAGAAGGGGATGTATAAACGCATCCCCTTAATTTGAATCTTTAAAATTTCTTTCCCTTCCAGCGTATACGTATAAAGGTGCCTCTAACTTAACACTTCCCTCATCAAATAATAACTATCTCATACCGTTTGCCTCTAAGCTTTTATCTTCTCCACTTCAGCTTTATCCTTCGTTACAGTAACCTGAAACAGCTCTCCCAGATAATTAACCTTAAACCTTAAATGATTCCAAGCTCTAGGAAGTCTTGGTTCAGCTTTCAGCTCCCCGTTCTCAAGCTTAAGTCCTGCAAACCCTTCCACTGCCGTCATATAAGCTCCTCCGCTGGCAGCAGGATGGGTACCTCCGATATAGATTAACCCGGCCCACTGTTTACCTCCGTCACCCAAATCTGCTTTGGCTGATTTTAAGAAGAAAGGATACGCCTGATCCGGCATATTGCATTTGCAGGCAACCATGGAGTACATACAGGCACTTAAGGAAGAACCATGCTCCGTTCTCGGCTCATAATAAGCCCAGTTCTTATAAAGGGTTTCCATATCATACTCAGCTGAAAACAAATTCATCATAGTCACAACATCTGCCTGTTTAATTACCTTGGTATGGGATGCTACACCATAAGCTCCTCCCCAGTATTCCTTCTCATGGAGCAGTCTTCCTTTTACCTCTGCAACGGACACCTCTTCCAATTGTTCATATCCGTCAAATTGCTCTATAATACCGGTTTCCTCATCTGGCTGCGGTATGTAAAGATGTAGGGCCGCATCACGAAAGCTTTCTAAGAGCTTTGATTTCTCAGATTCTGCTGCTGCATACTCTGTATCTTCTTCCAGAAGTTTTATGGCAGCCTCGAAAGTAAGCTTTGCCATACGGTTGGTGTAGGCATTGTTGTTAACCCGCTCATGGTATTCATCCGGGCCGATAACATCGTAAAGCTCATACTTCTCACTCTTTACCCTTTTCATTAAAAGACTGTGGTAGAACTTGGCACATTCTATAATAACCTCTGCTCCGCCTTCACTTAACAGCTCCTTATTGCCGGTAAATTCAATATAACGCATAATTCCGTAAACTACGGCTGCAGATATATGAATCTGTTTGTCTTTGAAGTAGGTTCGCATGGGGCGTCCGGTAAATACGTCCGTCACATTATAGTCAGAGCAGGCATCATAACCGCCCTCCTGACTCTCCCAGGCATAAAAGGCACCGTCAAGGCCATAATTTTCAGCTTTTGCTTTCGCTCCTTTTAAGGTATCAATTCGATATTTCAGCAAGGTTTTTGCCACTTCCGGTTCTGTAAAAAGGAAGAAATCCAGCATAAACATTTCCGTATCCCAGAACACTGCCCCCTTATAAGTCTGTCCCGATAACCCCCTGGCTGCAATAGAAAGACTTTTAGAATGTCTTGGCGCAATGCTGTGCAGATGATATAAAGAATAATTCAAGGCTTCCATAGCCTCATCATCACCGTCAATCTCTACTTCTGATCTGCTCCACTTCTTTTCCCAGTTTTCTTTATGTTCTTTCAGCAGTGTTTCATATCCTGTACCTTTTGCCGTCATTACCAGTTGTTCTGCTTCTTCCTGATATGCAGCTGTATCCTGACTGGTATAGACTGATATATATTTAAAGAAGATATAACTCTTTTCTGCTGCAACCTGTAATTTTAGATGTCTTAAGACTGTTTTGTCCATCTCCTTTATGGATTGTTCTGCAAATACAGCCTCTTCTGTTGCAGTAACCTGATTCATTTTCTTAAGCTGTTCTGTTATATTAACCTGCTTCGTTTTTTCAGGCTGTTTTGCTATAATATCCTGTTCCTTATTTATAGACTGGGTGCTATTCCTTGCCTGTTCTGCAATATAAGAAATGTCCAAGGCTTCATAAACTGCTACCTTATCCTGCTTTTCATGGGTTGTTGCTACTGTACAGATAAGTTCTCCAGTAAATCCTGTAATCACACTGTCATAATGTGGACCGTTAATATCCCATACCTCACCATCAATACCGGTCATAACCTCAATTTCACCATCAAAGGAAGGTATTAACGATACTTTTAAAGCAATAAGATGTTTATCTACCATACTGGCAAATCGCTCTGTTTTTAAGGTCACCTTCCCTTTTGCTGTCTCAAAGACAGTTTCTCTGCGAAAGATACCATGCCTGTAATCAAGTTCCATCTTATGAGCTTTATGTTCTTTTCCCGAAAGACAGTATTCCCTACCTTCTATAAGAAGACGTGTATACAACCCATTTGGCGCGTTTAAGGGTTCCCGCCAGCCATTTCCCACCTGGTCATAGATTCCGGAAAGATTGACAGCCGGAAATTGATCCTTCTTTGATTCCTCCAAAGTTCCCCGAATTCCCATATAACCATTGCCGATTAAGAACTTGTTTCCAAGTCCCGTTGCTTTCTCCGATTGATATCCAAGTTCTTCAATATTCCAGTTCATTTTTTTATCACACCTCCCTGGTATAGCCTTATAGCACCAGCCATTAACGTATAATAGGAACCGTTACTTCTTTCTGTCCAACTACATATTCCTTCTCATAGATCAATACTTTAAGACCGGTATCGGAATCGGAGGAAATCTTAATATTCTCCTTGTCAATTGTAACTGCCACAACTTCCTCCTTCACACGGATCTTAAAGGAATATCCCTGCCACTGTTCCGGTAAAGAAGGCGCAAAAGCCAGTTCTTTTCCATCAGACCGCATACCACCAAAACCATATACAATATTCATCCAGGCAGCTGCTATAGATGTAGTATGTAACCCTTCTCCGGTATTCCTGTTATAGTTATCCAGATCCATTCTGGTTGCAAAACCAAAGAATTTATAAGCTTCTTCTGCTTTCCTTAACTGGGCTGCCAGTATGGAGTGAACAGAAGGTGAAAGTGAACTTTCATGGATACATCTGGGCTCATAATAATCATAATTGCTTCGTAATTGTGCTTCTGTAAAATCCCTGTTATACAATAACATCAGCATCAGTACATCCGGCTGCTTTAACATGTCATTGCGATAGATCCTGTCGTAGGTCCAATGATGGTACAGAGGGAATTCAGCGATTGGAATTTTGTCAACATCCACATGAGGCAGGTTAAAATACCCTTCATGCTGTTCAAAAATCCCTGTCTCTGTCTGGTAGGGAATATACATATGCTCTGCTATTTTGCGGAAGTTCTCAATTTCTTTTTCCAAAAGCCCTCTGTCTCCGGTTATGTCCAGATACTTATCCGGTGCTGATAAGGAGCATCTCTTTAATACATCCAGGGTATATTCAAGGGTTTTCTTTCCCATATAATTGGTGTAGCAATTGTTATTAACCATCATCTGGAATTCATCGGGTCCCATAACTCCATAGAAGCCGTAACGAGTGCCATCACCACTCCAGTCACCTCTGGTGGCAAGCATCCTGCTGACCTCAATCAGTACTGGCAGACCCTTATCAAAGATAAACTCATCATCTCCGGTTATATTTTCATAATGCCAGAAGCCGTAGGCAACAGCTGTAGAAGCCTGGAGCTGAAGACTTGCATGCTGCCAGAGGGAGCAGCATTCTCTGCCTGTTATGGTTGCAATGGGATAAAAGGCTCCCTTACAATCAAGCACTTTGGCACGCTCCATTGCTTCCTTCAAGGTAAGATACCTGAATTCCAGCAGATGCTTCGCTGCCTGTGTATTGTTAAAGATGTAGAAGGGAAGACAATAGGCCTCTGTATCCCAGAAGGTATTTCCGCTGTAAGCTTCGCCTGTAAGCCCTTTGGCACCGATAATTGTTCCTTTATCCGCACCGTGATAGGTCTGATGCATCTGAAAGATACAATATCTGATTCCCTGCTGGTTTAATTCATCGCCTAGAATTTCAATATCCGATTCCTGCCAGGTCTTACGCCACCAGTTAAGGTTATCCCTTTCCAGTTTACTGATATCAAGTGCTTTCAGTATAGATGGGTTCTCTTCACATTTCTTTTGAAAGGCTTCTTTGTCAGTCTCTTCTGTTGCCTTTCTGGTAATATTTCTGATAAGTTTTCCAAACGCAAAAGCTTTTCCCTGCTCTAAGGTAATTACAAACCTTCTTACGAGCTTCTTCTCTTCTTCATAATCTTCTTTGCTTTGATATTCACAGAGGAATCTGCAGCTGGTTAAGAGTGCCTGATCCGTACTAACGGTATTCCCTAACATACTAAGGGTCTCTTCTTCTGCCGTTTTTGACACCACATTCCACATGGAACGTCCGGTCATATGATGAATCTGTGTAAAATCAATACCGGAAAACAGGTTGATTTCCCCTGAAAAATTAAGAGGTGTCACAATTATCTTTTGAACCGCAGTTTCTGCTTCTTTCATGGATAAGAAACGTTTAAATTCCAGCTTTAATTCTTTACCGGAGGTCAGTACCCAGACAAAGGATCTGATCAGTACACCACTTTTAAGATCCAGTTCTCTGTAAAAATCTCTAATGTCAGAGGCATTAAGATCCAGCGTTTCACCTTCTGCTTCAAGCCTTGTATATAACCAGTCCGCTGAATTTACGATAAATTCCGTTCTGTCAATAATTCCTTTATATCCTGATTTCTCAAGCTGTGCTGCTTCATAAATGCCATTAAAATAATTTCCGATAAGACTGTTTCCGGAATACCCCTCCTCGAAACTGCCTCTGGTTCCCATATATTCGTTTCCCAGGGAAAAAACAGATTCGGACACCAAGGCATACTCCTTGTTGAAACCTTCCTCAATTATTTTCCATGGATGTACTTTATAATAAATATCTGCTGATTTTGCCATACTCTACCCCTTTAATGCTCCTGCTGCTGCACCTTCTGTTATTTGTTTCTGGAATAATGTAAATAAAATGATAGGAGGAATAATTGAAAATGCTACTGCCCTCAGTACTTCCACATCTGTTGCGTTTGATGTTCTGAACAGGAAAAGTCTTACCATAACCGTTTCCAAGCCCGAACCGTTTAACACCAGATAAGGCAGAAGGAAATCAGACCAGGCAGCATTGATTGCAAAGATAACTACTACCATAACAATGGACTTTGACAGCGGAACTACGATACTGGCAAAGGTTCTCAGATAACCGCATCCGTCTAACTTGGCTGCCTCAATGATTTCTTTTGGCAGACTTTCAAAGAATTGCTTAAATAATATGACATAAAAGGCATTGGCTCCAAAAGACAGCCAAAGCGGTAAAAAGGATTGATTCAATCCGATTCTGTTAATGTTGACAAACAAAGCCACGACGCTGGTAGTGGTTGGAATCAGTAAGCTCCACATTACCAGACCAAAGATAAGCTTATGTCCCTTTGGTTTTAAGATTCCAAGTGCATAAGCAATAAGTCCGTTAAAGATGACTGTACATAAGACACTTCCTCCTACAGAGATAAAGGAATTTATATAATATTTCGCAAATTTTAGATCATTCCAGGTCTTTGCATAGGCACTAAAATCGAATACAGAAGGCAGAATAGTCGCGCTTCTTCTGAATTCTTTAATATCCTTAAAGCTGGCCAGGAACACCCAGACCGGCGGAAATAAGGACGTTATTACAATACCAAAGCATATCAGATAAATTATGATAATAAGTGCTCTGGTGCGTTTGGAATGAAGGTCATAAAAACGGACAACACCGTCTTCTTTCTTTCTGTAATTGTCAAAAAACATTCAATCCCCCCCCTAATCTTCTTTGGACGCGGTAAGCTTAAAGTACAGACCGCTTAAAATGATAAGTACAATGCTCATCATAACAGAAAGAGCTGCTGCCATTGGATAATTGAAATCCCTGAAAGCATAATTGTATACCAGCTGCATAATAGAAATACTTGCATTATTAGGACCGCCATTGGTCATAACCAGCGGTTCATAAATAATCTGGAATACTGCAATAATCTGTAGGATCAGCATAGTCTTGCCCAAAGCAAAGATACTGGGAATGGTAATAAAACGCATACGGTTCAGTATTCCCGCACCATCTATAGTTGCTGCTTCATAAAGCTCTGGATTGATATTGGATATACCGGCCATATAGATCAGGGCGGTAGAACCTGCACCTTTCCAGGTCATCGCTGCAACAATCAACGGAATGGTCCATTTAGGATTGGTAAGCCATACCTGTGGAGCAACTCCGATTTTGTCCAATAAGATATTTAAAACACCTGTGTTACCGGGACGGAAAAAGAATCCCCACATCAAAACAGTTGCAAGACCCGGCATAATATTGGGTAAATACACACCAACTCTGAAAAAGCTCTTAAAATGAGTTGTTTCGGTGATTAGGGATGCCATTATGATCGGCACCACAAAACCAATTAACAGTGACCATAAAATATAGATAAAGGTGTTGGAAAAAGCCGCAAAAAAGTCAGGATGTCTTAGTACCTTTCCGTAATTCTCAAAGCCTACAAACTCAATTAAACGAATTCCTTTTGCAGTATAAAGGGAGAGTCGGATACTTTCTATCAATGGCTCCCACACAAAAAATGCAAATAAGAGGATTGTCGGCAGCATTATAAGCCATCCTGTCACATCTTTTTTCTTAATCCCAGCTCCTGGTGCTTTTTTTGCCATATCATTTTTCGTTCCAGCCACGTTATCTGCCCTCCTTATGTTATTCATGTCTTATCGCAGCTGATGGGCATCTTACACAAGATCCCCATCAGCTTTGTTTAAGTTATGTTTATTATTTATTTACATTTTCATCAAGTAATTTCTGATAGTTATCGTTTGCAGTCTGCATAAGGGAAGCTACATCTGCATTCTTATCTGTGATAACAGCCTGAAGTACTTTGGTAAGTTCAGAATATAAATCCTGAGCAGAGCCCGGCTCTTCCAGTCTTAAGTTACCATCTGTTTTGATGATATTAAAATAATCATTGAACAGATTCATATCAACGTTATTGAATTCATTGGTTACAGCAGCTTCTGCATCCAGCACCTTCTGGTCAACCCAGCAAGGGAAACGAGGGATTACAGGTACATTGTTATCAATTTTATTCTGTGCGTCAGCTTTCATACCGGCAATGGCAGCGTCTGTTGCAACAGGTGCTTTACCCATGATCTCAAGGTAATCAAGAGCAGCATTGATCTGATCAGGCGTAGCATCCTTAGAGAACATATAAGGAGTACCGCCGGATAAGGAATACTGTCCTCCGGGACCTGCAGGCATAGGCACTATGGCAAGTTTATCTGCTGGAAGGCCATTAACCTGTGTAGGCTGATTTACTGCATCGTTGGCAGCTATGTACATAGCAGCTGTTCCTGTTCCTAAGTTTACAAAACCAGTTCCCCAATCTTCGTTGGTAGGATCGGGAGTAAGTACGTCATATTCCCATTTTAAGGATTTTACATATTCCATAGCTGCAATGGCTTCAGGAGAATTTACATTTGCTACGAATTTACCGTCTTTTTCAAGAGTTAAAGTCGCACCGAAGTTCCAGGCAATATTACTGAAATGCCAGCCGCCTGCATTATCCTTTGCCAAAAGGCAAAGACCGGCCTTTCCTGTCTTCTCTTTGATGATTTTAGCTGTCTGGGCAAGTTCCTCCCAGGTCTTAGGATATTTAGGATATCCGTTTTCATCTACTAAACCAGCTTCTTCAAAAAGCTCGATATTAACCATCATACCAAGTGCATAACCATCGCGGGGAATTCCATAGATCTTTCCATCTTTGGATAACAGCTCGCGGATGGAGGGATTCATTGCGGTATCCCAGCCTCTTGCCTTTAACTCTTCTGTGATATCTGCTACGAAACCACCATTAATTAATTTCTGGGGTTCTGTATACCAGGTCTCAAAGATAGTAGGCAGGTTGCCTGATTCTGCAAGAGAAACGAAGGTATCAGTTGCATATTTGTAATAAGCGGGTACTACCTCTACATTAGGATGTGTCTCGTTAAAAGTCTTAACATATCCTTCATGAAGCTTAATATCATCTGTTAAAGTGTCCTCCGGCCAGATACCAAGCTTAAGTTCAAAGTTCTCGGCAGGAGCTTCTGTTGCTGCTTCTGTAGCTGTTGCTTCTTTTGTTGCTTCCGGCGTGTTGTTGGCAGAACTGGTGTCTGTTGTGTTGTTATCTTTCTTACAGCCAGCTAACATGGATGCAACCAGTAAAAAACACAGGAGCAAACTTACAAGTCTTTTGGTTTTTTTCATAAATGTTCCCCTTCCTTATTGTAGGTTCTTATATAGTTTTACGTTAAACCTATTAGTATAAAAAATAGTACGTTGTTGGTTTAACGTTAAACCCATTATAGCAGTTGTGTATTTTGTTGTCAATAGGTTTTATTTATAATTTACAGTTGTGTATATTGCCCTGCAAAGGGTAATTGATACTGATAATATCTGTAACCGAAAGAATTTATGTCTTACTATTTCGTAACACTAACAAGATAAATCACCATAATATTTTATTGTTAAAAAAAAGAAACGATACTTCTGTACCGTTCCTTTGCCTATACCTATATTCCAAAATCTTTTTCCTTTTTCAATTAACGAATTACCAGAAAATATGCCAATACCAGAATACCTAATACGATACGGTAAATACCAAAAGCTTTAAAGTCATGTTTCTTGATATATCCCATAAGGAATTTGATTGCGATTATGGATACCACGAAAGCTGACAGCATTCCCAAGACAAGGACTAAAACCTCATTTCCGGAAAAGTCAAAACCAAACTTTAACATTTTTATTAAGCTTGCCCCAAACATGACGGGAATAGCCAGGAAAAATGTGAACTCAGCTGCTATTTCTCTGGATACACCAATCAAAATTGCACCCAGTATGGTAGCCCCTGATCTGGAGGTTCCGGGGATTAAAGCCAGAACTTGAAATAAACCTATGATAATAGCAGTCTGATAAGTTATCTGATGTAAGCTGGTAATTTTAAAATTACCCTTTTTGTTCCTGTTTTCAATAAAAATAAAAAGGATACCATAAACAATCAGAGTTACTGCAACCGTTACATAATTGTAGAACATTCTGTCAATATCATCATCCCAAAGGGTACCAATAACACCGGCAGGTATAATAGCAACTACTATCTTAAACCACATATTCATAATATCCATTTTTATAATGGATTTATTTTTATCCTTTAGTTGAAAGGGGAAAATCTTATTCCAATATAGAACCAAAACTGCAAAAATAGCTCCAAGCTGGATTACCACCCTGAACATTTCCATAAACTCATAACTCACATTAAGTGGCATAACTTTCTCAACCAGAATCATATGTCCCGTACTACTGATAGGAAGCCATTCTGTAATTCCTTCCACAATTCCATAAAATATAACTTTTAAAATTTCTAAAAAATCCATTTCTTTACCTTGCCTTCCTCCTTTTTTTCGTGCCATTTTAAATGGTGTACCCTATTAAAAGTATTCTGTCAGAAATTAAATCAAGGATGCTCCAATTATTAAATATGCAGCAATATGACTCGCTGCTGGTTCTATGATTCTCTAACAGAATTACGATAAGGTATATTATAACATAAATGGCAGTTTACTAACAGGAAAAAGTTCTTAATAAATTCTTATATTTCACGACATTAACATTTATTCATTCATTCTCCTGCTTCGCTGTTCATCGCAGCCACTCCTCTATCTTCATACTCTTGCCATCTGTTATAAAGGTAACCGCTCCGCTATCTGTAGTTTTTAATGTCTGACTGCCGCTCTCCTTTAGTCTTGCAACAGTTTCTGCATGGGGATGTCCATATGAATTATCGATTCCACATGAGATGATTGAATATAAAGGCGATACTGCCTTTAGGAATTCACTGTTTGTAGAGTACTTAGAGCCATGATGAGCGACTTTTAGAACCTCATATCCGTTTATTGCAACCATTGACCCTGCTTGTGTAATTTGTTCAATAATCCGTACCTCCCCTTCCCCCTCTAAATCACCGGTAAGCAGCATATCAAATTCACCGTACTTCAGGCTTAATACAACGGAATGACTGTTTTTATCTGAATCTGTTTCAAAATCCTTATCCGGCCATAGACATTTGATACTAACGCCTTTCTGGCTTAAGGTATCTCCCGTATTTAATACAGATACCCTTACCCCTAAAGCACCTGCTTTCTTAATAAGATTAGCATAGGTTTCATCCTTTAAATCTACTCCCGGCAATAACAGATTCTTTATTCGTATACTACCCTTATAATCCTTCTCTAGGAATTCTAAGATGCCTGAGTAATGATCTGCGTCACCATGGGTGACAATGGCATAATCGATTGCGCTGATGCCCTGATATTTTAAGAATGGTTCCAATCGGTATTTTGACAGCTTCTTTACACTGGAACTTCCTCCGTCTATCATAATGGTTTTCTTACCCGGCAGCTTTATAATGATTCCATCTCCCTGTCCCACATCCAGAAAGGTCACCTGAAGATTGTTTGACGGTTGTGGAATTAAGAATAACAGCATCGGTATCATAAAGAGCAGACTTATTCTTCGTCCTTTTTGCTTGTTGCACCTGATAAAGAGTATTAGCAGAATGAGAAAGGACGCTATGGTTATAACCCCCGGCCTTCCTGTCAGAATACTTTTCCCTGGCAAACTTGCACCAATTCGGCACACAGCTTCATAAAATTCCAGGATATAATTTACTCCTCCCATAAGAAATACACCGGCAAGCNNCCGGCAGGAATACTGACACAACCTATTAGTACGGCAAGGAAAGCAAGAATTGTTAGCAGTGAGGATACCGGGATAATTAAGAGATTGACTATGGGAGAATAAACAGGAATTTCATAAAAGAACCATAAAAGCACCGGTAAAAGAATAAGCTGCGCACTTAAACTCGATAATAGTGTCTGAATTAATATGTTATTCCAAAGGTATAGCACGATTTCTTCATAAATTCTCTTTAAGTTCTCACAAGAGGATACCTTCAGATTCGGTGATATCATTTTCTGCTCCGCCTTTTTCTCGTTTAATAACGCCTTACAGAGAGCAGGATAAACGGTACCAATACCAATAACTGCTCCAAAAGATAATAGGAAACCTGCACTGGTTATATCCAGAGGGCTCTGTATAAGAATTATCAGAGCACTGGCTGCCATTCCGGATAAAAGGTCATAGGTTCTTCCGGCAAGAACTGCTGCCATATATACCGTCATCATTACAACCGCTCTATTAGTCGATACACTAAAACCCGTTAGTATTCCATAAGAATATAAGAAGAATAAAGTTATTGCCGTGGCCAGAAAGAGTGGCATATGTATTTTCCGAAAGATTTTATAAAGAGTGAGGCCCAACAAGGATATATGCAGTCCTGAAATTGCCAGTATATGCGAGATGCCATTTTCACGGTATAATTCTTTTATGTCCTCCTCCAGATAACTGGTATCACCTAACATCATAGCTGTGAGCACACCTGCATTTTTCTCCGGTAATAATTTATAATAAGTATTTGTCAGCTGTTTTCTGATAGTATAAAGGGTTTGATAATAAGAATTTGTTCTTATGTTGGTAATGACTGCAGAGTCTGCATAGAATTTATAATCATAATTTTTAGATTGATAATAAAGATATTCATTGAATTGACCGGGATTAGAGGCTTTGGTAAATTTCATCAGCATTCCGGTAATATAGACTTTGTTTCCGATTAAATATTGCTTTCCTTCTTCCGTATATACCAGTAGTTTTAGATTTGTGAAATTGCTATCACCTAAGGTAAGTTGGGATTTCTTTAGTGTTATTCTTGTATAGTTCTCATTTTCCTCTACAAGGCTTATAACACCTTCAGCAATAGCATTGGTTTTAATGGTAAATTCATTATCCGCCGGAGGTGCTTTTATTTGTTGGTCCACGCGCAGATATCCTGTCGCGAACAAAACCGGCAGCAACAGAAGAAAATAATAATTATAGAAACGCTGTTTTGGTGCTTTCTTACGAAACAACCACCATAGTACAGCTATCATTAGAACAATACTTACTCCATACACTAAGGGCAGGGATAAATGAAACACTCCAATCCCTGCCAGGTATGAGGCTAAAAGCCAGACTAACGGCCTCTTAGTATTCATTATTTATACCCATTGCATATTGCAAGCCCGCCTGCGATACTGCCACAAATAATAAAGAACAAAAGAATCCTGGCGTGACATCCTTTCAATTTATTATTTTTTTTCACTCCTATCCTCTTCCAATAAATCCAGATTCCTCTCAAAGCCTCCGTCAAAGGCGATATCATCTTGAAAAATCTTTTTGGGAGAACCGTTTATTGTAAATTGTACTTTGTTTATAGTTGATAATTCGTCCAGGGAATTAACAACTGAATATAATACTACCTCTGGCTCTACTCCAGGGACCTTATCCAGAAATTTTTCATTGAAATCCACATAACAGATTCCATCCTTTGTAGTTACCTTCAGCAACTCTGTTCCACCAGGCAGACTTTTTTTCATGGTAGGATCAACAGGCTCGTTTGGAATTTCCGGCCCATTAAGCAACTGGTCAATAATGGCTTTTTCGATTGGCGGTATATTCTCTGTATATATAATTGTACGGTTGGAGGCTACTAAACCATCTCCTGCTGCATTCGCATAATATATGGTTACATTAATGTTTTCCGCACCACTGCCATCAATAAAGTCATCCGCTTTCATAAAATTAATGGGTTTTCCATTTGTTCCATATAGCGGTGACCCGTCGACATAAAATGCAATATCATCCACTCCCTTTATCTGACATAGAGTTTTGATTATACATGCTCTGGTAAGAACTTCTGTAATCCCCGTCAGATTATTATAAGCTGCATTAAAATAAAGACTGAGTCCTCCGCTGTCACTAAAGGTCGCCTTTATCCTCAGTCCTTCCGGTATTGCTCTCTTTAGGGTTATATCATCAGACTCCGTTGACAATACCTCTAAAAACTCTTTGACAAGATTATCCTTGGTGTTTTCAGTAGGTGTATATTTAACCGGAACTATTTTGGTCTCTGCTTTATCAATGTAATATACAAAAGGCCCCTCTTCACCTGCATTCTTATCCTTGACCTCCTGTCCATCACTACAGCCAGCCAGCAGTAATACAACCAGAAACAGCAAGAACAAAGGAAGTTTTCTCCACGTTCTTCTGAAAGGTTTTGTCTTCGTTCTGCCTGTGCCGTGCTTGACATTCCACTTTACGGGATAATTTACGGGATACCCCAAGGCGTAGTTTTCAGCTATTCTATTTTCAAAAAATTTATCTTTGAATATTTTCATCTTTTTTCCTGCTCTGCAAAGACTCTGACGTTGCCTTCTAATGTTAATACACTTATGATTCATAGAATGCTTGTCTTCCTTATGCAATATAATTTATTGGAATACGTACAGTAAAGGTAGTGCCTTCATTTTCTTTGCTATAGACCTTAATGGCACCCTTATGCATATGGACAGCATTCTTTGTAATAGCAAGTCCCAAACCAGTACCACCGGTACCTCTTGACCTTGCCTTGTCTACACGATAGAAACGGTCAAAAATGGAGTCCTGGGCTTCCTCCGGAATTCCGATTCCTGAGTCTGATACCTTTACATAGAAATATTTATGGTCAGCATTTAGGGATACTCTTACCCAGCCATCTTCTACATTGTACTTCACCGCATTCTCAATGAGATTAGAGAAAGCCAGGGATAATTTCACTTCATCCACTTCGGCAATTACCGGACGATAACTCTCATAAATCAACTCAATATTACTATTCTTTGCTATTGGTCGAAGCCGCTTTAATACCACTTCCAGTAAATCATTAATTTTAATCGCATTGATATTCATATCACTGGCAGCTTTATCAAGTTTGACAAGGGCCAGCAGATCATTGATTATCTTATTCTCTCTCTCTATTTCTTCCGCGATATCCACCAGAAATTCCTTATATAATTCAGGAGAAGCACCTTCCTGCATTAGGAGTGAATCAGCCAGAACCTTTACAGAAGTTAGTGGAGTCTTCAATTCGTGGGATACATTAGACACAAATTCCTGTCTGGAATTTTCAAGATTCTTAATTCTCTGAAGCATCTGATTCAGGGACTGGGAGATCTGTTGTACCTCATAAAACCCGTCCACTTTGACTTCATCATCCATATAACCTTCTGTCAGGTGCCCGATTGCTTTCTTTAGATTCAGGAAAGGTTTCGTAAATACACCGGAATAAAAAAATGCGTATACCAGAATTAATATAATCGTCGTAACAAAGAGAACCGTTGTTTTTCTATACAGTACCGTATGAATACTCTGAACATTTTTTGTAGAAAAGTTCATAAGAACAACACCTACGCTTTCCTTAGAGCTTGTGTTCTCATTGGCGGAGGAATAGGTGATAGGTACTATCATTTCTATATAATAATTCCCGTTGCTGCGGTAGATGCTATTACTGCTTTTAAGGCACTTAATTACATCTTCTGAAATAATGATATTGCCATCTTCTATTCCGTAGGTGTCCTTTAATATATTCAGTTTACTGTCAATTACCATGATACGGCCTTCATAGAGGCTTGCAATGCGTAAGATCTCTGCATTCACTTCTACCAGTGTAGAATCCGTCAAATAACCGGAAGACGTCAACAGATTCGCTAAAGAACTGCCCTGACTCTGCATTTCTGATTTCTTTTGCTCCAAAGCTGTCTTGTCATAGGTATTTAAGATTTCCCAGGAGAAGAACAATAAAGGGATAACTCCTATGATAAATAGCGCAAGGAGTGCATGCACTCTCATGCTCTTAATAAACCAGAATTTTTCTTTAATTTTGGAAAAAATAGCCAACACCCCATTTTGTATGTACATATTTAGGTTCGCTTGGATTATCCTCTATCTTCTCACGAAGTCTTCTTATATGCACATCCACTGTTCTGACATCTCCGGGATAATCGTATCCCCATACGGTATTCAGTAAGTTTTCCCTGCTGTAGACTTTGTTGGGATTAAAGATTAATAGCTCCAGCAAATCAAACTCTTTTGCAGTTAAATTTACTTCTTTGTTATTTACATATACCCTTCTGCTCTCGCAGTCTATCTTTAAATCGCCGAAGACTACCACCTTCGCCTGAACTTCTGCGTTCTGCTTGGTGCTGCGGCGCATAATGGCTTTTATTCTGGCCTTGACTTCAAGTATATTAAAGGGTTTCGTAATATAATCATCTGCTCCGTATTCCAGACCAAGAATTTTATCCATATCATCACCTTTGGCTGTCAGCATGATAATCGGCATATTGGAGAACTCCCTGATCTGCTGACATACTTCAAACCCGGTCATAACAGGCAGCATGACGTCCAAAAGTACTACATCATACTCCTTCTTCTTCGCTGCTTCCAGAGCTTCCTCCCCATCATAAGCACAGTCTACTTCCATGCCGTCCTGCTCAAGGCTGAAGCGGATTCCCTTCACAATTAATTTCTCATCATCAACAACAAGTACTTTTTTTCCCACGCTTATCACCTATTCCAATCACATTTTCCAAAAGGCTTATTGCCTATTTTGCTTCTATCATATCCTTGATTTTATTATAAACTGCGTCTTTTATTCCTTCGATTTGTTTCAATTCTTCAATTCTTTGAAACTTACCGTGGTTTGTCCGATAGTCTATGATACTGCCGGCCTTGACCTCGCCTATTCCTGGCAGGGTACACAGCTCACTTTTTGTTGCAGTATTAATATTTACTTTGCCTGTCTTATTGGTATCTTCTCCTGCATTATCTGCGCTGGCAGCATTCTTTCTGTCTGTCAGAGTAACCTTCTCGTCACCTTTTAGAACTTCTTCCCTGGTAGGAATGTAGATTTGCTGTCCATCTTCGACATTAGCTGCCTGATTGACGTAATTCTCATCCGCCTCTTTCGTAAAACCTCCGGCTGACTGAACCAGCTCATATACTCTGGTAGCTTTTGTAGCTTCATAAACTCCAGGATTCCTTACAGCACCGCATAAATGCACATAATAAACCTGTGTTTCCTGCTCTGGGGCACTCTCCTGTTCCTGTATTTCTACTGCAGCTTCCCCTGGTTCTTTCTGAGTTTCTGCTTGTAAGTCTGTTTGGGATTCTGGTGAACTGCTCTCCGCTAAATTGATGGGAGTGCCTGGCGTACTGTTCTGCTGATTGCTTCCTGTTCTCTGACAACTGTAAATAAATCCGGCCAGAATAAGAAAGACAGCGATAAGACCTGCTTTTATATATTTTTTATATTTCATATTAAACACCTTTCCTTTCAGGAAAGGCCGACAAACTGTATCCTCAATACATTTGCATGTTATCATTCTACCTAATTACCAATTGGATTACAATAGATATTTTGAAAAGAATTAAAGTTTAAGAAAATCGTAAAAATTACTCCCATTTAAAGGTTAAAATACCACCAATTACAAGGATTACACCAATCAGCTTCCTCCACTGAAAGTCCACCTTATCAGCTCCGAATATTCCAAGAAGTTCAATCAGATATGCTACAATGAGCTGAGAGGTGACAATTAACATAATTGCTTTTGCCGGTCCAAGGGTGCCAACACTCTTTATAACGGTAAAGGTGATAAAGGCTCCGATGGCACCTCCCAGAAGCATATATTTGCTGTCAATTTTAAACAGTCCTGAAAAGCTCCCCTCTCGTCCTGTTACATACCAGGCAATCATGCAGACTATAAACGCGGTAAACTGAACAAAGCTTGAAGCCACCCAAACGCTTGTCTGTTTGGTTACACCGGTATTAAATACCCCTTGAATGCTCATAAGAGCACCTGAAATAATCGCCATTAGAAATCCGAATAATCCCATATCGCTAATCCTGCCTTTCCTTTATCCATACTGCTTCTTATCTGTATAAACAGCAAACTCTCAAAAGCGTATAAAAAGGGGCTGCTGCAAAATGAATGTAAGGCGGAAATAAGCCTCTTGACTTTCCTGTAATGCAGCGTACAAAAGACATGTTACCGATTTTGTGTGCTATAAGCAAATAATTTTATTCGCTAATAACACTCGAAATTGGATGTGTCTTTCGGCCGGTGTGTAGGAAAGCCAAGAGGCTTCTTACCGCAACATTGTTTCAAATGCAACAGCCCCTTTTGCTATTAATTAGTCTTTACCGATATGGGATGATTTACACATTAGTCTATGATTTTTTTCAGGATATCAATCATCTCATCAACCTGCTCTGTTGTTATAATTAAAGGAGGAACAAATCTCAATACATTACTGCCTGCTGAAAAGAGTATCAGATGTTCCTCCATTGCTTTGGCAATTATTTCTTTGACAGGATAATGAAACTCAAGTCCCTGTAAGAGTCCCTTACCTCTTCTCTCCTTGATTCCTTCATAGGACTTAACCAATTCCTCAAGTTTCTCTTCCAAATACACGGATACTTCCTTTACATGATGAAGCAGATCAAGTTTCTCGTACTGTTCGAATACAGCATTAACAGCTGCCGCAGTAAAGGGATTGCCTCCATAAGTAGTACCATGATCTCCCGGTTCAAAAGCAGAAGCCGCCTTTTCATTTGCCGCAAAGGCTCCCACGGGAACACCGCAGCCAAGAGCCTTGGCACTGGTTAAGATATCAGGCTTTACGCCATACCCCTGCCAGGCAAACATTTCTCCGGTTCTTCCCATACCGCATTGAATTTCATCAAAGATAAGGAGAATATCCTTTTCATCACAGAGCTTTCTGATAGACCGCAGATACTCTGAATCAGCAGGATTTACACCACCTTCACCCTGTATGGGTTCCAACAGGATTGCACAGGTTTTATCGTTAATTTTATTCTTTATGTCATCCATGCAATTCAGGTCAGCAAATACGACTCCGCCAATCAGCGGTTCAAAAGCTTCTCTGTACTTAGGCTGACCTGTTACAGATAATGCGCCCATGCTCCTGCCGTGAAAAGAATTATTCAGGGCTATTATCTGACTGTCGCCTGTACCGTGCTTCTTATAATAATATTTTCTGGCAAGCTTTATAGCTCCTTCAATAGCTTCTGTACCGCTGTTGGTAAAGAACACCCTGTCCATTCCCGAGGCTTTGGATAACTTATCTGCTGCTGTAATTGACGGTACATTGTAGAAATAATTTGAGGTATGCAGCAGCTTATCAATCTGGTTCTTCAATACAGTATTATATTCTTCATTTCCGTAGCCAAGAGCAAACACTGCTATTCCGGCACCAAAATCCAGATATCTCTTTCCGTTAATATCATACAGATAAACGCCTTCTCCTTTATCCAGAATAATCTTATATCTGGAATAAGTGTGCATTAACAGTTCTTCGGCTTCCTTAATGTAATCCTCCATCTTATCCTCCATCCCTGCATATGTATTCTGTGCATTTGTATTTTGTACATCTGAATTTTGTGCCTTAAACTTTGTGCATCTGAATTTTTGCCCGGATTTCCCAGCACAAATTTGCGGTTGAAAGTATATTTTTTTCAAGCTTACGTTTGGTTTTATTTCGCCATTTCATGTTCAAACAATATACTTTCATTGTTAATAATCGCAGTTCCTATTCCCCTGTTGGTAAAGAACTCCAGAAGAAGACAGTGTTCCATTCTTCCGTCCAGTATATGTACCCTGGATACTCCGCCTCTTACTGCATCAATGCAATTCTTTAGTTTTGGAAGCATTCCGCCTCCTATAAAACCATCCTGAATAAGTTCATCTGCTTTTTCAAGGGTCAGTACGGAGATAAGTGTATCTTTATCAGCCGGATCTGTATAGACACCTTCTATATCAGTAAGGAACGCCAGTTTCTCAGCTCCAATAGCTGTTGCAACGGCACAGGCCGCATCATCTGCATTGATATTATAAGCATGGTAATTATCATCCAGCCCAATAGGTGCAATAACAGGTATGAAATTGTTATCAATAAGGGTATTGATTAAGTCAGCTGAAACTTCTGTAATATTTCCTACATATCCGATGTCCTGGCCGTTTACAAATCTCTTTTCCACTTTCAAGGTGGAGCCGTCTTTACCGGTTATACCTACCGCTTTAACTCCCAGCTTTTCAATCATCTGAACCAGGTTCTTATTTACCTTGCCAAGGACCATTTCCGCAACTTCCATTGTCTGCTCATCTGTAACACGCAGGCCTTCTACAAAAGTGGATTCATGTCCCAGCAGGCTCACCCACTTTGAAATTTCCTTTCCACCACCGTGAACGATGATGGGCTGCATTCCGATAAGTTTCAGCAGAGCCACATCCTTTATCACATTTAGCTGAAGGTCTTCATCAAGCATCGCACTGCCGCCGTACTTAACTACAACCTTCTTTTTATTAAATTTTTGTATATAGGGAAGCGCTTCAATGAGGGTCTGCGCTTTTATAAGTATCTGATCCATGGGTTCCATATGAACATTCCTTTCTGATGAAAGCCTCTGACTGCTTTCGTTTTTATGATACGTTTCTTCTGAAATAAACTTTGCAATTATTAGTTGCAGGATATATTATGAACGGTAATCTGCATTTATTTTGATATAATCGTCTGTTAGATCACAGCCCCAGGCTGTGGCTTCACAAGAGCCGCTCTTAATATCTGCAATGGCTTTCACTTCCTTTTGCTTTAGAATCTCAGTCGCGGTCTCTTCACTGTAATCTGTTGCCATGCCATTTTCAACGAGTTTAAGAGTACCGGCAGAGCTTTCAATAAAAAGATCAACTTTATCCGGATCAAAAGCTACTCCAGCATACCCCATGGCACAAAGGATTCTGCCCCAGTTGGCATCATTACCGTATACAGCAGTCTTTACAAGGTTAGAGGTTATTATGGATTTGCTAAGGATTGCTGCCTGGTCTTTGCTGTCAGCACCCTTCACCGTACATTCAAATAATTTGGTAGCACCTTCACCATCAGATGCCATCATTTTAGATAATTCAGTCGTTACCTTACGAAGTGCCTGAGCAAAGAGCTTATAATTACCATCAGCTGCTGTTATTTCCTTATTCCCGGCAAGGCCGTTGGCTAATATAATAAGAGAGTCATTAGTAGAGGTATCCCTGTCAACGTAGACCATATTAAAACTGTCCTTTACATCCTCTCTGATGGCTGTTAACAGCAGCTCCTTGCTGATGGCAAGGTCAGTGGTAATAACCCCAAGCATGGTCGCCATGTTAGGATGAATCATTCCCGAACCTTTTGCCATCCCCCCTAAGGTGACGGTTATTCCGTCAATAACAAAAGACACTGCATACTGCTTTGCAAATGTATCTGTAGTCATTATAGCTTCTGCCGCTACATCACCATATTCTATCTCTTCTCCCAGATTAGCCGCTAAAAGCTTGCAGCCCTCACCAATTATATCAATGGGAAGCTGTTTGCCGATAACACCTGTTGAGGCAGTTAAGACTTCTTCTTTCTTAAGGCCCAGTTCCTCTGCCATAAAAACAGCCATTTTTTCATTGTTCAAGGTTCCTAATTCACCGGTACAGGCATTGGCTACGCCGCTATTTAATACCACTGCACGAGCTTCACCAAATTTCTCTACAATATTCATATCCCAGATGACCGGTGCTGCCTTAACCAGGTTGGTAGTGAAAGTTCCGGCAGCATTTGCAGTTACAGTACTGTATACCAGTGCCATGTCCTTTTTCTTCTTCTTAATACCTGCATAGATACCCGCTGCTTTATATCCTTTGGGAGCAGTAACTCCTCCTTTTATAATTTCCATAACTTCCTCCATTCCCACATATCTCTTCCATGTGATGTCCTTTAGCATTTTCTCCTTACCCTGCATTAGTCTGTTGGAAGAATATAAATGCATACTATAAATATGAAAACTTCATAAAGCCTTCATCTCAGGAATTACTTCCTGTAACTGATTTATAATTATACACATTTATAAATTATTATGCAATACCTAACTTAAAAATTATTTACGATATCAATACCTTCCTTTAAAAGCTCATGATATATTTTAGAAATAGGCAGTCCAACTATGTTATAATATTCACCCTCAATCCCTTCAATATGGATGGCAAAGCTTCCCTGAATCCCATATGCACCGGCTTTATCAAAGGCTTCTCTCGTTGCCAGGTAATTATTAATCTCCTTGTCTGTTAGCTCTGCAACCTTTACTATGCTTCTCTGATGAAAGATCAATTGCTTTCTTTCTCCTTCTGCTTCCTTCATGATAACAGAAACGCCTGTATAAACTTCATGGGCTCTACCGGAAAGATTTCTTAACATCCGGAACGCATCCTCTTTATCTTTCGGTTTTCCCAAAGGTATACCCTCTAAAAATACAAGTGTATCAGCACTTAATATAAGAACTTTTCCATAATCTGCTGTTATCTCCTGCTCAATAGCTGCCGCCTTAATGGCAGCAAGTTCTTCCACCAGTAATACCGGATCTTTCTCATCAGACTCTTCTGAAACATTGCTCACGATCACTTCAAAATCTACCCCAGCCTGTGTTAATATTTCTTTTCTTCTTGGTGAACCGGATGCCAGTATAATCTTATACATAGAAACCTCTTTTCTGATTATTCATCTTATTTATTCAGTTTGTAACTTTTTTGCCAATTATATCATCGGCTCAATAGTTTGTCCATTCGATACATTCATGAATGCTCTCTTAAGCACCTATCCTTATCGCAGTTCTTGCACTTTACCTTCTTATTGTTTTAATAAGTATTATCCCCCGCGCTTCCACATAGTTTCAGGCGAATTGAAGAAAGCAGGAAGAAGGAATGCGCCTATGGAAAAGCATTAGAAGTCCTTTTCTCTGAAAATTTTGTGCTATAATATAAAATAGATTGTTTGAACGAAGCGAGTTATCTATTTTATATTATATCTAGCACAAAATATTCAGAGAATTAGGACTTCTTATGCCTTGGAATTGAAGCATGAGTTCTTTCTGCTTTCTTCAATTCGCCGTCCCCTTGTTAAAAACCAATCTTCTGAACTAAATATTTTTATTCAAAATACTATTGCATATTTTAACATTCTGATGTATATTTATAATAATTTAATTTAAAAAACAGGAGGACACACATATGAAAGAGAAAGTAATATTGGCTTATTCCGGAGGTCTTGACACCACTGTAATTATACCCTGGTTAAAAGAGAACTATGATTATGATGTTGTATGCGTATGCATAGATGTAGGACAGGGTAACGAACTTGACGGCCTGGAGGAAAGAGCGAAAGCTTCCGGTGCTGTAAAGCTCTACATTGAAGATGTAGTAGAAGAATTTGTAGATGACTTTGTTATCCCCTGTGTAAAAGCCGGTGCTGTATATGAAAACAAGTATTTATTAGGAACTTCCATGGCAAGACCCGTTATTGCAAAACGTCTTGTTGAAATAGCCAGAATAGAGAATGCTACTGCTATTTGTCATGGTGCTACCGGTAAGGGTAACGATCAGGTACGTTTTGAACTCGGTATTAAGGCTTTGGCCCCTGACCTTAAGATTATCGCTCCCTGGCGTATCTGGGATATTTCCTCCCGTGAAGAAGAAATTGAATATTGCAAAAACCATGGCATCGATCTTCCCTTCTCCGCTGATAACAGCTACAGCCGTGACAGAAACCTCTGGCATATCAGTCACGAAGGCTTAGAACTTGAGGATCCTGCCAACGCTCCCGACTATGATCACCTTCTGGTACTTGGGGTATCACCTGAGAAAGCCCCTGATACCGGTGAAACTGTAAGCATTTCCTTTGAAAAAGGTATTCCTGCCGCATTAAACGGCAAAGCATTAAAGGCTTCTGAGATCATTGAAAAGCTTAATGAGATTGGCGGAAAGCCGGGCATAGGGATTGTAGATATCGTTGAGAACAGGGTTGTAGGCATGAAATCCCGGGGTGTATATGAAACACCTGGCGGAACGATCTTAATGGAAGCACATACTGCTTTAGAGGAGCTTATTTTAGACAGGGATACTCTTGCTTATAAAAAGGGAATCGGTGATAAATATGCGGATGTAGTATACGAAGGAAAATGGTTTACACCTTTAAGAGAAGCTCTGCAAGCCTTCATAGACTCCACCCAGGCGTACGTTACCGGTGAAGTAAAGCTCAAACTCTATAAAGGAAATATCATTAAACAAGGGACTACCTCGGAGTACTCACTTTATAATGAAAGTATCGCTTCCTTTACGACCGGTGAACTCTACAACCATAAAGATGCCGAAGGCTTTATTAATCTCTTCGGACTCTCTTTAAAAGTACGTGCCATGAAACAGCAGAATATTAAAGAATAAGTTATTTTAATACAATATTAATATATCTCTCATAATGCTCTAAAGTTCATACTATATTATTAACAGTATAAAAAATGCCAGTGAGGTTAATCTTATTTTTAATTAGTCTTTCTGGTACCCCCTGGGACAGGTTTGTCATAAGTTTTCAAATATGCCCTGACTGGGTTATTTATTTAAGAGCATGAGTGAAAGAAAACCCTTTCACTCTCTCAATTTTGCTCGTATGCTAATGCATGCAGATGGGAGAGAATATGATTATAACAACTACTAATACTGTCGAAGGAAGAACAATTACAGAGTACAAAGGAATTGTATTCGGAGAAGTAATTTCCGGTGTCAACTTTATTAAAGATTTTGCAGCAGGACTCTCTAATTTCTTTGGTGGTCGTTCTTCAACTTATGAAGATGAGTTGATTCAGGCACGCCAGAATGCTTTAAGAGAAATGGAGGATCGTGCCAGAAGCTTAGGTGCTGATGCCGTAGTTGCAGTTGATGTTGACTATGAAGTTTTAGGCGCAGATAATGGAATGCTGATGGTTACCGTTTCCGGTACTGCTGTTAAGTTAAATTAGTATACACGACTTCCGATTCATGGGCTGCCTTAGAAAGCCGCATTGCTTGCGGTAATCCAAGGCAGCCTTTACTATAAAATCCCCGTCAAAAAGCCTTAAATTGACTAATAATTTGCTGATTCCTTAAAACCCTCAACATTTTTCTTATTTTATATTATATTAAGTTGAAATTTTCACCAAAATGCTTTAATATTAAATTAGTTACTGGTTCCAGTACTGCTATTTCGATTCTGCAAGGAGATTTATTATGGAGAAAGATACCATCTTGGTAGTTGATGACAGTGAGATAATATGTACAATAATAAAGGATATACTTGAATCCCCTTCATTGCACATATCTATTGCCCATTCTGGTGAGGAAAGTATATCTATTGCTAAGAATATCCGACCTACATTGATATTACTGGATATCATGATGACTGGTATAGATGGTTATGAAACCTGCAAAATCCTTAAAAGCTTTCAGGAAACCAAAGATATACCAATTATTTTTATAACCGGAAATAATGATTCCGAGTCAGTACTTCATGGCTTCGAAGTAGGTGCAGCGGATTACGTCTCCAAGCCCTTTATCCCGGAAGAGTTAAAAGCTCGTGTCAAAGTTCATATGCAGAATGTAAAAAGCCAGCGAGAACTTCAGCATTTAATGAAGGAACTCAAAGAAATGGCCATAACAGATTATCTGACGAAGCTCTATAACCGAAGATATTTCATGGAGGAGCTTCATAATTATGTAGAGTCTGATACCTCTGAGTTTGCATTGATCCTGTTTGATGTTGATAATTTTAAGACTATTAATGATACTTACGGCCACACTGCCGGTGATATGGTTTTAGTGAGTATCTCTAATATATTCAGACTTATTCTCAGGGAAGAAGATACTGCAAGCAGATGGGGAGGCGAAGAATTCCTTGTATTCTTACAGGATATAAGCATGAACGATGCTGTGAAAATTGCGGATAAGCTTCGCAGAGAAGTCGAAAGATATACCTTTGTTTTCGAAGGAGTATACTTCCATTGCACGATTACTGGTGGAATTATACAATATGACAAAACACTTTCTGTTGAAAAAAATATAACCTGTGCTGATCAGGCATTATACCAGGGTAAATCTCTGGGAAAGAATCTATGCATCAGTTATCAGCCGGCTTAGGCATACGTTAGAAAGGACTTCAAATGGCTTACGAAATATTAGTTCTGGATATTGACGGAACATTGACCAATTCAAAAAAAGAAATCTCTGATAAGACCTATCAGTCCATTATGACTGTACAGGAAAGGGGACATAAGGTTGTACTGGCATCCGGAAGACCGACACCCGGTATTACGCCCCTGGCTAAGAAGCTGAGGCTGGCTGAATATGGGGGTTATATTTTATCCTTTAATGGTGCCAAAATAATAGACTGTACAAATGGGGAGATTATATTCCAGCAGGTTTTAGACCGGAATTATCTTCCTTTTCTTCATAATAAGGCACAAGAAAATAACGTTGGTATACTTTCCTATGAAGGCGACTGCGTTATCACAGACTCACCAATTGACAAATATATGGAGATTGAGTCGCGAATTAATGGTATTCCCATTAAACAAATCGATGATTTTCCTTCCTATATACAATTCGATATAAACAAATGTCTGATGACTGGCGATCCTGTTATCTTACGACAGATAGAGCCTGGGTTAAAAGAACACTTTAAAGATTTATTAAATATTTATCGTTCTGAACCTTTCTTTTTGGAAATTATGCCAAAGAATATTGATAAAGCCTTTTCCCTTGGTAAGCTTCTGGATCATCTTGGCTTATCCAGAGAGCAAATGATTAGCTGCGGTGATGGTTTTAATGATATCTCAATGATTGAGTATGCAGGAATGGGCGTAGCCATGGCAAATGCCCAAGAAATCGTTAAGAGCAAGGCAGACTATATCACTTTATCCAATGATGAAGACGGCATAGCTCATGTTATTGAG
The DNA here is from genome assembly GCA_002434335.1 of Lachnoclostridium sp. UBA6558. Classification (GTDB taxonomy): domain Bacteria; phylum Bacillota; class Clostridia; order Lachnospirales; family Lachnospiraceae; genus Anaerocolumna. Next base: position 91,163 of record DJJW01000055.1, on the reverse strand, counting down.
GAATTTTTGTTATAGGAATTTATGTTTCTAAGAACTTATGTTTCTAGAATTTATATTTAGAAGATTTATATTTAGAAGAATTTATATTTACAAGCATTTATGTTTACAAGCCTTTATGTTTACAAGCCTTTATGTTTACAAGCCTTTATGTTTACAAGCATTTATATTTACAAGCGTTTATGTTTACGAAATTTTATAAAAAAATAAGCTCCATGACCTTTTCTATGTGAATTCTATCCCAAGTCAGGTCATGGAGCTTATCAGTTTGATTGATTTGTTATAAAGCTCCATGTCTATTAAACCTTTCTTACAAATATTTTTAATCCTTTAATTAGCAAGAGGTATTCCTGTTGACCTAAAAATTTCTTTCACTTCTTCTACAAGCTTTTTATCCGGCTCTTTGGTGTCAAACAGCTTATATTCAAACCCTAGCTCTTTCCACTTATACTCTCCCATTTTATGAAAAGGTAGTAACTCAATTTTAGAAACATTAGTGTAACTCTTTAAATGCTCCGCAAGGGCTTTTATGGACTCAATATTATCTGTAAGTCCCGGTACCAATACATAACGTACCCATGTATTAATTCCGATTTCTTTGGTATACTCAAGAAATTTAAGGGTGGGGGCTAAGTCTACACCTGTCACTTTATTATATACTGTAGGATCAAAATTCTTTATATCCAGCAGCACCAGATCGNNTGAAGCAGGGGTTCTCCGCCTGTAAAAGTAACTCCACCGCCTGAAAAAGCCATATAGGACTTGTATCTCCTGATTTCATTCATAAGATTATCCGGTTTATAGATTGTTCCTGTCCCCGTATCCCAGGTATCCGGATTATGACAGAACTGGCAGCGCAATGGACATCCTTGCATAAAGACAACAAAGCGGACTCCTGGTCCATCCACTGTTCCGCAACTTTCTACAGAATGTACACGCCCTGTTATTTCTTTTATTTTTTTGTTATTATCATTTGTTTTGTTCGTATCTGCACTCATATTTATTACCATGCCTTTCTCCTAATCTGCCAGTTTGAACCACAGGTACAAATTTAAATTTGCATAATTCTTTTATTTCTAGTTTCTTTTTAAAATATCAAATATGATTATGATATTCCTGTATACATTTTTCGTGATATTACTACTGAATGTCTAAAATAACACATTTTCCATATACATGATAGGGGGCTTGAGACTATTATTTAATTACAAAGTCCGTCCCAAGACAATCCTTGCATATAAATAACAGAAACAAGCCCCTCATACATTATATGAATTGTGGTCTAAGACCACAGTTACTCATTTTAACAGATAAATGCTAATTGGAAATCAGTTGCTTCTGATTACCTCTCGTGGAAAGTACGATTGATTACATCTAACTGCTGCTCTTTACTCAGCTTGATGAAGTTAACAGCATAACCGGAAACACGGATAGTAAGCTGAGGATACTTTTCAGGATGATCCATAGCGTCTAATAATGTCTCTCTGTCAAATACGTTAACATTGATATGATGACCTTTATCGAAGAAGTATCCGTCTAATAAACCTACAAGGTTTGTTACTCTTTCATCTGTTTCTTTACCTAATGCCTTAGGTACGATAGAGAAGGTATAAGAAATACCGTCTTCTGCATGCTTATAAGGCAGCTTTGCAACAGATGCCATTGATGCAACAGCACCTTTCTTATCTCTTCCATGCATGGGGTTAGCACCAGGTGCAAAAGGCTCTCCTGCTTTTCTTCCGTCAGGTGTGTTACCTGTCTTCTTACCATAAACAACGTTAGAAGTAATTGTTAATACAGACAGAGTATGTTTTGCATCACGGTAAGTCTTGAATTTACGAAGTTTATTCATAAATTTCTCAACAATATCAACTGCGATCTGATCTACACGGTCATCATTGTTACCGTATGCAGGATATTCTCCTTCGATCTCATAGTCTACTGCAAGACCCTCTTCATTACGGATAACCTTAACTTTAGCGTGTTTAACTGCGGATAAGGAGTCTGCTACTACAGAAAGTCCTGCAATACCACAAGCTTCCGTACGTAAAATAGAGATATCATGAAGAGCCATCTGTAAACGCTCATAGTTGTATTTATCATGCATATAGTGAATTACATTTAAAGTATTGATATATAATTCCGCAAGCCATTCCATTGTCTGGTCGAATTTACTGATTAACTCATCATACTCTAAATAATCACCGCGTACAGGCTCAAACATAGGTCCTACCTGCTCACCAGTCTTCTCATCTTTACCACCATTGATAGCATAAAGTAAAGCTTTGGCAAGGTTTGCACGAGCTCCGAAGAACTGCATCTGCTTACCTACTCTCATGGCAGAAACACAGCAGGCAATTGCATAATCATCGCCCCATACATCTCTCATGATGTCATCACTCTCATACTGGATAGAACTTGTGTCAATGGAAACCTTGGCACAGAAATCCTTAAAGCCCTGAGGTAAGAAGGTTGACCAAAGTACAGTAAGATTGGGTTCGGGAGCGGGTCCTAAGTTGTATAAGGTGTGAAGAACACGGAAACTGCTCTTAGTTACAAGCGTACGTCCGTCAACGCCCATACCGCCGATTGCTTCAGTTACCCAGGTAGGATCTCCTGAGAATAAATCATTGTAAGCAGGTGTACGTAAGAAACGAACCATACGTAACTTCATAACGAAATGATCCATGATTTCCTGGATTTCTTCTTCTGTGATTAAACCGTTCTGTAAATCACGCTCATAATAAATATCAAGGAAGGTAGTTACACGGCCAAGACTCATTGCGGCGCCGTCCTGCTCCTTAACTGCTCCAAGATAAGCAAAATAGGTCCACTGAGTAGCCTCAAGGGAATTCTTTGCAGGATTGCTGATATCAAATCCGTATCTGGAGGCCATTGCCTTTAATTCTTTTAATGCCTTGATCTGCTCGGAGATTTCTTCTCTTAACAGGATTTCAGGGGATTCCAGAGTATTTCTCTCAAGGAGTTTCTTCTGGTCAACTTTCTCCTGAATAAGGAAATCCACACCATAAAGAGCAACTCTTCTGTAATCTCCGATAATACGACCTCTGCCGTATGCATCGGGAAGACCTGTAATGATACCGGTATGTCTTGCTTTCTTCATAGAATCGGTATAAGCTGCAAATACACCGTCATTATGAGTCTTTCTTAAGTTGGTGTAAACCTCTTCTGTTCTTGAATCCAGTGTGTATCCATAGGACTCAAGGGCGCTTTTTACAACACGGATACCGCCGTTAGGCATAATTCCTCTTTTTAAAGGCTTATCTGTCTGAAAACCTACGATAACTTCGTTATCTTTATCCAGGTATCCGGCATCAAAAGTTGTAATAGTGGAAGGTCTTGATGTTTCTGCATCCACAATACCTTTCTCTGTCTCCACCTTCATTAATTCCAGAACTTTATCCCAAAGTTTCTTGGTTTTCTCGGTTGCTTCTGTTAGGAAGGAACCGTCTCCTTCGTAGGGTGTATAATTATGTTGAATGAAGCTTCTGACGTTAACGTCTGTCGTCCAGCTTCCGGGTGTAAAACCATTCCATTCTTCTCTCATGAATGTCCTCCTGACTCTCTTCTCAGTATTGATATATATCTTGTAGTTAATCAATTATTTTTTAATTAATACATCAATATATAGTAAATACTAAAGAATACATTCTATCTTGTCAATACTTTTAATGAGTAATTTTATCATTTAGAAGTATGTGCTATGAAAAACGATAAAAGTAACTGATATTACAGCACTTTAGATAAAAATTCTTTCAGCCTTGGATTAGTAGGATTCTGGAAAAAGGCTTGTGGTTCATTTTGCTCCATAATTAAACCCTGATCCATAAAAAGAACTCGGGTTCCTACCTCTCTTGCAAATCCCATCTCATGGGTCACCACTACCATAGTCATCCCATCCTCTGCCAGTTCCTTCATCAGTTCCAGTACTTCACCTACCATTTCCGGGTCCAGGGCAGAAGTAGGCTCATCAAAAAGCATAACATCCGGGTTCATTGCCAGGGCTCTGGCAATGGCAATTCTCTGTTTCTGTCCTCCTGAAAGCTGCTTGGGATAGCTGTTTGCTTTTTCGGGCAGTCCAACACGCTTAAGGAGTTCCTGCGCCTTCTGCTCTGCTTCTTCTTTTCCCAGTATGCCCAGTTTAACCGGTGCCAGAGTTATATTCTCCTTAACTGTCTTATGGGCAAAGAGATTAAACTGCTGAAAAACCATCCCCATTTTTCTGCGCAGTACATTAATATCGTTTTTAGGATCCAGGATGTTCTGTCCCTCAAACCAGATTTCACCGCTATTTGGTGTCTCCAGGAGGTTTAGGCATCGTAAGAAAGTAGATTTACCGGAACCGGAAGGTCCTATAACAACAACCTTTTCTCCTTTTTGAATCGTTTCGGAGAGATTATTAAGTACTACCTGAGAGCCAAATTGTTTTGTAAGATTCTTAATTTCTATCACCTTGTGCCATCCTCCTTTCAAATAAATTTAATAATTTTGTCAATCCTAATACGATGATCAGATAAAATACTGCCGCAATAAATAATGGGGGTAATAAATCCCAGGTTCTGGAACCGATATAGGAGGCTGCTTTTGTCAGATCTGTTATTGCAATCATACTTGCTACTGAGGTTTCTTTGATCAATACAATGAATTCATTACCAAGGGCCGGCAGAATGTTTTTAATTGCCTGAGGCATAATGATCATAAACATGGTCTGGCTGCTGTTAAGGCCTAAGGAACGTCCTGCCTCGTACTGCCCCTTATCAATGGATTCGATACCTGCTCTGACAATTTCAGCAACATAAGCTCCGGAGTTAATACCGAAGCAGATACCTGCCACCAGTATTTCATTGGTATTTCTTGCAGTGAAAATAAGGTTATAGATAATTAATAACTGTAATAATACAGGTGTTCCTCGAATAATGGTAATATAAAGGTTGCAGAGTTTGCTGACCCAGCCAAGCCCTTTCTTATTCACGGTAGAAAACCGCAGTACAGCTACCAGCACACCAAGAAATGCTCCAATTAATATGGCCAGCAGGGAAATAAGCAGTGTATTCCCCAAGCCTTGCAGATAAAACATATATCTCTGCTCGGTTATAAAGGCATTATAATAGCTTTGACCAACATTATTTAACCAATCCAAAATTACATTCAATGTTCCTTCTCCTTCTAAAACTGACAGTACATACACCTTACAGCATTTTATACATTTTTAATTGTGTAAGGTGTTTACTGTACAGTGAAAAAATATGCATCTTAACATATGACACTTTCGTGAAATGCAGTAACAAAATATTCTTTATAACAGATAATTAGCAGCAGGCAAATTTCTTGTCTGCTGCTAATTACTAATTATGTCTTATTCAAACAAAGTGCCTGACTTTCCAAAGCTTTTGTTCTTGATGTACTAATAAGATTCTTCCTATAGTGCACCATGTTTCCCGCTCTTTTGGTTTTTATAACAGATTGTAATTTTCTGCAGGGATAATAATATTACCTGAACGGGGGTTACTTCCTGCAAAGGTGTTATTTCCTGACAGGCCGTTAATCCTGTTAATATATAATTAGTCCTGATACGGCATTTTACTTTGTATGGTTTGCAGTAAACTCATCAATTTTACCTTCTTCAATGAGCTTGTCAATTACTTCATTGATTTTATCAAGAAGTTCTTTGTTACCTTTTTTAACTGCAATAGCATATTTGTCTTCAAATAATACATCATAGGTACCGTCAGTTTTTGTTATAATCGCTAATGTATCATTTGCTGCAACCAGCTCTTCTGCCGGATACTGGTCCATTACGATGCAGTCGATCTTGTTATTCTTAAGATCTTCTGCAGCCTGAGCAAATTTGGTGTATCTCTTGATATCCTTAGGCGTTACATTTTCCGGCTCAGACACATAAAAATCTGCAATGTTACCCTGCTGAACACCTATAACCTTATCATTTAAATCCTCGGTACTGCTAACTGCAGGTGTTGCTTTATTCACTACGATTACTTCCGTAGAATTAACATATTCATTGGAAAAATCCATTACTTCTTTTCTTTCATCATTAACGGATACTCCGGCGGCTACAAAATCAACCTTTCCCTGCTGTACTGCTAAAAGAGCACCGTCAAAATCCATATTCTTAATCTCCAGCTCTTTTCCCAAAGCATCAGCTATGGCCTGTGAAATATCCATATCAATACCGACTACCTTGTCACCCTCCATATATTCATAAGGAGCAAATCCCGCCTCTGTACCTACAATCAGCTTATCATCTGACTTGCTGCATCCTGCCAGTGAAATCACTGTAGCTGCTGCCAGTAGTAAACATACAACTTTTTTCATAATACAACTCTCTCCTATCCGTGTCTTAAGACACTTTAAATTTTGAATAAGAAACCCTATCTTATTCAAACAGGCACCTAACATGTATGCATTCATAAAAAATACGTCAAGGGAAGAAGAAACTCAGTCTTCATTGACGAATGATAGATACCTAATATTTATTTATGAAAACTAATATTAATGCTAGTATTGTATCATGTTTTTATAAAAATTCAAGTATTTTTATTCGATTTCAGAGAGTATTTTTTCTGTATTTTACAATATTTTCTATTTTCACAAGGAATGAAACTTATTTTAAAAAATTTATGCGAAGCAGATCATCTTCGCCTTCCAAATGGGCGTAATCATTGAAACGCTGAAGGTAAAAACGTTTTCTCTCCTTATTGTAAAACAGATGGGTAATACTGGTATTCTCCAGAGAAGCTGCAAGCAGTAGCTTCTTGCTCATATCAAGGCTTAAAAGCCCGGACACCAGTGCTCTTATTACGCCACCATGTGTTACTACAGCAATATTCTTCTTCTCTATGTCTGTTATTTCATTAATGGTTCTCATAGCCCGTTCAAACACTTCTCTGCCGCATTCACCTCCGGGATATGGAATATCCTCCTCCAATAATTGCTGCTCTCTCTTAAAGTCAGCAAATTCCAGATCGATTTCCCCATCCGATTTTCCCTCTAGATAACCAAAAGAAATTTCCTTAATATCTTCTCTTATATGATGCTCCTGCCCCAGGTATTTATTTATAATCTCCGCGGTCTGTACTGCACGAATTAAATTACTGGAATAAAGGGCATCAATATTGTATTTTTCCATACGTTTTCCCAACAGCTCAGCTTGTCTTCTGCCTTCTGCTGCCAGCTCAACGTCTACATTGCATAATGGGCTGTTTTGTCTGCCATGACGTATTAAGTAAATATTCATAATAACTCCTATCTTTATGCCTTTCGCACGTTTTATGTTATTCCGCCGCCACTTTTATACTGACAAATTGTATTCATTATGAAAGTGCGGCCTTTCATGATTTCTATTAATCTATTGTGTTGTCATTTTAAGCAATTGTCGCAGCTAACTTAAGCTTACTTCTCATTAAAATGAATGAATAGTATACTAGGAGAGAAATCCAGCATTTCATCTTTTTTGTCTTTTAATATGATAACGTATACAACACTCTTTTGTAAATCATTATTATGTAAATATCTTAAATATATCCCTATATATAAAAATAGAGCAGAGTCAGACTCTGCTCTATTTATGATAAGGCTCACCAGCAGCTATCCGGTAAGCTCTGTATATCTGCTCTAATAGTATTACTCTCATTAATTGATGGGGAAAGGTCATTTTTGAAAAGCTTATCAGAATGTCCGCTCTTTTTATCACTTCATCACTTAAACCGAGAGAACCTCCTATGATAAAGGTCAGATGACTCTTACCGTTTAATTTAAGTTTCTCCAGTTGATTGGAAAAGTCTACAGAATCATACATCCTTCCTTCAATAGCAAGGGCAAGGCAATATGTCCCTTCTTTTACCTGCTTTAATATTTTCTCACCTTCAATATTCTTGATGCGAAGCTCTTCAGCTTCACTGGCACTATCAGGTGTTTTTTCATCAGGTAACTCAATGATCTCCAATTTTGTGTAACGGCTGAGCCTTTTGGAGTATTCTGAAACTGCCTGTGTAAAATAATTCTCTTTGAGCTTTCCTACACATATAAGTGTTATTTTCATTCGATCTTCCTACTTAAAAATTTACTCACTAAAGTTAGGTTCAATTGTTTCTTCCACCAAATCTTCTTTGATAAACTGATACAATACACCGTTTTTTACTCTTCTGATTTTTTCTCCGGTAAACCCTCTGCTCTTTAATTCTTTTTGGAAATTATATAACATGAAACCATGAAATACTATCAATACATTATCCTGTGACCAGTCAATCTTATCAAGAAATGCATTTATACGCCTTCTGGTGCCTTCTCTGGTCTCCGGTTGACTTTTAGACTTAAAATACCAGGCCAACCTGCCGCATACATGCCAAATTTCAAAAGGCAGCTTAATTCGTTCAGTATGAATAAAGGGGGCATTATCAACTTCTCTTAAAAGCTTATCAATATGTAAATGACCGCTATATACTTCCTTGGCAGTTGTTATTGCCCTTGGCAGATCGCTCACATAACAGATATCCCATTTGCATCCATACATATCTACTTTGTTCTTTATAACCCTTGACCGCTCATAATGTTCTGACCACTGACGAAACTCCTCCGAAGTCATCATTTTCTTATGGAGACAGTTTACCTTAAAATGCCTCAATAAACCAATTCTCATTTGCTATACTCCTGCTACTCTCTATTACACTCCTACAATAACTATTTTATCGGCTTTTCCCTGTGAATGCAAGGACTAATTGATTTCCAGTTTATATTTGCCTCTATGCTTCTTCTATTTATTCTTCTGAAATATCCGAAAGATAGTGTCCATAATAAAGATTGCCAGAGCAATCATCCCCGCAATTTGAATTGTTTCATTCATATAGTGTCCGGCTGCCGTATTATTATTGGTAATCAGATTATATACAATACGGTACATACCAACTCCCGGGACCAAAGGCAGGATTCCTGCAATGAGAAATAATGTTACAGGTGTCTTCATAAGTCTGGCAAAGCTATGGGATATGAGAGCTACCATAAGTGCAGCAAAAAACATCCTGCCCACAACCGTCAGACCTGTTGGTTCCAGTATCAGATAAACAAACCAGCCAATAGCCCCTACAAGCCCTGCAAAACCCAGGAATTTTCTTGGAACACCAATTATTACAGCAAAAGCTACAACAGCTATAAAAGCACCTACTACCTGAATAAATATCATAGGTTAATACCTCCTGCCAATACTGAATACAACGCAATACCGATACCAATTCCAACGGCACTGGAGGCAGCCAATACAAAGGATTCAATGGCTCTTGCCCCTCCTGACATGTAATCTCCCTGAAGTGTATCTCTAATAGCATTGGTAATAGCTACACCCGGAAGCAAGGGCATTATGGACCCGCCAATAAGGGCATCCAATTGTATTGCCCCGCTGAGATAGTGTAGAAATAACATACTGTTTAGCGCAATAAGCACAGATGCTGTCAGATTCTTTATAAAGGTGTTTATTTTAAGTTTCATGGTTAATATGGTTACCAGAACAATAAAGCCTCCGTTAACCCCAGCTATAACACTGTTAAGCAAGTCACCTCCAAGCAATATAGTAAAGGCTGAGGAACCTACTATGGTACATGGATAGATCAGATAATTGCTGTATTGATTTCTTGTCTTTATGCTTTTAAGTTCCAGATAAGCTTCTTCAACTGACATTACTCCGGAGCAAAGGTTTCTGGATACATTATTTGCTTCAAAGATATAGGATATATTCGTCACTCGATTGTCCACTCTTTTCACAAGGCTGATTCCATCAATCCCCGTATCATCAAGACATAAAAAAATACCTGTAGGTGTAACAAAGGCTTCTGTCCTCTCAAGGCCTGATATCTTTAGAATCCTGCTCATAGTATCTTCCACTCTGTAGGTTTCTGCTCCGCTTACTAACATTATCTCACCTGCCAGCATGGCAGTATCCGCTAATAATTTATAATTCATGGTATATAGAAGCTCCGTTCTTTCATCTTAATAAAAAATGCTATTTATCTTTATTATCGTCACTCTTCACTTACAAATTCAATTCCTAGTGTTTCTTCAGTAATATTTTATATCAGAAATATAAATCTGCACATTAGATAAGGACAAGCTGCATTGTCAGCTCGTCCTTTATTATCTCTTAATGTCTTTATTAAGAATTATATTTCCATTGTGTGTAATGCTCTTCTTTTTCGTCTGGCTTCTTCAGATGCAGTTAAAAGGAAATCCTTAATTTCTGAGGTCCTCTTAATATGCAGAATCTTAAGTTCAGGATGTGTCGTATCGCCTGTGTAGCAAGTAAGGGAGCCAAGACCATAGATTCTTTCCCAAAAACTTTTTGTGAGTTTTACATCCTGGACCTTATACATAAATGCATCGTCAACTGTAATATTCAAAAATCCGCTTGTTATGGTTATCTTGTCATCAGTGATAGTATAAGAGGTAAAGGATAAAGGAAGTCCGAATAACTTCGAACGCTTCTTTTCTGTATAAATCATTGCTTTGCTCCTTTAAGGATTTCATTATTCGTTCAAATCTATAATTGCTTTTTGCCCATTAAGTGAAATACTTAGAGTGAGTCCGTCGGTTTTCAAATTTTCAGGCACATCAAATAATAATACTGCATCATCGGATTTACCGCTTTTCAAAGTGATATTCAAGTATTTCAAATCTGTATCCAATAAAGTTACCATAGGTGAATAAGTTTTTCCGTCCTTCGTGCTCAGCTTATAGGCAATATGTATCTTATCCAGATTGACTTTGGCTGAACTCTTGGATTTATTCGATACCTTAAAGTTTACAGCAAGCAGCTTATTACCGGAAGTCGGTGTAAGGGTAAAATACGCATCTCTCTGCGCATAGCTTAATTGCAGTTTGAAGTCGGTATACTTAAGCTGGTATTTATCATCACTGATAATTTTGAAAAATTCCTGATAATTTAAATCGCTTTTTTCAGTTTCAGTATTCTTTGTACCTGTACTATTACCGGTTGTAACAGCACCTTTATTGGTATCCTGCTTGTCTGTGGCAGTATTTGCTGTGTTTTCTTCTTTTGCTGTATCATTGCTTTCGTTTATAACAGTACCATTTGTTTGCTCCTCTTTCATATCCTCCGGATAAATCAGAGCTTCCTTATAATTATCTGTATATCTCAACACGGAACCTGCCATATATTCCGCAATAACATCACTTTGCTGATCTGATAAATCAGTCATTTTCGCACAGCCTGTAAACATCATTCCACAAAACAACGTAAGTATTAAAAGTGGTTTTTTCATCTTTGGCTCCCATCTGCGTATTTTAGCACGCGTATAAAATCAGGGGGAGTGAAAGTCACTTCTTTCACTCTTCATCCTCCGTAGTAAGTATATGTGAATATATAATACCACTATTTACAAAAATGGGCAATGCCAAAATTAAAAACTCTTGCTTTTTTGTGACCAAAGTCCCTGTTACACATTTGTATCCAGTTCAAACCAGAATTCTACACCGTTTTCATGATTGATTGCGCCGCATTTTCTGTTATGAGAATCCATAATAGCTTTAACGATGGACAGTCCGATGCCGCTGCCGCCGTATTCCCTGGTTCTGGCTTTATCTACCTTATAGAACTTGATCCAGATATTTTCAATATCCTCTTCCGGTATAGGAGTTCCGGTATTAAAGACAGCTACTCTTACAACCTCTCCCATTTGAATGAACTTAACTTCTATTATTCTTGGACCCTCCACATGATTCAAGGCATTGCTGATGTAATTAGTAAATACTTCTTCTATCATATATTCATCAGCCCATACATATAAAGACTCCGTCTCTTCAAAATGCATGGTGGCTTTTTTCTGTTCCAGCAGTATTTCAGTGGAATGAATCACTGATCTAACCAAGGCTGTCAGGTCAAAACGTTCAATATTTGGCTGATTATTACCAAATTCAATCTGATTTAAGGATAACAGCTTCTTTACCATGCTATTCATCTTCTGTGCTTCATCAATGATAACCTCGCAATAGAAATCCTTACTTTCCTGATCGTCACTGATATTATCCTTAAGCCCCTCTGCATATCCCTGTATCAAGGCTATGGGTGTCTTTAATTCATGGGTTACATTGGATAAGAAGTCTTTACGCATCTCATCAATCTGAACCTTATTCTGTAGATCAGAAAGCAGCTCATTATTGGCACTCTTTAGTTCTGAAATCGTACTTTCCAGCTTCTCCGACAATACATTAATACTGCCTCCTAATTCACCTAATTCATCTTCTGTATCAACCTCGTACTTAACATCAAAGTCTAAGTCACTCATCTTCTTTGCGATTCCTGCCAGCTGAAGAATTGGACCGGTGAATTTCTTGCTTATCCAAAGCATTACAAGAATTGATATAATTACTGCAATTACGCCGACATAAGCAAGGAACTGATTGGCAACCGCCACACTTTCTCTCATGGTCTCCAGATTAGTTTCGATATAAATAAAGCTCTTACCTTCCGTATGACCAAGAAGTCTTAAATAATTTGTGTTGACCCTTGCATCATACTCTTTGAAAACAAAATATTCCCCCATATCCTTAACAATATCATTATCCGTCATTAATATGGAATAAACTTTTGCCATTAACTGGCCATATCGTTCTCTGTTGGCAAGGGATGCATTTTTAGCGGAATACCACTCCTTATTTTCATACCATATATATGTTTCGGTATTGATAACAAACACATTTATATTGCGGTACTCTGTAACCTTTTCCATGTTAAGGTTATCATCGGCAGTCAGATTATTCGTATCGATGGTTTCATAAACAGCTTTTATGTCCTTATAGGTTTTACCAAGGCTGGCAACCTTACTGTTTATATAGTATTCCTGTAAAAAGGATCTGTTTAGTATCCATAGTATTCCTATGGTAGCTGTAATCAGTATGGCAAGGGTCAGGGTCAGCTTTATCCTGATAGATTTCAAATTCAGGGATTTTATTATTTTTTGCTTCATAATCCGATCATTCCAGTCTTTTAATTTAATATTCAAGCTTTAATGGTTAATCGATTTCAAATTTATAACCCATTCCCCAAATTGTCTTTATATATTCTCCCTTTTCACCCATTTTGCTTCTCAGTTTTTTAACATGGGTATCAATGGTTCTGGCATCTCCAAAATAATCATAATTCCATACATTATTCAGTATCCTCTCTCTGGATAATGCCACGCCCTGATTCGTGATAAAATAAGTCAGCAGTTCAAATTCCTTAAAACTCAGATCGATTGCTTCGTTATCAATCTTAACCATATGGGCAGCTTTATCCAATACGATACCTCCTACTTCCACGATACCTTCTTCTATGGCATTGGTCCTTCTAAGGATAGCCTCAACTCTTGCTACCAGGATTTTGGGACTGAAGGGCTTTGAGATATATTCATCAACACCAAGCTCAAAGCCTAATAACTCGTCTTTTTCGTCGCTCTTTGCCGTAAGCATTATAATAGGTACCTGGGAATACTGTCTGATTTCCCTGCACACCTGCCAGCCATCCATTTTAGGCATCATGACATCCAGTATGATCAGCGAAATATCTTTAATGTTAAAGAACATATCAACAGCCTGTTCACCATTTTCCGCTTCATATACCTCATAATTTTTCTTACTCAAAAAGTCCTTTACCAGTTTACGCATTCTGCTTTCATCGTCAACTACCAAAACTTTTAATTTATCCATCATTACCTCTCTTCTGAATATTAGCCGGAAGCCTTATTCGTTTATCACTTTTCCATTATTCTTCGTCTGACTTTCACTGAAAATATCTTTCCGCCGCGCTTACCTTCCCACCTTATATGTATCACGTTCGTCAAAGACAGATTATCCGCTGTTTGTGGCTTTATTATAACAGATATTTATGAAAAAAGTATGTTTTTCCTTATAAAAATGACTGCCATAACTGGCAGTCATTTATATTATTTACCATATTCAGATACGATAATCTTTTCGATTATTACATCTGAAACAGGTTTATCATTTTCATCTGTGGCTGTTCCGGCAATTGCATCCAGAACCTCAAGTCCTTCATATACTTGTCCAAAAACCGTATGAGCACGGTAAAGCCAGGGAGTTCCTCCATTCTTAGAATAACCCTCAATGGCATCATCATTATAAGCAGTGCCCATCTGCTGTGTAATGGAGGCTAAAGTTGCCTCATCGTAGGTGTCCTTCGCCTGAACGATAAAGAACTGGCTTCCGTTGGTATTAGCTCCGCTGTTAGCCATACAGAGCGCTCCGCGGTAGGGTTGCAGGTTGTCTGAGAACTCATCTTCAAAGTTCTCTCCCCAGATGCTCTCCCCTGCCATTCCGGTTCCGGTAGGATCACCGCCTTGAATCATAAAGTTATCCATGACCCTATGAAAGGATAAGCCATCATAATATCCGTCTTTTGCATGTGTTATAAAATTTTCCACGGCCTTGGGAGCTTCTTCATGAAAGAACTTCACGTGAATGGATCCAAAGCCTTCTATTACTAATTCAGCTACTGTCTCACCTTTTTTTGGTTCAGCCAACTGTTCTTTATAACCTGTTACAGCTGAGCCTCCTCCTGCTGTATTCCCTTTTCTTAAAGCGAATCCGACTGCAACTGCTCCAATGATAAATATTAAGACAACTAAAATAGTGATGTGACTCTTCTTCATATTGTACTTATTCCTTTCTCCTTCTCTTTTCCAAACAAACCGTATAAGATGATACTGCTCAAATATTTATGATACCACAGGAAAACAACAACGTCAAACAAGACGTATCTGCAGTACCCTATTTGGCTGTCAGCTGTTTGCCTAATTCAGAAGCAGCTTTCAAATCCAAGGGGAATTGCTCTTTTCTAACCTTCTCTTTTTCTTCCACTGAAAAGCGGCTGGCATCGTATTTATCATAATCCTTGAACTGATAGGTGTTACAGGACACCAGTATTTGGGATTCCGCCTTCAAAAGCCCTCCGATGATATTCTGATTTCTTTCTGCGATCACTTTATAGCCAAGACTATCGTATTGCTCCAGTGGTACATTCATGGNNCCGGTATAGATAAAGGCAGAAGGAATACTTCCCTTTAGGATTTCTCTCTCTCCTTTCTTATAGGAAAGAATAGGGAAAAGCAGTCTTTCTAAAAAAGATCTGACTTCGCCGGTAACATCCGAAAAGTAAATAGGTGAGCCAATTAGTAACGCATCGCACTTTAATATTTCTTCTAATACCTCTTTCAGATCATCTTTTATTACACAAAGACCTTTACAGTCTTTTCCTTTCTTCTTACAGGCGAAACAACTGACACAGCCGGTAAATTCCATATCATAGAGGTTATAGATTTTAGTCTTTGCACCGTTTTCTTTTGCTCCCTCCAATGCACTTTTTAACATTTCAGCTGTATTACCATGTTTTCTAGGGCTCCCATTAATTGCTATAACTTTCATATTTGCCTCCTTGTTTTCCTTTTATATTTCTTTTAGCCTGTGCTTCTGATATTACCTATTCAGCTAAAGTTTCCTTTCTACTTTTGTCTGATACGCTTCCATTCCTATGGGATTACTACCACTTACTCTTAGCAAGGTAATGACAGAAATACTTCTCTTCCTGTCAGGGTATAAGCTATAGAAGTCCTATATTTTCAAAAAGAAAAGAATTTAATTCTTATTATGCATTGTATCATATTCACTTTTTAGTTCTTGAAAAAGCTTAAAGGCGTTCCAAAACCGATTCGTATCTGTAAGGACTGCCTTTAAGCAACTCTTTAACACACCTGCTTTCTTTAAAGCCTGCAGTACCTGTTCCATTCTTGCACCAGAAAGTCCAGCCATTACAATCATCTCACCGGCCAAATCATTATATGATATATTTGTTTCTGACGTAGTTGGTTCTGTAGTATTTTTTTCTAAAGAAGTTGGTTCTGCCTCATTATTTCCTATGTCCTTATTTCTTCTTTCCATATCTTTCATCCCGGCAAGATATCCAATACTCTGGCTGTAATCTTCACTGGTAACCGCTTTTACTGTTATGTTCATGGGCAGAAGGGCTTTACCGATTTTAAGTCTGCTTTCTCTTGAGGTTATATTAAATAGTAACACTATTTCTTTCATGATAAATCTCTTTTCTATGTTTTGTTGTTATTATACTGGGTTAACTGCACTGCTACCAATTCCTGTAAGCATATAGCATTCCTATATCTATTGGAGAAAAATAAAAGCTCTTTTCATTGCAAAAACCCCTTATCTATCGCCTTTCACATCCTGCTTAACAGCAGAACTCAATTATGAAGGAACGAAATTGTTCCATAGCTTAGTCATGTTTATAGCCTATAACAGGTATTATATCAAATAATTTAATATACGGATAGATATTATGGAAGCTTGTCCATTCTTAGAACTCTCCTTCCAGCCAAGATACCTGTTTCTTGGGATATTTTTTTGCTTTTTGTTGTACATTATCCCATTTGAAGTTAAGGATGTAAGATTACAGTTCTTTTTAAACTAATGATTTGTTACATTCTCTACCGTTGGTTCATCATCAACCGATAATTTCACTTTTTCTTTTTCATGGCAAACCTTATAGATCCCTAACAATATTAAGGTAGGAATATTCGTTATGAAAAATACTACAATGATTTGATAAAGTGTATCATCCTTTGCCGTTTCTTCTGAAACAGACTTCGTATTTTCCATATATTCTTTTATAACTGCTCCTTCCTGATTTTGAGTGACTACCTTTGTATTTTTAATCGATGTAAAGGTACATAGGCCGAGAACTATAAAGAGGGATATTATAAGGCTTATAAAAGGAAGTACCAGCCCCGGCCACTTAGTTGTCCTTCTGGAGAGGAAAATCTGCAGTATAACTATGCCGGCAATTAATAGAAGATAACCGATAACAAACAAGAATGCAAACATTATTTCCTCCTCTCTAAAGTCATAAGTCAATGAATCTAATCTGCCTTAGCATTTTTGCCTGGTAATACTGGTCTCGTTAGATATTATTACTATTACTCTATTCCGTAACATAGCAAAACATTCTTTCTACTGAAAATTTATCACAAAAACGCCTCCTCTTTTTGAATAAGGAAATTATCTTGTAATATTTTCCAAATCAGTTATAATTAGTATATAAACCGAAAGAATACGATTAGTATTTAAATACCGTTTTTGTGGTGGAATGTGAGGAAAAATGAAAAAACTAAAATAAATATTATCTCAATTAATTCTCATTATTTGCTTAAGTACTTTTATAACTCCAGGAGCAGCGGAGTTTACACTCNNATTATAACAAAGCTACTATTTACGATGTCCAGGAAGCCTTAAATAATGCAGGCTATGATTGTGGTACCCCGGATGGTGTAGTTGGTAAGAACACGAAAGCTTCCATTAGGAAATATCAAAAAGATAACGATCTTAAAGTTACAGGCACAGTTAATAAGACCCTTTTGAAGATGTTAGGTGTTACTGTTACAAAAAATACTTCCTCCAGCAATACCAAAGTAGAAGCAACGGTGTATATCACAAGAACCGGATCTAAATACCATAGCTCCGGATGCCGTTATTTAAGACAATCCAAAATTTCAATTTCATTATCTGAAGCCAAAAAGAATTATGACCCTTGTTCTGTATGTAAGCCGTAAAATCACTTACCCAACGATTATTAAATTACCGATAATCTAAGCCCATAGTATTAGACTACTTCATATTTTATAGAACCGATTCTAAAACCACTAATAACTCCCTTTTTTTATTAATGCAGAAAAGGGAGTTATTTATTCCTTACTTCAATTTTTGAGTTATTTTTAACCTGCAACAACAGCGCGATCGTGAAATATCTCATCAACAAACTGCAGCAATTCAATCATATTCTCAACCAGTACATAGTCTATTGATTTCCATCTATATTGATATCCACAAAATAATGGACATATTTTAAATTCATCATTGGTGATATACGCCCGCGGTCTTTTCCCTGTTTTATCCGTCTGCGTACAATATCCGCAATTATCACACTTTTTTGAGGTCTCCAATACAAAACGTTTCACTTTATCATTCATACGGCTATATGCTATTAAGACCTGATCAAAGTAAGGAATACGAAGGGCTATAAGTGGTTGATTCCTCCTTGTTTCTTCATAGATAATCTCAATCCCGCCATGAGTTCGCTCTGCCCATGCAGATTTTAATTTTTCCTCTTTACTGCTGTAATTTTTAATATAATTCAGAGAGATACTATTTTGCCCATCAATTCTTAAGTAGCCCTCCCTTTGAAAAAACTCCATTAAATCTTCAAAAGCTTCCCCTTCATCAAACATGCCTTTGAAAACTTCTTGTGTCCAAGGCGCAGCCGGATCAAACACTCCTCTGGAAAATAAAAGCCAATCCTTATCACTTTCACTTGATGTACTCTGTTTTGAAATATTGGCTAGAAGTCTTAAGCCATCCACTTCTATGGGAAATAAAAATATATACTCATTCTCTGTCATATTAGTATTTATACCGAATACCGCGAGCTGTTTCTTAGCCGATATTTTTAATTCCATATCACTTCTATTGATAGAAAACGTGTTATCGCTGATTTGTTTGGATAAGCAAATCTGATACAATAACGCAATAAATTGTTCAACTTTTTTAATACCTCCTCTAATATTTACTACCAGTTGAGGATTTGTTTTATGGTATTCCCAATCGTTAAAAGAATCATCCGGAAGATTTCTTAGTCCCAGCAAAGAAGGATTGTTGTACAATCTTTCATAAATTTCTTTGATAAATAAATAAGCGCTCTTTTGCTCTTCTTCTGTAGCTTCAGATGAAAGTACAGGAGTAAAAGGCGGATAGGTAACCAGAAAAGAACAGACGCTTCTTTGTGCTAAATTATCGAACTTTTGATTTATCAAATTCATAATACAATCTCCTCGTATGTTTTCTATAGAAGTTCCCATAATTCACTTGAAATTTTTTCCATTATAACACAAAAAAATGTCGACTTCAAGGTTCCATCAAAGAGTAAATTACAATTTTTCATAAGACTCTGTTGCCAATTAAATCCTCATATGTCATACTGTAGGTAATTACTTACATAGGAGGAGTATTTTTTGAATAATTACTGTTGTTATTGCGGGGAGCCCCTAGCTGAGGGGAGTTTTTGCCCAAATTGCGGGAAGCCCATAGCAAATCCAAAAAAAAGTCGACAATACAGAATGCTATGAACCTTCTCAGAGCATCCAAGCAACTATAAATGATTATCAGCATGATAATAAAGGTTCTGTTGCTGGAAAATCTTTTTTTATTTTCTTGTTAATAATACTGTGTGGCATTTTATTTAGTATTATATATACAAATTTCAGCTCTAATATTAATCAAATGTTTAAATCTGAATCTACTCCCCCAAACACCTCTACCGAGACTAATGATTTAGAATATATAACATTAGATGAATATAATTCGATTAAAAATGACATGACCTATGATGAGGTTGTTAAACTAATTGGAAGCAACGGAACTTCTATGAGTGAATCCTCAGTCGGTAATGTTTCCATTAAGATAATTTCTTGGTATGGAAATGGCTTTAATGGATCAAATGCAAATGTTACATTTACAAATAATAAAGTAACAGGTAAAGCTCAAATTGGTCTAGAATAAGATGATTCCTTGGTGTTAAAAGTTTAACTTTATTATTCAGAGGACTACCCCACCATGAAACTCTAGTATTACAAATCCTTAACTTTTCTTCATAACAATATCTATATTTTCCGGAAAAAAGTACCTTCAAAGTAGTTGGTTATTTACCTTAACTACTTGGAGGTATCATACTGACCATGTTATTCTGCATTTTTTATTTTCTGGCGGTCCCGTAGCATTCTTATTGCCTGGCTGACCACCTTTTTTCTTTCCGAACGTTCGCTATCCCACTTATGAATACTCTTCCACCGGCGAACAGTGCCTTCCGGAAGATTTAGTTGGCTTGCAATCTCAACTAATTTCATGCCAGTCTTAAATAGCTTATATGCTTTGTCATATCGTTCATCCGGCGTCCTTGCCAAGCTTCATTACCTCACATTCGTGATTTTGGGCATAAGAAAGCCCCTAGCTAAGCTGGCTCACCTCCATTGGTGTTGTTTTGGGTATAGAAAAAACACCTGGCTTTATCGGCTAAGTGCTTTAGCATTTGCAACAAGTGCAAAAGCTATAATTGATATATTCAGATAGCAGGCATTTCACTTTTAACCTTCCTTAATTTCGGGTACAAAAAACTACCAAATTGATTTTGATAGTTGTTAGTTTTACTTTATAACTCACAAAACATAAGAGCTGATGATTCCACGTGTCTAAATCCATTTTTAATATAAAACTCAAATGACGGATATTCTTTAACAGTTCCAAGCACAATAGAATCCATTCCATTTTGCTTTATATAATATTTTAACTGCTTAAAGAACTCACTTCCATAGCCCTTTCTTTGCTCAGACGAATTGATACACATATCTTCAATTCTGAAATAATCAGTTTATCTTAATTTCTACCAACTATCAATATTCAGTTGAAAGTACGATAAAAAGATAAAGCGAAATAGTTATAAAGAACGAATGGATATACCGCTTAAAAATTGTCTAAGGATATATTACAGGATGCAGTTAATACCGAGGCCAAGCGCCCTTCTATGCGGAGCAAAAAGAATACTAATCCGGTGTCCCCTAAAACAGTAAGGAACTCATATGGACTAATCGTCTCAGTAATCAATCGGTACTATCCCGGACTTGATTGTACCGTAAAGCTTCCAGCTCCGGAAAACCACATCAAAGAACTACCAGAACCTGAGATAAAAATAAATTTGATTAAAGGTACCAAAATTGAATTATCTGTTCTCCTAGCTATGTGGCTATCCTTTCTATGAGTGAAGTTCGTGGATTAAAAAAATCATTTATTAGCAATGGATACATAACAATAAAGAAGTCGTTGTAGATGTAGATTGCAAAATAGTTAGAAAAAACAATCTAAAACATTTACTCGTACCAGGCGGAATGAAATACCAGAATACATAAAGTACTTAATTGATAAGACTAATCCTAATGTTGATGAATATGAATTATCCAAGAATGAATTTAAAGAATTTATACAACACGAAATGCAACACAAAAATAAAAACCTCAGTAAACACTGAGGTTTTAGAATGGAGCTGAGGGGAATCGAACCCCTGTCCGAAAGCCCATCCATTGCAGCATCTCCCATTACAGTCAATCTTTTATGCAGGTCTTACCTGCTGTTCCCTCCGCCAAGCGCCGGTTGACAGGCTCATGACTTTGGTAGCTTCATAGTTCTTTTATCTTCTCAAAGCTTTGAAGACAAAGTGCCTTGCTAATTTGATGCCGAGGTCTTAAGCCGCAAGAAACTTAAGTTCGACAGCTGCCATTAGGCAGCGTACGCTAAATTATCGTCTGCGTTTAATTTTATTTCTAAGTTGATGACGCGGTCCTAGTCCGCGAATGGCTTCCGCAACTTCAAAACCCCCGTCGAAACCAGTACAACCCCGAATATTCGGAATAATTTGGTTTGCAGACATGCGATTTATTGAATATTACATACATAGTATAACCACTAATTGTGTCTAAAATGTGTCTAAAAAAAATTAATATAATATTTAAACTCTATTCAAAGTATATACATATATGAACGATATAATAACTATTGTAGACACAAGAGAATTCTTGGTTAAATAATTTTTTTCATAAAAGGGGACTGTAGCAGTGAAATCCATCCGGGTATTGCTACGGTCCCTCCTCCTTTATTCAGCCGCAGCTGCTTTTACATGAGGCACAATCGCTACAGCTGATCTTTGGTGTAACAGCAATATTTTCTATTTCAAATTCATAATCCTCATAAGTGTAATTGTATATATTCTTACCATAAAGGATACATCCCTTATCCATAAATTCTATTTTTATTGGTACAATTTCTTCTTCACTGTCACTTATTAAGCTAATCTTGAAATAAGGTTCAATAATTTCTATGCTGCTATCCTTCTTTTGTCGAACCTTAATACGATCTGTAGAGGTAATAAGTGATTTAATACTACCATCCAGATTAAAATTAAGCGAATTCATATCACCATTAATTCCGTTTGCATTCATATCAAAACAGGCTATTTTACCTATTGGAGTACTACGAAATAAGGGATAAGCAGGTTCCAGAGACTTAATATTTCCCTCTGGATAAAAGGCTATACCAAAACGTACTTTAAAATTAATATCTCCAACAGGTACTGACAATGTTTCTTTTGGCCAGAGTGTCATACTCTTTATATTACCCTTTTTATAGAAATGCAAGCTGATGAACTTTTTCTCCACATTCCCGTGATCCATCTTAAGCGTTATAGGCTGTGCCAATCCGTATTCATTCTCTTCTGTCCAATAACCTGTAATTTTACCGTTTAACGGAAATATGCGCTTTATTTCACCACTGTCATAAAAGGTTACAAGTTCTGCCAGAATCTCACCTGCGGTTGTATGAATCAACGTCTGCTCTTCCAAGGCTAAACGTCTTAAATTACCATTTTCATAAAAGGACAAAGATTTGATATACTTTTTACGGGTACCTTCATTTGTGTATTGAGGTATAAATTTACCATAAGGAGTATTCAGAATATTTTTTTCCACAAAGGAGCATTCCATAAGTTTTCCGTTCATGTAGTAATCCGGTGTTGATATTCCTGTTAGACATCCATATTGGGTCTCGTACATTTCAATAGCCTTATCCATACCCATCCTATAAACCTCCCTCTGTTATTGATAGCTATAACACTTATGTTGATTATGAGATATGAAACTTATATTTTTATATCCAGTATTATATAAATAAATTAATTATATGAGTTTTTATATAAGCTTTTCTTATTTCTTTTTATATCGTTTCTTTCGTTGGTTCGATGGAACTGTCAAGATTTTTGTATAAAGTTTTTCAACCAGTCAGACCACTCCTGAGCTAGTTCTTAAACAAAAAATTCGTTTGGTTCAGCTAATGCCTTAGCAAACCCTTTATACATTTTTCCGTCCCTATGTCAAAAACCAACCAACCTTTCGCCACACAAATCTT
Source organism: Lachnoclostridium sp. UBA6558 (assembly GCA_002434335.1). Lineage (GTDB taxonomy): Bacteria > Bacillota > Clostridia > Lachnospirales > Lachnospiraceae > Anaerocolumna. Next base: position 68,057 of record DJJW01000055.1, on the reverse strand, counting down.
TCATAAACTAACAATACCATTTCAATAAACGGGATTCAATATTGCATAACGTAAAGAATAATGTATCTTTCTCAATTATATTTAGCTATATTTTAAGAAAAGCTGAATTAAGTTCAACCATCCAAAAGTTAGAAATGCCGTAAAACCAGACATCTATACTCCTTTATTGATTGAACTTAGATTCAACTTATACATTATATCTTATGAAATTATTTTTGAATTTAACATCTGGATTGGCATCTTGCTTCTCGTATCCTGTGTTTCGAAATACTCTATGAAGGCATCTACTATTTCCGCATCAAATTGAGTCCCTTTGTTTGCAATCAGTTCTTTCAGGGCATCATCAACAGACATGACAGCTCGGTATGCCCTATTACTGGTCATAGCATCAAATGCATCTGCAACACATACGATTTTAGCAAGGAAATGTATATCATCCCCCTTTAGCCCTCTGGGATAACCTTTACCGTCTACTCTTTCATGGTGCTCATAGATAATACGCCTGCTGCTGTCTAAGAAATCCAGATTTGACAAGAGCTGATATCCAATTTCCGGATGCTCTTTTATCTTCTCATATTCTTCTTGGGTTAAACGTTCTTTCTTATGAAGAATATACTCAGGAACACCAATCTTTCCGATATCATGAAGAATACTGCCGAATTGAAGATCACTCTTCTCCTGTTCTCCTATTTTTAACGCTTCACCTATCATCATGGAGTAGATCATAACCCGTTCACAATGTCCACCCGTATAAAGATCCTTTTCTTCAATTACATTGGCCAATACTTTAACTGTCTCGAAATAACTATCCTTATTTTTTGCAAATAAGGTTTCCAGTTCCTCGTTGATGGATATGGTTTCTTCATACAGGGATTCAATTTCATCTTTGTGTTCTGATATCTCTTTATTCTTATTCTCAAGATTTTGCTCTGCCTGATATCTTTCCTCTAAAAGTTCTTTTATCTGTCCTTGCATTTTCACGAACTGGTCTGCCAGCAGCTGCAGTTCATCGTTGGATTTTACAGCTATTTCGTGATCAAAATCACCTGTCCCTATCTTCTTCGCACCTTCTGTGAGGATTTCTACAGGTTTAATCATTTTTCTAGATTCGTATACCCCAAAGATTGCAGCAACAAAAGCTCCGAATATATTAATCATTATGATTCGAAGTATATAATTCTTTATTAATTTTTCATTTCTGTCATTGTTATAAATTACTTCTACAACATTTATTTCATTGCCACCTGTGGAGCCATTGATTTTATATGGAATATATTGATAGAATACCTTCTGTCCGTTTTCTTTCTTGGTAACCTTTACCGTACTCATCGTCTGCATAGCCTTTTTAAAATATATACTATGGTCGCTGTCTATTACGATATTCTTACCGTCACGTGTTTTTTTATAAGATACTCCGAGATAGTTATATAATAGAATTCTATTAACATCTACATTCTCCGCCTGTATCTGTTCATAGAAATTTTCAAAACTGATTCCTTTCATAAGACTTTCATCCTGAACAATTGGTGCACCATATTCAAAGATATAATTACCGTCTTTTGAAGGTAAATAGCAATATTTTGTCATAATCCCATCAACAAGGGATAAATCAATACGGGATGCAACGAATTTACCTTCCTTACGAATTTCACCCAGAAAGTCAACAAAACTATTATTACCATTAAAATTCAATCCCATATCCTGTTTATCGGTAGATGATATTATTATATTATCATAATTTATAATATAGAGATCAAAATCATTTTCTCCTTTCTGAAAATCTTCCAGCGGAAAATTGATATCTCCCTTTTTCTCATATTCTTTCATTACATTATTCAGAACCTGCTTTGCCTCTTCATTTATAGGCTTTTCAATCAGATAATTAATATAATCTGTATTACTCAGATTATTCAGCAGCCTCTGACCAATCATATTCTGCTGCTCGGTGAATTCATTTTTTAGATATGTGGTGTTAAAAACCAATTCCACAATTGAAGAAATACATGAAACAATAATTACTGATGCAAATAACAATCCACCTATTTTATAGCGGAATTTCATTGGTCTTTTTATCCTGCCCACTTTATCTAACTCCATCTTCTGTAATGTACTATAGCTCCAATGCGTTGTCCGTTAGTTGTTTATACTACAATCATACACAATCATTAAAGTTTTGCAATAGAATATTACGATTTTTATTTATGTTCTTCGTATTCTTTCTTCTTTTTCACCTATTATGAATACTACTTTTACCAGACGGATTCCATTCGGTAAATCCTGTCTGCTCCGCATGGCTTGATGTGCTTTATCAATAAGCTGTTTTTTGGTATCTTCCGGATACTTATCATCAAATTCGTATATGTATTCCTTCGGAATATCTTTTAATGCAGCATCTACCAGTGAACCACCTCTTTGCAGATAGTCATGTAACGCTTCTTTCACTATTTTTTCGTAATCCTGATATTTCATAAACTTTACTCCTTTCTGCATGCTTAACATGCGTATAAAATCTGGGCGAAAATAAAATTGCAGTTCATACTATTATATGCAGTTTAATATATAACTTGCATCGTTATCCTATTGCCTCAAATCTGACCGCATAACACTTTGGTCAGAAATCAAGCACACCTTAAGGAAACTATCAGGTAGTAACACTTAAGAAAACAGGNNTGTATCTGTTATTTTTCTATTAAACTGGAACTTTTTCTTCTTCTTGTATATAAATTATAAGTATAATTGATTATAAATATAATTTGCTTATTAATGTAATTATCGATGTAGATCAGACAGTTTTTCTATCTACTCCTATAGGTGGAACGCTTTGCTCTGCTTATATATAGATATCATTAACAATAAGCCGCATGAATATGATAAGTATAATTATATGAGGCAAGTATGTGAATAATGACAAACAAACCGAATTTTATTCGAAAGAAGACTTAAGAAATATTCTTAGATTATATCTGACACAGTATTCTACGTGGATGCGATTTTATATTGTAAGTGTAGCTGCCGCAATAAAAGATCAGGAAGTAATTGAAAACCGACTATTGGAGATTCCAATTGATATTGCAGGTATATTTCGTATTTATTATGGCGACCAGACAGCAGCACAGATTGAGAATCTTTTAAGAGATCACATCAGATTTACAATGGATCTGGTTAAAGCCACCATTACCGGAGATTCCAATTCTTTTAACAATTCCGCTCCTCAATGGATGGATAATTCCAAAGCCTTGTCTGCAGAACTGGCATCTATTAATAATAAGTGGAATCAGAATCAGTTTGAAAATCTGTTTGGTAATCTTTTATCCATGACCCTGGATGAAGCAAATAAACGTAAAAATATGCAATATGCAGATGATGTCTATCAATATGACAATATAGAATATTTTGTACTCATGATTGCAGATGTGCTATGGAATGGCTTTATGGTATTTTATTCATCACAACAGAATATAAAATGACATATACTATTCTATAACATGTCGATTGTGACAACATTATGTACGGAGGTAGCTTATGGATGGAGTTAAAGAGTTTATCAATCATACCTGTTCTGACTTAAACGTTACATTAACAGTCAGAGAGAGAGATACTCCCGGTTGTACCTTTCGCATAGAGGAGTTCTGCCTGCTTATCGGCGAATGTAAGAAAGTATGTTTTGGTAATGAATTAAATCCATTTCTTGACTGCATCTATGCTTGCTATAGTAACTTTGGGCAATGTGCAAAAACCGAATTAGCTGTTAGAAAAAGAGGCTGTGAAGTAGATAAATTCATTAATCATACACCGAAAATCCTCTTCCTCAATGCAGGTCCTTCAATTGTAATATCATCATTATACTGGTACCATGCCTGTTAGCAGGAAGTTTCTAAAATGCCGGGGTGGGTCAAAAAGCTACTTGTACCGGGCTGGAGGTTCCACTATGTGGGAGGTCAGGCGTTTGGGTACTAATATAACGTTACCAAAACTATAAATGGAGAATACCCGACTAATAGAGCATTTAGATCGGTCAATGAGTTTCAGCGCCTCTGGAAAAGGCAGATGAAATACTCTGCCTCTCCCCATGTATTTCTATATTCATTATCTTCTTATGATGCAGTAAACCTTAAAATTAATAAAGGTTCTTTATCTTAAAGTCTTTCTCAGCTTCTCTTCTTTGATCCTTTTTAGCTATGTCTTCTCTCTTATCATAGAGTTTTTTACCTCTTGCAAGTCCAATTTCAACCTTTACGAGGCTTCCCTTTAAGTACACGGTAAGTGGAACAACGGTATAACCTTTTTGTGCCACTTTTCCCATTATCTTATTGATTTCATAATTATGAAGCAGCAGCTTCTTCACACGAAGAGGGTCTTTATTAAAAATGTTTCCTTTTTCATATGGACTGATATGCATACCGTAAATATAAACCTCTCCGTTCTCAATCCTGATAAAAGATTCCTTCACACTGCATTTACCCATTCTTAAGGATTTGACTTCTGTACCATGAAGAACAATGCCTGCCTCAAAGGTATCCTCTATAAAAAAGTCAAATCTGGCTTTCTTATTATTGGCAATCATCTTTATAGCATCTTTTCCCATACAACCTCTTTCTGAATAAATAATTTCATTAAATAATGTACCTTCAAGTGTAAGCTATCCGAATTACAACTTACACTTGAAAGGCCTAACCTTAAAGTAAATATTCTATATACCTTATTTTTGCACTTTATTCTTCTACAAGTTCAAAATCTATAACCTTCTGTAATTTATCAGTAGCTGTGACCCTAACTTTGACTTTCTGTCCGAGCTTGTAGCTCTTTCTGGTGTGCTCACCAGTCATGGTATAACGTTCTTCATCATAAATGTAGAAATCATCCTCCATATCAGTAACTCTGACAAGGCCCTCTACCGTATTGGGGAGTTCCACATACATACCCCAATTTGTAATACCTGAAATGACCCCTTCAAACTCTTCCCCTATTCGGTCACTCATATACTCTACTTTTTTAAGCTTTAGTACATCTCTTTCTGCGTCATCGGCACGGCGCTCGGTTATGCTTGCCTGCCTTGAAACATCCGGAAGAATTTTATGATAGTGGTTATAACGTTTCTCACTTAATCCTCCCTTTAAATTCTCCTTTATAATGCGATGAATCTGTAAATCAGGATATCGTCTGATCGGTGAGGTGAAATGGCTGTAGTATTTGGTCGCTAAACCAAAATGTCCATCACTGTCAGGTGTATATTTAGCTCTCTTCATAGAACGCAGGGTCAGTCTGCTAATTAGTGCTTCCTCAGGTGTACCTTCTACTTTTCTCAATAATTTCTGTAATTCTTTCGGATGGATTTCCTCCTGACTTATACGAATGCTATAACCAAAATTATTGATAAAGATACCTAATTCCTTTATCTTCTCAGAATCCGGATTTTCATGGCTTCTGTATACAAACGGAATCTCCTGCCAGAAATAATCCTCTGCAACGGTTTCGTTGGCTATTAACATGAAGTCTTCTATTATTCTGGTTGCTTTGTTTCTGTCATATGGTTTAATCTCAATCGGATGTCCTTCCTGATTTAAAATTATCTTACTTTCCGGAAAATCAAAATCTATGGACCCTCTTTTATTTCTCTTTTCCCTTAATATTTCTGCAAGTTCCTCCATAAGCAGAAACATAGGGACCAGCTCTTCATATTCCTTGATTTCATCTTCATCTTTTTCTTCCAGAATCTTTTTTACACTGGTATATGTCATTCGCCTGTCTACACATATTACTGACTCGGTTATTTCATGGCCGATTACAGTCCCTTTATCATCGATATCCATTATACAGCTTAAGGCTAATCTGTCAGTACCGGCATTTAAGGAGCAGATACCGTTTGATAATTTATGAGGCAGCATAGGGATAACTCTGTCAACCAGGTATATGCTTGTTCCCCTGCTTAGCGCTTCTTTATCCAGTGGTGTATTCTCTCTGACATAATGTGATACGTCTGCTATATGAACACCCAAACGATAGATATCACCTTCTTTTGATATGGTTATGGCATCATCCAGATCCTTTGCATCCTCTCCGTCTATGGTTACTGTCTGAAGCTTACGAAGATCCTTCCTGCCTCTTATCTCCTCCTCAGAGATTTCTTCCTCCGTTGTCTCCACCTGCTTCATAACTTCCTCCGGAAATTCCAGAGGAAGATTATAGGCTGCAATAACGGATTTTATATCAACTCCGGGATCATTGATATGCCCCAGGATTTCAATAACTCTGCCTTCCGGATTCTTATCCTTATCACCGAAATTCGTTAATTTTACGATTACTTTATGTCCGTTTACAGCACCTTTGGTATGCTCTTTCTGAATAAAGATATCTTTTCCGAACTTGGTGTTATCGGGTATAACAAAACCATAATTTTTACTTTTCTCAAAGGTTCCTACTACTGTTGTATTACTACGCTCCAGTATTCGGATGACCTCTCCCTCCATACGCTTTCCTGTACGGCTCTCGCGTACAGTAACAAGCACTTTATCATTATGAAGTGCACCTCTGGTGGCATTCTCCGGTATAAAAATATCTTCTGCTTCACCTTCTACGATTACAAAACCAAAGCCCCTTTGTGTACCTGTAAAAACACCTGTTTTTGTATTATTATCTGAAATTCGGTATTTACCCGCATTGTCTGCTTCTATTTTACCATCTGCTATAAGAGCTTCTACGACTTCACGAAAATCACTCTTCTCATTTCTTGGTACTTGAAGAATTGCAGCCATATCTTTCAATTTCATTGGCTGGTATTCTTTGCTGCTTATAAACTCAAGCAGTACTTTTTTTCTTTCTTCCAATATTATTTTATCCATATATCCTCTTTCTGCCTGCCGGACCTTCACCGTTTAGTTACCAATAGTATACCATAATTCTCCTGTGTTTAATACACCTTTATTAGCCATGCAGACTTATGTTTGTCTGTTATTTTATTTATATTTTATTAGTTTCTTATCTTATAAGACATTATATACCCATTTTTTGATGGCATCTTTTACATAGTTGACCTGGGTATTTATTTGTGAATCAAATTCCAAACTCTTTTTGCCATTTAACAGTTTGATTATATTTTATTATAATTATAAAAAAACTACGCATTGGAAATCGCCAAAGATGTTAATAATTGTACGTCATCTTAGTTTATACACGGGCTTGGCAGATGGAGGACTTTACAGAAAAAAACACCCCTGTAATCCTATGTTTCTGGATCCAGGGATGCTTCTCGTATCTGATTCTAAGACTTATTAAAGAACATTCAAAACAATAGAAAGAACGATAAATGCTGCACCAAGTATGATGGTAGCCTTTAATAAACCGCCTTCTTTCGATCTGCTTCTGTTCTTACCCCAATAAGTATCTGCTAAGCCACTGATGGAACCGGAAAGTCCGGCAGACTTACCTTCCTGCGCTAATACACATACAGATAAGGAAAGGCATACAATAACAAATATAACAGTGATTATTATTTTTAATACTTCCATTAAGACACCTCCTAACGCACTATTTTGATTATAACACAGGCTGCCATAAAAGACAAGCGTAAGCTTTATTTCTTCATGGATATGCTGTGTTATTTCTTTATCAGTAAGGATTTACCGGTCATTTCAACAGGTTTTGTTAATCCCAGCATTTCAATCAAAGTAGGTGCGATATCCGCTAAACAGCCACCTTCTCTTAAACCATATTCCTTGTCATAATTTACAAGTACAAAAGGAACGGGGTTAGTGGTATGTGCGGTGAAAGGCTCGCCTGTCTCATAATCAATAAGCTGTTCTACATTACCGTGGTCGGCGCATACAAACATCTGACCGTCTACTTTTATAAGAGCATCATACACCTGTCCAACGCAGACATCAATAGCTTCAACTGCTTTCACTGCTGCTTCTACGATTCCTGTATGTCCAACCATATCCGGGTTTGCAAAATTTACGATTATCACATCATATTTCAGAGATTCAATTGCTTCCACAAGGTTCTTGGCTACTGAAAAAGCACTCATCTCAGGCTGCAGGTCATAGGTTGCAACCTTCGGTGAATTAACAAGAATCCTCTCTTCCCCTTCGTTGGGAACTTCAACACCACCATGAAAGAAAAAGGTTACANGGGCATATTTCTCTGTCTCAGCCATTCGAAGCTGCTTTAAATTATTCTCAGCTAAAAACTCGCCAAAGGTATGATCAATAGCTACTTTATGGAATGCAACAAGCTTATGCTCAATGGTTACATCATATTCGGTAAAGCAAAGGTATGTTAAAGGTATTCTGCCTGTCGGCCTCTCAAAGCCCTTAAAATCATCGTCGCAGAAAGCTCTGGTTATCTCTCTTGCACGGTCAGGTCTGAAGTTAAAGAAGATAACGGAATCGTTTTCTTTGATAACAGCTACCGGCTTACCATTCTCCTTCACAACCGTAGGTAATACAAATTCATCATTGATTTCTTTGTCATAAGATGCCTGAACTGCCTCTGAAGCACTTGCTGCTTCTTCTCCTTCTCCGCAGGCAAGGGCACGGTATGCCTTTTCTACACGGTCCCAACGGTTATCACGGTCCATTACATAGTAACGACCCATTACAGATGCCACCTTACCGATACCGAGTTCTTTCATCTTCTCTTCCAGCGCTATAACAAAACCTTTTCCTGAGGTAGGAGGTGTATCTCTTCCGTCTAAGAAAGCGTGAACATAAACATTCTTAACACCTTCTCTTTTTGCCATTTCAAGCAAGCCGTATACATGTGTAATATGGCTGTGCACACCACCGTCTGAAAGCAATCCGTATAAATGCAGGTCTGAATTATGAACTCTGCAGTTTTCCATGGCTTTCTTTAAAGCTTCATTCTGAAAGAAATCCCCGTCAGCGATTTCTTTTGTTATTCTGGTTAATTCCTGGTATATAATTCTGCCGGCACCCATGTTTAAATGTCCAACTTCCGAATTTCCCATCTGTCCTTCCGGAAGTCCTACTGCCATACCGCTGGCATAGCCCTTTTCCCAGGGATACTCAGAAAGCAGCTTATCCATTACAGGAGTTTTTGCTAATTTTATTGCATTGCCTTCGGTCTTGTCATTTAATCCATAACCGTCTAATATCATTAATACTGTTGGTTTTTTACTCATATGAACACTCCTTTTCCTGGAGCTCACGAAAGATGTTTAACATCTGTTTGGTTAGTATAAGTTGTGAGCCTCATATCACTTCATTATGTCTGGCAGTTTTAACTGCGAATTCTTACATAAGATTATTCACCTTATGTAAGACGATTTTACATTAACATTATAAATGAAACTTTAGATTATGAAAAGCACTTTCATTTATATTATTTATAATTAACAATTTTTCCGAAATCAGGCTTTAAGCTTGCGCCGCCAACTAATCCGCCGTCGATATCAGGCTGTGCAAATAACTCTGCTGCAGAATCTGCTGTAACACTTCCGCCGTACTGGATACGAATAGCTGCTGCTGTATCAGTATCATAGATTTCAGCGATGCACTCACGAATTGCCTTGCATACTTCCTGTGCCTGAGCAGAGGTTGCTACTTTGCCGGTTCCGATAGCCCAGATAGGCTCATAAGCAATAACAGCTGTTTTAGCCTGGTCAGGAGTTACATTTAAGAAAGCGATCTTAATCTGCTGACGGATAAAGTCAATGGTTACTCCCTGCTCTCTCTGGGTAAGAGATTCTCCGCAGCAGACAATAGGTGTAATGCCATGCTCGAAAGCTTTCAGAACTTTCTTATTTACTGTTACATCAGATTCTGCAAAATATTCCCTTCTCTCGGAATGTCCGATAATTACATAACGAACACCGATATCATCGAGCATTCCAGGAGCGANNTTTTCTTCAAAATGCATATTCTCAGCACCAATCTGAATATTGGAACCCTTGGCTGCTTCTACTGCTGTTGTTAAGGAAATAGCGGGAACGCAGAATACAACGTCTGCATCCTCTGTTGCTACAAGGGGTTTTAATTGATTGATAAGAGTTACGGTCTCACTGGTAGTCTTATTCATTTTCCAGTTACCGGCTATAATTTTTCTACGCATTTTATTTCTCCTTTTCCTTAAGAAAAGGGACTGTCAGGCATCGAAGCTGTCAGTCCCTGATATATTAATTACTACTGTGACTTTATGCTATTAATCAAGTACTCATTATTTATCGTTAGCTGCTGCTACACCGGGAAGTTCTTTTCCTTCCAGGAATTCAAGTGAAGCACCGCCGCCTGTTGATATATGTGTCATCTTATCGCCAAAGCCTAAGATATTAACAGCTGCTGCTGAATCACCACCACCGATTATGGTTGTTGCATCGATTTCTGCAAGTGCTTTCGCAACTGCGATAGTACCGTTAGCAAAATTAGACATTTCAAAAACGCCCATAGGTCCGTTCCATACTACAGTCTTTGCTTCTTTTACAGCATCTGCATAGAGCTTGCTTGTTTTCTCACCGATATCAAGTCCTAACCAGCCTTCTTCGATTCCCTCTTCACTGGTTACAGTTTTGAATTCTGCATCATTAGAGAAAGATTTCGCAGCGATGGTATCAACTGGGATCAATAATTTAACACCCTTCTGAGCTGCTTTCTCTATCATTTCTTTTGCATACTCAAGGTAATCAGCTTCTAACATGGAGCTTCCGATTTCTTCTCCCTTTGCCTTCATGAAGGTAAAAGCCATACCACCACCGATGATAAGAGTATCCACTTTATCAAGAAGGTTATTGATAACAGAAATCTTACTGGAAACTTTGGAGCCTCCAAGGATTGCTACGAAAGGTCTTTCAGGGTTGTTAACCGCATTACCAAGGAAATCGATTTCTTTCTGCATTAAGTATCCAACTACTGCAGTATCAACATATTTTGTAATACCAACGTTGGAGCAATGTGCTCTATGAGCAGTACCAAAGGCATCATTTACGAATATATCTGTGATAGAAGCAAGATCTTCGCTGAATGCATCTACATTCTTTGTCTCTTCGGCTCTATAACGTGTATTCTCAAGAAGAATTACTTCACCGTCCTGCATTTCAGCAACAGCTTTTTTCGCATTCTCGCCTACTACGGTAGCATCAGCTGCAAATTTTACAGGCTGTCCTAAGAGCTCTGCAAGTCTTACAGCTACAGGAGCTAAGGATAATTCAGGCTTAGGCTCACCCTTAGGTTTACCAAGGTGGGAGCAAAGGATAACCTTACCACCGTCTTTGATTAATTTCTGAATAGTGGGAAGTGCTGCAACCAGACGGTTCTCATCTGTAATTTTGCCTTCCTGTAAAGGTACATTGAAATCACAACGTACTAATACTCTTTTGCCTTTAACGTTAATATCATCTACTGACTTTTTATTTAACATAATAGACTCCTTTCAATATGTTCTTATAATGTTCTTATAAAAAATGAGTCCGACCTTTTATAGCAAAGCAGAGGGTTCGGTTAACGTTCCTCGACTTTGCTTACAAAGACCGGACCCATTAAGGATCAATATAATTATAAATTATAGCAAATTCCTTATCCCGTAACAAGCAAGAATAAATACTGTTGATGAATTATGCAAATATACTATACATTAACTATTATGCTAACTCAGCAAAGAATTTGATTGTTCTAACCATCTGGCTGGTGTAGGAATTCTCATTGTCATACCAGGAAACAACTTTTACTAAAGTCTTGTCCCCATCAAGAGGAGTAACCTTTGTCTGAGTTGCATCGAATAATGAACCTTCACTAATACCAATGATATCGGAAGATACTAATTCTTCTTCTGTGTAACCGAAAGATGCGCTGGCTGCTGCTTTCATAGCTTTGTTAACATCATCTTTTGTTACTTTGCTCTTTGTAACTGCAACTAATTCTGTGATAGAACCAGTAGGGGTAGGTACACGCTGAGCAGCACCGTCTAATTTACCGGCTAACTCAGGGATAACAAGACCGATTGCTTTAGCAGCACCAGTGGAGTTAGGAACGATATTTTCAGCAGCTGCACGAGCTCTTCTTAAGTCTCCCTTAGGATGAGGACCATCTAATGTCATCTGGTCACCAGTATAGGAGTGAATTGTTGTCATGAAGCCTTTTTCAATTTCGGATAAGTCATTTAATGTTTTAGCCATAGGAGCTAAGCAGTTTGTTGTACAGGAAGCTGCAGAAATGATAGTATCTGCTGCTGTTAATGTATTCTCGTTAACACCGAATACGATTGTAGGAAGATCATCACCTGCGGGAGCAGAAATTACAACCTTCTTAGCACCTGCATCGATATGTGCCTGAGATTTCGCTTTAGATACATAGAAACCAGTACACTCAAGAACTACGTCTACACCGATTTCTCCCCAAGGAAGGTCTGCTGCGTTTTTCTCAGCATAGATTTTGATCTCTTTACCATCTACTACGATAGAAGACTCTTTTGCTTCAACTTTATCTGCTAAAGCGTATCTTCCCTGTGCTGTATCATATTTTAATAAGTGTGCAAGCATTTTAGGATTTGTTAAGTCGTTGATAGCTACGATTTCATATCCTTCTGCTCCAAACATCTGTCTGAATGCAAGACGTCCAATACGTCCGAAACCATTAATTGCTACTTTTACTGCCATGATTATATTCCTCCTAATTGTTAATTTTTATAATATGCTGCCATATGTTCCATAACAATAGTCTTATGTAGGAGCGACAGCTATTAACCAGCATGATTGACAAAATTTTCTCAAACACTATATTATTTTACCTTTTTTATAGGAAAATATCAAGTACAAAATATAAATTCAAATAAGATTAATAGATAATTCATAAAAAGATTACATAGACAAAAATCTTTGTGCATTTTATCAGTAATATTTTCCCACCTGCATTTATTCAATACTGAAAACTATACAATATGGCAAAATGAGGAATCCGGACATGGGAGTATACTGCAGGATGCAGTATGTTTTCATGGACTCCCTGCCGAATTCGTTTTTATAACATTTGATACGATATTTCTTCGTAATTGAGGATTACACCTTGTCAGGCTGTTATCTCATACCCTGAGCTGCCTGTCCTTGTGCAGATTGTCCGCTTTGAGAGGACTGTGCTGACTGATTAGCAATATTTCTCAGGTTTGTTAACTCTTCCTCTGTTGCTTTTTGTGAGGGAGGATAATAATTTTTATTTTTTGCTATTGTATACAGCTCATGCTGGCAGGTTTCCGCATCATTTCTCATCTGCTGTAAAGTCTGTCTGAGTTCCTGATCCTCTGCCTGTGAAATCATATCACCAAGACTTTTTAAACCTGCATTAATTGAACTAAGAGCGTCTGTTACCATTGCTTGTTCCTGCATATTGAAACCTCCTATTTAAGAAATTGAATTAGTTTCTGTCTTTTTTGCTCAGATGCCTGCACTTCTTTCTGGAAAAACTGTTTCACATTAGGATCTGTGCACTGCTCTGCATAGGTCTGGTATTTCTGTTTATCAGATTCTCCAAAGACTAAAAGGTGTCTTAAATTCTGAACATCAAGTTTAGATAAGTTACTCATTCATATTTCCTCCTTATACGTATATTCTCAGATAACAGCCATTAATTTTGCTTTATTATCTAGACTTATTATTGCTTAGAGGTCTCTTTCTTATGCAGGAAAAAAAGAGTATATATTTTTATATTTTAGGATAAAACTAACTTAGTTGTTATTATTTCGTAATTTTAATGTTTATTGAATCAATTTATCATACAGTGTTTCATAGAGCGCAGCCGAATTCTTCCAAGAATAATCCATAGCCATTCCACGGTCAACTATTTTATTCCATTCTCTTTTTTTATTATAGAAGATATGTTTGGCATAATTTATAACAGACAGCATTTCGTGTGCATTGTAATTGTGAAAACTAAATCCTGTACCTGAATTATCGATTTCGTTGTAAGGTATTACAGTATCCTTAAGCCCGCCTGTTTCCCTGACAATGGGTACAGTTCCGTAGCGTAAACTTATTAATTGGCTTAAGCCGCATGGTTCGAACAGAGACGGCATCAAAAATGCATCACAAGCCGCATAAACTCTGTGAGCTCTCTCCTCGGAGAAAAATATACTGGCAGATACCCGGTCACCATATTTCCAGGCGTAATGCCGAAAAAGGTTTTCATACTTAGCTTCTCCGGTACCCACCACAACGAATTGAGTATCTTCTGAGCAGATACTTTCTATTACACAGTCAATCAGATCCAATCCCTTCTGATCAGTCAGTCTGGAAACAATTCCTATCATAAATTTCTTCGGGTTTACTTCTAATCCCAATTCTTCCTGGAGCGCTTTCTTATTTTTGCACTTTTCTTTTCTGAAGTTTTTGCTGTTATATGGTATTGGTATCAGCTTATCTGCAGCCGGATTATATTCTTCATAATCTATACCGTTTATGATGCCCCCCAGGGAATTATTCCTTGCCCGCATCAGGCCGTCCAGACCTTCTCCGTAATATGGCGTTTTGATTTCCTCTGCATAAGTCTTACTGACAGTTGTCACCTTATCTGCGTAAGTGATACCGCCCTTTAAATAATTGGCATCTCCGTACGCTTCCAGTTTATCCGGCGTAAAATAATAGTCGGATAGTCCGGTTACATCCATTACGGTTTTTACATCCCAAACTCCCTGAAATTTCAAATTATGTATTGTCATAATTGATTTTATTCCGCTGAAGAATTCATCTCCCGAAAATAAGTCTTTTAAATAGACAGGTATCAGACCTGTTTGCCAGTCATGACAATGTATAATATCCGGTTTNNGTTTGAATTCAATTAACGGAAGGATTGATAAAGCAGCTTTTGAAAAAAATGCAAACTTCTCTATATCTTCATAAATGTTCCCATAGGGTGTATTTCCACAAAAATAAAATTCATTATCTATAAAATAGTAATGGATACCACCTTCACGTATTTCAAACAATCCCACATACTTGTTTCTCCAGGATAAATCCATATAAAAATTGCATTTAAACTCCATTTTTTCTTTCAGTACATCTGGTATTGTTTTGTATTTTGGCATTACGACACGTATATCGTATTCCTCTTTATTAATGTATTTGGGTAAGGCACCTACAACATCTGCAAGACCACCTGTCTTAAGAAACGGAACACATTCAGAAGCTGCAAATAATATTTTTTTCATTTTTACCTCGCATTCTGCCGATAAGGACAGCACAAAATTTGAAATATAAGCTACATCAATAAATCCATTCTATGTTTTTATGTATTAATTATACATGATTTTCCTTTGTTAGTGAAGTTTTTTTCATTAAAAAACTGCTTCAGTAAAACGAACGCCAAGCGCTCGTACCCCTTTTACTGAAGCAGTGTAATTCTAACAGCAATGTCTGATAGCTGTTATGCTCTTAATTTATATTCCAGTCTGATTTTGTCAGCGATTAAGGCTACAAACTCAGAATTGGTCGGCTTTCCTTTGCCGTTACTAACAGTATAACCAAATAGTTCATCTATGGTGTCCATTTTTCCTCTGCTCCATGCAACTTCTATAGCATGTCTGATAGCTCTTTCTACTCTGCTGGGCGTTGTCTTATGACGTTTTGCAATGGACGGATATAACAGTTTTGTAATGGAATTTAACATTTCACTGTCATTTACAGACATCATAATAGCATCTCTAAGATACTGATATCCTTTAATGTGGGCAGGCACCCCTATTTCATGAATTATATTTGTTACATCGGATTCCAGATTTCTTTCCTTGTAGTCATCCTTACTCTCGTAAGTGCTTACACGGTGATTTTCAAATACTTTCGTATTATGTAAATCGCCTCTGATCTGTTTGATTCTCGTAAGAACCATATTATTATCAAAGGGTTTCATAATATAGTAACTCGCACCTAATTCAAATGCATTCTCAGTTACACCTTCCTGCCCGATTGCAGTAATCACAATAAATGCCGGTATACTTTTAAAACTTTCATCCAACCTTATCTTTTCCATAATACCCAAACCATCCAATTTAGGCATTATCAAATCCAAAAGAACTACATCCGGCTTCTTATCCCGTATAACATCCAGTGCGTCGATACCATTGTCAGCTGTTCCTACTACTTCAATATCTGAGTCTCCCTTTAAGATTTCTTCTAACAGCTTTACGATTCTTTCATTGTCATCCACAATTGCTACATTGATTTTACCCACTTTGTTTTCCTCCCAAAATATTCCTTTTGCTTAAAAAAATTGTCTGACTTGAATACTTATTTACCTCCTTTGTATAATCACCTGCTAAAAAATAGTTCATCCGTACCATATTATAACTCTTATTGGCTTTCAAGTCAATATTTTCCATATTTTTTAACAAAATCTCGACTTTTTCTATAGAATTAAGTATTCAACTTTAAATATACAGCCTTTTACATATTACGTTACGGATGAAGCAAGTCAATTCGTAGAATCCGCGAAGAATGAAATGTAAATTATTGACATATCCATATTATATACATATATTTCCATATTATCAATTCTTTCTTATCGCAATTTACGACATAGGTGCTTTTGTTTTGTGTATATAAGAAATATTATATTTCTTTTTACATAATAAGAATTCTTTTTAAGAAATTCTATTGTTAAATACTGTAGCATTTTATTGCTATAGTTGCAATAGGTCGATTGCAGCTTTATTTTATTTATCTTCCAAATTATTAAGCATATTTTCGATAAATGTCCCGTAACCTTTGGTTGAATCCTGTATGAAGACGTGAGTTACAGCTCCTATTATCTTGCCATTTTGTATGATGGGACTGCCGCTCATCCCTTGTACGATTCCACCGGTTTTGTCTATTAAGGCTTTATCTGTTATGCTTATTACCATTCCTTTATTAGGACTTTGGCTATTAAGATCTATTTTGTCAATATTTATTTTATATTCTTTTACTTCATTTTCTACACAGGAAAATATGGTTGCAGGTCCTAGTTTAATCTCTTGCTTTAACCCCACCGGAATTGCATCATAGGAATTTGCTTTGACGAATCCCGTGCCTATTCTACCAAAGATACCTTGATTTGAGTTCTTCAGGATATCACCTATTTTATCCTCAGAATTTTGCTTGATCAACCCTATCAGTTCTCCGGGAACACCTTGTTTACCCTTAATTATCGTCATAATGTCGGCATTATATAAATAGCCTCGTTCAATTTCCATCAGAAGACTGGTATCTATATCTGTTATTCCATGCCCTAAGGCACCAAACTGACCGTCCGGCGTGATAAAGGTAAGTGTTCCTATACCCTGTGTATTATCTCTTATCCAGGCTCCTATCTTATACTCACCATCCGGGGTTTTTACAGGAGTAACTTTGTATTCTGTAAGTTTGTCATCACGGCGTAAGGTAATCTTTACATCCTTTCCGTCACTATGCTGTATTTCCTCAATTAATTCTTCTTTGTTATGGATTACGGTACTGTTTATTTTAGTTATATAATCACCAGTTTTTAATTTATTCAGAGAAGGCTCATAATTTAAGCCATCGGCTCCGTTAATAACACCAGTACCAAGAACCATAACACCATCGGTTTCAATATAAATACCTATCGGATTCCCACAGGGAATAACTTCTTTCTGATCTATGACACCTATGGTAACTTCCTTGAAATTCAAAAACCCAAATAATTTCAGATTAACTTTATAATTGCCTGTAGCACTGGACTTAATCGTAAAGGGCTGGCTCAGATTCAGTTTAATCTGATCTCCCGGAACAGTTTTATTATTTACACTTAGAACATCTACATCTCCGTAAGTTACACTGCCTTCCATTGGTAACTTAAAATTAAATTCTTCATCTTCACCCACCAGGATTTTGATAGAATCCGGTACGCTATTGTCAATATACCGATAGGTAAAATAACCTAATACCATTATATTAATACACAAAACAAGAATAAGGATTTTACGATAAATAGATCTTCTATGCATGATTTCAGCTCCCTCTACGCTTTTTCGCGTAAATATTCAAATTTTATATAAACAGATATCTATCATACGAATATACATGTTTAGACAGCAGTTAAAGAAATACCCCTTTTGTTGGATGCAATAGAGAGTTTATAGTGACCATTCTTTCAAGCGTCATGTGCATACTGTCCGGCAGGTTTTTATCAAATAGAGCAAAAAAACCTATTATCAAGCCACAATTATCTAATCACATAAAAAAGGATATACACTAAAAAGTGTATATCCTTAAAATAACTGCCTTATGTTAGTATGTGTAGTAAAAAAATTTTCAAACTATCTTTTTTTGTTTTTTTTCGCAAGTGTTATCATTTCCTTTGCACTGTCGAGAACTGTTTTGGTTATTTCTGCACCCCCGAGTATTCTGGCACNNGCTCTTTTAATTGTCGTATGCCGGTTCTTGTAGTCTGCCCATCCGTCTGTTTTTCAATAATAAAATGACTATCGGCCATGGATGCAATCTGAGCCAGATGGGTAATGCAAATTATCTGATGACTGGAGGATATCTCGGATAATTTCTCCGATACCTTTTGGGCCGTTCTTCCACTGATACCGGTATCTATTTCATCAAAAATCAATGTGTCTATCTCATCTTTATCTGCAAATACTGATTTAATGGCAAGCATTATTCTCGATAATTCTCCTCCGGAAGCAACTTTTGACAGTGTCTTCATTTCTTCACCAGGATTAACAGAAATGAGGTATTCTGCGTCATCAAAGCCATCTTTTGTATAACTTTCTTTCTGGGTTAGCTCGATGGCAAACTGAACATCAAGAAAATTCAGATCAAGCAAAGCACTTTTAATCTTAGCCGCCAAAACCTTCGCGTTTTTCTTTCGTATTTCTGATAATTTAACGCAAAGGTTATGTACTTCTCTTTCTTGTTCGGCTATTTGTCTGTTAAGCTCCTCAAGTGTTACCTCGTAATTATAATACTGTTCCAGCTTAAGCTCGCCTTCCACTAATACTTTCAATATATCAGTAATGGAATTCCCATATTTTGCTTTGAGATGATTTATCAGATTTAAACGCTCTTCCACCGCCGTAAAATCTTCTTCCTGGTTATTTAAATCCGATTGATATTCAGAAAGATTACGATTAAAATCATTAACAAGTGCTTCTACATCAAGTATCTGATTATAAATACTTTCCAGATTCTTATCATATTCAATCAGCTTAGATAGTTGTTTAACACTTCTTCCTAATATTTCTCCTGCAGACCCGGACGACTGATAGCCCATATAGTCATAAACCATTCCAATTCCTTCTGCTATTATTCTGGCATTTGAGAGCTTTTTATATTCACTTGTTAATTGTTCGTCTTCTCCTTGCTTTAGTTTAGCTTCCGTAATTTCTTTTATCTCGTATTCAAGATAAGATATTTCACGAAGGCGCTTGTCCTCATCAATCATTAATTCCGAAAGTTTGTTTTTCAATTCTGTAAGCTGTAAATATTCCTTTGATAGCTTCTGTTTTAACAGGTATACTTCCTCTTTGGCATAACGGTCTATTATATCAAGATAATTCTCTTTGTAGAGTAAGGATTGATGTTCGTGCTGGCCATGGATATCTATCAGTAACGCCGCTATTTCTTTTAAACTCTGGCTCGTCACTGTCTCTCCATTAATTTTACTGATACTTTTCCCATTGGTTATCTTACGGGTTATCAGTATCTGTCTGTCTTCAAATGGCAGATCAAGCTCTTTCATTCTATTCTCGACTGCCTTACTGCCGGTTTCAAAAAGAAGTTCGACCATGGCATAGTCCGCACCACGCCTTATAATGTCTTTACTGATCTTTCCTCCTAAACATACATTAATAGAGCCAATAATAATGGACTTTCCTGCTCCGGTTTCTCCTGTAAGTATATTTAGCCCGTCCTTCAAGGTTATATCAACTTCATCAATAATTGCAAAATTCTTTACATGTAAATTGAGCAGCAAGCTTTCTCCTCCTAAAGGTTAAGTGATATTTATGATAAATTAATTAATTTCGTCATACAAAACATATGTTCTTTTTCTCATAATAACATAACATAAAATTTTGCGCAAGTAATTTATCCTGGTTGTAGGTTAAATAATTATGGTAAGTTTGAGATTAAAGTTGTTGCCGAATTTGCTTTCAATCAACTTGAGGTTTAATAACTAGCATTTAAATAACAAAAGAAGAATTTGTAATATGAACTGTAATAAGAAGTGTATTTATATTTATAATTTTGAATTCGGCAGAGAGATACAGAACAAGTAGAAACGAAAGGATATACTAAAATGAATAAACAACTTCTCCCAAACTACAGCCATTATACCAACTGCAACGATTTATTATTCGGATTTTGTTATATTCAAGCAATTGTATTATACTAGGACAAAACTCTCTAAGGATATGTGAAATATGAAAAATCAGAAAATACAGAATTGATATATTTAGAGCAATATATTTGCCCACCGGATACGGCATTTCATTCCGTATCCGATGGTCAAAATAATAATACTTCAATAATAATTCATTACTTTATCTTTGTTACTGTCAGCTTACAGGTTAACCTTCTACCGTTAACATTAGCTATAATTGTAGTGGTACCTGTTCTTCTGGTACTCACTTTTCCGTTTGTTACAACAGCTATATCGGAATTTACAATATCCCAGGAAACATTACTACTGATACCGAGTACATACAAGGTATAATCCGAATATTGTTCCAGTACCAGATTAGTTGTATTTAATCCAACTACTATTAATTTCGTAGTAGCCGTTTTTCCTGACTCTGTCATAACCGTTAAATTTGCTATACCTGGCCGTTTAGCTGTTAATTTACCGGAAGTTGTAACATCTGCTACCGATTTATTATCACTGGCCCATTTTACCGTATCCGTTGAGGTCGCGGGATTCAATGCTTTTTCTAAGACAGCTGTTTCACCTACTACCATGGTCAAATTTTGATTCATAATTGTAACACTGTTCGAAGGAACTCGCGGTTGTACAATAACATAACTGATTGCATATTTACCGCTGCTGTCTTTAGCAGAAGCCTTAATTGTTACATTACCGGCTTTTAATGCAGTAACCTTACCTGCTGAATCTACAATTGCAACTGATTCATCACTGGATTTCCAGGTAACTGTTCTGTATGTTGAGTTATTCGGCTTAACTGTAGCTTTTAAGGTAAAGCTTTTACCTACAACCGTCGTTACTGCAGTTCTGTTAAGGGTTACCGAAGTAACTGACCTTACAACTCGTATGGAAGAGGTAGCAGTAACACCACTGCCGTCGAGTGCTGTTACTGTAATAGTAGCAGTTCCGATAGCTTTACCGGTAATCTTACCCTTTTGATCTACTGTAGCAACTTTCGTATTGCTGGATTTCCATTTAACTTTTGGATTAGTTGCTGCATTGGTCTTTACAGTAGCTACTAAGTTATAACTCTTCTTAAGCCCAAGTTTATAACTTGTTTTATTTAATTTAATACTGGTTACCTTTTCTATTACAGTAACCGTACAAAATGCAGTAAACTTACCGTCGGAGGTCTTTGCAGTTATAACTGCAGTACCACCTTTTATACCTTTAATTCTGCCACTGCTTGTTACTGTAGCTACACTTGTCTTAGAGCTGGCCCAGATTACTGTAACTTCGCTGGCCGCGGCGCTTGGTTTAATGGTTGCTTTTAAATCAAAACTATCACCAATTACAACGGTTTTCTCCGTATAATTCAATTGTAGCCCTGTTGCTTCAGCTTTTACAGTAACATTACAATATAAAATTGTACCTGTTGATGTAGTAGCGGTAATCATCGTCTTACCGGGCGCTTTTGCTGTTATGGTACCTTTTTCATTAACAGAAGCTATTGTAGCATCCAGTGAAACCCAGGTTAAGGTATAGTCTGTTGCTGTCGCCGGAGTAGGTGTTACTGTTATGGTATAGGTCTTACCAACGTATAGTTCCAGGCTTGTTACATCGAATGCCAGCCCAGTTGCTTTTTCCTTTACGGTTATTGTACAGGTGGACATATAAAGACCATCTGCGGTTTTTAATATAATTACTGCTGTTCCTGCTTTTACAGCTGTAATATTTCCATTAGAGTCCACATTTACAACACTTGAATCAGAAGTACTCCATGTAACTGCTGTGTTGGTTGCATTAGTAGGAGTAATAATATACGATAGTTTCGTTTTCTCTCCAGTGTACATTACCTTACTGGACTCATCCAGTTTAATCCCGGATGTAGAAACACCTACCGTCAGATTGCAGACTGCTGTTACCGATGGATTATCTACAGATGTTGCAATAATTGATGTAGTTCCCGGAGCAACTAATGTAATTAAGCCTTTATCATTAACGGTAGCAACACTTGGATTGGTTGACTTCCAGGTTACCCCCTGTTCTGTGGCAGTAGAAGGATTAACTGTTGCATTTAACTGATAAGTTTTTGCTGACTGCATGAGATTTAGGGAAGTTGCGGACAAGGTTATACTTGACACACTTTCTTTTACCGTAACTTTACTGTAGCCTATTATATAATTTTCTGTATTAATTGCAGTAATAATAACAGTTCCAGCCACACCTTTAGCGGCAATATTTGCATATGTAGAGCTGCTTTCAACAATTTCAACGATTTCAGGATTTGAGCTGGTCCATTTTATCGGAATGCTTCTGGTACTGTTGTTATCAAATTCTGCTTTCAGAGTCTTAAAACCGGTTTTGTCCAATATAACTGTTTCAGGATTTATAGTTAATTTTGTTACTGTATTTTCAACATGAACAAGACAATATGCCTGCTTAACAACGCCGTCAATGGTAATGGATGCTACAATATATGCATTTCCTTTAGAAACACCCTTTACCAACCCATTTTCAACGGTAGCATACTTGGACCCGTCATTGCTTGAGGAAAACGGAAGTGCAGGATTCAAAACACTTGTCCACACAACGCTTGACTGATCTGTTGTAGTTGTTGCCAGTAACTGAAGTTCACCGGCAGTATAAATATATGCTTCTGTCATATTAAGAGCTATACCATCCACTACCGATAAATTTGTTGTATATATCTCAGATGATCCTGAAGTATTATTTTTTATTGTAATTACACTGGTACCGCTTTTCTTAGCATATATGGTTCCGTTACTTATTCCTGCAATATCATTCTTACTGCTGGTGATTGTATAATCAGAATTCCCTTTAATACCGGCAGCATTAGCCATATCGTAGGTATCATTCACATTCATTACTAAATACGCAGGTACTTTAGGTCTGAAATCCACATAGATTTTTACATACGGAACAGCTACAGAATCTTGATTGTCAAGGCTGATATCACTTGGTATATACATCGAATCTGTAAAACCCATAAATACGTACTCACCTACCTGCGCATTTGCAACAGTAAGAGTACCAAAATCTGTTGAACTTGTTGCCGGAGTTGTATAATAATTAATAACACCTGCAGTTTGTGTAATAATACTAAGGCCTGTACTTGACTTCTTATACACTCTCCAAGTCAAATTCGCTGGATCTTTTGCATTTGTTTTAAAAGTAACGGACTGATCTGTAATTTGTTCTACCTTACTGCTTAGTGTGGTATCAGTCAGTTTTCCGGCTTTGGGAGTTATAACTACTTTAAACGTCTTTTTCATAGGAGACTGGGAAACATCCGCAGCAACATTATTTGTACTGACGGTTATTATCGCAACTCCTGCACCCACGGGTTTAACAATTCCTTTTGAATCAACTTCTGCAACATTCTTGTCTGAACTACTGTATTTTAAACTGGCATTATCAGACTGCAAACCACTGCTGCCATTATCCACCGGCGAATAGACTAATTTAATCTGTTGTGTAGTAGTTAAATCTTTAAATAACATTACACTTCTATTAATCTGCTCCGCACTGCCGGAATTTAAAGCATTTTTAAAATCCGTACGGTCTATGTCAAAGCCAACTTCAACATTAAGATACAGTGAATAGTTTATATTGTTTTTTTCAAATGTTACCATCACCTGTGCATATCCCGGACCAATACGTTCAAGTTTTGCCTGGAGTTTATTCGTACTAATATCTTTTATATGGATAATACTTGAAGTATTCGCTGAATTTCCAGATGTAACATCAGTATTATTTACGAACCAGTGTATATTACTGGCATCTGACATATCTACTCCAGATGCACCGCTTATCTGTATATTACTGGTATCCGTTGTCAGCGGTAATTTCGAGTAGGATTCAAACACAGTACCATTTACTGTAAAATAATAGCCAGTTGCAGCTTCAATTCTTGTGGCATTATTCGGTTGAAAAATTGCTGTAAAAGCAATTAACAAACAGCATATTATGGCTATACACCTACGGTTTTTTTTCATACTTTCTTGATTCATTAAAGTCCTCCCTGTCTTGCTGCTCCATTCTACTTTCTTTTACATATATCGGTTAAATACATGCATCCATTTAGTTGTATTTGATTTAAATTTAATGGTATCTTTTGTCATTCATGTGTCATTTATTGCAATATGCATGGTTATATATTCCTATATCCAAATGTGAATAAATTAATTTTATGTTTATTAATTTCTCTACTTCATTGGCATTTTATCAAATTTATCATTTATGAATACTAAAAACTCTTCGTATGTTCCCTTACGAAAACCATTCTTATCCAGTCTAATCCCTGAGCCATTTTTAAAAACAAAAATAAATTCGTCTCCGTTCTCAAAATATTCTTTTACCTGATCCCACTGGTACTGAGCTTGTATATTCCCATCTTCAACATCAATACAATTAGAGAACCTTATGATACGTTCCCATTCACTTTTTCCTTGAGCGGCAGCATTTGCTTTATATTGCTTCACAAATAAAACTCTGATTTGGTAAAAACTACGGTAAATGCAGTAGCCAATCAACACTAAATAGAAAGGAATTATCAAATAGTCTCGGCTCAGTAACGCCTGTACCATCGTTATTGCAATAAAAAAGGTTAAAACATACCATATCAACCTCAGTTTATTTTTCTTTGCAGGTTTTTTAGCCCAGCTAATATAACGTTCCTTTGACATTGTATAACAATTTTCAAATAAAGTTTCCATACGTCCTCACTGTAATCAAATCTTAGGTTTACGGGTTATAATAAGTATAGTATATTTTTATCCCTTCCGCTTAAAAAGCTACGTATCAGAGTTATCCTTTTTATACCGGAAGGAGAAAAACAAAAATACAACTTTATAATTGCATTACATTCATTTATTATATAATATACGACAAATTAATTCAAATCAAATCAATAGTCTTTTCTATATCACAAATCTACTATACATGCTACTATAATCAGATATCCAGACTCCCATATAATCAATTTTAATTGTATTGTAAAGTCTTGCGTCATTTCATGCAGCGAAGCATACAATTCCAGTATATGTGTTCTTAGCGTAAACCAAATTTCTAATGGAATCATTAAACTTAACCCATTATATTCCATTGACTATTATAATTTATAAATAAAATCATATAATATAGCAATTACATATATAGGATAACTACTTTATGGATATACATGTGGTTCAAGAAGGCGAGAGTATTTATACAATTGCTGAAAAATATGGGGTTGATGTCACTAGAATAGCAATAGATAACGGCTTGGATTACCCAGCTAACCTAGTAATAGGTCAGACAATTGTAATAACATATCCAAAGCAGTCACATATTGTACAACAAGGCGATACTTTACTAAGTATCGCTAATACATACAGTATCACACCTATGGAAATTTTAAGAAACAACTCCTTTCTTTCAGAAAGAGACCACCTTTATATAGGTGAAACCCTGGTGATAAGTTATAACACCATTAAAGGTATTACTACAAATGGTTATACCTATCCTTTTATTAGACGGGATACATTAATAAAAACGCTGCCTAATTTGACTTATTTATCTATTTTTAACTACACAGCAACGGAAAATGGCGAAATAGTTGAGTACCAGGATGATACAGAAATCATTACATTAACCAATGACTTTGGTGTTATTCCATTGATGATGCTGACTACATTAACACCATCGGGAGTAACTAATACAGAAACTGCTTATAGAATACTTTTAAACGAAGAACTTCAAGAGAAAACGATTAATAATTCTATCGAGATCATGAAAAGCAAAGGCTATCAAGGTATTAATATTGTTTTTAATTATCTGAATGAAGATAATGAATTTCTATATCAGAACTTTGTTCAAAAAATTTATAATCGCATACAACCGGAAGGCTTTTTATTTTTTATAACAGTTAATATTAATATTCAAATAGTAGAGGGAGTCATAAAAGTTGAACAAATCGATTATGCAAGATTAAGCCAAAATGTTAATGGTTTAATCTTTGTAAAATTTAAATTTGGATTTGATTATGGCCCTCCTGACCCAGTAACAAATATAACCAATTTAAGGGTATTGATGAATTATGTGTCGGCCTCTGTATCCTCTGATAAATTAATTATCGGAATACAAAGTATTGGTTATGATTGGCAGCTACCATATATACCAAACAGATCAAGTGCAGTATCTCTAAGTTTGGATGCCGTCTTACATTTAGCTTATCAGGTTGGTACAAGTATTCAATTTCATAACGTTTCACAAACACCTTATTTTTACTATAACCAGTTTAGTTTTGATTATCCCTTCCAACATATCGTTTGGTTTATAGACGCAAGGACGATTTATGCTGTAGAGAACTTAATACTGGAGTATAATCTGAATGGTAACGGTATATGGAATATTATGATTTATAATGCGCAATTATGGACTATGATAAATGCAATTTTTGATATAATTAAATTAAAATAGTATTATTATTAATTTACTCATTAAGTAAGACATAGGGGAGTAGTTTGAAGAACATTAGAAATAAAATCTGTTATGTAGCTTTCTATATTAAATCAATCCAAATGCTCAATTCAGCTTCGTAAGTACAACTTTATAACCTATAGACTGTTGCTTTAGGTTTATAATCTACTTCCTTAAAAACACTCTATTTAAAAAACCCACTCCCACTGCTAAAATTCCAGACCTAACAGTTAAGGAGGGGGTATCAGTTCAGCGCCAAAAAGTTCCTGTAAATAACGCCGGAACATATAAGTAGTCACATATCCAACTTATCATAATCCTACCCGGACTTACTCATCCCAGTTATGATATACTTCCTGGACATCATCATCTTCGTCTAATAAATCAAGTGTACGATTCATCATTTTAATATCCTGGTCATCAGTAAGTTCTACCCAGGTCTGAGGAATCATGGTTACTTCTGCCTGTGCCATAGGAATACCTGCATTTTCAAGAGCTTCTCTTACTGCACTAAAGCTGTCTTCTTCCGAAAGAATCTCAAAGCTGTCTTCTTCTTCATTAAAGTCTGAAGCACCTGCCTCAAGGGCCAGCATCATCAGATCATCAGCTTCTTTATCATACTCTTCTTTATCAATGATTATCTGTCCTCTTCTGTCAAACATAAACGATACACAGCCAGGCGTTCCAACATTACCATTTCCTTTTGTAAATGCATTTCTTACGTTAGAGGCAGTACGGTTCTTATTATCTGTTAGAGCTTCAACGATGATAGCGGTTCCGTTAGGGCCATAGCCTTCATAAGTTACAAATTCATAATTAACGGAGTTAGCATCTCCTGCTGCCTTCTTTATGCTTCTGTCAATGGTATCATTGGGCATATTATTGGCTTTTGCTTTGGCAATAATATCTTTTAATCTGCTGTTTGAGTTCGGATCTGCTCCGCCTTCTTTTACCGCTACTGCAATTTCTCTTCCCAATTTAGTAAAAATCTTACCCTTAACAGCATCATTCTTTTCTTTTTTATGCTTAATATTCGCAAACTTGGAATGTCCTGACATACGTATTTCTCCTTTTTTATACCGTCAGTCCAAAAAAGACCGTAAAAAATGAATCCCTTTTACGGACTGACAAGGTTACTGAATAATATTTATTTTACCATGGAAATTTTCCATTTACAAGGATTTCGAATTAATTAGTTTATTTAGCTTTTCCATAACTCCTATGGTTTCTTCTGTAGTCTTGATAACACACATTAATGTATCATCACCTGCTATACATCCCATTATTCCCTGAATATGAAGTGCATCCAGAGCAGCTGCTACCGCCATAGCCATTCCTGACACCGTCTTGATTACGATTATATTCTGAGCCATATCCATGGATAGGAAACCTTCTCTTAATACTCTTACATACTTCTCGCTCATTCCGGTTTCTGTGTTGTTTAGTACAATATATTTCTGTCTTCCGTCATCTACAGCAACTTTTGTCAGCTTTAACTCCCTGATGTCACGTGAAATGGTTGCCTGGGTCACGTTATATCCAGCCTGGGTTAACAGATCTGCTAAATCTTCTTGTGTTTCTATATCATTTTTACTAATGAGCTCAATTATTTTGCTCTGTCTGCCAACTTTCATCCCTTTTCTCCGCCTTGTCCGATTTTTTTTCTCAGAACTTCAAAAAATTCTATGTGATTAATCTTTAACATTCTTGTTTTTTCATGGGCTTTTGTTATATGAATACTGCTTCCTGCCTTTAGCTCTCCTGCCGGCCTGCCATCCAGTACAGCAACTGCACCTTCTTCATTGGGCTGTTTGTTCTCATTGATCTGAATTCTGACTGCATCTCCAGATGAGACAATAATACTTCTTGCTCCCAAGGTATGTGGACAAATCGGGGTTATTACTAATATGTCAGCATCAGGTTTTACCACAGGTCCTCCGGAAGAGAGGCTATAACCTGTTGAACCGGTGGGGGTAGACACGATAACACCATCTCCTCGGTAACTGTCTGCCAACTCGCCGTTGACATAAATGCTTATGTTAATAATTCTTGAAAAATTGCTTCTGGATATTACAATATCATTAAGTACTATACCAAGACTTTCTACATTTTCACCTTCTACCAGGCTTCCATGAAGCATAATTCTTTCTTCAATAGAATAATTATCTTCGAAAAGGCTGTCTAAGGCAGTCCATATCTGCTGCTTTTCAATTTCAGCCAGAAACCCCAGTGTCCCCAGATTAATTCCCAGGATTGGAATTCCTAAACCGCATACGGAATCTGCTGCCTGAATTATTGTACCATCCCCGCCTAATACAATGATACAATCAACATCTTCTTCTATTTCTTCTGAAAAGGTTTGTCCCTTATTATTGCTACTGCTGTTAATTGTATATCCGCAGTTTTCTTTCCTGTCAACACACACACAATCCTTCTGATGCAGTGTCATATATTTCACAATCTCATTGGTCAACTCTAAATCCGCATCTTTGTTTCGATTGGTTATCAGACAAAATTTATTCATGAAAGCTCCTGTACTTACATTGCTGTGGTTATTTATACAATGATACCGACATTGTAACATAAAGCCGGTCTATTTACAAGTTTAAAGTATTATGAGACTTTTCTACTATTTCATCTATCCGGCCGAGTTCTTCATTTTCCTCGGAAGTTACCATATTTTCAGCCTTTTTTAGATGGAGCAGATACTCGATATTTCCCTCCGGACCCTTAATGGGAGAATAGTCCAGATTAAGGATTGTAAATCCTATGGATTTTGCATATTCAATCACTTTTATGATTACCTCCCGGTGAACCTCCCGTTCTCTGACTACTCCCTTTTTCCCCACCTTTTCCCGTCCTGCTTCAAACTGAGGTTTTATAAGACACATAACCTCTCCATTGTACTTCAGCAGATTTCTAACAGGCTCCAATACCAGCGTCAGGGATATAAAGGCTACATCTATTGAGATAAAATCCATTTCTTCTTTGATATCTTCTGCAGTAACGTGTCGGATATTCGTCTTCTCCATGGACACAACCCTTTCGTCCTGCCTTAATTTCCAGGCTAACTGATTGGTCCCCACATCTACAGCAAAAACCTTCACTGCTCCATTTTGCAGCATACAGTCAGTAAATCCTCCGGTAGAAGAGCCCACATCCATACATACACAGCCTTCCAGCTGTAACCCGAAGGAAGCTATGGCTTTTTCAAGTTTTAAACCACCTCGGCTGACATATTTAAGCGTCATCCCTCTAACTTCTATATTTACTGAATCCGGAAAGGAAGAACCAGCCTTATCCTCTCTTATTCCATCCACAAATACATTTCCAGCCATAATAATTGCTTTGGCCTTTTCTCTGGATTCCGCCAGATTCCTGTTTACCAATAAAACGTCTAAACGTTCTTTCACGTTAACCCCTTTCGTGATTNNTATTCCTGAATTCGTAGTTGAAAAAACAACCATTGTTTTTCAACCTGACTTTCATCTGTGTTCGGTGTCACACCTGCAAATCAGGATAACTAAATCAGCACTTCTATTTTTACTTCAAATTATTCTATCTTATTAACAAAATTCCTGATACGGCTCACCAGAGCTGCTGCATCAAATTCAAGCTTCTCCTTCAGCACACCAACATCTCCCTGTTCAATAAACTGGTCAGGAAAAGATATATTCAGCAGTCTTATATCCCTTAATTCCCGATCCACTAAATAGCCAGCCACCATTTCGCCAAAGCCGCCTCTTCGGACATTTTCTTCCATTGTCACCCATATGCCGTGTTTTTCAGCCATTCCTTGCAGCATATCCATATCAAAGGGCTTAAGAAAACGTATATTTACAAATGTTATTTCCAAACCTTCTTTTATCAAAGTCTTGGATACTTCATCTCCGGTCTCCACCATACTTCCGGCAGCAAGAATCAATATATGCTTATTTCTTGCTTCTGCACTTTCATCCTCCAGAATACTGTTATATAATATCTCACTTTTACCATATACAATCGGAGCATTATATTCCTTTAAGCCTTCATATGCCTTACCTCTTGGATAGCGTATGGCAATGGGGCCGTTAAAGACATAAGCAAAATCAAGCATATCCTTTAATTCTTTACCGTTTTTCGGTGCCATTACGGTTAGATTCGGGATATGGGACAAATAAGAGATGTCAAATATCCCCTGATGCGTCTCCCCGTCATTCCCCACCAGACCGGCACGGTCTATAGCAAATATCACCGGAAGAGAACCTATACAGACATCATGCACAATCTGATCATAAGCCCTTTGCAAAAAGGTGGAGTAGATGGCAACCACCGGCTTCATACCACCGGAAGCAAGACCTGCTGCAAAAGTAACCGCATGCTCTTCTGCAATCCCAACATCAAAAAAGCGGTCGGGATATTTCTTTTTGAACTGATTTAAACCAGTGCCGCTTGGCATAGCTGCTGTAATTGCAACCACATCCTGATGTTTCTCTCCAAGTTCCAGAACTGCCTCAGAAAAGACTTCTGTATAAGCAGCTCCTTTTTTAGCTTTTATATTTTTACCGGTTTTGACATCAAAAGCTTCCACACCGTGGAACTGACTGGGATTCTTCTCAGCCGGCTTATATCCTCTTCCTTTTTGTGTTACAACATGGACAATAACCGCTTTCCTGGCTTTTGAAGCACTGGAAAGGGCTATTTGTAACTCATTCAGGTTATGGCCGTCTATCGGTCCTATATAGGTAAGGCCCATATCTTCAAATAACATTCCCGGAATCACCAGGCGTTTGATGGAGTCCTTTGATTTTCTCACTTTATCAGCTATGATATGTCCCACACCTGGAACATTGTTAAGCGCTTTTTCTACTTTATGCTTTAAATTGATATATTTATCCCCTGTACGCAATTTACCAAGGTAATTAGCCATCCCGCCTACATTTTCAGAGATGGACATCTTATTATCATTCAGTATTATTGTCAGATTCGATTTCAGGGCAGCCGCATTATTCAAGGCTTCAAAGGCCATACCTCCGGATAAGGCTCCGTCGCCAATTACTGCCACAACTCTTTCGTTTGTGCCTTTTATATCCCTCGCCTGTACTAAACCCATAGCAGCAGAAATAGAGGTTGAGCTGTGTCCCGTATCAAAACTGTCACAACAGCTTTCTTTTCTTTTAGGAAAACCACTTAAGCCTTCAAAGGTTCGAAGGCTTTTGAATTCATTCTTTCTGCCTGTTAAAAGCTTATGGGTATATGCCTGATGTCCCACATCCCATATAAGTTTATCTTTTGGAAAATCAAGATAGAGATGAAGGGCCATGGTTAATTCCACGGTTCCTAAATTGGAGGCCAGATGCCCCCCAGTCTTACTTATGTTCTCAATTAAATACTCACGTATTTCCTCCGCCAGTATATTGTAATCTGACGGTTTTATTTTCTTTATATCGTTGGCTTCATTTATAAGCTCCAGCGCACCTGCCACTGATTCACCTTCTTTTCATATTTAACATAATAATTAAAACTCCCTGTTTACAAGGCTTACTAGCAACTCTTCTAAAAATACAGAGTCCCAGTTTAAGTTCTGCAGGATAAGGAGCCCCTCTTTCGTAAGTGCTTCTACTTCTTCACGGCTTTTCTCAATACCCAGAAGACTGACATAGGTCAATTTGTTATTCTTCTCATCACTGAGAACCGGTTTTCCCAGAACTTCCGTCGTTGAAGTAACATCCAGGATATCATCCTGAATCTGAAACGCAAGTCCGATAATACCTCCAAGCTGTTCCATCTTATCTATTTCCTCATCCGTGGCTCCGGCTAATACAGCACCTATTGTCAGGGAAGCCTCCAGTAATGCTCCGGTTTTCAGGTGGTACATATAATCAAGTCGTTTCTTTAATTCCTCTTTTGTGGCTCCATTCAGCCTTTCTGAGAAGCCTTCCATATCAACTACCTGACCACCTAACATGCCATGTATTCCGGATTTCTTTCCAAGTACTGACACTGCTCTTGCTATTCTCTCTAGGTGTTTTCCTTTTTGGAAGGCTCTGCAGGCTGTTTCAAAAGCATAATTAAGCAATGCATCTCCGGCAAGTATTCCTATGGCCTCCCCGTAAACAGCATGAGTTGTCTTCCTTCCTCTTCGGTATTCGTCATTGTCCATTGCCGGCAAATCGTCATGCACCAGGGAGTAGGTGTGGATCAGCTCAATTGCTGTCATAAAAGGCTCCACGATTTCTCTGTCCTCGCCCTCAAACATATTATAAGCCGACAGCATTAGCATCGGCCTTAAACGCTTCCCTCCGGCAAGTACGCTATAACTCATTGCCTCATAAATCTTCTTCTGTGGTTCATTGCCTTCGGGCAGAAATAAGTTAATTACCCGGTCAATATATGCCTTTTGTTCCTGACGTATTCCACTAAATACTTCCATTCTCTATACTTTCCTCCCACTTCTGCCCTTTTATGCATTACCTTTTATTCTTCTTTGGCTTCTCCTAATACGATAAGCTGTTTTTCCACTTTGTCAATTGACTCGTTACAGCTTTTTAACAATTTCATTCCTTCCTGATATAAAGAAAAGGAATCTTCAAGAGAGATATCCTCTGATTCCAGTTTCTTTATAATATCATTCAATTCAAGAAAAGACTGCTCAAGATTGTTTTCTTTTTCTTTCATATGGATAACCTTTCCTTTCTCACAACCTGCAACATAATGCAACAGACAGAATTTTGCGTGCGGAATATACTTAATTCACACATTCCTCTTCCCAAGGAAGCAATGGCCCCCGCTTCCTTAATGTATGTAAGATTTTCGTTACTAAAACAGCTATACTACCTGTTATTATATCCTCGCAGGCCTAATAACTGATTGATTTCGTCTAATATGTTTACTGGATTATCAATTACCCGGTCTTGTAACTTCTTTTAATTCTGAAACCTCTGCAATGATATCTCCATCTGTAACACTGATTCTTAAGATATCCCCAGCCGTTGTTTTCTTTATGCTGTTTACAATCCGGTTATCCTTATTCACCACAAGGGAATACCCTTTATTCAGTTTCTTAAGAGGCGATAATCCTTCTAATTTCTCTATATATATCTCTAACATATGTCTTCTGGCAGTTACTTTACGATTCATTAACTGTAAAAGCGTTTGTTCACTATCCATAAGCTGCTGCCGCTTCTGCCTGATCTGGTATATGGGACTTAAATGGTCAAGTCTTATATTAAGGCTTTCCAGCTCCTTGCGGTAAAGAGATACCTTCATCCCCATACTCCGGTTAAGAGTATTCTTGATCTTATCCAATTCATACAATAAAGCCCGCAGATCCGGTACAGCAAGTTCTGCTGCCGCAGAAGGTGTTGGTGCTCTTAAATCCGAAACAAAATCCGCAATCGTTACATCTGTTTCATGACCAACAGCAGATATAATAGGTACACTGCATTGATAGATGGCTCTTGCCACAACTTCTTCATTAAAGGCCCATAAGTCCTCAATGGAACCGCCGCCGCGCCCGACAATAATTGTATCTACACCTTTCTTTTCCAAGGCTTTAATACCCGCTGCAATTGTTCTTGCCGCTCCTTCTCCCTGAACCTGTGCAGGATAAAGATACAGCTGAACGTATGGATTACGTCTTCCGGCTATGTTTATAATATCCTGTATGGCAGCTCCGGTTCTGGCTGTAACAATTCCTATTGCTTTCGGATAGGCAGGAATCTGTTTCTTATGTTCTGCCAGAAACATTCCCTCCTTATCAAGCATCGCTTTTAACTGTTCATACTTTTGATAGAGGAGACCCAGTCCTTCTTCAATTATTTCCTTCGCATAGAGCTGATATTTTCCATCTCTTTCGTAGACGCTTACCTGTCCTAAGACTATAACGCTCTGACCTTCTTTTAAGGTAAAGGCAAGTCCGCCTCTCTGCCCCGCAAACATAACACAGGCCATTTGTCCTCCCGTATCCTTTAACGTAAAGTAGATATGCCCTGAACTATGGTATTTACAGTTGGAGACTTCACCTTTTACATAGATATTGCTTAGATTATAGTCTTTGATAAAGAGGTTCTTTATATAGGTATTTACCTGGGTTATGGTATAGATATTGCTCATAATAACTCCTATCTGCGCCATAGTACTTTCTGAATACGAAATAACCTTATGATATTTGATATTCAAAAACAGATACACCTGTAGCTATCTATGGATCTGCTTTACAGTTCTTTGGCCAACTTAGCCAGCACTCCGTTTACAAAGGCTCCTGAGGAGTCTCCGCCAAAGAGTTTGGCAATCTCAACTGCTTCATTAATGGCAACCTTGGTTGGTACATCATCATCAAACTTTATTTCAAACACTGCAAGTCTTAATATCGTAAGATCCACCTTACCCATACGGCCTAATTTCCATCCGCTGGAGATTTCACTCAGTAATACATCTATTTCCGGCAGTTTAAGAAGTATTTTTCCGAAACGCTCTTTTAAATATATCAGATCTTCCTCCTTAGGTTCTTCTAAGGATTCAAAATACAAATCTATCTGCTCCGTCATTTCATTTTCCCCGTGGAAATCCTTACGGAACAGCATTCGGAACAAATGCTCCCTTATTTCTCTTCTATTCATCTGTAACCAACCTTTCTTCACTGCACATTAACGCATAAACAACCCTTAAATAGGATATATCTAAGGGCTGCATAGGATTCATACTATTATTTTGTCTTATTTATTCTTATCGATATTAACGTCGGATATTCTTACATTCACTTCTGATACGGATAAGCCTGTCATGTTCTCAATGGCGGACTTTACTTTCTCCTGTACCTGTCTGGATGTCTGAGGTATGCTATATCCGTAATTTAATGCCAGGGACAGGTCAACTGCTACAGAATCTGCGCTGACATCAATCTTTACTCCCTTGGAGTAGCCTTTCATGCCCAATTTGCTTACCAGTTCCCTGGTGGTATTCCCACTCATGAAAGCAACTCCTTCTACTTCGGTTGCAGCAAGTGCAGCTATTGTGGCAACTACTTCATCTGCTATCTGAACTTCACCGACATTGCTGTCAGCATGTATTTGATAAGTGTTTCTATTTTCTTCTTTTACCAACTTTATTACCTCCTAAGTCTAAGGCATAAGCCTCTTATACAAACTATCCCTATAAGCTATTATACCAAAAATATGCCTATTTGCAAATCCTTTTATGCATCTTTTTACCTTTACAATATTATTGCCCTTACCCAAAACTTCATTCAATATGTTAAACGAAATGAAAAAAGCTGCTCATCTTTTCAGATAAACAGCCCTTTCCTTTATGTAGTTAATCTGTTATCAGTATTATCATAAATTATTATTCATTCGCAATTGCCGGATTAACAAAAATCTGACTTGCTTTCATCTTGGTCTGGGATTTCACAACGTCCATAATCTGAGCCAGATCCTGCTCCGTTATTTTCTCAGCATTTACAACAACATCAACTCTCTTATCCTGCATGTATACTAAGGTATCACTGAAACCTTTTGCTTCCAGCATAATCTCTGAAGCTGTTTCAATGTCTCTGATTCTTTCGATTTCCATTAATTCATTTACAGCAACCTGTTTATTTTCTTCTGATAAATTCTCAGCTTTAATAATATCCATGCAGGTTTCATAATTCTCAGACCGGGTATTCTCTCTCTTTATTTTGGTAGCAGAGAAAAAGTCAGAGGAAGTAATCGTACTTACAAGAACTGCTTCTCCGGGAGTACTTGTTTCTTCCTTGTCGCCTTTTGCATCAGCGGTCTCTTCTGTATTGCTGTCTGCTTTGGCAGTATCAGAAACTTTGGCGTCATCTTTACTGTCAGCCGTTTCTTTTGAATCTTCGGCAGTCGCATCATCAGCCTTTGCGGTATCCTCTGCCTTTGCCTCATCCACCGTTGCGTCATCGGCTGTCTGAGTGTCTTCATCGGATAAATCAAGTGCTGAATCGGATAATAGGTTTCCCTGATCATCCAGTGAAAGGAAATCGCTGTCGGATATGTCGTCTCCCATAGTTTCTTCTGTTGTGTCATAATCATTGGTATCACTTAGATTAAAGGAATCATCATTATTACTGCTAAAATTCAGATACCCTGCAATTATTATCATGATTGCCAGTGCCGCAATTATGATATTATTTTTCCTGAATAAATTTTTCATGCTAACCTCCTTGAAGAATCTTTATGAATTCATTTTCATTACTTTAACTTTATGTGACGGAACGCCAAATAATACCTGTACAGCTTCGATTATTTCACTTTGAATTACTGCGCTGCCGCCTCCCTGGGCAATAATAAGTATTCCTTCCAGTTCAGGCTCAATTTCCTTTAGTATATAAGGTCTTGCTACTCCATCACTGCCTTCCACCATAATGGTGGTATCATTTTGCTCTGTTTTAGTACTATTCCTGCTTCCGCCCTCCCCGTCTGCTTCATTCACGCTTTCGTTGGTATTTGCTTCGTCCTTTAAGATAATTTCTTCTTTGGAGCCCTTTAGTGTAATCATCACTTCCACTGCGCCGATACCTTCAACCTTCATCAACACATTCTTTAAGCGCTCTTCCAGATCCGTCACATAAAGTTTCGTTTCATCTTTGGTGCCAGCCGTTACCGTATTAACAACGGCAGTACCACTGTTTTCTGTAGTCTTTTTTGTACTTTTATCAAAAGAAGGTAGGTTAGGGATTGATAATAACACCAGAAATATTCCTGCCATTAGTAACATTACAAGCCTTGCAGGTCCTATTTCCTTCAATGTGATTTTTTTCTTTTCTTTTTCCATACTCCGGCTCCCGGCATACCGCAAGCTGATTTTTGCGGAAGTGCTTTATTAGGGGTGGCTCCCATCTGGGTGCATGTTTACTGGTACCTTATCCTAATCTCACTGCTCTGTTACTGTGTTAAAAGCAGCCTTAGTATAAAGGGAGATAAGCTGTGAGTCACTACTCCCGTATACTAATATTTATATTATCAGCATCTAAATTATAGAAGTCTGACAGAATTTTTTTTGCTTTGATTTCAACAGGACTTATAAAATCCATAACAGCCTCTGTTGATGTATTGTCTTTTTTCAGATTTATCTCATTTATCTCCACGCGGTCAATTTTAATTGTCTCCTTATCCTTCTCTTTGTTAACAGCTGACTTGTACACCCCCTTTACCTTAAGGCCTTTCAGACTGCCGTAGCTGCTCGAAGCCGCATCCTCCTCCAGTATGATTTCAATACTTTCTGTTTCCACCTCTTCTTTGTCTAACAGTTCATTTATTTTATCTGTTATCTTTGCCTTAACCTGTGTAAGAATCTCCTCCTGCCTGCTGTTCTCAATTTCTCCGAATTTCTCATTGATATCCTGTACCTCTCCGGCCTGAGCAGTTAAAGAGTTGGTTGTAAAATAATAGTCAAGGGTATTATCCAGCTGAAATATCTTAAGTAAAGGTGATATCACCAGGATTACCAGGATAATACCGGAGATGAGGTTAATATACTTTTTGTAGGAACTCTTCCCCATAAGATTGGTAATCACACTGATCAGAACCATAAATATGACAATATCCTTAATCCAGGAATAAATAAAATCCACACTTACCTCCTTTCCATCTTTCAGGCCATACTTAAATAAGTTTCTATCAAACTATGTAGTGGTAGCTGCAACGATTGTAATTGTTATTACAAAAAGGATTGCTCCTACTAAAACCGTCTGTAACAACAGCAGACAGGCATCCGCCGAAGCAGAGATGCATTTAAGCATACGCTTGTCCGATATTGGCTGGACAGCAGCACTGCTAACCTTATAAATCAAAGTCATAACTGCCAGCTTAATGACCGGCACTGCACAAAGAGATACGATTACTACAACTNNCCCGCCACTCCAATTGCATTCTTAAGCAGGATTCCGGCTCCGATGACACTTTCTGCCGCACCACTGAATATATCACCTACTCCGGGTATGGATTCAGCCGCCTTTAACACCATGGATTTTTTCATTTTA
>DJJW01000055.1:17005-29266 GCA_002434335.1 Lachnoclostridium sp. UBA6558 | reverse complement strand
TATTACGACTCCTAAGAGTGTTTTTAACCCCCAGTTTATTATAGTTTCCAGCAGTTCTGTAAATTTTGACAGCATGTCTTCCTTGGATAGATTGTTTGCCATAGTTACTACCAGGTATATGTTAATCAGGGGAATAATTATCTTTACCAATAAAACATTAACAAAGGTTATCAATACTAAGGTTGTCTGATAATACACCATGGAAGTGCCTGCTCCGCTACTGAAGGCAACTGCCATAAAATACGCCGGAACCATCGCTTTCATAAAGTCCAGCAGGGAAGAAATAGTTTGTGCCGCCATGGTAGAAGCCGTAATAAACGAGCCGGTCAACACAGAAAACAACAACAGGTACGCCACATAAAATCCGGTTTCTGCCACCTGCATATTCTGAAAAGCATATGAAAAATTCGTAAACACCGCTGCTATAACCGCAATGGATATCAATCCGGTAAAGGTACTCAGATTTGATTTGACCTCCCCTGATACCACCTCTTTCAGATCATCCAGAATGCCCGTAATGGAAAAGGTTCTTTTCCCGGAAATCAAATCCGTAACATACTCCATAAAATCAAAATTATTATCTTCCGATAATGCCTGGTCGATTACTGACTGTATCTGTGTATAGTCAATATCCTTCTGATTAAGTCCTGAGGTCTCATCTGTTTCCGCAGCAGATGCCGCCACCGGGAACTGCAGCAACATCATTATAAACGCTATGTATATAAGTCCTTTTTTTAGAAGTCCATCTTTCTTATGTTTCGTCATAAGCCCTCCTCACCGGGGCACCTCATAGTAACTTCAGGAGGTAAGAAATTTATTTATGGTATCAAGCAATGCCAGTAAAATTGGCATTCCTGTTGCCAGTATGGTCAGTTTACCCACAAGTTCTATCTGATTCGCCACGGCAGTATGTCCAAAATCTTTGCAAAGGTCAGAAGTAAACTCACATATGTATGTAATACCGATAATTTTAATCAGTATCCCCAAATAAGAATCATTCAGATTAATGTAACTTTGAATCTTCTTTATCGTGCTTATAATAAGCTCCAGCCTGCTTACTCCCAGATAGAATATCAGTATACAGCCTGCCAGACTAATATAAACCGAATACTCGGACTTATAGTTCTTAAAGATAATTGCCAGCAATACTACACTGATTCCAACTAAGGCTATCTGTAACATCCCACTCTCCCTTTCTTATAATGTGAACAGATTCTGAATGGTCTTGAATAAGTCAGAGATATAAGGCACAATCCAGAACAAAACCAGGATAAGTCCTGCCAGGGTGGTTAGAAAAGCCTGTTCATCCCTTCCCGATTGCTTTAGTATCTGGTTTAAAACTGAAACCAGAATACCTACCGCAGCGATTTTAAATATCAGGTTGATGTCCATGTTAACTCCCATCTGTGTGTCGTGGCACACGTATATTTCAGAAATTTGAAAAACATCCTTAACAACTTCTTGTTTTTCATCTCCTCTATCCATTAATACGTAGTTGATTATTCAAGAATTAAAGCATAATAATCGTAATAAAAATCCCCCCCAGAATGCCAAGAGTGTTATACATATAGGTTTTTTCCTTCACACCTTTTGAGAGTTCTTTAATCTCCTCTTCAATCTGAGACAGATATAAATCAATGGTATTCAGCTGCATCTCTTTATCGAGATATCCCAGATTTTCGCCAAAGCCGGATAAGTTCTGCAGATCTTTTTTACTAAGGGAGGTGTTCTCAAGCCCCTTAGCTACAGCTTCTTTCCATATTTCACAAAAGGAAACCCCACCATATTCACTCAGTCTTTCCGCTGCCATGGTAAGAAATTTCTTATATCTGCCATCATGTCTGACTGACAGAGCTTGTACTGCTTCCGGCAGCGGTGAGTTAGCATACCTAATGTCACCGCGGAGCAGGGTTACGATTCTTCTTAATTCCTTCAGATCCTGGATTCTTCCCTTTAACTCACTGCTAAAATACAATCCCATTCCTGTTGAAGAAGAAAGTATCAGAACACAGCCAAGAATCTTAATAAAGGTTATAATCATTGTTGGCTCCCATCTGCATGCTTTAGCATGCGTAAAATCAAGGGGAGTGAAAATGTTTTTCTTTCACTCATGGCTCCCATCTGCGTGCTCCTGCACGCTTATAATCAAGGGGAGTGAAAATGTTTTTCTTTCACTCATGGCTCCCATCTGCGTGCTTCTGCACGCGTATAATCAAGGGGAGTGAAAATGNNTAATCAAGGGGAGTGAAAATGGAATTTCACTCATATTCTCCCTTCTTACTTTGTCAGTAAATCGCAGGTATAAATCGGTCTGCCGTTTTTGTCATAGACCTCTTCCAGATGTCCCACACTGCCTTTATTGCTGAGAAGTATGTACCGTTCAAATAATTTGTTCTCAATTAGCTTTTTCAGTAAAGGTTTATTCTTAATATCCTCCATAGAATTACCATGAACCGTAGCAATCAGTTTACAGCCGCAGTTTATTACATACTCAATGGCTTCAATATCCTCTGCAGAACCGACTTCATCCACTGCAATGACTCTGGGTGACATGGCCCTTATGAGCATAAGCATTCCCTTCGCTTTGGGACAACAGTCAAGTACATCGGTGCGAATACCAAGATCATTCTGAGGCACTCCCATATAACAGGCTCCTATTTCAGATCTTTCATCTACCACACCTACCGTCAGTCCCTCCCTTCCGTCGATACCATCTGAAATCAATCGTATGATATCTCTCAGCAAGGTAGTCTTTCCACAGCAAGGCGGTGATATTATCAGGGTATGA
The DNA here is from genome assembly GCA_002434335.1 of Lachnoclostridium sp. UBA6558. Classification (GTDB taxonomy): domain Bacteria; phylum Bacillota; class Clostridia; order Lachnospirales; family Lachnospiraceae; genus Anaerocolumna. The sequence continues at coordinate 26,478 of DJJW01000055.1, read as the reverse complement.
CAGCAGTTGCCCTCTTCCATAAGCAACGGAATAACCTTCTCGCCACAGCCCTTTATCTGGTGGGAAAGGCGGATATTTATAAAAGAGATATGCTTGATGCTTTTAATCCGGTTTTCCTCCAGGACAGCTTTCCCTGCAATTCCTACTCTATGCCCTCCGGTTATGGTTATAAACCCCTGCTTTAATTCCTCTTCAAAAGCATAGAGGGAGTAATTACTGATATATTCCATGGTTTCCTTCAGTTCATTTCTGGTAAGTATATAACTGTTATCCCCCGAGAGATANNTTACACCACCAAAAGCGGAGCATTCACGCGAAGCCTGATTTCCTGAAGCAGCTCATATTCTAAATCAGCTTTTGCCAAAATGTTCCGAAGCTTTATGGAAAAGATTTTTAACAGCTCTTCTTTTTTATTCATTGCATTCTTTTTCCCTGTAAGATAATACTATAGACTTTCAGGTACTCGTCCTCCTCCTTAAAACAATATATGTACCCTTGGAAAATTTATGACCGTATATTTTAACTTGCAAAATAGATTTTTATATATTATCCTTATGATTAAATTAATAACTGCCTTGATTTTTAGAACTGCAGTGTAATACACCTATTGGCGTTAATATTAGTTTGAGAAAATGTCAGATTTGTTAGCGAATAGGCATGCCCTAAGAGCTAATATTAAATAAAAGGTATTTTCCGCTTTTTAGAAGCAATAAACACGCGAATAGTAATTAATTTTATACGTGTACAAAGGCACACAGATGGGAGTTCATATGAAATACGGATTAATCGGAGAAAAACTGGGCCATAGCTATTCCAAACCCATTCATGAGAAGCTGGTAGCCTTTCATGATATGAAGGCGTATAGCTACGAAATAAGACCTGTTGCAAAAGAAGAGTTCCATGATTTTATGACAGCAAAGGAATTTACAGGTATTAATGTCACAATTCCTTATAAGACGGATGTAATTCCCTATTTACATAAAATAGATGCACATGCAGAGAAGATTGGTGCCGTTAATACTATAGTAAATAAAGAGGGAAAACTCTACGGTTATAACACCGATTTTTATGGCTTTCTTTATACGCTCCTTTCTCATAATTTTGCAGTGAAGGATAAAAAGGTCCTGGTACTTGGTAACGGCGGAGCTGCCAAAGCAATCCTCGCCGTACTTCATTATCTGAAAGCCTCACAGATAATTATTGTCAAACACCGGGAAGGGGTTAACTGTATTTCTTATGAGGAAGCCGCTCTAAAGCATTGGGATGCCTCCTTTATCATCAATACCAGCCCTGTAGGGATGTATCCTGCTACAGATGTTTCACCCTTGGAGCTTACGCCATACAAAAGCCTGGAAGGTGTAATAGATATTATATACAATCCTTTGGAAACCAAATTACTGGCCCAGGCAGCCAAGCTTTCTATACCGGCCGTCAACGGCCTTGATATGCTGGTAGCCCAGGCAAAACGTGCCGTGGAAATCTTCCTTGATACCACTATTGCTGACGAAGCCATAAAACAGGTACATGGAGAACTTATTATGGAACTGCAAAAGAACTAAAACAGAAGATATTACAGAAGTACTAATCAAAAGATATATGAAGGAAGTACTAAAACATATGATATTGCCGAAGTACAAAAACAAATGGCATTACGGAGGTAATATACAAGATATTTCGGAAGCACTAAAATAAATGATATCACGGAAGTACTAAGCAAATGATATTACCGAGGTACTAAAAAAGTACTGCTGCATAATGAAAATAAAGCTTAAAAAGCCCCTTGAATTTCCTTAATACACCGCCCGAAGGACAAGTTACAGATTTTTTGTGCTATTAGCGAGCTGTTTTATACGATTTAAGCACACAAAATTTATAACATGCCTTGCAGCCGGTGTAATGGAGGAAATCCATGGGGCTTCTTATACAGCCTTGATTCAATTGCAACAACGCCTTCTTTTTCTTTTATCTCCATTTGTCCAACAGGGAAATCAGAGCATCCGTCAATTTAGAAAGTTCCTTGGCAGAACGTTTCTCGCTTTGGCGTACAACAGCCATTAACCTGTTAGCTGCATCCAAAAGACGTGCATAAGCTTTGGAGGTTTCTACGTTGCCTTTTTCCNNGCCATCATTCTTCTCAAGCCATGTACCACTTTTCAAATCAAAAGAGTCGCCGCTGTAAGGTGCCGTACTTTCCATTCCATATTCTTTATGAAGAATAGCTGCAAATGCATCACAGGTTTCAGCTTCACCATGTGTAACAAAGACTCTGTCCGGTTTTGTTTCAAAGGAGTTGATCCATTTTAAGAGTCCGGTCTTATCTGCATGTCCGCTGGTACCATTAAGCCGCCTGATTTCTGCATTCACTTTGATATGTTCACCAAATAGCTTTACTTCACTGGCACCATCTATGATGATCCTGCCAAGACTTCCTTCAGACTGGTGCCCCACAAATAACACGGTACTCTCAGGCCGCCAAAGATTGTGCTTCAGATGATGCCTGATTCTGCCTGCATCACACATACCGCTGGCAGAGATAATTACTTTTACATCTTTATCAAAATTGATTGCTTTGGAATCGTCTGCAGTAACAGCAGTTATAAGCCCAGGAAATGTAATAGGATTTATCCCCTTCTCAACCAACTCCATAGCCTGGGTATCATAGTATCCCAGGACATTCTCCGTAAATATTTCCGTTGCTTCATTTGCCAGCGGGCTGTCCACATAAACCTTAAAATCCTTGTGCCCTTTCAGAAGGTTCTCCATTTTTATCTGCCTGATAAAATACAGCAATACCTGCGTACGTCCTACAGCAAACGCCGGTATTACAACATTTCCCCCTCTGTCAAAGGTAGTCTGAAGGATATCCGTAAGTTCTTTTACATAATCAGGTGCCGCTCCATGGTCTCTTGTACCATAAGTAGATTCCATTACCACATAATCAGCTTCTTTGATATATACAGGATCATTAATAAGGGGTTGATTAATATTACCGATGTCACCGGAAAATACGAGTTTCTTTGTTACCCCTTCTTCTGTAATCCATATTTCAATACTAGCAGAGCCTAAAAGATGACCGCTGTCAGCAAATCGGAATTCAATTCCGTCAGAGAGTTTGGTTTTTTCCTCATAAGGATGTGCCACAAAGGAATCTATGGTCTTTCTTGCATCCTCCGTTGTATAAATAGGCTCAACTGGTTTTTCGCCTTTTCTGACACCCTTTCTATTCTTCCATTCAGCTTCGAACATCTGTATATGTGCACTGTCTAAGAGCATAATCCCACATAATGCTTTTGTGGCTCCTGTGGAATGGATATGTCCCTGAAATCCGTCCTTATATAATAACGGAAGCCGCCCGGCATGATCCATATGTGCATGAGTCAGAAGTACCGCATGGATTTCTCTGGAAGAAACGGGTATCGGTTGGTTTACAAAAAAATCTCGACCCTGTTCCAGACCAAAATCAATTAATATATTCTTTCCACAAGCTTCTAATAAATAACAGCTGCCGGTAACCTCATGAGCAGCTCCGATAAATGTTAGTTTCATAAGCAACCTCCTGTCTTCTTGTGTGCTGTTGGTTCACTTAAAATGTTCCAGACAATACAGTAGCATTCCCAATGGGAAATACATCATACATGACAAGGGTGAAAATTATGCCTTCATCCTATGTGTTGTTCTCTTTTTATCTTTTTGTTCCAAAAAAGAATAATGCTATAGTACCTGGACCTGAATGACTTCCGACAACTGGACCGATATTATTCATTACGATATCCTTAACCGGATATTTTTCTTTAATAAGACTGCCTAAATATTCTGCATCCTCTAAAGCATCTCCATGGCCGATAAAAATAACCTGATCTCCCGGATTTGTAATAGTATTCTCCAGATGTTCGAACAGGGAATTGATTGATTTCTTTCTGCCTCTTATTTTCTCCATGGGGATTAAACGCCCCTCATCATCCACGTGAAGAACCGGTTTGATATTTAAGGCTGTGCCTATACCGGCACTCAGCGCACTTACTCTTCCGCCTCTTTTCAGATGAAACAGGTCATCTACCGTAAACCAATGGCATAATGTAAGTACATTGTTCTCGAGCCAATTATAGAGTTCTTCCAGCTTCATTCCCTCCGCTTTAAGTTTTGCTGCTTTATAGACACAGAGCCCTTCACCGGCAGATGCGCATCTGGAATCGAAGCATTTAATAACAGCCTCAGGATACTTCTCATCCAGCTCTTCTTTTGCTATAAGCGAAGAATTATAGGTTCCGCTTAAGGCAGAGGAAAATGCGACATATAATATGTCCTTGCCTTCTTTGATAATCGGTTCGAACACGGCTAAAAAGGTATCCGTATTAATTAATGAGGTAACCGATTTGCTCCCCTGCTTTAATTTATCATAAAATTCCTTCGGTGCTAATTCCCTTCCATCCGGATAATGAACAAATGCTTTTCCATCAATCTCAAAGCTCATAGGAATAGATACAATCCCAAGCTCATCAATCATCCCCTGTGCTAAATCTGCTGTTCCGTCTGTTACTATAATATAGTCTCTCATAATGACCTGCCTCTTACCACTGTATAATGCGTATGGCATCCTTTCCCACTCTATTTTCACCAGCCAGGAGTAAACTACCGGTTTGCAATATTATCAGGTATGTTAAAACAACCTAACTTTATAGTATTATTTTACCACCTTTATTAAGGTATGACAAGTTGGATTCCTATTATGCTAAATGCTATCAGTATCAGCGGAAATAGCGGGTGTTGAATGCAGTTATATGTAATTGGAGAGTCTGTTGACAGGAGGCAATTTCTCGAAAAAAAAGCCTATGGCTTCTTTACCGGAATGTAAAGAAGCACACAAGCTTTCACATTAATTTATAAGCGTATTACTGTTAGTGAATAAGGCTTTAATTCCAGTCTGACCGCACCATTAACTACTTGCAATGAAGTTGATACAGGTACCACTTTATCCGGCTCTTCTATTGTATTTCTGTCACCCAGATCAGCAGCGGATAGTGTGACAACGGTTGCTTCCGGCTTAATTGAAGTTCCTGCCTGTATAGCAATTTCTGTCTCTCTGGCTTCCGTTCCGGTATTCACAAGCTTAATAATATGCTCTCCGGATTCGTCATCAAAGCAGACCGTTGCATAGAAATTATTCCAGTCACCGTCTTTCGTAAATTTAAGAGTCCTATTTCCCATATTATTGCCGTAGAGCTTCTGCACATAATAGCTTGGGGTACCGTAAGCTTTCTGATCATCGAACCAAATAAGATCGGGAGACCATTGAGTGTAGTTGATCCTTGCAAAAAGAGGTGCATATGCAGCCAGAGTAACTACATCTCCGTTGCGTTCCAGACCGGTCATAAAAGCTGCCTCTGCCAGTGCGGCTTCCATCGTACTGACTTCCGGTCTGTTCATTCCATTCCCAAGGTGAGCAGCGTATTCACCTGCAAAAACCTTTACAGTTCTTGGGTATTCGTCATAGAAATCATCATTCTCAAGGAACCACTTAGGCGGCATATAATAATGCTCGTCTATAACTGCTGTGAAATTACTGTTTTTCTCTGCTTTCTCTCTAATCCATTTCCAGGCCGCATGATAAGTGTCCGTATTTACATTAGGGCCTGCAGAGCTTACTAACATAATGTCCGGATAATTTTTGTGAATTTCCTTCTCAAAACACTCATAACGATGGAAATAATCTACTTCACTGGTTTCCCACTGCTCATTGCCAATTCCCAGATATTCCAGATTAAATGGCTCTTTATGTCCCATCTCGATTCTTAAACTTCCCCATTTCGTACTTTCATCACCATTGGCAAATTCAATTAAATCAAGGGCATCCTGTATAAACTCATTAAATTCCTCCGAGTCAGAAGCTACTTTCTGAGTCGATTGATATTGGCAGGCCAGTCCTACATTCTGTATGGGAATCGCTTTCGCGCCTAAATATTCACTGAGGAGAAAATATTCATAATAGCCAAGTCCAAGTGTCTGGTTATAGTGTGAGTAGATACTTGTAAAATCATTTTCTTTATTATTCTCATGTACCGCCCAACGGTTCCAGTTGTTTCTTCTATGGATACGGGGACCGACACTTTCTTTCCATTGATAACGGTTAGTCAGTTCGTTTCCTTCCACGATACAACCTCCCGGGAAACGCAGAAAGCCTGGGGTAATGTCTTTTAGATATTGTACCAGATCTGCTCTGAATAATCCAAGAACGGCATCCGAGGGCATAAGAGAAAAGAAATCGAACTCTGCCTTACCAGCTTCCGTAAGGTAGACAATAAACTCACCATTTCTTACATCTTCATCGGACTTTAAAGAACGTGAATACTGCGCCCATTCTTCCTGTACTCCGGCGGTTGTTAAGGCTGAGGCATAAACTTTTCCCCGCTGTTTGATCTGAACCTCGACATTTCCCTGGTATTCCTTTCCTCTGGCATAAAAAGTCAGGTTATACTCTACGCCTTTTCTTAAGGTAACACCATCAAATGCTTTATTCGTAAAACCCTGGTTCTCACCTCTGGTGGTTACGGTAAGATAATGGGGATTTATTTTGCTGACAGGACTTTCTTCCGTGATTGAAAGGACAGCTGCACCTTCAGGATATGCTTTCCAGCCATATAATCCATCAAAGTTCTGATAATAGGCATCCCTATCGCCTCGGCTGTCCAGAAATTCAAAATTGGGGTTTTCCAGCAGCTCTGCATACAATACCCCATCTGCTCCATAATTGATATCCTCAAAAAAGAGACCAATCATACCTTTATTAATGTCCACGCCCTTTTCACCGGTTATGGTTAATGAGCTTTTAAGCTTACTCATGTACGACCTCCTGAAAATATAATTTCTTTCTCATCTAACATAACCTTTAAAGAGCTTTATGTCAATATATAATGAAGTATTTAATTATTAAATAACATAATCAATCAGATACAGCATGCATTATAGTATTTTTGTATGACTCCCAAATGAAAACAAGAAGCATTTTGTTAAAATTCCCTTAAGCGGTGTATCTGAATGCTACGCCTGTACCGATCTGGGTGTTCCACTCTTCGAGATATCATGGGGTTCGGATTCCATCGTAATATTACATACATAAAATCCCAACCAGAATACCCAAAAATGGAGCAGCCAGATCGGAGCAGCAAGTTTTCAAAAAACCTGACTTAGAGGGGGCAACAAAATGCTTCCTGTCCAAGAATCAATTCTCAAAATATTGAGCATAACTACATATTAATATAATTTATCAACCCTTCAGCCTTTATGATTTTCTGCATGAATTCAGGAAATGGCTGACCTTTATATTCTTTCTTTTTGGTAAGGTCATAAATCTTACCGCTGTCGAAATCAATTTCCACCTCATCACCGGCTTCGATTTCATCTGCTGCTTCTTTACATTCTATAATCGGAAGGCCGATGTTTATAGCATTACGATAAAAGATTCTGGCGAAGCTCTCAGCTATTACGCAGCTGATACCGGAAGCTTTAATTGCGATGGGTGCATGCTCTCTGGAGGAACCACAGCCGAAATTCTTATTTGCTACAATAATGTCTCCTTTTTCAACTCTTTTTACGAAATCCGGATCTATGTCTTCCATACATTTTTGTGCCAGTTCTGCCGGACTGGTGGAATTTAAATATCTGGCAGGTATGATTACGTCTGTATCAACATTATCACCGTATTTGTGAACACTACCATGTGCTTTCATTTCATACTCCTTTTCCGGGTAATAGTTAGTTTACCTGTCTGTTTACTATCTGAATAATTATAAACCTAATTCTTCCGGCCCTGAAATCTTACCGGTAACGGCACTGGCTGCTGCAACTGCCGGACTTGCAAGGTAGATTTCTGATTCCACATGTCCCATCCTGCCGACAAAATTACGATTCGTAGTTGCTACCGCACGTTCTCCCTGAGCAAGAATTCCCATATGTCCTCCAAGACAAGGCCCGCAGGTTGGAGTACTGACTGCTGCTCCTGCTTTAATAAAAATAGACAAAAGGCCTTCCTCCATTGCCTGAAGATAAATAGCCTGAGTTGCCGGGAATACGATCAGCCTCATACCTTTTTTTACTTTTCTGTCCTTAAGTACTTTGGCTGCAGCCCTTAAATCATCAATTCTGCCATTGGTACAGGAACCGATAATCACCTGGTGAATCTCAACTTCGCCTACTTCATCAATGGTTCTGGTATTCTCAGGCAAATGAGGAAATGCAACCGTAGGACGTATATCAGACAGATTGATATGATAGTTTTTTTCATACTCTGCATCGGCATCCGCTTCATATACTTTGTATTCTTTTACCGAATGCTCCTTCATATAGCTGATGGTCTGTTCATCCACAGGGAATATTCCGTTCTTGGCTCCTGCTTCAATAGCCATATTTGCCATGGTAAAGCGGTCATCCATGGTAAGATTCTTAATACCATCCCCCGTAAATTCCATTGATTTATAAAGGGCTCCGTCTACTCCAATCAGTCCGATGATATGAAGTATAATATCCTTTCCGCTTACCCACTTCCGGGGACATCCTGTCAGTTCAAACTTTATGGCTGCCGGTACCTTAAACCAAGCTTTACCCGTTGCCATACCGGCTGCCATATCGGTGCTTCCCACACCGGTGGAAAAAGCTCCAAGAGCGCCATAGGTACAGGTATGTGAGTCAGCGCCGATTACAGCTTCACCTGCAACAACCAGGCCTTTTTCCGGGAGAAGTGCGTGTTCTATTCCCATTTCACCGATTTCAAAATAATTGGTAATGTCATGTTCTAATGCAAATTCTCTCAGACATTTACAATTCTGAGCCGATTTAATATCTTTATTGGGTGTAAAATGATCCGGGACTAATGCTATCTTGTCTTTATGAAATACTTGCTTTTTATTTATTCTCTCCATTTCCTGAATTGCTACCGGAGCTGTAATATCATTTCCCAATACCATGTCAAGATCCGCCTCTATTAATTGCCCTGCCTCCAATTTCTCTAATCCTGCATGTGCTGCCAGAATCTTCTGGGTCATAGTCATTCCCATTTTTATTGCTCCTTTCATCTGTTCTACAGGTATCAAATCCTGCTACAATAATTCGATCCGGTTTGTTTATGTACACTAGAGTTGAACTAACCTTTTTTGTCTCTTATATTCCAAATAATCAGGTATTTTTATACCNNGAAAGCAAAAATCTCATCTCCAATCTTTCAATCAAAGATCTATTTGATTTCTTCTGCAATTAAGTCACCCATTTTATCTGTTCCCACAAGGGTATTTCCGTCTGACATAATGTCAACTGTTCTATAACCGCTTTTTAAGACTTTTTGCACTGCCTTTTCTATTTGCTTTGCTTCTTCTTCCAGATCAAAGGAATACCTTAAGAGCATTGCTGCTGACAGTATGGTCGCAACGGGATTGGCTTTATTCTGACCGGCAATGTCCGGTGCAGAACCATGACTTGGTTCATAT
>DJJW01000055.1:0-16995 GCA_002434335.1 Lachnoclostridium sp. UBA6558 | reverse complement strand
ATAATCCAAACTTGGTCCTGCCAAGGCTTGCAGAGGGCAGCATTCCGATGGAGCCGGTCACCATACTGGCTTCATCGGATAAGATATCGCCAAACATGTTCTCAGTAAGAATAACATCAAATTGTCNNAACTGCATGGCGCAATTATCAACCAGCATATCACTTAATTCTACGTCCGGATAATCTTTGCTGACTTCTTTTACAACCTGCCTCCAGAGTCTGGAGGAATCAATGACATTTGCCTTATCTACACTGCAAAGCTTCTTTCTTCGCTTTCTGGCTGTTTCAAAGCCCCATAATGCTATACGCCTTATTTCTTCTTCATCATAGGTCAGGGTATCATAGGCCTTTCTTAATCCCTCTTCCACTACCGTCTTCCTCTCACCGAAATAAAGCCCGCCGGTTAATTCCCTTACCACAATCAGGTCAAAACCATCCCCTATAATACTTTCCTTTAACGGACAGGCATCTCTTAAATCTTCAAACAGCAGTGCCGGCCTTAAATTGGCATATAGCTTTAATCCCTTTCGAATCTTTAACAATCCTGCTTCGGGTCTTAATTCCGGTGGCAGACTGTACCAGTTGGATACTCCTACATTACCGCCCACAGCTCCAAGCAGGACTGCATCACTATTCCTGGCAGCTTCCAGTGCTTCCTCTGTTAAGGGTACACCGTGTACATCAATAGAGGCTCCTCCCATTAGGAGTTCTGTGAAGTTAAATTTATGACCATAGGTCTTTCCGATCTTAGTAAGAACCTTTCTGGCTTCTCTGACTATTTCCGGCCCTATTCCGTCTCCCGGAATCACTGCTATATTGCAATCCATAACTACCTCTTTCCTAAATATACAATTTCATTTTTATTTTATCCCTCTGAGCTTGTAGCGTGTCTGAAGCTCCTTGCACCTTACTGAAAGCTCACCTTGCGATATTCTCCGTTATAAACTTAGAAACGTGACACCGCAGCATTTCCAGATTTGCTTTGTTTCCCACAAACCATAACATTCAGAGCGGCACAGGCTGTTTTCATACGCACTCAAATTAATTAATGGTATTTTAACACAGGTCTTGCTATAATAGAAATACATAATACGAATACTTAATATAACTTTAAGTTATGTCAAATGTATTTTATAATATATCAACAATACAGCAAAAAAACAGCCATAGCGTGTTTATGGTATCATTACACAAAGTGTAAATGCAATAAATATAAAGGAGGCAACAAGTTGGACGCTAATCTGACCTTATATCGAATATTTAATTCTGTGGCAGGTACCGGAAATATATCCCGCTCCGCAAAAGAACTCTATATCAGCCAGCCCGCTGTCAGCAAAGCCATACAGACCTTGGAAGAAAGTCTGAATATGACTCTTTTCATACGCTCTTCAAGAGGTGTAAGACTCACCGGTGAAGGCAGTGTACTGTATGAATACACAAAATCCGCTTTTGATACCCTAAAGCAGGCGGAGTTAACCCTCTCCCGCATTCAGGGGCTTGGCATGGGACACATAAGGATTGGCGTAAGCACTACTCTGTGCAAATATATCCTGCTGCCTTATCTGAAGCAGTTTGTACTTGAGTATCCTCATATCAAAATAACCATAGAATGCCAGTCTACCTATAAAACTATCGATCTCCTGCGGTCAGGTAAAATAGACATCGGATTAATCGGTAAGCCTGACAGCTTAAAAGATATGGATTTTTATGAAATAAGACAGATAGAGGACATTTTTGTGGGCACCAAAACTTATTTGAATAACTTAAGCCTGCAGCTTCAGGAACCCTCCATCTCTACATTAGACATACTTAAAAATGCAAATTTGATGCTTTTGGACGAGAAAAATATTACACGTCTCTATGTTGAGGATTACTTCTCCCGTAATAATATAAAAACAAACCAGCTTTTAGAAGTAAGTAATATGGATCTGTTGATTGAATTTGCCAAAATCGGACTTGGAATTTCCTGTGTTATCAAAGAGTTTATTCAGGAGGAATTATCAAGAGGGGAATTAATTAATCTGCCTCTAAATCCTCCCCTCAAAAAAAGATCAGTAGGTTTTGCTTACAGTAAAGACTCCTACCTGCCTGATTCATTGAAGCATTTTATTGACTTTTATAAGACATTAGAGCATTAGAATGCCAGCACAGCAGAGTCAGACGGCACATCGGATGCATATACTAATACAAATATAAAAAGAAAGAACCTCCTATGACTCAGTATAATTACTACTCCGGAACAATTATTTCAATTGAGGACATTCTACTGGATTCAAGGGATAGCTTAGGCTGTAATAATCTGTTTACCATTGAGGATCTGGATAAAAACATTATAACCTTTTTAATAACTCCCACTACTTATTTTATCGATAATACAACTGCAGTTGAAGGTGATTTTATTACTGGTTTTTATGATGCAAATGCACCGGTTCCCTTAATCTACCCTCCAAGATTTCGTGCTCTTTTGGTAGCTGTCAACCTTGAAGATACCAATGTTAAGGTGGATTATTTTGACAGGAATTTATTAAGCAGTGACGGTATGCTAAAGCTTAATATTGGCTCAGATACAACTGTGGTTCTTGAAAACGGCCAGCTTTTTTATCAGCGTCCATCTAATCATTACCTTATAGTTCTCTACGGCCCCTCTACCAGAAGTATACCTGCTATGACAACCCCCTATAAAGTGATTGTCCTATGCCGGTAATATAGCGCAGTAAATGCATAAATTACAGTATTTGAAACTTTAGAAGAGATTGGCTTACTTTTATTCTTTTTCCATTCAAAGTTTAAACTCTGCTAAAATGGCGGCAGTTGTATATACAGTTGTAAGATACCCAATCCGCTGTTAAGCGTTTTGATAATGGTTTCCTTCAACCAGACACAAGTTGCCGCCACTGACTTATATTTCTATTTCAGGTATAAACTTTTTATAATAATCAAAAGCCGAAGGCAAGGAATATATCTCTTTTATTTCCAGAGGTGATGCCCAAACGGCCTGAGGTTTGTCATTTTCACTGGCAGCTTCATAAGTACTTTTTTCTGCTGCGTATTCCTTAAGTCTTATTCTATAACCGGTCATATGCCATTCCACATGGGAAAAAATATGTTTGCTTTCTCCTAATGGGACAAGTTCTTCCACCAGATACCCTTCTCCTTCCAGATACTTGCACACTCCATCAGGCGGTAATTTGCCCTCTGTTCCTGGTAGTTCATACAAACCTGCCAATAATCCTTTTCCAGGTCTTTTAAACAATACATATTTATTGCCCTGCTCTATAAGAAAAATAGTTCTTTCTACAATCTGCCTCGGTTTTTTATCCTTTTTCACCGGAATTCTGTCTTCCGTATGATTCTTAAAGGCATTGCACAGATGCATCAATGGGCATTTATCACACAGAGGTTTTCCAACCGGTATACATACTGTAGCTCCCAGCTCCATGATAGCCTGGTTAAAATCCCCCGGTCTGTTCTTTGGCATTATTTCACGCAAATCATTCTCTAATCGATTCTTCACCTTTGTCTCAGTAATATCATCAAAGCTTCCTGCTACCCGCATCATTACTCTGAGCACATTACCGTCAACAGCAGGTTCCGGTAACTGAAAGGCAATAGAGGAGATCGCACCGGCAGTATAGCTCCCGATTCCCGGCAGTCTTAATAATTCATGATAATCCCCGGGTAATTCCCCTCCATAATCAGAGGTTAATATCTTGGCGGTTTTTTGCAGATTTCTGGCACGATTGTAATAACCAAGCCCCTCCCAAAGCTTAAGCAGCTTCTCCTCTGAAATCTCTGCAAGAGAGGTAATATCAGGCAGAGCATGAATAAATCTTTCAAAATATGCTTTAACTGCTTCAACTCTGGTCTGCTGAAGCATTATTTCCGATATCCATACATAATAAGGTTTCGGATTCTCTCTCCAGGGTAGTATCCTGGCATTTAACTGATACCAGTCCAATAAGTACTCTATGGTCTGGGAATAATCATATTTCATCACTCTATAACCTTTCTAAATTGCAACCAGGATTTTTCTATCACATAAAAAACGCGCCGGTAAAGTAACTCCGGCACGTTTATCTTGCTGCTAATTAGTTGTTGATTAACTTATCCTTATTGGTCCAGCTCATCATCTTACGAAGCTCTGATCCTACCTTCTCCAACTGATGCTCTGATTCTCTTCTTCTCATAGCAAGGAAATTCGTACATCCAATCTGGTTTTCAAGGAGCCAGTTTCTTGCAAAAACACCTTCCTGAATATCTTTTAATACCTGTCTCATGGCGTTCTTGGTATCTTCTGTTATGATCTTTGGCCCAGTGATATAATCTCCGTACTCTGCAGTATTGGAAATAGAGTATCTCATTCCGGCAAAACCGCTCTCATTAATCAAATCAACAATCAGCTTCATTTCATGTATACATTCAAAGTAGGCACTTTCCGGTTCATAACCTGCTTCTACTAATACTTCAAAACCAGTCTTCATAAGCTGTGTAACACCACCGCAAAGTACAGCCTGCTCACCGAAAAGGTCCGTTTCCGTCTCTTCTCTGAAGGAGGTCTGAAGAACACCCGCTCTGGCACCGCCGATTGCAAGGGCATATGCAAGTCCCATATCATGAGCCTTACCTGTTGCATCCTGCGCTACCGCTATAAGGCAAGGAACTCCCTGGCCTTCCTGATACTGGCTTCTTACCGTATGTCCTGGTCCTTTTGGTGCTATCATAATAACATCAACATCAGAAGGAGGTACTATCTGTCCGAAATGTATTGAAAAACCATGAGCAAACATAAGTACATTTCCAGCCTCCAGGTTAGGTTCAACAGATTCCTTGTAAAGCTTTGCCTGTTTCTCATCATTGATAAGAATCATGATTATGTCGGCTTTTTTAGCTGCTTCTGCTGCTGTATATACTTCAAATCCTGCTGCTTCTGCTTTCTTCCAGGATTTACTACCCTCATAGAGACCCACAATGACATGAACACCGGATTCCTTTGCATTTAGTGCATGAGCATGTCCCTGGCTTCCGTAACCGATAATAGCTACTGTCTTGCCTTCAAGTAACGATAAGTTGCAATCTTCCTGGTAAAAAATCTTTGCCATATCTTTTTATCCTCCTAATGAAAATATATTATTATTGAAAAAGTGTAACAACACATTAGTGCAACAACACTTTGGAATAATACTAGTCATCCAGATAGTCAGCTATATCTCCCGAACCTCTGGCTAATCCCGTAATACCGGTGCGAACCATTTCTTTAATTGTAAAGCCTTCCAATAATTTAATAAAGGCATCTATCTTGGCTTGATTTCCCGTAAGCTCAATCATCAGGGATTCTATAGCAACATCTACTATTTTGGCACGGAAGATATCAGCTACTGCTATCACTGCCTGTCTCTCTTCTATGGATGCAAGAACCTTTACAAGAATCAATTCTCTGCATACGGACTCTTCCGGCAATAGTTCTCTAACTTCTCTGACATCCTCAAGCTTTAAGAGCTGCTTTCCTATCTGCTCCAGAATCTGGTCATCTCCGTTTACTACAACTGTCATTCGGGAATACAGAGGATCCTGGGTGACGCCTACTGTCAGGCTGTCTATATTATAACCTCTTCTGCTGAATAAACCGGAGACACGACTTAGTACTCCTGCTGTATTATCCACCAGTATTGACAATACCATCTTCTTCATATTTGCCTCGCATTCCGCCGTCATAGACGGCATAATATCCAAACCGCTTTACAGCAGTAACTTGATACAGCAGCATACTGTATATAAATTGTCTACATTGTAACAATATGAAAATCAAATGTCAATAAAGAAAACCTGAAAAACAGAATTCTACATGAAAACACACCTAGTAAGAACTGTAAAAATAAGACCTTACACCTTACAAACTCTATAATACCAGCATTAATGCAGCATTCCTGACAAGACCGCTTTTAAAAAAACCATAACGGAAACAAAGGAGTCTTCTTACCACCCAATTTCTATTCAGCAATTCTGCCATTGCATAAACTTTCATTTTTTTATCATCAGACAAGGATTCTTTGTATATTTCATAAAATTCCTGTGCCTGAGCTACATTGGAAGCAATAACCTTCTTTTGTTCTTTGAGTGTTGCCATCCTCTTCTTCACATATCCGGAAAAATCTTGATTTCCCACTACATTTCTGTCATGCTGTCTATAATAGATGGTCGGATGAGGCAGATAAACAATATGACCAAAAGCAGCACCAAGAATTCCTATCCACCAATCATGATATCTGGCATGTACAGGTAACACTGTAAGTTTTTTCACAAGAGCAGTATTAAACATCATAGTACAGCCGATAAGCTTATTCTCCATTAGAATATTTCCGAAACCAAGCTTTGCGGTATTTAAGTGATTGCTCTTATGAAAAGAGGGTGATATTGCCCCCAGGTGCTCATCAGCTATTATGGCATCTGTAAATATTACCAAAGGAAGCTTGCAGGAATATTTTTTCTCAAACCTTTTCATTGCCTTTAGTGACTTTTCAATTTTATCAGGCATCCATACATCATCCTGATCACAGAACATAAAATATTGATTTACTGCTTCTGTCCCTTCAAAGGACTCCTTGTACCCGGCTGCAAACCTGACACCTTCTAAAAAATTCAGGGTTACGCCTTTATTGGAGGTATTAACAATATAATGAATGCGCTCAGTGTCTTCCTCCACCTGACTTTTTACTATTTCCGCAGTATTATCGCTGGAACCATCATCGAAAATCCAAAGCACCCAATCTTTGTGAGTACTCTCTCTGATTGACATAATCTGTTCCCTGATATATGCCTCTCCGTTATATGCCGCCATTATGATATGAACTTTGTCCAAATCCAGCTCCCATCTGCGTTTGTTGCACGCGCTACAAAATCCTCTAACATCCATCCGCGTCGTAGCATAGCTCCAGACAGCATGTTATAAAACATCACTTGTTTCCCAATTAATTCCATTATTTACTGTTAAAATAACTGGGATTCATACTGATTTTTTTAATTAGAGAGCGGGGGAGCTTTTTATAATTCTTCCCTGCCAGATATCCCATATATTTATAACCACTCTCTGCAATCAGACTCGGTAGCAGATAAAATTTACCACTTTTCAACAAATAAGCAGAGGTCTTAAGTACCATTTTCTTTCCTTCATTCTCAGATTTTATTCCGGAAAACACTTCTGGAAAATCAGCTTGAGAAACTGCAAGATCAAAGTTTCTTTTAAACTGTTCCTTACAGGTATAGCTATGGGAATGATATACCTTAGCCTCCGATGTATAAGCTATGGAGTACCCGGCTTTTATAATTCCGGCAGCCATTATCATATCTTCGTTGAAAATGGTTTTTTTAACAAACCCGCCAAGTCTTTCATAGACTTCTCTTCGGTAAGCAGCACAGACATTCGAACAGAAATAGGTTTTAATACCAAGCTCCGGAAGATCGGAAAGGCTTTTTGTAGAGCTTACTTCGGGATAATTAAACTTCCTCGTGTAGCTTTCAATAATCCCGGCATCTTCTCTGGGCAGTTGTCTGGCATAAGCCGCTGCTATGTTAGAGTCCGAAAAAGCAGCTTTCATATTGCTGATAAGATGTGTATCACTTGGAACAGCATCCTGTGTCATGAACATCAACAGGTCAGCCTTTGATAAAGATGCTCCGTAGGCCCGGGTTGCTCCATGATCGAAATCTTTCTTGCTGACTTCTATGAAATCAATGCGAAAATTACTGTCCTCCAGTTCCATGGCATAGGTGATATATTCCTGTCCCAGTTGAGTTCTTCTGTTGTCTCTGTCTTTTTCTTCTTCCACTGTCTGTAACAGAATAATTCTGTCAGGCTTGTCCTTTTGCTTCCTAAGACGTTCAATAAGATGTTTAAATTTTATATCCGGTTTATATACCGGAATAATAAGGTCCAGTTTTAAACTTCCTGCTTCTTCCTCTATCTTAATATCTGTGTTTTCCATATCAGATATATCCTTTCTTTCCTGTACTAAAATCTATTTACTTTATATATCTTTATTATGCTTTAGTCTGACTGCTTATATTACTTTTCTGTTCTTTAAACTGATTCCTTAAATTACTTTTCTGTTCTTTAGACTGCTTGCTTCATTGCTATTCTATACTTTATTAGGACTGCTTTGCATTGCGTTTCTTTTCATATGTAATTGATATATATCATACTCATCTATTGTTTCATTTGTCAAGGAATTACCTGTTTACTTTTATTAAAATTATTAAGTACAAAAAAAGAAGCTGTCAGAATTCTGGTGAATCAGACAGCTTCTAATTCTTCATTTAATTAATTATTAGTTTAATTAATCATTAGTTCTCCGGTTTGGTGCCTAAAGTAATATCCAGGGTTTTTTCTTCATATTTACCGTTTACAAGTGATTGTACCTTAATAGTACCAGTAGAGCCTGCCTTGGAATAACTTAAAGCCTTCTGCAGATCTTCCATGGAGCTTACAGTTACATTGTTAAGGCCAACGATAATATCTCCTACCTGTAGTCCTGCTTTAGCAGCGGCAGAGTTCTCCTCAATCTCACTTACATAGACACCTGTTGGCATATTAAAGCTTTCAGCATAATCCCCTGTGTTCTTACCAAGAATTCCAAGATAAGCACTCTGAGTACTGTCAGTAGTCGTACCGTTTACCAGTTCATTGATTACCGGAATTGCATCACTGATGGGAATGGAATAACCAACACTTTCTACGCTTTCATCTACATATTTAACAGAATTGATTCCGATTACTTCACCTTTGGAATTTAACAGAGCACCTCCGCTGTTTCCGGGATTGATGGCAGCATCTGTCTGGATTAATTTAAAGGTAATATTATCAACTGTCACTTCTCTATCCAAACCACTGATATATCCAACGGTTACGGATTGTCCATAGCCTAAGGCGTTTCCGATTGCTATAGCCATTTCACCAAGCTTTAAGGCAGAAGAATCGCCTAAGGTTGCTACCTTAATATTATCGATTGTTCCTTCTGGAAGATCACTAGCCTTTACAGAAACCACTGCAAGATCAGAACCCGGTGCAGTTCCTTTTATCGTAGCTGGGGCTGATTTACCATCGTTGAATACTATTTCAACTGCAGTAGCTCCTTCTACTACATGATTATTAGTGGCTATTAGTATCTCATTATTATTCTGTCCGATAATAATACCGGAACCGCTGCCTTCTTCCTGCTGATTGTACTGTCTGCCAAAGAAATCAGAAGTTACCTGGTTGATGGTGGAATTAATAGCCACGATAGAGGGCATTACATTTTCAACCACAGTGGACACGTCACTGGAGGTATTAGAACCGGAAGTACTTGTCTCTATGGTTGTTACCCCATCAGCACCGGTGCTGTTATCGGTTGCTGCAGAACCTTCTTTCACAACATTACCGCTGCCTGCTGTCAATGTATAGTATCCCTGGAAAGCAGCTCCTGCTACCAATCCAAATACCAAAGCAGAAGCTACCAGTTTCACAAAACCTTTTCCTCTGCCTTTTTTCTTCTTCACTTTCTTAGGAATATCTTCTGTGAAGACTCCCTGTCCTTCAATGATTTTATCGTCATTCTCATAGTTAAATTCACTCATATCTCATTCTCCTTTCAAATTCTGCAATCTATTTTATATGTTGTTTTCTTTGTTATGAGTAAAGTTTAACACTAAAATATGTTTTATTTGTGTAGAGAAATTGAAAAAAATATGAATTACATAAGTTATTTAATCTTCACTAAGGCTAAAAAACAGCTGCTGCGCCATTCCATTTGCATACTGAAAAGCTGAAATAATGATCACTTATGTAATTATCAGTTAATAATTACCTAGTATCTTAAGACTTATAGCTTCTTCGTTGATTCCAAAAAGTGCATTTCTAACACCGGGGTCTTTTAGATTTCCTTCAAAGTCAACAAAGAAGCGGTATTCAAAGGTCTTTCCCTCTAAAGGTCTTGATTCAATCTTAGTCATATTCAGATTATTATAAATAAAATGAGAAAGCATGTTATACAACGTGCCGCTTTCATGCGGCAATTCAAAACAGATGCTTAGCTTTTTTGCATTTTTCTTATATTTTTTCTCTTTACCTATTATGATGAAGCGGGTTGAATTGCTACTTTCATGGTTTACCTGTTCTTTTAATATTTTTAAACCATAAACCTCAGCCGTCTGTTTCCCTGCAAGAGCTGCCTGGGTAATATCACCGTCTGCCAATACCTTTTTCGCTCCGTCAGAGGTACTGGAACATTCCATAGGTTTCATCTGAGGATTTGCTGCAAGAAATTTCTGACACTGCATAAGTCCCTGGGGATGGGAATACACTTTCCTAATGTCCTTAATCTCTGCATCCCTTAAGCCCAGAAGCGCATGATCAACCTTTAATATATATTCTCCCATAATAGAAATGTCATATTCCACTAGAAGATCATAAATATCAGTAATTCCTCCCGTTGAAGTATTTTCAATGGGCAGAACACCATAGTCACAGATACCGTTGCTTACTTTCTCCATAACCTCTTTAAAAGTACCTGCATTTTCCTCTGCCGCCTTCGGTCCGAAATACTCTCGAAAGGCCTGTTCCGTATATGAACCTTTTGCACCGAAGCAAATGACTTTTGTTTTAGGGGTTACGTCTATCTCTTCTATTTCCGTAAAAGGAATGTCACTGTCCTTCTCACTGATCAGACTATACTGCATTTTTCTGCTCATGGACATTATCTGGGTAAAAAGCTCCTCTACTCCATGCCTGTTAAATTCATTGCCGGCAAGAGCTTTCAGTGCTGTAAGCTTCGCTACTTCCCGTTCCTTGTCATAGACCTTTTTACCTGTCTGAATCTTATATTCCGCCACATCTCGTGTCAGTTGCATGCGGTATTCAAACAAACGTACCATTTCCTTATCCACTCTGTCAATTTCATTTCTGCTATCCTGCAAATCGATCATAGGAACCTCCGTTTATTTTTATTTCAATTCTTTTGTGTTTATAACTATTAATGCGCATTCATAAATGTTTTATTAACTTCTTCTCTCACTTCATTTAGAAATGACAAAGATCCAAAAGCTAATATAGCATAATCCTCTGAATTTAATTTATTTGCTATTGCCTCTGCACTTATAAGCCCCAAAGCACTATGGATGTCGCCTGCATCCTCAGCCAAATAACCAAGTTCTAATGCTTTCTCCTGAAGCTGTTTCGAAGGCAAACCTCTTGGGCCGGGCGGAGTTATGCAAAATATCTTACTGCTGAAATCAGCTGTATGGCGCAGAACTGTTTGATAATCCTTGTCTTTAAACACTCCCATAATATAATAAAGTACCTTTCCCTGTAAATAGGTCCTTATATTTTTGCCAAGGGCAAGGGCTGCGTCAGCGTTGTGAGCTCCATCCAGTATAATAACAGGTTCGGCTTTTATGCGCTCAAACCTCCCTGGCCAGAAAGCTTCCTGCAAACCTTCACGTATATGGTTTATATTTATAGTATAACCTTTACCGTTTATGGCATCAATTGCTAAAATGGCTGTAACTGCATTATACACCTGATTCATTCCAAGCAGCTTTATAGTAAGTTCTTTTTTGTCTTTATAATCAAACTCAGTACCTTCCATACCCATTCTGCGGATTTTGATTGCAGAAAAGTCAGCTATGGTTAAATCTGCCTTTTTGGACTGACTGACCTGCTTAATCACTTCTTCTGCTTCGGGTTCCTGCTGGTAGGATACAACAGGTATTCCCGGTTTGATAATACCAGCTTTATGCCTGGCAATCTCCCCCAAGCTATTCCCCAGATACTCCAGGTGATCCATACTGATGGAGGTAAGAACGGCACATTTTGCAGTAGGTATTATGTTGGTGGCATCAAGGCTCCCTCCCATACCTGTTTCCAGTACAGCAATATCACATTTCTTCCTCCGAAAATATAAAAATGCCAGTGCTGTCTCAATTTCAAAAGAGGTAGGGTGAGCCATTCCTGCCTTTACCATCCTGCTGCAAGCCTCCTGAATCTGTTCCATGCAGAAAGCGTAATCATCTTTTTCAATAGAGTTTACCTGAACTTTAGTTCCTGTCTCCGGTTGCATAGAGGTTGTTTGAACTCTAGTTCCTGTCTCCGGCTCAATTGGGGTTGCTTGAACTCCAGTTCCTGTTTCCAGTTGATTCTGCTCGTGCAGGGGGGTCCAGGACGTAAGATTATTCTTATTAGTCTCACGAATTGTAAGCAATTGTATAATTTCTTCATAGGCAAACACTGCCGGAGAAGAAAAACGTCCGGTTAAATATCCTGCCTTTGCCAATATCGTTGCTATATAGGTGCTTACTGAACCTTTACCGTTGGTGCCGGCAACATGAACAAAGGCCGTGTCTTTTTCAGGTGAACCAAGTTCCTTAAGAAGCTGACCAATTACCGTAAGACCAGGCTTACTTCCAATTTTCTTTGTAGTATCCAAAAACTCCAAAGCACCGTTATAGTTCATTTATTTATCCTNNTAAAATTTTAAATAATAGGATTCATCAGCAGCCCAAAGTATAGGGTGATCAGGAGCCTGGGTACGGTATTCAACCTGACGAAGTCTCTTTCTGGCACTCTTAGCCGCTTGTCCGATGGTCTCAGCAAAGAGCTCAGGTGTCATGAAATGAGAACAGGAACAGGTAGCCAGATATCCTCCATCCTTTATAAGCTTTAAGGCACGAAGATTGATTTCCCTATATCCTTTCACTGCATTCTTTACAGAGTTTCTGGACTTTGTAAATGCAGGAGGATCAAGGATTACTACATCAAACTTTTTCCCTTCCTGTTCAAGTCTCGGAAGCAGCTCAAAGACATCTTCACAGATAAAACGTACTCTGTCACTCAATCCGTTAAGTGCTGCATTTTCTTCTGCCTGGCTGACACCCAGCGCGGAAGCATCGACTCCGGTAACACTGGCTGCTCCTGCAATTCCTGCATTCAAAGCAAAAGACCCTGTATGAGTAAAACAGTCTAATACCTCCGCCTCAACGCATAGCTTCTTGATTGCTTCCCTGTTGTACTTCTGATCCAGAAAGAACCCTGTCTTCTGTCCTTCTGCTACATCCACTAAGTATTTTACACCATTCTCAACAATTTCAACTTTGGTGTCAAAAGCCTCACCAATAAAGCCTTTAACTCTTTCCATCCCTTCATTGTCACGAACTTTTGCGTCACTTCTTTCGTAAATTCCTCTTATCTCAACTCCATCTGCTTTTAAAATCGCAGTTAACTCCTCCAGGATATCAGATTTTAACCTGTCAATTCCTAATGCCAGAGATTGTACCACCAGTATGTCAGAGAACTTATCAATTACTATTCCGGGCAGAAAATCCGCTTCTCCGAATATCAGACGGCAACTGCTTATGTCCACTACTTTTTTTCGGTATTCCCAGGCTGCTTTAACACGCATTTTAAGGAAGTCCCTATTTATTTCCTCACCTTTTACTCTGGATAAAATACGAACTGTTATCTTGGATTTCCTATTTATAAATCCACAGCCCATGTAATATCCGTCAAAGTCATGCACATGTACCAGATCTCCGTCAGTAAATTCACCATCTACAGTATTTATCTCATTATCAAAAACCCACATTCCACCGGCTTTTAATGTTCTTCCTTCGCCTTTTTTCAAGGTTACAATTGCCTTTTCCATGTATTTCTCCTGTCTTTTGCTTTTGTCAACAATTATAACATAGTAATAAAGAAAGTCAAAGTGTCTGTGGGTAAGTAAATTGGGGAAGTTTGAGGTTGTGGCGGTGTATGATGAGCCAATTTAAGATTTGAATACTTTGTATAGTTTTACTTTTAAGCTTTAACTTTTTAAGGATATGAATTATACTTTCGCCTTTAACGCTATCAATAGATGTTATTATATGATATAATGCTAAAGATATAAACGTGAAAAACTCTGTTTCCATGTGATTTCAGGTAAATTACAAAAACAAGAAAGAACGAAGGTACCTATGGAAAGGTAATAGAAGTCCTTTTCTCTGTATGTTTTGTGCTATATTATAAAATAGATTGTCTGAGCGTAGCGCGTTATCTGCTTTATAATATGCCTAGTGCAAAATATGTAGAGAATTTTGACTTCTTATACCTTGGTTTGAAGTATGAGTTTTTCTGATTTGTGTAATTTACCGTCCAGTTGTGATAAACTGACGTTCTGACCAACGTTCCTGACTGACTTTATGAATAACTCGGAGGTTCTACATTATGCTCAAAGGTATAATTTTTGATATGGATGGTGTTATTATTGACAGCGAGCCTTCTCATGCAATGGCAGCTTTAGATGCTTTGAAGACGCTCAATGTTTCTGCATCTCTTGATTATCCTTATGGTTTTATAGGTTCTACTACAGAACATATGTTGAGAACTATGATTAAGGACTTTGATTTGGATATTTCTGCAGAGGATCTGCATATGCGTTACAAGGACTGTTTAGCTTCTCGGATAAATACAGAGGGTTATATTCCTGTTCCTTTTGTGCAACAGCTTATTAAACATTTGTATCAGGAAGGATTTTTACTGGCGATTGCTTCCTCATCTACACCGGAAGAAATTCAGGCCGTCACAAAAGCACTCGATATTTACCCTTACTTTACCAAACTTGTCAGTGGTGCTACTGTAGCTAATCCGAAACCTGCACCGGATGTTTTTCTTAAAGCAGTTAATGAGTTGGGGTTAAGCTTAGATGAGTGTATAATTATTGAAGATTCCTTTAATGGTGTTAAGGCAGCCTGTACTGCAAGAATTCCGGTTGTTGGTTATGTTAATCCAAATTCCGGCAATCAAGATCTAAGCAAAGCTGAAATCCTTATTGAAGGTTTTGATGAGATTGATTCCCCATTTCTTAATAGGGTTTATCAGAGATATCATAATATCCCCCTCACTATAACAGATAGTAACAGACTTCTAATCAAGGAAATACCTCTTGAAGATATTCCTCTTTTATTAGATATTTACCGCAATCCTTCTGTTAATAAATTTTTACCCGAAATACAGGCAGCTGCTCTTAACACTCTTGAAGATATTACGGAAATGCATAAATCTTATATTGATTCCATGTATCATTTTTATGGATTTGGTTTATGGGGTGTTTATCTAAAGGAATCTGAGCGATTAATAGGACAATGTGGTTTTGAACAGCATTTGCTTGAAGGTGAGGCTGTGATTGAAATTGGGTTTCTATTGGACAGTAACTATCACGGCAGTGGCTATGGAATAGAAGCAGTTACAGCAGTAATTAATTATGCTTTCAGCAACCTGGATATTAACTTAATAAGCGCATTAACCAATCCACTTAATCATGCTTCTGTTTGTCTATTGTTAAAGGCAGGATTTCATTATGTAAAAACAATATTAAAAGATAAAAAAGAGTATAGCCTGTATACATTATCCAAAAAGAATAATCATTATTCTAATATTTAAATTCTTTAAAACTTACGTTTAGGAGGTATTATGAATCTAAATGATTATTTACAAAATCCATGCGGCAGTTCATCGATTCCTTTCTGGAAAATGCAAAGGATAAAAACACCAGAAAATATGAAAATTATTCATCATCGTTCTTTTACAAGTGATTTGCTGAATTATTATAATGAAAAATGTTATTTCCGTTTAAAACACGATTTAATTAATATTTGCAGCCCAGAACTAATTAATGGTTATACATTTGAGCTTATAACAGATAATCAATTTCCTGCGCTAGCAGAATTAATTAATCTATCTTATAGAAGCTTAGGTTTAGAAGTAGATGTTAATCAGATAATTAGTTGGACTAAAACAGAAGTATACCAATCTAATTTATGGATATCAATATATCATGGTAACCGTATGGTAGGATCAATTATTGCTGACTTTGATTCTATTGCCAAAGAAGCAACAATTGAATGGCTTCAGGTATTGCCAAAGTATAGACACAAAGGCCTCGCAACTATGGCTGTTAATGAATTTTTAAATAGAATAAAAGATAAAGCTGATTTTGCAACTGTTTATGGTGAATTAGATAATCAAACCAATCCAGAAATTGTTTATCGTAGATGTGGTTTTACCGGAAATGATGTTTGGCATGTATTATTTAAAAAATAATTACACCTGTCTCAGAAAAATAATATGTAATATATTTTATAGTTTTTTCAATTTTCTAAGCTCAAACTTGAACTCTTGCCTTTACTGTTTTTCTGGATTTTTATTTATTGTGCTATTAAGCCTAAAATCATGGTTTGTATATAATTACATAAATGAATTACAGAGTTGAAATACAATTAAGAAATAAATTAATGGAACTGTCAAAAACAGTTCCATTAATTATAAAAATTAAATCCAAAGTTTAATGCATCTCAACTGTTATCTCGTAGTACCGTTTGTTGTTGTTCCATTTGTGGTACCATTGGTTGTTCCATTTAATGCATCCCCAACATCATCTGCTGCATCTTTCGCACCGTTTTTAATATCATCAGCTGCATTATTCACATCATTTCCCATGGAATTACCTGTACCGTTTGTTGTTCCTGTAGTACCATTAGTTGTTCCGTTTGTTGTTCCTGTTGTACCATTAGTTGTTCCGTTAGTAGTTCCTGTTGTACCATTGGTTGTTCCGTTTGTTGTACCATTAGTTGTTCCGTTANNGTACCATTAGTTGTTCCGTTATTATAATCAGTAGTTGTGTCATTGGTGCCATTACCGGTATCATTATAATCTGTAGCGCCGTTTTTAGTTCCGTTGGTTGCAGAATTATTATTGTCATCAGTAGTAGCACAACCTGTAAAGGTTAATAATGTGAGACAGCATATTGAAAATAACAGGCATAAACTTTTCTTCATGATAGTCCTCCTATAAAATGATTTAATTTTACGCATTTAGTATCTCACATACTCTTGAAATTATTCCTTTACAGATTATTCAAACTCTGTCATATTACTCCTGAACCGAATTGGTAGGTTATTTCTTTGCAAATTTTTATTTTCACGTTCTTTAATT
>DJJW01000032.1 GCA_002434335.1 Lachnoclostridium sp. UBA6558 | reverse complement strand
ATCTCGTGTTACTATTGAGTCTACAGCTTTACTATAGAGAGGATGACAATATATATTTATTGATATACAATAAATATATATTGGTGTATAATGTGTATGTTATTACATCCAAGCATTACAACTCAATAGTAAACTCAATAGTAACACGAGCTAAATCGATAAATCGATGATTAATACATCACCAGGTTAATACACCGCTAATTCTCAAGTAGAAAAAGAATACTAAAACATAAGAGGTATATCATGAAGAAAAAGATTCTGTTGATACAACCAGAAAACGAGGAAATTCACCGTTTCAGAAAGAGGCAGTTAAATAATTTCTCACAGATAACAATGCCGTACCTGGCTTCCTTTATTAACGAAGAATATTATGAAATCACCCTGATAGATGAATATAATCAAAAAATACCCTATAAAAGACATTTTGAGCTGGTAGCAATAACCGTGAATACGGCTAATGCACCCCACTGCTATGAAATAAGCAAGGCATTTCGTAAAAAAGGTTCAGCCGTAGTATTTGGCGGACCACATGCGACTTTACTGCCGGAGGAAGCCGCTAAGCACTGTGATACAGTGCTCATAGGGGAAGGGGAAGTAATATGGCCCAGATTTTTAGAAGATTTTTATAAGGGTAAGCAGAAGCAGCAATATAAATCAGAAGCTGCACCGATTCTTGCAAATACGCCCAAACCAAGATGGGATTTGCTGCATAAGCGAACAGCCCTTATGAAAGGAGCGGTTTTTGCCACAAGGGGATGCCCTTATCACTGCCGTTATTGCAATTTGAAACAGATTTATCACGATTGTTTTCGAACTCGTCCGATTAAGGAAGTTATAGATGAAATTAAGGCTATAAAATCCCGTCATTTTGTATTCTGGGATGATAACTTTTTTGCCGATTCAAAGTATGCACTGGAGCTTATGAAGCAACTGGCACCTTTGCGTAAAAAATGGGCCGCACAGGTAACTATGGCCGATTGCGGAAACGAAGAACTGCTGGCTGCCGCAAGAGCCGCAGGTTGTCTTTACTTTTTTGTTGGACTTGAGTCCTTTAGTACGAAATCTCTGGAGGAAGCGGGTAAGAACATAAATCGAATAGAGGATTATGAAAAAATCATTCATAAGCTGCATGAATACGGCATAATGATTCAGGCTGGGATTATCTTTGGTTTTGACAGCGATGATAGGAATATATTTGAAGACACCTTAAAGGCATGTGAAAAATTAGGGATAGATGGAGCAACGGTTAGTTTACTGACTCCCTTACCGGGTACACCGATTTATGCGGACCTGCAAAGGGAGGGAAGACTGCTAACGGATGACTGGAGCTGGTATAACGGAAAAACCAAAGTAGCATATAAGCCAAAACATATGACTTCCGACCAGCTGTATAAAGGCTATATGGATTTTCGCCGAAAATTTTACTCCCTGCCCTCCTTTTTTAAACGTATGAAAGTCTCAAAGACTCACTTAGTCTATAATCTGTTTATAAACCTGGGTTACCGCATTTCCATTCATTGATAATGCAAAGATATTTATTTGTTAGACAAATGGCAAAGTAGAGGGTATGGTTACTCTAATGTATAGTTAATTAAGAAGTTCTTAGATAGTAATAGAAGTTTAAAGTTAGAAATAAAAAGATTTTAGCCAAAAATATAAGTTTCTAATTGGAATATAAGTTCTTATTCAGTAGCATAAACGCTTAGTTAGTAGTATAAGTTCTTAGTTAGTACTAAAAGTTCTTAGCTAGTGATGAAGTTTTAACCAGTGAAAGAAATTCTTAATGGGTACTATAAGTTCTTAGTCCGCAACAGAAGTTAAACTTGAAAACCGAAATGTAATAAAGTATGATTAGAAAAGAGACTGTCGCAAGACCAAAACAAATCAAGCTTAAAGTTAAGAGAAAGAGGATTTATGAACTATTACAGCAGTCAAATCAGCAAACTGATTGAGGAATTATCAAGACTTCCGGGTATTGGTGCCAAAACCGCCCAAAGACTTGCCTTTTATATAATCAATATGCCTCAGGACCAGGTAAACAATCTGTCACAGGCAATTACCTCAGCAAAAGCGAATGTAAGGTATTGCAAAGAATGTTATACCTTAACGGATAATGAGTTCTGCCCCATTTGTGCCAGTGATAAAAGGGATCATCACACGATAATGGTGGTAGAGAACCCCAGAGACTTAGCAGCTTATGAAAAAACCGGACGATATGAAGGTGTTTATCATGTGCTTCATGGGGCCATCTCTCCCATGCTTGGGATTGGACCAGATGAGATTAAATTGAAGGAATTGATCGTAAGACTTGAAGGAGAAATCAAAGAAGTTATTATTGCCACCAATTCCAGCCTGGAAGGTGAGACAACAGCAATGTATATCAGTAAACTGATTAAACCCTCGGGAATTAAGGTAAGCCGTATCGCAAGCGGTGTACCGGTGGGGGGAGATTTAGAGTATATTGATGAAGTAACTTTGCTTAGAGCATTAGAGCGAAGAGTAGAGTTGTAGGATTATCAGGAATATCTATAATTCCTTAAAACGATTTTTATAGAGCCTCGTTACACTTTTCTATTATATAATGTCATTACATCAATGAAAACAGACCTAAATTGGGAGTTTATCCTCTGCTTTAGGTCTGTTTTTAACTTTTTCATTTGCAAATAATTAAAAACATAATAACCAGTAGGATAAACTAAAAAATAAGGGTCTTATTAATGAATAATTTAAAAAACAGTTGCAATTAACGTTAAATTTAGCATTTGTTGTTGATTATAGCCAGACATTTTATAAAATCTATTAAAGAACTATATTCGTAAAAACGAGAAAAGGCCTAGGTGTTTTTAGCTCTTATTAACTATATCAAAGAAATAGGGTAGGGAAGCAAACATGAAAATATATATTGTTGGTGCAGTGGCAAGTGGGAAATCCACTCTTGCAAGAGAGTTATCAGGATTAACAGGAATTCCATATACCTCACTTGATGAAGTTGTTCATATTCCTGATAAATCAAATGTTTGGGGAAATCGAAAAAGACAAGTCGATGAAAGGGACAGGCTATTTAATACAATTATTAGTCAAAGGGATTGGTTAATAGAGGATACGGGCAGGAAGTGCTTTGAGAATGCCTTTAAAGCAGCAGACTCCATTGTACTGATAGAATTACCCCCTCGCGTAAGAAATTATNNCCCATAGGAATTGAAAAATGCAGTTATACACCAAGTGTTCAAATGCTTAGGAGTATGTTTAAATGGTCTAAGGAGTATGAGGTGGGAAGAGATGGACTAAAGCTTAGATTGTCTACTTACAAAGGCAAAGTAATTATTTTAAGAAATAATACAGATATAAAAGAATTTCTTAATAGTCATAAATATGCTTAACTTACCAGAAACTAATTACTTCTAAATAAAATACACCATCTCTTATATTAAAATATAATTATCTATGCTATAATGAACGCACAAGGATGAACATGGAGCACTCTTCATTATACGAATAATAGCAATAATTATATGAATTCCCTTTATTCGGATATATGAAGCTAGAAAAGGTAATTGTTACAGGGGTGAATAAAAACAGTATTTCTTTGGGAAATCATGAAAATATAGACTGGTTTAAGGAACAGGATCAGATATTTGATACCGTTCCTTGTATTTTATAGGAGAAATCAATATGGAAGTAAAAGTGTGTAAAAACTGTAAGAAATTATTTAATTATATTTATGGTCCGGAGATCTGTCCAAACTGCTCCAAAGCTTTTGAGAAAGAAAAAGAAGATCCAGAGAAAAAAGAATCCTCTTCAATCCTGCGACCTATGGTAAAGGAAGAGGAAGAGAAATATGAACAGGTTAAGGACTATATTATAGCTCATCCAAAGGCAACTATAGTACAGATAGCGGAAGCTAACGATGTTATACCTACAAAACTACTGGACTGGGTAAGGGAAGAAAGACTTGAGTTCTCTGATGATTCTGTTCACGCCTGGTTTACCTGCGAAAAATGTGGTGCGAAAATTAAAAGCGGACGGTTGTGTAACATATGCAAACCCAGACGTTTAGCCAGGTAAAGCGCGCTTTTCTGTCTCAGTAAACTGCCCTCAAAAGTGGAAGCCCCTACCCGCATAAATATTCTACATTCACACCTGGATTATTGAAAAAAGATATTAAAGTGGTATAAATATGAGAGAAGGATACTACATATGAACTGGATAAATTGGTTTAATCTGTGTTTGCTGGTATTAATTCTTATGCCGAATATCCTATTTGCCGGCAGAATAAAAACACAGCAGAATAAAAGCATTCATAAGATAATACTTCTGTTAGAGCAGATNNCAGCAGATAGGACGATATGGCTCCATGTTTTTTATGGTAGTACCTGCAGGAATCAATAAGCTGGGCTTCTCTTCAAATGAAAATTTTGCTTTCTGGCTGATAGTCACAGTCGTTCTGGTTCTTATGTACTGGCTGTTCTGGGTGGTATATTTAAGAAAGAATAAACTGCTGCCTGCCATTTTTCTTGCAATAATACCCTGCCTGCTCTTTCTCTTTGCAGGAGCCTTACAGGGTAACAGGATTGTTTTGCTTACCGGCAGTATATTCGGTGCAGCGCACAGCTATATTACATATCAGAATAATAAGAGTTCATAAAAAATCCCTCTGAAACTCCTTCTATAGTAGCAGGAATTTCAGAGGGATTTTTTTATGGCTCTGTGTCGTATTTACTGACTCTTTGCGTTCTTAATACCGTTCTCCAGGAAAGTGAGGAAAGCTTCATAGCCTCCTTCAAAGCCATCTTTTCTCAAATAGAAGGCTTTATCAGGGCCGGTATAAATATAAATAAAATCTTTATGCTGTTTTACTTCCGTCACCTGTAGATAGGGATAGGTGGATATATACTGAATACCGGACAAAGTAAAATAATCATCATAAAAGGTAAAGATTGCTTCCATTCCCTTACTCTTATCAAAACCTTTCATCATCCTGACTACAAGCTTCTCCACACTGATACCCTGATAATAAACAAATACAAACATAAGGACTGCAGCAATAATAACACCCAGTATTCCAATGGAAGAGGTATAAAGGACATACAATACCAGAATAAATAATAAGGCTGTTAAAATCCACATTCTGATTCGTTTTAAGAAACGGTTGTAATAGCAGAAGTCTTTCATAACTTCTTCTGAGTATTTGGTTCGATTAACGAACCGGATCTCATCCCGGATATTATCCTCATCTTTCTTTTTCTTGGCAGTATAAAATCTGGTCAAGGCATCTGCTTTATCATCTTTCTTAAGTTTTTGCCTTTGATTGCGTTTCTTACGTAAGGTTATCCATACAATAATAACAACAATTAATAAAGCAAATTCCACTAACAAACGGATAAGGGAATTTTTCATTTCCTTGTCCACTTCTGCTTTGTCCAGGAATTCAGTAAAATGAGTTCCGGCAACCAGTTCCTTAACAAAGGTTTCGTCTATCGGGACTGTTTTGGTATTCTGAAAGATATCATAGGATATGGTATATCCGTTTACAATAGTGCCATAAATCAGCTCAGTCATGGTATTTCCGTCTTTGGTAATCTCAATGTTATAACGGAAGAAGACGGCGTCCGGATGGGAGATCTCTTCGATGGTTGCCTTTGTGTTCTCATCCTCTGATTCCACCAGTCCGTTAAAGAACTCTGTTTTCTTCTCGTCAGAAAGAAGGTTAAGATTGAAAATATTGCTTGTCTGGGTGGATTGCTTCTGCAGCAGCCTTACCAGAGCTTTTGTTTCCGGATCAAATAACAGGACTTTCACGCCCATTTTTTTCATCGTCTCTTTTTCAGACTTTACATCAGATATCCCTGCTGTAACCCACTGCTCGTCCGTATCGGGAGTGTCCTGTGTCAATATGATGGTATCATCCGGCATGGATAATTCCATATACATATCAGAGAACTCCTGAACCTTGGCCTGTGCTTTGCTTGCAGGAAATACAGCCAGTGAGAAAAGTACTGCCAAGAGAAGACAGCTAATTAACTTATTTTTCATGAAACCTATCTCCTTGTATTGAAAGTAATAAATCAATCTTACCACAAATAAGTACAAACTTCTACGGTTCTAAGCTCCAGAGTATAAAAAAAGCATAAAAATTCAATGAATAAAATTATATTTGCAGTTAGGATTACTGATTTGATAGAATACTAGAGTGATAAGTCTGACAGAAAGGAAAAAATGTACCTGTGGTTTATGATCTGATATTCACGAAAGGGGTTAAGATGGAGCGAATAATAGGGATAACAGCCTGCTCTGATGGACAGTCGGAAAGGGAAAGAGAACGAAATCAGCTGTTAATTGCAGAGTTGGATAAAATGAATATAAAGACAAGGTTCAGCCCATTTATCTACGGTGCAAACTCAAAACCGGCTGGTACCGGAGAGGAGAGAGGGTTAGCCCTCATGAATCTATTTACTGACAAAAGAACAGCGGCAATATTTGATATCTCAGGCGGAGATGCAGCTAATGAGATACTGGAGCACCTGGATTATAAGGTAATAGAGGAGAATTATAAACCCTTCTTTGGTTACAGTGATTTGACAACAGTGTTAAATGCCATATATGCCAAAACAGGCAGAGAGACATATCTGTATCAGCTGAAAAATCTGATCTATGATAAAGCAGGCATTCAAAGAGAACGTTTCATATCATTAGCTGACGGAAGCAGCAGGGAGCTGTTTTCCTTTCAGTATTCCTTCCTTAGAGGAGAGTCAATGGAGGGAGAGATAATAGGCGGCAATATAAGATGTTTCCTGAAACTATCAGGGACACCTTTTATGCCGGACTTTAAAGGGAAGATACTCTTTCTTGAGAGCCTTGGCGGAGGAGTCTCTCAAATGATAACCTATATAAGCCAGCTGAAGCAAACAGGAGCATTTAATAAGGTAAAGGGAATTTTGCTGGGAACCTTTACGGAAATGGAAAGGGAACTGTGGAAGCCTTCCATGGAAGAATTGATTCTATACTATACCAAGGACTTAAACCTGCCCATTGCCAAAACGGGTGAAATCGGTCATGGAAATCTGTCGAAAGGTCTTATTATAGGAAAAAGAATTTATCTGGATATAAACAGTGATATATTTATATAGAGCAGGTAAGACAAAATAGATCCTTATAAAAGGGGGATGCCGCAGTATACATTCGAGGGGGGAAGTACACTGCGGCTTTATGAAAAAGCATCATCTATGTAAACAAGGGAGAGGGGTCCCTTGATTTATATATTTATGATAAACTTTAAATGTGTCGTAAATTTGTAGAGTTTATTAAAAATCAATGAAAAAATCTTACGGTAATAAAAGAATTCTTAAGATTATGAAAAGAAAGCATCTTTTTTAAAGGAAAAGGGTGCTTTTCTTAACCCTTATAATAAAGGTTGATTTTAGTTCCTGCAATAGAAAGGAACTGAAATTCTGGAATTTGCTTCATGATAGATGACGCGTTATGAAATACATCTAAAAAAGTAACGAAAGTTTGCTTCGATTATTAGGTACTATGACATTGCAAATACATTTCACCAATGGTAAAATGTTGAATAATGATGCATTTTGGAGAAATTAGGCAGATTTATATTCTCATGTGCACAGTAAAAATATCTCAAGAGAGAGGATATGTGGATGAAAAGTATTAAGGCAAAGATGTTGGTAAGCTTTCTTCTTACACTAATTTTGACAACGGGGATTTTACAGGCAGTTTCCATTTATACAGCAAGAAAGAATTTAAAGGAGCAGGTCGAACAGGGAATTACAGCTTTGGTAGGTGACAATGCGAAGCTGATAGAAAGCAGAATGGCAACGGAAAAACTGATTGTTGAAAATATAGCGGATAACATGGAAATACAAAGCATGGATTTTACGAGACAAAAGTCAGCTATGATAGATTATTTAGAGAAAACAGATTTTATTGGACTTGGCATAGTAGATATGAAAGGTCAGGTAAAATATTCTGATGACACGGAAGCAGATCTCTCAGACAGAGGATATATACAGGAAGCTCTAACCGGCAAAACCGTAATATCTGACGTGCTTATCAGTAAGGTAACCAATGAGCCGGTACTGATGATTGCGGCACCTGTTTTTTCAAATGGAACCTTAACGGGACTTGTACTTGCTAGAAGTGATGCGAATAAAATGAGTAAACTGATCCAAGATATGGGGTATGGTGAAGGCGGTTACGGTTATATCATAAACAGCCAGGGAACAGTAGTAGCCCATCGTGATAAATCCCTTGTAGTTAATATGTATAACCCCATTGAAGCAGAAAAGGAAGATAAAAGTGCAGCTTCTGTTGCAGGTTTCTTCAAGACAATTTTGCAGCAAAAGCAGGGAACTTATGAATATAACTTTGATGGTAAGAAGTTGTATTCTGCCTATGCGCCTATTCCGGACTCCAACTGGTATTATATCGTGACGGCAGATGAGAGTGAAGTGATGGAAAGAATCGCGGATATCAGCAAGATCATCGGTCTGTCCTTTGCTGCGGCATTGATAGTAAGTGTCATTGTTACGGTAGGTCTTGGCAACAGCATAACGAAGCCTATCGTTAAAACCGTAAGGCAGGCAGAAAGAATAGCAAACCTCGATATAACCATCGATATTGATGCTAAATTGAGAAAGAAAAAGGATGAAATCGGATTGCTGTCCAATGCACTGCAGAATATCACAGATAGCTTTCGCGGTATTATTGAAGAACTTAAGAATGCCTCAGCCAGGTTGACGACTACAGCAGGCCGAATGAGTGAAATGTCAGAAGATACAGCAATATCCTCCGGCGAAATTGCCACCACTATTGGGGAACTGGCAAGAGCAGCCATGAACCATGCGGAACATACCCAGGAGGGAAGCATAAGAACCCAGGAACTTGGAGAGGCTATTGAACATAATCAGCACAGTTTTATGGTATTAGAAAAAGCCACGGAGAAGGTATTGGAAATCCTTAATGAAGGGGCGGCAGCCATGGATATCCTGCGTGTAAAGACGGAAGAGAATAATGCAGAGGCAGCAGAAATTAAGGAAGTAACCGAAAAGACAAATGAAAGTGCACAGCTTATAGGTCAGGCAAGTGAAGTAATCTCGCAAATAGCAGAACAGACCAATCTTTTGTCCTTAAATGCAGCGATTGAAGCCGCAAGGGCAGGAGAGGCCGGCAAAGGTTTTGCTGTAGTAGCAGAAGAAATCAGAAAACTGGCAGAACAATCCACAGCATCCACTGGAGAGATTGATATTATAGTTGCAGAGCTGCAGAAGAATACGGGCAGGGCGGTAACGGCAATTGAAAGAATGGATATAGCCATGAAAGAGCAGACGGTAAGTGCCAACAACAGCCAGGAAAGCTTTGCCGGTATATCCGCAGCAATTAAGAAAGCAAGTGATGCCGTAGGAGAATTGAGTAAAAGCGGAGAAGCAATGGAGAAGGTAAAAGGCGGAATTATCGAAACCATGGAGAACCTTTCTGCAATTGCAGAAGAAGATTCGGCTTCTACCCAGGAAATATCAGCTTCCTTGGAAGAACAGACCGCTTCCCTTGAGGAACTGGCGGCCTCCAGTAAAACCATGGATGAACTGGCAATTCAACTAGAGTCTATTGTAGAGAGATTTAAGATATAGGTGAGTTCTGATTCTATAAAATTGATAGTTACATCACTTATTCAATTAATTGATACATAATTTGATAAGCTCGATTTTTCTATCAATTAAAGGTGTTAAGGGTATATTTGCACCGGTGTATTTTGTCTAAAAGGATTGACCTTTGTAGAGTAATCAGTTAAAATCAAAAATAAACGAATCGTCATAAGGGAGGGAAATTGATGCAGGGCAATATATTATCCGGCGGCGTAAAAGAGCTGGAGGCTGTCAGGCAGAAAATAACAGATCTGAATACCTGCCAGAATCAATATGATGAACTTGGAAAGCAGGAAAACAGGCTTGAAAAGAGTATTAAGGGGAAAGAAAAAGATATTGCTGATGAAATAGGAACTGCACTCAGACAAAGAAAAGAAGAGATAGAAAAGACCTACGACGAACAGCTTGACCTTACCAGACAGCAGATTAAGAAGATTAAAAATCGTAAGCTGAAGTCAAAAAATGAGAAGGTTAATGAAAGAATAGACAATGAAACAGCTGGAATCAGGGAAGAATACCGTTTAATGAAGCTTGAGGTAAGAGATTTGTTTAAAAGTAACAGAATCCCTCTGGTTTTGAATAACAAATTGTTTTATTCCATCTTTTTTCCTGCAAGGGTAATGGACCTTCTGATAATTGCTGTAGTTGTTGCATTTCTATTATTAGCTCTTCCTTATTTACTGTATACGTTGGTGCTGCCACAGGAGAAAATGATATTCTTATTTCTGATCTATGCTTTTATAGTGTTAATCTTTGGCGGCGGTTTTCTCCTTATAGAAAATAATATAAAAGCAAAAAACAGAAATACCTTCGTTCAGATTCATAAAAAAAGAAAACAGATGACTTTGACCCGCAGGGGTATCGATAATATACGCAGAGGTATATTAAAAGATAAAGATGAGAGTATCTATGAGCTGGAAGATTTTGACCGGGAACTGGAAGAGTTAGAAGAAGAACTGAGCAATATCAATGCCGGTAAAAAAGAGGCCTTGAGTAACTTTGAGAATACCACCCGAAATGTAATCAGAGAAGAGATCACCCAACAGAACCAGGAAGAGCTCTTACGTCTTAAGAGAGAGTATACCAAGGTTCACGGAGATATCAAAACCACACAGGATAATATTAAGAATCTCTCACTTGAAATTGCCTCCGGATATGAAGCCTATATCGGCAAGGAGCTGCTGACGGCAGAAAATCTGGGNNGGAAGCATTGATACGGCTTATGTATGATAAGAACATAGCAACGGTTTCGGAAGCGATTGCAGAATATAAATCCGGAGTCGCTGAGGCTAAGGCGAAAGAGGAAAATTACTAATGATTAGTGAAAACAGATAGAAGAAGACACTGTCTGCTCAATAAGAACAAAAAAGCACGAAGTATGTTTCGTGCTTTTTTGTTGTCCTGTGACAGGTACATTGCATCTATTTTTATCAAAAATAAACAGCTTTAGATTTTGTGTTCCTTTTGTTAAGCTTTTGATAGCTGATAAAAACAATAATTAACTCCGGCACAGATGTAATCTGCAAGTACCATAACAACATTCAGCCTGGTAGTCTGCAGCAGCATATGATCAAGCATTCCTGAAAAATTTACGATTCCTGTTATGAAAATATCTCCGACGGGAGGAAGGTTCTTATCGACACCGGCACCAGGAAGGAGAGGACCTTC
This sequence comes from Lachnoclostridium sp. UBA6558, assembly GCA_002434335.1. Lineage (GTDB taxonomy): Bacteria > Bacillota > Clostridia > Lachnospirales > Lachnospiraceae > Anaerocolumna. The sequence continues at coordinate 7,692 of DJJW01000032.1, read as the reverse complement.
ACCTAGGGTAATATAGCCGATATGACTGGATTTTCCGAGAGAAGCATCTACTGCGATGACAAAGGCGTTCGGGTGATGAAGCTGAATGTGATTAATAGTGTCGCTTAGATTCTTTGCATGAACCGGTTGGTCCAAAGTACCGTAAAGTATCATATCATACTGCTTCATTTTAGATAACTTATATCCAACAATCGGACCAAGACAGTCCCCTGTAGCCCGGTCAGAGCCTATACAAAGAAAAACAATCGGACGACCTTTAACAGGTTTGTTTTGTAATAAATTCTGCAGCCGGCTGCTGAATTCATAAACGGAATATCGTTCTTTTGTATTGAAATAATATAATTTCCTCTCTATATCCAATTCTTTATTCATCGGAACCTCCTACTAATACTCGTACTATACCTTATTCTTACTTAACAAAAGTATTACCGTAAAAAATTAAATTAGTCATAAATTAGTAATAATTAACAGGTCATATTTCAACAAAGTATCCGCAAATACCGTATTTACATGTAAAGTTAAGGAGGAGTAACAGACATGAGATAAAATTTCCGAGAAATAAAACTAATAAAAAGGATAATATTTACAAAAATAAGGGTATGATTTGACATAAATATCACCCGCTGTATGCTAGCATAAAAAGTAAAAAGAGGAACTTGTACGAAAAAGGTATAGGTTCTAACGGATGTTTCCGGAGGATTCGGGAGCGAATGAAACGAGTGAAGGGAAAAATTAATTAAGAAAGGAAGCCACATGCAGATTCTTTCACTCCTTATCTATATGTGGCAGTATCCCAGCTAACTCTGGGATATATAGTGGGTTGTATAATGGAAAATTCATCTGCAAAAGGACAGAATAGCGGTAATACCGTAACAATAAAAATGCCTAAGAATATAAGACAGGTTGGAAATGTCTTATATCATGGGCGGGTAATTTATGTGGAAGATTATGTAATGACCTTCTTGAAGCAGCTGGCAGATACCAATCCGGGAGAATTAAGAGCGGCAGTATTTCTGGGCTACAGTGTTAAAACAGAAGAAGCAAAGAATGTGTTCATCAAGGGAGCCGTGGAAATGAGAAATACGGATTTATCCACAGGTATTACTCTTTCTGATGACGGTTGGACAAGTGTATATGAAAATATTAAAAAGTATTTTACCGATGTGGAAATTATGGGCTGGGCACTTATTGGTCCGGGGTTTTACTTAGAAAGCAATGATAAGATCAGGAAAGTCCATACGGATAACTTTTCAGGAAATGAAAAATTGTTACTTAAAATGGACAGTATGGAGAGGGATGAGGCCTTTTATTTCTGTGAAAGCAATCAGCTGGTAAAGCAGCCCGGCTATTACATATATTACGAAAAAAATGAAGAAATGCAGAACTACATGATAGAGAACAAGGAAGAGCAGGCCATAAGGGAAGAGGCAGTCTACAGCGATCAGACTACGAAAAAAATCCGCAGCATTATTCAGGAGAAGAAAGAAGTAAAGGAAGACCGCAGTGTTGTACGGCTTCTCTATGCTGCCAGTTCATTGCTGGCGATTATAGTTCTGGTCATAGCGGCTACTATGTTAGACAATTATGACAGGATGAAGAAAATGGAGTCTGCCCTTAGTACCATCTCTCAAAATATCAATACAGCCTCTAAAGACGGCACAGAGGATGGAAATAAGAATACAGATACCCAGACAGCCGGTAAAGATGATGAAACGAAAACAATAAATAAAGATGCTAAAAATGAGGATGATGAAGGAATTATAGTAGATACGGTAGAAGGTAAAGTCACACCGGAGCCGGAGGAAACGAAGCCGACGGAAGTTGCGGATAATTCAGAAACTGAGACAACAAAGAACCAAGAGGAAGATAAAGACGCAGAAAAAGATACGGAAAATAATACAGGCAAAGATAATACCCAAAAAAATACAGAAAAAAACACAGAGAAGAATACCAATACATCAGTAGCCGATAATTCTGGTGATAAAGATACTGAAAATGAGGACAGCGAGCCGGCTTCTTCCAATGCCACTGTAAAATATTATACGGTAAAAGCAGGAGACTCCCTTGCCAGCATCAGCTTCAAGCTTTATAATACCTATACTTATATGGATAAGATTAAAGAATTAAATAACATAGAGGATGAAAACAAAATTATGGCCGGACAGAAGCTTATAGTACCTTAATACAATTGCCGCTTAGGATAGCATTCTTAAGCGGCAGAACTTTTTTAAAGAGAATACTATAAGAGAATATTATAAGGGAATATCCTGAGAAAATATTCAAAGAGAATATCATTAGAAAATAACAAAAGAGAATATCATGAAATATCAAAAAAGAATATTATAAAAGAATATCAAAGGAGTATAATGAAAGGAAAAAGTTAATAAGTGGGAAAAAGAAAGATTGTAAATTGCTATAGCTAAGGAGGAATGTTATAATTGTGAAATAAGCGCCATAAGTCTTATGGATTACTTAAGCTTACAAAAATATAGTGTTATTATAAAATAAAATACGTTATAATAGTACAAGCACTAGTAATTGTGATATCCGGACGAAAGAGAACGGTGAGTGGGAAAGGTACATATATGGCAGTAATTTTGGAAAAACCGGAATTAAGAATTTATGAAATCAGAAAACGCCAGCATAGAAAAAGAGTAATAACATTGATTATACTCGCAGCAATAGCAGTGGTTATCGCTTTAGGCGGCGTATTCTATACAATCAGCAATAAAAGATACACAGATTATGAGATAATTAAGTCTGTACAGAAAAGTGATACAGGCTCCGCCAGATATTACACCTATGGTAGTGGATATATCCGTGTGAGCAGGGATGGAATTATGGCAGCTGACAGCAGTGGAAGCCAATTATGGAATGACACCTATCAGATGAAGGACCCTCAGGTATCTGTCAATGGGGGTTATGTATCCGTAAGTGACAGGGGTAGCAAACAGCTTAATATTTATGGTCCGAAAGGCCTGGAGTCTTCGAATGAAATGAATTATCCAATTATTAAAAGTGTAATAGCCTCTCAGGGTGTAACGGCAGTCTTGTTAAGTGGAAAAGGAGAAAACCATATTAACTATTATGTTAAAGAGGGTGGAAAAGAAATTGTCAATAGAAGGACTACTGAAAAAGAAGACGGATTTCCTGTTGACATAAGTATTTCAAAAGATGGAACCAAACTGGTAACAAGCTATGTTTTTTTCTCAAAAGGCGAACTATCGAATAAAATTACCTTTTTTAATTTTGGAGGTGTAGGAGATAGTTATATTGATAAAGTGGTGGGAGCTGATGATTATGGTACAACACTGATTCCTGATGTGGAATTCGTAAACAATAATACTGTCTGCGCTTTCGGTGATGATAAGTTCACAATATATACGATGGAGGAAACACCGGAAGTTAAAGTTAATAAGGACTTGGACAGTAAGGTAAAAACCATATTTTATAATGAGAGTTACATAGGGCTTGTACTGGAGGATGCTGATAATGCAGACAGCAGCCGGATAGTAGTATATGATCTTGACGGCAATATAGTATTTCGTAAAAATACAGATTTTTCTTACAGTACCATAAGCTTAAATGGTGAAGAGATAGTCTTAACCTCCAGCCGTGACTGGCTGATTTATCAGCTAAACGGCAAAGTTAGGATGACCAGCCATTTTGAAAAAGAAATAGCGCAGATATTATCCGCACCCGGTCGCAACAGATACATAATGATTAATGATGAAACAATTGATGAGGTGAAATTAAAATGATGGTATTAGCATCGGCGAGCCCCATAAACTGGGTATTAATAGTAGTAGCAGCAATCTTAATCGGATTTGTTCTAAACGGAAGACGAATGGGTTTTATACGTACAGTCTTTACCTTATTTTCAACTATAATAGCAATCATGCTTACTATCTGGGTAAGTCCTATTATTAGCAAAGAAGCACAAAAAAATGAAAAGCTGATGGATTATACCACAAAAAAAATACAGAAAATAATTGATTATGAAGAGAAAGAAGACAAAGCTGATAAAGTAACCGATCAGGTAAGCTTTATCGGAAAACTTCCTCTTCCCAAAGCCATGAGAGAATCCTTGGTGGAGAATAATAACAAAGAAGTATACAAAGCTATGGCGGTTGATAATTTCAAAGAATATGTCAGCCAGTCCGTCAGCAGAATGGTTATAAATGCAGGAGCTTTTCTGGTAGTTNNGCTATCGTAAGCATAGCATTAAGTGTGATTTGTTTAGCACTTGATATCCTGAGTAAGCTGCCGCTTATCAATGGGTTGAATAAAACAGCCGGACTGCTGGCGGGTCTGTTACAGGGAATTGTCGTGGTATGGGTATTATTTCTCATACTAACAGTATTTGCGGGCACGGAAGGGGGACAGAAGGTATTTCAGATGATTAATGACAGTACCTTCTTATCAGTTCTTTATAATAATAACATGCTGCTTAAATTTATTACCAATTTAGGACAGGTATTATTGTCATAGCATAAGGATAGTTCGTTATCTATATCCCAAAAAGTCACACCTTCCATGTAAATTGCCTCGCCCCAAAAAAGGATACTAAGCCTGGCATAACTATGCTTCAGGAAGTACGGGAAAATCAATAAAATGTTCAGTATCGTTAGAGAAATTAACAGGACCTTGCGTTATACTTGAAAGTGAAGATAAACGTATAAATAAAGCAAAGGCTGAAAGTAAAAAGTACAAAGAAAGGATGCCACGAAATCGGCTTCGGCCATAAATAGTGGCTGGGATATTACCTATCCCTTTATAGGTGAGTAAAAGATGCAGGATGTATTAAAACAAATTCAGAAACTTGGTATTGTACCTGTAGTTAAGTTGGATTCCATAGAAGATGCCAAGCCTTTGGCGCAGGCACTGATTGATGGAGGACTTCCTTGTGCAGAGGTAACTTTCCGTACGGATGCAGCAGAGGAATCTATTCGTATAATGGCTTCCGAGTTTCCTGAAATGCTGGTAGGCGCAGGAACAGTACTTACCACCGAGCAGGTTGACAGAGCGGTTAATGCCGGTGCGAAATTCATTGTAAGTCCTGGACTTAATCCCAAAGTAGTAAAATACTGTGTAGATAAAGGCATACCCATAACTCCCGGCTGTGCAAATCCCAGTGACATAGAACAAGCCATAGAACTGGGCCTTGATGTAGTTAAGTTCTTTCCGGCGGAAGCAGCAGGAGGACTTAATATGATAAAGGCTATGTCAGCACCTTATGTAAACATGAAGTTCATGCCCACCGGTGGTATTACCGAGAAGAATCTGTTGTCCTACCTGGATTTTCCTAAAATCATTGCTTGTGGCGGAAGCTGGATGGTAAATGATGCACTTGTTAAAAATGGAGAATTTGACAAAATCAGAGATCTGACAAAAGAAGCAATAACAAAGATGCTTGGCTTTGAATTAAGACATATCGGAATCAATGCTGCCAATGACACAGAAGCAAACGGAATAGCAGACTCCTTTGACAATCTGTTCGGATTTACGAAGAATGCTGGTAACTCATCCATCTTCGCAGGCCTTGGAATCGAGGTAATGAAGACACCTTACCTGGGGAAACATGGTCATATTGCCATAGCAACCAACTATCTGGAAAGAGCAGTTTATCATCTGGAGAGCCGTGGATTCCTTTTTGATGCAGAAACAGAAAAATTTGATAAGAATAATAAAAAAGTAGCTGTTTATTTAAAAGAAGAAATCGGTGGTTATGCAGTTCACCTTCTTCAGAAATAAGCAGAGATTATTAAATCAATAAAAGCTATCATAGAACAAAAGTAAGCTGTCAGTGATTCTCAGAGTAAGAAGAATTCTGGCAGCTTACTTTAAAATATATAAGTTAAAGTAAACTGTAAAAAATGCTTGCTTAAATTAATATATAAGCTGAAGTAAACCGTGTAAAATGCTTACTTTAAATAATATATAAGCCGAAGTAAACCATGAAAAATACTTACTTTAAATAATATATAAACTGAAGTAAACCGTGTAAAATGCTTACTTTAAAAAATATATAAGCCGAAGTAAACTATGAAAAATGTCTCAGTAGAATTATATCTACACAATTTATAAAGCTGCTGAATAAATATAATAAACTCAGCAGATTTTTACTTATTATAGGAGGGTTAAGATGAAGTTACTGCAGGATAAGAAAGAGTTTGATGCACTGGCATTTGGAGAAATCTTATTAAGATTATCCTCTCCCATCAATGAAAGATTAATCTCAGGGGGGGTATTTGAGAAAAGAGCAGGTGGTGCGGAACTAAATGTAGTATCCGGAATATCTCTTATGGGACTTCGAACCGGTATAATCTCTAAAATACCCAAGACAGAATTAGGGACTTTTATTAAAAACAATATACGTTTTTGTGGAGTAAGTGATGACTGGCTGATTTATGATGACAGTGAAGAGGCAAGACTTGGACTGTATTATTACGAATATGGTGTATATCCAAGAAAACCTACTGTCGTTTATGACAGAAAAAATGCGTCGGTAAATACTATCAGGCTGGATGATATCGATGAGGAAGTATTCTCAAAGACAAGATTATTTCATACGAGCGGGATTTCACTCGCTTTATCCGGACAGGCAAGAGAAACCTCAGTTGCATTAATAAAGAAGTTCAAAGCAGCAGGAGCGGCGGTATCCTTTGATGTTAATTTTAGAGCCAATCTTTGGACAGAAGATAAGGCAAGAGAGACAATTGAGGAGATTCTTCCCTTTGTTGACATCCTCTTTATTTCGGAGGAGACGGCAAGAAGAACCTTCCTTAAGACAGGTGAACTTAATAATATTTTAAAGGAATTTGCAGCTCAATATGAGATAAGTATATTAGCCTCAACCAAAAGAACAATAATAAGTCCGAAAAAACATAACTTCACTTCCATTATTTACTGCAAAGATGAGGATTGCTTCTATGAAGAAAAGCCCTACGAACACATTGAAGTAGTAGATCGTATAGGAAGCGGGGATGCTTATGTATCAGGAGTTCTTTTTGGCCTTTTGGAATATGGAGACTGCAAGTCTGCTCTGGAGTTCGGAAATGCCTGCTGTGCAGTAAAAAATACAGTTTTAGGTGACCTGCCCTCCTCAGACAGGAAAGAAATAGAACGTATTATAGCGAACCATAAGGATACAGGCTATCAAAGTGAGATGAACCGGTAATAAAAGTTGTTCATAATAAGCCTCATGTCTTTGTCTTGCCTCAGAGTAAACATTGGGTGTCTAGGTACAATGAAGTACAATTTACATAAGGCAGTACTGGATATTGTTTGAGTGATACCCGTATGATGTATATTATGATTTGCACTCGGTATAAGAAAAAGGATTAATAAGCTTGATAGAGTATTTGCTACTAAAAGTTAAAATTATTTTGAAAAATTCCTATGTATAATTGTGTAAGGGATTAATAAAATTCTGTACTTATAACTTCGGAACGGTTATTGATAACCCTACTTACGGTATGAGAGAACCATTTCAGAAGCCTGTTAAAATCAGTGGTTAGAAAGGTATTTAAAATGCGGTTTTAGAAATTGAGAGAAGAATTTGAAAAACTTGAAAAAATGTGTTGACATTGATATATGGGGGTGCTATAATACATCTTGCTGACGCGCTAAAGAATACAAAAACGGTCATAATTGATAGCGTTAATGCATATGAACATTGATAACTGAACA
>DJJW01000018.1 GCA_002434335.1 Lachnoclostridium sp. UBA6558 | reverse complement strand
GAGCAAAAAAGAGCCTTCCCTTTTAGCGATTAACATAAAAGGAAGGCTCTTTTTTGCTATAAGTAAGCAGAGCTAGTTACGTCTGCTTTTAATTACCTTAAGTCTTGTGAATTCTTCTCTCTCTTTTTCTTCGAGAGCATTTTGTATGTTATGAACTAACTCTACATAATGGGGAATTGTTATATTCTTTAAGGCATTGGCACGTTTCTGTGTCTTATTAATACTGGTTGCCAGACGATAGGCAGAGTTTTCAATAGTTGCAAGGCGCAGAGTAAGCTCTTTTACCTTACGAAAACTACTGGTGGCTTCATCCAGTGATAACCTGGTATTAAAGAAAGAGTAAGTAGGTTTTTCATCCTCCAGTTTAAAATCTACCAGGGGGATCTCCGTGCCCATAATACTTCTTTGTTTAATTTCAATGGAATTCTCCTCCGGAATGGTAAAGCTTAAGTCTTCTACATTCCGGATACCCATTTCTATATTGGCCTTTTGCAAAGCCGTATATGCACTGGTGAAGGTTCCATCGATTTCTGTCTGGATATCCTTTGCCTTATCAATCAGTTCCATCAGTTCACGAATAAGAATATTTCTTTTCTTATCCATCAGCTCATAGCCCTGTTTCGCTAAGGTTAGGGAGTTCTTCGCCAATATTAGGTTTCCCTTGGTGGGAAAGGTATTCGGATTCATATATAACACCCATGCCTTTCTGCTACAGCCGTATATTTACGGTTAGCTTGTTTGAGGCACTTATTTGGAAGCCTCTGATGAAATATAGTATTTATCCAGTATCTTAGTATCAATTCTATCCAGCTCTTCTCTGGGAAGCATACGAAGCAGTTTCCAGCCTAAATCCAGAGTCTGTACGATGGTACGGTTCTCATCCATTCCCTGAGTAATGAATTCCTGTTCCATTGCAGCACCGAATTTCAGATACTTCTTATCAATAGGTGAAAGTTCGTCTTCACCGATAACACTTGCAAGAGCTCTTGCATCACCCACGCGGGCATAAGATGAAAATAACTGGCTGGAAAGATCCTGATGATCTTCTCTTGTATAACCTTTACCGATACCGTCCTTCATAAGACGGGAAAGGGAAGGAAGGATATTGATGGGAGGATATACGTTTTTCTGATAAATAGTACGGTCAAGAACAATCTGACCTTCCGTAATATATCCTGTTAAGTCTGGTATAGGATGTGTAATATCATCGTTTGGCATTGTCAGAATAGGAATCTGGGTTACAGATCCGTTGGTGCCGTTAACGATACCGGCTCTTTCATAAATGGTTGCAAGTTCACTGTAAAGGTAACCGGGATAACCCTTTCTGCTGGGGATTTCACCCTTGGAGGAGGAAACCTCACGCATTGCTTCTGCAAAGGAAGTCATATCGGTTAACACAACGAGAATGTGCATACCTTTTTCAAAGGCAAGATACTCAGCTGCTGTTAAAGCTACCTTAGGTGTAATCAATCTTTCAACTACCGGGTCATTTGCCAGGTTTAAGAACATAACTACGTGAGAAGTAGCACCGCTTTCCTCAAAAGTACGGCGGAAGAAGTCAGCAACGTCGTGCTTAACACCCATTGCGGCAAATACGATAGCGAATTCTTCATCGCTGTTTTCACCAAGAGATGCCTGTTTAACAATCTGAGCTGCCAGCTGATCATGAGGAAGACCGTTTCCGGAGAAGATAGGAAGCTTCTGTCCGCGGATCAGGGTTGTAAGACAGTCGATAGCGGAGATACCGGTACGGATATAGTTTCTTGGATACTCTCTGGTGCAGGGATTTAAGGGAAGACCGTTTACGTCTTTATTTACCTCAGGAACAATAGGTCCAAGGCCGTCGATAGGCTGACCAACACCATTAAATACGCGTCCCAGGATATCTGAGGAGAGAGCAACTTCCATTGGATGTCCGGTAAGCTTTGTATGAGTATTGTTAAGGGACATTTCTTCTGTTCCCTGGAATACCTGAATTACTGCTTTATCTTCATAAATTTCTACGATTCTACCGAGTTTTTTCTTACCTTCAACGGTCAGTTCAACGATTTCATCATAGGAGGCATCACGAATACCCTCTATAGCAATTAAGGGGCCGTTTATTTCACTTAATCCTAAATATTCAATTGCCATGTTATATATCCTCCTTAACCGTTCTTGGCCATGATGCGATTATAGAAGTCATCAATCATAGCGGTATAGTGATCAAATTTGAAAAGTTCATCATTTGCAACGTCATACTTAATGGAGATTACCTTATCAAAGATATCCTCCTGCTTTAATAAAGACATAGGCATGTTCATTGCAATAAGCTGTTTTGACTTGGAAAACAAATAGAGTATGGTATTCATCATCTTAAGCTGTTTATCAAGAGGAACGTAAGTATCGGAAGGATGGTAAGCATTCTGCTGTACGAATCCCAAACGGATTACTCTGGCAATCTCAAGTACCAGTTTCTGATCATCGGGAAGTACATCGCTACCGATGAGCTTAACGATTTCATTTAATTGATTTTCCTGTGTTAACAAGCTTAAGATCTGATTTCTGCTGTCTATGAAGTCTCTTCCTACATTCTCTGTGTACCAGGGAGCTAAGTCGTTTAAATACTCGCTGTAGCTGGTTAACCAGTGAATAGCAGGGAAATGTCTTGCATAAGCCAGAGATTTATCAAGTGCCCAGAAACAGCGTACGAAACGTTTGGTGTTCTGGGTAACGGGTTCTGAGAAGTCACCACCCTGAGGGGATACGGCACCGATAATGGATACGCTGCCTTCTGTACCGTTTAAGTTCTGCATAAAGCCGGCTCTTTCGTAAAAGCTTGACAATCTGGAGGCAAGGTATGCGGGGAAACCTTCCTCGGCAGGCATTTCTTCCAGACGTCCGGATAACTCACGAAGTGCTTCTGCCCAACGGGAAGTGGAGTCAGCCATGATAGCTACGTGATAACCCATATCACGGTAGTACTCAGCCAGTGTGATACCTGTATAGATACTTGCTTCACGGGCAGCAACGGGCATGTTGGAGGTATTTGCAATCAGAGTTGTTCTGTCAAGTAAGGGATTTCCCGATTTGGGATCCACTAGTTTAGAGAAGTCTTCCAAAACCTCTGTCATTTCGTTTCCACGCTCACCACAGCCGATGTATACGATAATATCTGCATCGGACCATTTGGCAAGCTGATGCTGTGTCATAGTCTTACCGGTTCCGAAACCACCGGGGATAGCTGCAGTACCGCCTTTTGCAATAGGGAACAGAGTATCAAGGATACGCTGTCCGGTAATCAGAGGACGGTCAGAAGGATATCTCTTGGAGGTAGGTCTGGGAACACGAATAGGCCATTTCTGTGTTAAAGAAAGCTCTTTTGTAACTCCGTCAGGAGTCTGGATGGTTACGATGGTGTCATTGATGGTATACTGTCCGTCTCTGGCAGCTTTTATAACCACACCTTCCACATCGGGAGGCACCATTGATTTGTGTACAACAGCACGGGTTTCAGGAACTTCAGCGATGATAGTTCCGCCATAGATCTTATCCCCTTCTTTTACTGTTACATGTACATCCCAGAGCTTCTGTGTATCAAGTGCATCTACACTGACACCTCTGGCGATATAAGCGCCAGATTCTTTTGCGATTTCTTTTAAAGGACGTTCAATTCCGTCAAAGATATTACTGATAATTCCTGGTGCTAAGGTAACGGAAATAGCTGCACCGGTTGAATATACCAACTCACCTGGTTTTATACCGGTAGTCTCTTCATATACCTGGACGGTGGTCTCAGNNGTCTCATCTTTTGTCAGACCGATTACTTCTCCGACCAATTTTTCATTGCCTACAAGAACCATCTCGCCCATTTTAAAGCCCTGATTACCTGCCACATATACAATTGGTCCGTTAATTCCGTATATTTTTCCTGTTATATTCATAATGGAGATAACTCCCCTTTCTTCTTTTCACATGGCATTTTAGTTAAAAGCCTTTAAGTTAAGATTATTCTTAACTTATAAGTTAGAAAAAGATCTAACTTACAGCGAATTTATTTTTGGATTCTTCCATTCTGGTCAGAAATGAATTATCGATTAATATACTTTTTCCCTGTATCACTGCTCTGATACCGCCGATAAAATCGCGGTCGCTGACAGTCAATGCAGCACCGGTGGAAGCTTCTAAAGTAGGCTTTAAGCTTGAATCAGTAGAATTGATATAGATGATAACCTCATCTTTTCCGGCAAAATCCTTTACAGCTTTTATCTGTTTAACCAGTAAATCAAAATAATCAGGAGTTTTCATGTATTCCTGTAATTTAGCGGATACATCCTGAAACAACTGATTCCTTAATTCAAATGCCCGGTCGCTTAATTTACGCTTTAAATTAATTACTTCACTTGCAACTTCTTTATTCTTCTCACGCATGAGTTTTTCTGATTCTGCACGGTAAGTTGCCTCGGATTTCCTGATAAGTTCTTCCTTGTGCTCGTCAAAGATCTGCTGCAGTGATTTCTGATATTCTTTAATTATTTCAATATTCTGGCTGGTAGCGCTTTCCATTGCAGAATTATAAAATTGTTCTAATTTCTCATCTAAAGTCATAGACATCTCCCTCTACAATTTTATTCCAATTGCTTCATTAACATAGGAAGTAATAAAATCGGGCTTTCTTCCCGTCCCGTGGCGGTCGGGAATTTCAACAATCAACGGAAGCTTTCGGTTTAGCGTAACATCATTTATCACATCTGGAAATTCGCGGCTGAATTTTTCTGTAATCAGCAGAACACCGATGGTTTTATCTGCAAGCGCTTTATCCAGCTGTTCTTTTAAATGCTTCCTGGAATGTATGACAACCCCGTCTACGCCTGTAAGGCGCATTCCCGTGTAAGTATCAACATTATCACTGATAAGAAACATACGCATACAGTTACCTCCTTATTTCATAAGAGAAAAGCCTTATGCCAAGAAGTGTGAAAGAAAGTACTTTCACACCTCTTTTTAATATATTGTTATATGCGCCGGAAGTTATTCTTTCGGCGGCGATATCAAACCGCTGTATAAGATAATAGGAACGAAGTTCCTCTAAAAGCATTAACCTAAAATAGAGAAAGAAACGATTAAGCCATAAAGAGCAATACCTTCTGCAAGAGCAACGAAGATAAGAGCCTTACCCATGATGCTGGAGTCTTCACTCATAGCACCTAAAGCTGCAGAAGCAGCGGAAGCAACGGCGATACCACCACCGATACAGGATAAACCGGTTGAAAGAGCGGCAGCTAAATATCTCCAGCCGTCAACAGAAGCAGCTGCATTACCATCAGCAGCAGATGCTGTACCGGTAAATAATAAAACGTGTGCGATTAATAATGTACCAAAGAAGAAAAATGAATTAGCGATAACACTTGCCTTAAAGTTACCTTTTTTCTTTTCACTGAGTAAATATGCTCCAAAGGGAATTGCGATACTTAATACTAATGCTACTACTAAAATCAATTTTGCTGTCATTGTCATAATATGTTCCTCCTTAAATTTAACTATTATTTGCTTTTGTATGGTTTAAATCCTTTTCCTGTACCCTTATAGAAGCGGCTGAACATTTCGTAATATTCAAGACGCAGTACCTGGATACCAACAATCAGGCCTTCCATTCCTGCTACAAAAATATTACCGAGTATTACAACCAATATATTAGGATTCCCTGTATGGGCTCCTGCGAATAACATAACAACGCCCATCATAGCTGCGTGACTGATTGCGAAGGCGCCAACACGCAGGAAGGAAATAGAATTTGTAAGGTAGCTTAAAATAATCTCAAATAATTCAAAAAATGACTCTAAAAAAAACATTGCCTTTTGTTCCGGTAAGATTTCGGATTTCTTCTCTACCAAATGGGTGAGAGGCTCTCTTAAAAAGATTATAATAAGAGGTATTCCCAGGAAAATCCCAAGTACAATACCGGCGGGCAAAGCATGACCGGTTGCTACTAATGCTACACAGACAAGTACTACAAGATAGAATACAAGTCCGGCGGCACCATTGGTATCAAAGAAAATCTTCTCTACATCTTTCGCCTTAATACCATTAATAATATTTATAATCATAGCGATTAAAATAAGAATGGAGCCGAACGCTACTGCTGTTAACAGTACGGTCATTACGTTTTCCATTGGATTCAGCCATATATGGGGCAAGACATCTTCAAAGCCGAAGATACTGCCGTACATAAAGCCCATTATAGTGGAAAATACTCCGGCTGTGGCAACAATTGCAGCCAGTGACATTTTCTTAAAGTGATAAAGCAATCCGCCACCTATTGCAAGGCAAAGACCTTGCCCGACATCTCCGAACATGATTCCAAAGATGATAGAGTAGGTTATGGCAACGAAAAAGGTTGGATCTATTTCGTTATAGGCCGGAAGTCCATACATCTTAATAAACATCTCAAAAGGCTGAAATATTTTTAAATTCTTTAACTTTGTAGGCGGCTTGGAAGATACACTTGCCATATCCTTCTCCAGCATGCAAAACACATCTTTATCCTTGTCTATATCTTGAAGCAGTTCCTTTACACTTTCTTCCGGAATCCAGCCGCATAATATAAAGTAATAGGCATTGCGTTTTGATACGGTTGTACAAGCAGCCATCTTTCTTACATCAAAGTTATTGGAGTATACACAGATGATCTCATAAGCACTAAGTATTTTGTCAGACCGGCTGCTTAGACGGTTTTTCATTTCCTCATTAATGGCATTGAGTTTTTCCTGGTTTTCTTCCAGTTTCTTTACAATGGCATTATAGGCCTGATCCGGGGTTCCCTCATATTCTGTGGTAAGAGATATTGCTTCAAAGTGAAGGGAAGAAAAGATTGCATCGGTTTTCTCTGCTTCTGCTAAGGGAACAAAATACACACCCCAGACATAGTCCGGATCATTACCGCATTCAATAAATAAAGTTGTCAAGCTCTCATATACAAATTTTGAGAATTTCGTATAATACTCATGGGAAATTCGGCCAAATCGGTATTTTATGAACTTGAAAGCTAATATTTTATCAATTTCATAGTCCAGATGACGAAAAGGTTCAATCTTTTTCTGAAGCTCATTCAGATGTTCTCTCTCAAGGCCAAGCTTCTTTTTCTGGCTTGTCAAGTCTTCCAATTCCCTGGAAGCTGAAAGGATAACGGTAGAAGCTTCGGAAAGTGTCATGTTCTGAGCTTGTGAAGGCTCCTTTTTATCAAACCGTTCTGCTAATTCAATAGCCTTTGAATAAATATCCTTGTAAGGATTGGGTTCTATAAAGGGCTTTAAATCTTGAACGGAACTAAGCTCAGACAAGGCATTTTCCAGATGTATCTCGTATTTATTCAGATACGCACTGACAACTCTGTCGAACTCAGCCTTTGGACCGGTAATGCTGATAAATCTCATTTTTTCAATCAATTATTGCACCTCCGATTCAATTAAAAGTAATATATTTTAATGTATCCTGAGGGTCCAGCTTATAGCGAATACACTCCAGAGCGGAGGTAAGTCTGTCTATCTCTGTTCTCTTAAGATACAAATAATAACTGATGGGTGCCATGGAATTCGGGTATTTATCTCTATGAAGCTTATAATTTTTTAAGACAGTGCTTTGATATACCTTTTCAATTGTTCCATTAGCAAGGGAAGGAACCATAAACTCATAGGGAGTGGTGTTTAATACCCCGCTGAACTCTTCAATGGTGGAGGTTTCCATCAGTTTAATTAACTTATCCTTTTTCAGCTTATAAGTTATTGGAATAATATAGGCGTACGCATCTTTTACCTGTAAATTATAAAATTTCTTGGAGCGGTACAGCCACATGATATTTAGCAGGTCAATTTCAAGACCTAAGGTATCAGTAACATACTTTAAATTATCCCCTGACAATACCCTGTCCTTCAATTTCCAGGCTTTCATAAAATACTGGATATCTAACTTCATTTCATAATCAAAGGAGGTTATATCCGTTTTCTGAATGCTGGTCAGTACAGAATAATAATCACTGCCCTTAAGATGTTCTACATACTCAGTCATTGACTTAGAGGTAGCAAGTGCAGCAATATCGATTTTGGAGTGTTTGTTAAAAAATTCTGTAATACTACCCAAATCATAATTTCTGTGCTGGTTGAAAACCATATGCATACAGGCTTTAAGTATATTCACTTCGTAACGGAGAAAGATAATATCAAGAACCTTTCTTTGATCCGGGTTGGAAAAGCGGTAAAGCTTTGAAAAATCCTGATACAGGCAGTTGATGATCATTCCCTCTACCTGGCCGCGATGGATCAGGTTCTCATCAATTCCTGCAAAAACCCCCCCATAGCCGGGATGGGATTTTAAATAAGCGATAAAATCTGCTGTGGATTCGAAGTTTGCTATTGACTGATATTCCGCGCTTTTTACCGATTTCGCCTCCAGGGCCTTGGTCTTGGTAACAATCCCGCTATAAACTAATAAATTGCTCATAACAAACCTCCCTGTAACTAATTATTTACTCACGAATGATTTCCTGAATAATTTTGTCAACGAATACATTATGGCTTTTGGTATAATTAGCTTCCAAGTCGGCAAGTTGTTTTGCCCAGTCTTTCGTAATAGCTTCTTTTTCGGTGGCTAATTCCTTGTTTACCTGATTTTTTAATACAAGAAGTTTTGCATTCGTACTTTCAGCCACGTCCTTATCCAACTTTTCGAGATCATTTTTTAAGGCTTCGTGTAATTTAACTTTTTCATCGTTGGCACGTGCAATGATAAGATTCGCTTTTTCTTCAATGTCGTGTAGCAGACCAATTACATTTTCCATGTTTACCTCCTTGTGTTTATTTTTCGTTTTGCCTACCAATAATATACGCAGTATAATTATTAATTGTAAGCAAAAAGAATTAACCTTGAAAAATGAAAAGCGTATGTTCTTACTCAAAAAAGAACCCCTAAAAAAGCATTGTTTTTTTAGCCGGAACACAGCTATATCATACTACGAAAATTTAAAATTACCATCGTGAAAATGTACAAATTTCGATAAATTATATAATTTAATTTAATACTTTTTATAAATAGGAAGAAGTACAAAAGAAAGAAATAAGACATGTTACCTTCAAATACATAGAAAATGCTTGTTATTCTTTATTGGTATGATATAATTAATTAGCAAATTTTTCAATAAGAAAAAAGTCGGAAAATAAATAAATTTGTAGCTTTATAGGAGAATGATATATGAGATTAAGAAATATACCAGGTTCATTGGAAGAAATAGCTAAAAATCAGTATGTAGTACATGAACCGGAGAAAACAAAGGGTCTTTGGAAGGATTATTTTGGAAACGATAATCCAATTCATATAGAGATTGGTATGGGAAAAGGAAAGTTTTTGTGTCAGCTGGCGCAATTGAATCCAAAGGTTAATTATCTGGGGATAGAAAAGTACTCAAGCGTGCTTGTTCGCGGCCTTGAGAAGAGAAAAGAGCTGGATTTGAATAATCTCTTCTTTCTAAGATTAGATGCAGAGTTCATCAATGATGTATTTGACAAAGGGGAAGTGGATAGAATATATCTGAACTTCTCAGACCCCTGGCCGAAAGACCGGCATGCCAGAAGAAGATTGACTTCCAAGGAGTTCCTTGGAAGGTATGACAAATTCTTAAAACCTGATGGAGAGATAATATTCAAAACAGATAACAGACCGCTTTTTGATTTTTCATTAGAAGAAGTGGAAAATGCCGGGTGGATTCTCAGGAATTATACCTATGATCTGCACCACAGCGAGTATGCATTGGGAAATGTAATGACTGAATATGAAGAAAAGTTTTCAGGATTGGGAAATCCCATTCACAGAATGGTTATCTATAGAGATCAAAAATAAGAACAACTTATTAAGAAAGATTCCTTTATAACCCTGTACAATTTATTGATTTATGCATATAATAAGATAAGAACTTCAATTAGGTGACTGTTATGAAAAATTCCGTTAAGAATCAACTTGCCAGGACCTTTGGCGGGAATATGGAGTTGAACAAAAAGGCTCTTCAGATGAAGAATTCCTGGGATGAAGTAAGCGGCCTTTTAGGAAAAAGTCTTAAGAAGAAGGGTAGCAGCAAATAAAAGCTACAGCAAATAAAAGATGCAGACTTAAGTTACACTAGATGAGGTTAAAACATTATTTACTATCAATTAACAAATATCCAGTGAAAAATGGATATTTTAAAAAATTGGTTATTATCTTAGCATAAATGTTCAAAGGAGGAAAAAGAATGGCTCATAAGTTTACAGACGATAATTTCGAACAGGAAGTATTAAAATCACAGGTTCCCGTATTGGTTGATTTTTATGCTGATTGGTGCGGTCCCTGCAAAATGATGGCACCTGTTATTGAAGAACTGGCAACTGATTATGAAGGCAGTGTGAAAGTGGGTAAGCTGAATGTTGATGAAGCTCCCGGAATCAGCAGCAAATACAGAGTAATGTCCATTCCTACACTTTTATTAATCAAAGACGGAGAAGTAGTGGATACAATTGTTGGTGCAGTACCAAAAGCTCAGCTTACGGATAAATTAGAGAAAATTAAATAATATTTAAATACTGCTGCAATTTAACTGTAAGTTGCAGCAGTATTTTTATGTGACAGAAATTATAATACAGGCAGATATTTTTAAAGTTTTACTGCTATCATATAATTCAAAGAACCTCTTAAAGCTGAAGCTGCTATGAAAATAGATAAGGAAAGCCAGACTCCAACTTATATGATTGAATACGTATTAAAATACACAAAAATTGTCAAAATGAAAAACATTTGTAAAGAATTAAAATAAAAATTAAAAAAATATGAAAAAATGCTTGCAATTTGAAAATTTATATTATATAATCATTTTTGCGTTCGGGAAATACGAACAAGCAAAAATACGGAATAAGCGCTTCTAGCTCAGTTGGTAGAGCACCTGACTCTTAATCAGGGTGTCCAGGGTTCGAGCCCCTGGAGGCGCATTTCAAGGTCCTAGTTTGGCAGACGAGAGAGCTGCTGGGTTAGGGCTTTTTTGATGTGCTCAGATTAAGATATCCAGCTGCTTTTTATATTTTAATAATACCGACTTATTACCCGGATAAATCTTCTAAACTAAACAGTAGCTTTACCTGGTAGATTAAAGTAGACAAATATGCTCTTAGAGGAAGAAGCTGATCTATTGTTTAATGAAAACAATGCTAAGGTATTCTAAAACTTTGCATTTTGAATTAAAATTAATCTCAAAGGAATTTACAGGAAGTAATACGAAATAAAAGCGAGATGCAAGGAGCGTTCATATGGAAGGGGTAGAGAAAAATAAAGTGAGATTGCTTGCTCATAACAACGAGTGGGTAAATGAATTTCTTCAAGTAAAAAGTCAGATTGTAACAATCTGGTACAATAACATAATAGATATACAACATGTCGGAAGTACTGCAATCTTTAATATTAGTGCTAAGCATATACTAGTACAATGTTTTTGAAT
>DJJW01000016.1 GCA_002434335.1 Lachnoclostridium sp. UBA6558 | reverse complement strand
AAAAAGCTAAAAAAGCTAAAAGCATATTAAATATCTCAAAATATAAGACCAGGCACTTGACTATACTTAGCAGCAGCTTAGCAAAGTTCGGTTTATTGTAGAGCTTTGCTACTGGTCTTATATTCGTTAAATTAGAAGGAATTAAGGATAAAACTTAAAATAAAATTTCATCAAAGAATCTAAAATTACACACTACAGTTGTAGAAAAACGATTCTACTATTGTATTAAGTCAGACGAATTAGAAGTCGAAAGAGTCTCACCTGTATCTGCATTAATATAGGTTACAGTTATGTTATCTGGCCCAGAATCATTAAAAATATTGTACATTCCACCGTACATATAAAACGTAAGATATGTGAAAGATTCACCCATATCTAATTCTTTAGACTTTGTTGTGATTGTAAATTCTGTAAATGTATCATTTGCTTTTACTTCTGTAATATTTGGATATTCTACAGAACCAACCATTTCCTTCATAGCGTTATTTATTGTAGCAGCGATTTCAGTCATCATTGTCTGGTGCTGTTTCTTTGTCATAACATAGGTGGCACTGCCATCATCATTTAAGGTAATAGACTTGTAACCTTCCATCTCACGGATCAGATTTAGCTCTTCTTGTGTTTTGCCTTCAATATAAGTTGCAGGTATTGTGAGTACTACTTCAGAAGCTCCTTTATCTACACTTACATCTCCTAAATTCTCAAGCTCAGATGAGGTGTTTTCTTCTGTGTCCTTAGCCTCCCCGTTTGTTTCTGAAGCTTCGGTATTTTCAGTAGTATCGCCTGTTCCGACTGAATTATTAGAAGTATTGCCATTACTGTTTGAATCGGTACTTTTACCGCAGGCAGAAAGTACGAAAGCTGTTAATAGTAAGAACATTAATAGAATTTTTTTCATAGGTATCTCCCTTTATTTTATAATCTGTACTTATTGGATTATCTACCCAAGACAAGATGTGGGGATATATTACATTACAATAACACCCAGTTTTTCCATTAAACCATGAAGGTGGTGTATATGTAAGTATATATTAAATACATATTATGCAGATTTAAGTATTTCATTAAATGATTTGAGAGATTAGTTATTTTAACTTAAGGTTGATTTATTTCTAAAAGTTGCTATTAAATGTATGTGTCTACAAATTAGTAAACGTAAATTCCTTAATTATATTTTTGTATTAATGATATTTCTATATATGAAACTCTAGTATAATATTTTTCACACGATTTTCTACATATAAAAATCTTCTCATAATATCTACACTATATTTAAAAATGATATTAACCATATAAATTTCTAAATAGATATTTTCACACGATATTGTCATAAATCAATGGCATATTTTTAAGGGATTTTTTCGTTACAGTAAATTGTAAACAATAACTTAAAACTTATTCATTGTCTTTTGATTCCTGTCCTTCTCTGGAACGAATCATAGAGTAGACACATCCGCAGTAATCCTGTCTGTATAGAGCAAATTCCTTTGATAATTCAATGGAGCGCTTGTAGCCGTTTTTTTTCTTAAAATCCGAGCGGAGATATACAGCTCCATATTCAACAGCTACAGCTTCGCCGATAGAATTTAGTTTGGCAGCATTTTTGTGAGGACTGATCGTGAGGGTAGTGGTAAAATAATCAAATCCATTTTCCTTCGCACATTTGGCTGCTTCTCTCAGACGGAGTTCATAACAGCCGAAACATCTTTCACCACCCTCGGGTTGGTTTTCCTTGCCTTTGGCAATTTTATAAAAGAGTTCCGGTTCATAACTGCCCTCCAGGAAAGAAATAGGATATTTTACAGGCATAGCACTGATTAGTCGCTTCTGTTCTTCTACTCTGCGGTCATATTCCTCTTTCATGGAGATATTAGGATTATAATAATATATGGTAATATTAAAATAATCTGACAGGTATTCCAGACAATAACTGCTGCAGGGGGCACAGCAGCTGTGGAGCAGAAGAGTGGGGGTACTGCCTTGTGCGGTTATATTTGATAGAGTTTTTTCCAGCTCTTTTTGATAATTTATAATGTTTTCCAATGATATCCTCCGTTTTCACCTAAATCTGTATGTCTTTGGCAGTTTTTAGGGCTTTTTTTTGTACTTAATAATAATTTTTAAATTTTTTAAAAAAATATGAAAATTCTACTTGATTTTTTCTCTAGAATATTATATTATAATGTTGTTGTGAGACGCAAGAGCAAAATAAAAAAGCTGATCACATACAAATATCGAGGCGTGGCTCAGCTTGGCTAGAGCGCTGTGTTAGGGACGCAGAGGTCGCAAGTTCAAATCTTGTCGCCTCGATTTTTTATTTAAAGCGGTATATATTAAGAAGCAGTAGGATTGGTGTATTTGATCCTGCTGCTTCTTTCATTATACCAAGTATGCTATATTTCATAATGTTCCATATTATGAAATGTGTGGTGGATTTGACCTTTTCCAGTGTGAGTCTGAAAACTGTTCGTGCAAGGCTTAACACTGTGCTTTGTTGGCTATAATTTGATACTACAGAAAGGCCAGCTATGGGGAGCGGTGTTGCGTTTTCATAATTATAAAGTAAATTAGGCAAAGAGAAGCATTCTGAAGCGTTTTGTAAGTTTTAAAATATGAGAGTTTTAAGAAAATATAAAAAAACAATTGATGCAAAATCAATATTATTTGTCTCATGACTTAGGTACAAAAGTTTGCATATATATTTAATATTTGGAAAAGGACAAAAGCATAAATAGGCATGGTAGTTTTAAAACACTTTATGTAGGCAAACTATGAATTTATAGGTCATTATCAAATATTTATATTTAACAAAAAATTTCGACAGATAGAGGCAAATCTAATATCCACCTTAAGTACAGATAACTATAGTATAATAAGTTCAAACAATTTATTAAGTTATATAAATTTAGAAAAAATAATGAAATGAGGTGCAGGCATAAATGGATTTTACAGGCAAAGTAGTCGTTATAACCGGAGGTGCCAAAGGAATTGGCCGTAGTATGGCAGAGCACTTTCAGGCAGCAGGTGCCAGAACAGCAGTTATGGACATACTCACAGAGAATACATTAAATTCAAATCTTCCCGACTTTTATTTTACGGGAGACTTAAAAGCAGAACAGGATATTCAGCTCTTTGTAGCAGAAGTACTTAACCGGTATGGCAAAATTGATTATCTTATAAACAATGCGTGTTTCAGCAACAAGGGCCTTCTCTCCGGCTGCAGTTTTGAAGCCTTTGATGAAGTACTGCGGGTAGGAGTAGGCGCACCATACTATCTGACGAAACTGTTTATGGAGTATTTTAGAGAAGGTGGTGCAATCGTAAACATTGCCTCTACCAGAGCTGCCATGTCCCAGGAGGATACAGAGAGTTACTCAGCAGCAAAAGGCGGTATTGTGGCGCTAACCCATGCCATGGCAGTCAGTCTGGCGGGCAGAGTAAGGGTGAACTGTATTTCACCTGGATGGATTGATACTACAGGAGAGGAATTTTCCAAAGAGGACAAGGAGCAGCATCCGGTAAAAAGAATCGGAAAGACAGAAGATATCGCAAAGCTTGCCATGTACCTGTGCAGTGAAGACAGCGGCTTTATAAACGGAGAGAATATCACGATAGATGGCGGTATGAGCAAACGCATGATATATCATAAGGATGAAGGCTGGGAATATAAGGGTTAAGTTCGACCGGAAAAGCAAAATTTTGAAAATAAAAAAAGGAAACAGGAAGTTTTGGTGGAATATTATTAATATAAGCATTAATCTGAAAGAAAGGAGAACAGGTATGGAAGAAGCAGAAAAAGAAAAAATGGCGAAGACATTAAGCATGCGTGAAAAGCTGGAACAAAGAGAACATCAGTTTTTGAGTAAATACGCCTCCTTTAGTGATAATTCTATGGGCAGGGATGTGTATGAGGACCCTTGTGATCTAAGGCCAATTTATCAAAGAGACAGGGACCGGATTCTTCATTCCAAAGCCTTTCGACGATTAAAGCATAAAACACAGGTATTTCTTGCTCCGGAAGGAGATCATTACAGGACGAGACTTACCCATACCCTTGAGGTATCCCAGAATGCCAGAACCATTGCCAGAGCCTTAAGACTGAATGAGGATCTGACGGAAGCGATAGCATTAGGACATGATCTGGGACATACACCCTTCGGTCATGCCGGAGAGAGGGCCTTAAATTCTATTTGCCCGGAAGGGTTCGAACATCATCTGCAGAGTATACGTGTCGTTGAACTTCTGGAGAATCACGGCAGGGGGCTCAATTTGACGAAAGAAGTAAGAGACGGTATTGTTAATCATCAGACCAATGGAGTTCCTAAGACTCTTGAAGGGAAAATAGTCAGATTATCCGATAAAATAGCCTATATCAATCATGATATTGATGATGCTATCAGAGGACATATCATTTCAGAAGAAGATATTCCCACGGAATTTACTGATATTCTGGGTCACAGTTCCAGAGAACGGTTAAACAGAATAATACATGATATTGTAAGCTGCAGTGAGGACAAGGATGATATCTTAATGTCTCCTGAAATAGAAAAAGCCATGTTTGGTATGAGAAAGTATATGTTTTACAGTGTATATACCAATCCAAAAGCCAAAGGAGAAGAGCAAAAAGCAGAGACTATGTTAAAGTACCTGTTTGAATATTACAGTAAGAATCTTGAACTTCTGCCCGAGGAGTACTTTAATATGATTAAAGAAAAAGAGGAAAAAGAAGCCAGAGCGGTATGTGATTATATAGCAGGGATGACGGACCGTTATGCTGTGGCTAAATTTAATGAGATTGCTATCCCTCGTTTCTGGAGTGTATATTAGATTAAGAGATATAAAAATGATAGAAGTCAAATCCTTTAAAGGAAAGGTTAGACAAAAGGTAAGAAAAAAAATAAATGGTTAGTATAAAAAGTTCAAATCATAAATGAGCAATAAATGAAACAAACCAGATTCTAGCTAATAGCTAAAAGTTAATCAGCAAAAATGAAAATAATTATTTAAGTTGGAATTTTAAAGTAAAAATTACAATATATCAAGTTACAAAGAAGTAAGTATAAGATAGATAGATTTATATTAAAAAGGAAAAGGAGAAGACATGTTTTATCCGGAAGAACTGGTAGAAGAAGTAAGACAGAAGAATGACATAGTAGATGTAATCAGTTCCTATGTGAAATTACAGCGGAAAGGCAGCAGCCATATGGGACTGTGCCCCTTTCACAGTGAAAAATCTCCTTCCTTTAGCGTCAGTGTCTCTAAACAGATGTATCACTGCTTTGGCTGCGGTGTAGGAGGCAATGTATTTACCTTTATTATGGAGTATGAGAACTACACCTTTGTAGAGGCCTTAAAGTATCTGGCGGGTAGAGTCGGAGTAACATTGCCGGAAGCTGAAATCAGTGAAGAAGCCAGACGTCAGGCAGGTTTAAAGGCAAGATTATTAGAAATTAATAAAGAAGCCGCCAAGTATTATTATTTTCAATTGAAATCTCCCAGAGGACAAGCTGCCATGGACTATCTGGTAAACAGGCAGTTATCGGAGGATACCATAAAGAAATTCGGACTTGGATACTCCAACCAGACAGGAGATGACATTTATAAGTATTTAAAACATTTGGGTTATGATGATGAGGTTTTAAGAGAGTCGGGACTTGTAAACTTTGATGAGAAACACAAGGTATACGACAAATTCTGGAACAGAGTCATGTTTCCTATTATGGATGCGAATAACCGGGTTATTGGGTTTGGCGGACGTGTAATGGGGGATGGACTTCCTAAATATCTAAATTCACCTGAGACCAAACTTTTTGATAAGAGCAGAAATCTGTATGGCCTTAATTTTGCAAGAACCTCAAGAAAATCGAATTTTCTTATCTGCGAAGGTTATATGGATGTGATAGCACTTCATCAGGCAGGGTTTACCAATGCAGTGGCATCCCTTGGAACTGCTTTTACGGGGTTACAGGCTAATCTTATTAAGCGGTATACCGGAGAGGTGTTGTTAACTTACGATAGTGATGCGGCAGGTACCAAGGCAGCTTTAAGAGCGATACCAATCCTGAAGGATGTGGGCTTAACGGTAAAGGTAATTGATATGAAGCCGTATAAAGACCCGGATGAATTTATCAAAGCCTTAGGTGCCGAGGAATTCCAAAAGCGAATAGAGACTGCCAAGAATTCCTTTCTCTTTGAGGTGGAAGTCACAGAGCGGGATTTTGATATGAATGACCCGGAGCAGAAGACAAAATTCTTTAATGAAACAGCAAAGAAAATGCTGCAGTTTACCGAGGAAATCGAGAGAAATATTTATATAGAGGCTGTTTCGGCCAAATATGGAATCGGTTTTGATAATTTACGCAAGCTGGTGAATAGTTACGGTGCCAGGCTTGGAACCGGCGACAGCTATAAACCAAAAGAGCATACCGTTAAGGATAGAAATAAGAACCTGCCCATGGAAGGAATGCGGCAGTCCCAAAGGATACTGTTAACCTGGCTTATAGATGATCTGANNGCAAGGGTATAATAACACCCAGGGATTTTACAGAAGATTTGTACAAACAGGCTGCCGAGCTTTTATTCGATCAATATGAGAAGGAGGGTAAGGTTACCCCTGCCAAGATTCTCAATCATTTTGAAAGCAAAGAAGAGCAAAAGGAAGCAGCGGCTCTGTTTAGTCTGGAGCTAAGCAGTGAAATGGGCAGCAAGGAAAAAGAAAAGGCTCTAAATGAAACCGTGCAAAGAATTAAGAAGAACAGCCTGGACAAGCAGAGTAAGGAGGCCATTGAGCAAAATGATATTCAGACACTTCAGGGTATCATAAAGGAACAGACGGGTTTACAGAAATTGCATATTTCCCTGGACTGTGGTTAAAATACTAGTAATTAAGCTGAATTTTCATACTGGAATGAGCAAGGAGGATGGATAAATAATGGATGAGAATATGGTTAAATTCACTGAAAAGTTAAAAGAACTTCTGGTATTTGCCAAGAAGAAAAAGAATGTTCTTGAATTTCAGGAAATAAATGATTTTTTTGCTGATTTTGAACTGGATTCCGTTATGATTGAAAGAATCTATGAATTCCTGGAATTAAATAATGTGGATGTGCTTCGCATGACGGAGGAAGAGGATATCCTGATAGAAGACGAAGAGGATATAGAGGAGATAGACTTTTCCATACCGGAGGGAATCGCCATAGATGACCCTGTAAGAATGTACTTAAAAGAAATCGGTAAGGTCCCTCTCTTAAGTGCCGATGAAGAAATTGAACTGGCACGAAGAATGAAGGTAGGGGACACAGATGCCAAGAAAAGGCTGGCAGAAGCCAATCTGAGACTGGTGGTAAGTATTGCAAAGCGTTATGTAGGAAGAGGTATGATGTTTCTTGACCTCATTCAAGAAGGAAATTTAGGACTTATTAAGGCAGTTGAGAAATTTGATTATACAAAAGGGTTTAAATTCAGCACCTATGCAACCTGGTGGATTAGACAAGCTATTACCAGAGCCATTGCGGATCAGGCCAGAACCATTCGTATACCGGTGCATATGGTGGAGACCATAAACAAACTTATAAGAGTGCAGAGACAGTTACTTCAGGAACTGGGGAGAGAACCAACGCCGGAAGAAGTATCGGAAGAAATGAATGTACCCGTTGACCGGGTGCGTGAAATTCAAAAAATCAGCCAGGAGCCGGTATCACTTGAGACACCTATCGGCGAAGAAGAAGACAGCCATCTGGGTGATTTTATTCAGGATGACAATGTTCCGGTACCTGCGGATGCTGCGGCCTTTACACTGTTAAAGGAACAGCTCTTTGATGTCCTTGGCACCCTTACGGACAGAGAGCAGAAGGTGTTAAGACTGCGGTTCGGGCTGGACGATGGCAGAGCCAGGACCTTAGAGGAAGTGGGGAAGGAATTCAATGTTACAAGAGAAAGAATCCGCCAGATTGAAGCCAAAGCCCTCCGCAAATTAAGACATCCCAGTAGAAGCCGTAAGTTAAAGGATTATCTGGAATAGAGAGTTTATAATATAAAGCAGTATAGATGAGGTATAACTTTATAACTTGTATTTTCGTCCGAAACGTTTCATAATACAGTAAGTACAAAATGAAGATTAATATGCAATAGTAAAAAAGAACGAGTATATATGCGGAAAGTGAGAGTATATATTCGAAGAAAAGTACGGGTGTACATGAAAAGAAAATACAGGTGTAAATGTGAAGAAAGTCTAAGTGTGCATAAGCAGTAAGTACAAGTGTGCACGAGAAGATAGTACAGGTGTACATGGGCAGAAAGTACAAGTCTGATATTATACCAAGGCCACAAGTGTAGCTGAGAGAAGTACTGCAACAAAAGTAGTTAAAGAATATAGCAAACGATTCAGGAGACAGCATGCAATTATCATTACGTTTAAAAACTGTTGCAGATTCTGTTACAGGAGGAAACAGGGTTGCAGATGTAGGATGCGACCACGCCTACATAGCCATACATCTGGCAGAGAATAATATAGCACCCAGGGTGGTTGCCATGGATGTTAATAAAGGCCCTTTAAGTAAAGCCAGGGAAAATATTAAGGTCAGAGGGCTGGAAGACAGAATAGAGACAAGACTATCCGATGGACTTGACAGATTAAACCCCGGTGAAGCGGATACAGTTGTTATTGCCGGTATGGGTGGAGCCTTGATGGTCCGGATATTAACAGAAGGAGAGGCGGCTTTAAAAGAAGTAAAAGAGTTGATCCTGCAGCCTCAATCAGAGATTTTTCTGGTACGCAGACATCTTCATGCTAATGGATATAGAATTGAGTCTGAGAAAATGGTAAAAGAAGAGGATAAATACTATATCATTATAAAAGCACTTAAAGACCCGGTGAAGGAAGCCTATGAACAAGAGCTGTTTTATTTATATGGAAAGCAGCTCCTAGAGAGTGGCAGCCCTTTGGTAGAAGAATATTTGCTGAGAGAAGAACGCTTAAAAGAACAGGTAGAAGAATCATTAAAGGATACAGATACCGCCGGAAGCAATAAAAGACTGGAAGAGATCAGAATGGATCTTGCCTTGATACATGCAGCTCTTAATTATTTTACTAATTAAGGTGCTCAGGTAAAAGAAGCTGAATATATTGTTAAACATAGATAATTCACTTTGTATGCAGGGCTAAGCTGTGTACAAAGTGATATTTTCCTTGTATACACAGACAATCTATGTCTGCAGCCAAGGATAGCAGTCTGTGGGAAAGGCATGGTTAATTAATATGGATGAATACGTAAAAGTTGAGATAGATGGAGTTATAAAGGAATATCCGAAAGGAACGAGCCTTCTAGAGATCAGCCGTGAAGATACACCAAAAGACGGCGGAGATTTTATTCTTGCCCTTGTTAACAACAAACTGAGAGAATTAACAAAAAAAGTACAAAAAAACTGTAAGCTCCGTTTTGTGACAACCGGAGAAGACGCAGGGCACAAAACCTATACCAGAGGAATGATACTGGTATTTATGAAAGCAATTTACAGTATTGTGGGAAAAGAAAATATCGATAAGGTATATGTGGAATACTCATTAAAAGAAGGTATCTACTGCCAGCCCATAATGAATGTACCTGCGACAAAAGAGTTAGCGGATAAAATCAAATTGAAGATGAGAAGTTATATAGAGAAAGACTTACCTTTTGTGAAGAAAACCATTGGAACGGACGATGCTATTGAGCTCTTTAAATCATATGCAATGTATGACAAGGAGAAATTGTTCCGTTACAGACGTGTTTCAAAGACCAATATCTACAATCTGGAAGGGTTTGAGGATTATTATTACGGATATATGCCGCCCAGCACCGGTATGCTTCAATGGTTTGACCTGATTCAAAAAGATGAAGGGCTGATACTTATTATGCCGGATAAAAAGAAACCAAGACAGCTTCAGCCTTTTGTATTTCCTGAAAAATTATATCAAACCCTGAAAGAATCCAATGAATGGGCACAGACAATGGAAATTGATACCGTTGGAGCCTTAAACGAAGCAATCGTAGCCGGTAAGCTTAATGAACTGATCCTTACCCAGGAAATGTTCCAGGAAATGAAAATCGGTGAAATCGCTGCCATGATAAAAGAATCCGGCAAGAAGTTAGTTATGATAGCAGGCCCCTCCTCCTCCGGTAAGACCACTTTTTCCCACCGTCTATCCATTCAGCTAAAGACACATGGATTGGTTCCACACCCTATTGGCGTGGACGACTATTTCGTGGAAAGAGATCTGACGCCGCTGGATGAAGACGGAAAACCGAATTACGAGGCACTGGAAGCAATTGATACGGAGAGCTTCAACCGTGATATGTCAGCGTTGTTAGAAGGAAAGACCGTTGAACTGCCAAGCTTTAACTTTTTGACCGGGCACAGAGAATATAAGGGGAACTATAAAACCCTTGGACCTCATGATATACTGGTCATTGAAGGAATACACGGACTTAATGACAAGCTTTCTTACAGCCTGCCCAAAGAAAGCAAGTTTAAAATATACATCAGCGCACTGACAGCACTTAATATTGATGAGCACAATCGTATACCCACCACTGATTTGCGGCTTCTTAGAAGAATGGTAAGAGATGCAAGAACCAGAGGAGCAGACGGAACGAAGACCATCAGTATGTGGCCTTCCGTAAGAAGAGGGGAAGAACAGAATATCTTTCCATATCAGGAAGAAGCTGATGTTATGTTCAATTCTGCCCTGATTTATGAGCTGGCTATCTTAAAATCCTATGCAGAGCCTGTACTCTTTGGTGTTTCAAGGGAATCAGAGGAATACATGGAAGCCAAACGTATGTTGAAATTCCTTGATTACTTTTTGGGTGTCAACAGCGATGTAGTGCCGAAACATTCCATACTAAAGGAATTTATCGGCGGAAGCTGTTTTAAGGTATGATGCAGAGTAAACACATTGTCCGAATTAGTGGTTATGCTTCAAGAGTTTGCCAATAAGAATAGTGAAAAACTCCTTTACAATCTGTTTTCTGCGTGTTAAAATAAAAAATTGTGAGTAGCACAGATGGTCGCGCCTATAAGTTGCCGAAAGGCCATAGGTGAGGAAAGTCCGAGCTTCGCAGGGCAGAGTGCCGGATAACGTCCGGTGGAGGCGACTCTAAGGAAAGTGCAATAGAAATATACCGCCGGGATTTCCCGGTAAGGGTGGAATGGTGGAGTAAGAGCCCACCGCCTGGGTGGTAACACACAGGGCATATGTAAACCCCACTCGAAGCAAGACCGAATGAAAAGCGATACGGCGGCCCGTCGTGCTTTTGGGTAGGTCGCAGCTGATAAGACCAGGATTTCCTGGCGCTTACGGCGAGCCACATGGTAACATGTGGCAAAGATAGATGACCATTTGATACAGAACTCGGCTTATAGTGCTGCTCATACAGCTGGTGTAGAATAGTTCCTATGTGACTATTTTGCAGCAGCTTATTTTAGTTTTAAGAAAAAAGTAAAGACTTTTTCTCATAAACTATGTTAGAGTGAACATAGATAGTGATATATAGGTTGAACAGAAGTTTGTGACCATTGTATGCATAATAGAGTTATAAGCCAAGGCGTTTAAAATGCTTGTATAAGACGGGGTATTCCGGTATGTTATGAATTTGTACGAGATAGCTGCAAGGTACTATTTGCTGGCTGAGGTGCGGCGTTTCGAAGTGCTGTACGGATGCCCGAAATTGAGATGGTCAGAAGAGCTCTCAAACAAGCATTAGCATTATTGCAGGAAATAAAGGTTAAACTAAAGCTTAACTTATATGAAATGATAGAGCATTAAGGATAAGAAAAAAGATTCAAAGAAAGGAAAATCAGAATGGAACAGACAAGCATTTTAGTTGTGGATGACGACAGAGAAATTGCTGAACTGGTAGAAATACATTTAATCGGTGACGGTTATCAGGTTTTTAAAGCTTTTAATGCAAAAGAAGGTTATGATATCTTGAAAAAAGAAGATATCAAATTGATCATATTAGATATCATGATGCCAGGAACCGATGGGCTTAGTATGTGTAAGACAATAAGGGAGACCAGTACCATACCGATTATAATGCTCAGTGCCAAATCGGCTGACCTGGATAAGATTATAGGACTTGGAACAGGTGCTGATGATTATGTAATCAAACCTTTTAATCCTCTGGAGCTTACTGCCAGAGTGAAATCCCAGCTTAGGCGGTTTACAAAGTTCAATCCCAGTTCTCACGAAGATAAAGCAGACAAGGAAATAGCTATTAATCATCTGGTTATTAACAAAGAGGATCACAGAGTTGTTTCATATGGCAGGGATGTTAAACTGACACCCATTGAATTTGATATATTGTATCTTTTGGCAAGCAATCCGGGCAGAGTCTTTTCCACCGATGAAATCTTTGAAAGAGTGTGGAATGAAAAGATGTATGAGGCAAATAATACAGTGATGGTGCATATCAGAAGACTCAGGGAAAAGATAGAGATGGATTCCAGAAATGCACAAATAATCAAAACAGTATGGGGAGTAGGATACAAAATTGAGAAATAGTATTTTTAAGAGCTTTCGTTTTGAAATAGTCCTATATAGCCTGTTAAGTCTGGTGTATGCTTTATTAACAGAAGCGGTTATATTTTTTGGCATTTACATCGTTTATTATATGATAGGCGGAAAGGCAGATGTACCCGGTGACTTTCAGGGCGGAGCTTCCCTCGGCAGCAATAGTAATTTAATACAAAACAACAGCTTTTACAACAGATATACGGCAGAGCAAATGAGTCCTACCCTGGAAGGGGGAGCTACCAAAGGTATGATTGCGATGGTAACAGTTGTTGCAATAGCAGTTGGAATCATACTGTTTATGGGATATTTTTTACTGCTTACCAGAAAATTTGCTGTGTATATCGAGAGAATAGCGGGCGGTATCACAGCTATCTCCTCCGGTAATTTTGATACCAGAATTACCATAGACAATGATGATGAATTTGCGCTTATAGCAGACCGTATCAATCAGATGGGCGGAGATATCAGGCGTATAATAGAGAACGAGAGAAAGAGCGAGAACACGAAGAATCAATTAATTACAAGTGTTGCTCATGATCTGCGAACCCCTCTTACTTCCATAATTGGATACCTGGATTTGGTGCAGGGTGAGAATAATATTAATATGGAGGTCAAGAAACACTATGTAGAAATTGCTTATACCAAGTCAAAACGACTTGAGAAGCTTATAGAGGATCTATTTGCCTATACCAAATTCAGTTCCGGTGAGGTGACTCTGGAGGCAGGTCCTATAGATATGGTCAAATTTGTGGAACAGCTGGCTGAGGAATTTTATCCGAGTTTTCAGGAAAGTAATCTGCAATATGAATTCAGAGCCAATACACCTTCGGTTTCTGCCTGGGGAGATGGTAATCTTTTAGCCAGAGCTTTTGCTAACCTCATAGATAATGCGATTAAATATGGCAAGGATGGTAAGAGTGTCCAGATTGAGATTCTGGAGCATCTGGACACAATAGAAATATCAGTAATTAACTACGGGAAGTTGATTCCGGAAAAGGATATTGAAGCGATATTTGAACGTTTTTACCGGTTGGAAGAGTCGAGATCCAGTGAGACGGGAGGTACCGGACTGGGACTTGCAATAGTAAAGAACATCATAGTCATGCATGGCGGCAGTATCAGTGCACGCAGTGACCATGACGGTACGGTGTTTGTGGTCATACTGCCAAAAGCTGATATACTGCCTAAAACGGAAGAGGTGAAAGGATGACAGGCAGAAAGGTAATACTGGCATTTTCTATTAGTCTGTTACTGATATGTTTTTTTGTGTCGCCTCAGATTGCTTTAGGAGCGAAAGAAGAGGATGGACAGCTCTTAACAAATGATAAATACAACATTAGTATGTCTGTAAACTATGGTTATGACAATAAGGTGAAATATGGCCGGTATGCTCTCGTGTCAGGTGAAATTGAAAATGGCGGAGAAAAGTCCTTTACGGGAGTTTTCCAGGTTATGGTTCCAAAATCTACAGATAATGCCTTGTATCAGGAAGAAGTCACAGTCAGGCCGGGGGAAACCAAAAAGGTATCGCTGGCACTTCCAATAGTAGATGACACAGGTTATCTGCAGGTAAAATTATTGAATAGAAAGAGCACTGTTCTGGAACATACCTATCAACTTACCTTCGGAAATTATGATAAGCTCATTTATGCAGGTGTGCTGACGGAAGAGAGAGAAAATCTTGCTTATCTGGAACAATTGAATCTAAAGACGTTTTATCTGACAGAAGATACCTTATCAGATAATCCCCTTGGTCTTGATCTGCTTGATGTGCTGATCATCAACAACTTTCATGTTTCAAAGCTTAGTACGGAACAGATTCAGGCAATCACCACCTGGGTAAATAATGGGGGAACCCTTGTTCTGGGGGCTGGCAATTATAACAAGGAAGTAAGTGAGGTTTTTAAGAACTTTCAAATATCATTTGGCAATGAGACGGAGGCTGTGAATATAAGCCTGCTCTCAAAGGAAGATGCGCTAAAAGGTTTAAAGCAGCACATTCTCGATTGCCAGAAGAGCAGAAGAATGTTCTTATTAGAATTATCAGAGCGTAACCAGCGGCTGATTTCTTCGGGAAATAAGAAGAATCTGACGGAAATTATAACAGGGTTGGATTTGGAGTATAGAAAAAGGGAGTTGTCGGAGGAAAAGATTTCTGGCTTACAAAAGACGGTTACAGCAAAACAGGTTACAACCATTGGGTTAGATGGAGGAAGGAGCCTGATAAAAGAAGCTGGCAGAGACTTGCTGTTATACTCAAAGGTCAATAGCGGCAGAGTTCAACTGTTTGCCTTTGATTTGGGACTGACAGAGGAGAAGAAATCAATTGCCTTATCCATTATAAGTCATATAACGGAGCATATAAGTGAAGACAACAATATACAGCTGGATAATGAGTATTATGGCTGGTTTATGACAGATGGATTGATGAACTCCATTGCTTCTGCAAGGGAAAAATTAGTTCCGGCCACCTATAAATACTTTATCATAATTGCAGTGTATCTGTTGATAAGCGGCCCTGTTACCTACTTTTATCTTAAGAAGAAAAAGAAGCAGGGAATGGGACTTATAATTGTCTCGGTCTTGGTAGTTGTTTTCACTATAATAATTTATGCAGCAGGGACTAGGACAAGAATTACGAAACCTTATGCTGAGTATATACGAATTCAGGATTATACAGATGGCGGTATGGACAAAATTGACCTATCCCTGACAATGCCAAATAACTATGATTATACGTTGAATCTTACCAGAAGATTTAATCTTATGGAAATGACCAATGCAAATCCTTATATAACCGAAAATAGTCTGGGGACGAAGGCAGACTTTGACAATGCAGATAAGATTATCCGCTACGAAACTAAAGGTGTTAAACTGACTGTAACAGATAACCCAGCGTTTAACCCGGTGTATTTTCAAGGAATCTTTCAATCAACGAAAGAGGGAGAGGGTATTCGCGGACAACTGACCCATACGGGCAGCGGAATAAACGGTACCTTAAAAAATGACTACGATTATGACATCAGCAATGCCATATTGATATGTGATGGCAGATTAATCGATATTGGTTATCTGAAAAAAGGGCAGGAGATTCATTTAAAGAATGAGAATGGGACATATCTGCTGTCCATTGATGATTTATATAGTACTTCCCTAATTAAAGGGATGACAAAGTTGTCGGAAGAGGGAAAAGACGGAAATAAAAATACCAGGCTGAATCAACTGATATCTCTAATGGTGGAATATAATTTTACACAGAGTGAATATACCAATTGTATTATCGGATTAAAAGAAAAAGGACAGGGAAGCAATCAGACTGCAGAAGAAGGTGATCAGCTGTTGTCTCAAATATCTTCTGTTATGGAGACAGAAGGCACGACCCTTGTTAAAATACCTGTTAAGGTGGATAATCATCTGGCGGATAAGGAATATGTGTATACCATAGATAACAATATTCAGGCAGAGGGTATGAAAATGAATGAATATTATGCCGGCAGATATATGACAAATGACAGCATCCTTCATACCTATCAGTTCCCTGCGGATGAGAAAATCATAAATTTTAGTTTTGTAAAAGCACAGAATCTGAAGGTTTTAAGTAAATATACTCAGAATTTTGGGGGAAGTGTATTCTTTTTGAATCCTGATACAGGAAGATATGAAGAAGTATTTAATGGTACCTATGATATCGATATAAAAGCATCAGATTATCTTACAGAGGATAATATTTTGACCGTTCGTTACAGACAGGAATCTTCTTTGCAGGAGTATCAGGTAGTCTTACCTCATATTTCCTATTGGAAGGAGGCTGATTAAAGTGTTAACAATTCATAAACTGACAAAAAGCTATGGCAAATTTCTGGCCTTGGACCAGCTGGAACTTAAAATAAAGCCGGGAGAAATCTATGGTTTTGTAGGGCCTAATGGTGCAGGAAAAACCACTACCATGAAAATCTGTGCCGGATTAATGAAAGCAGATTCCGGTGAAGTCATTATAGATGGTATCAATGCCTTAGAGAATAACAGAGAGCTTAAGAAAAGAATCGGTTATATGCCGGATTTCTTTGGTGTATATGATAATCTGAAGACCATTGAATACATGGAGTTTTATGCCTCGATATATGGTATTACAGGAAAAGAAGCCAGAAGCTTGTGCATGGAATTGTTGGATTCTGTCCAGCTAAAGGACCAATATGACAACTATGTTGACAGCTTGTCACGAGGAATGAAGCAAAGGCTCTGTCTTGCCAGGTGTCTGGTGCATGGACCCAAGCTGCTGATATTGGATGAACCTGCTTCCGGTCTGGATCCCAGGGCAAGATTAATCATGAAGGATATATTAAGAAGCCTCAGTGCAGAAGGAATGACAATACTTATTAGCTCCCATATTCTTCCTGAACTGGCACAAATCTGCACCCACGCAGGAATTATTGAAAAAGGGAAGCTGGTTCTCTCCGGCTCCATCGAAGAGATTACCTCAGCAAGAGGCAATGCCAGACCTATTGTCTTGCGAATGGTAGATAACCAGGAAGCAACGGTAAGAGTTATAAGGGATAACCCTTTTACGAAAAAGATAACGATTCTTGAGAATGTAGTGAGTCTGTTATTTACGGGAAATCAGGAAGAAGAAGCGGCGTTGCTTACTTCAATCATACAGGGAGGAGGAGTCATATCCTCATTCGCAAGAGAAGAAAGCAGTCTGGAAGCTCTATTTCTGCAAATAACTCATGAGGAGGGAAGTTGATTATGCTCAGAGTAAATCCGGTATACCAAAAAGAACTGAGAACAAATGCCAGAAGCTTTAAGACTTATCTTATTATATTTGCTTTTAACGGACTGCTTTCCCTGTTCGGACTGCTTACACTGTATCTGACCTTTGAATACAAACAGGGACTTGGTGGCAGCGTACAATATTCAGATGTTCTGGAAATCTATACGATAATAACTGCCGTTGAATTCTTCTTGCTGATGCTGGTGGTGCCGGCAGTAACCGCAGGTTCTGTTTCAGGAGAAAGGGAAAGGCAGACCCTGGAAATACTTTTAACAACCAAATTAACCGCTGGCTCTATAATAAGAGGGAAACTCCTTTCTTCTATTAGTATGATGCTGTTCCTGACCTTTACCAGTTTGCCGGTAATGGCACTGGTATTTACAATAGGCGGTATAACTCTGCGAGATATGGCAGAGTTCTTGCTTTTGATTATTATAACAGCTGTCTATTTGGGAAGTATCGGAATATTCTTTTCCGTATTGTTTAAGAAATCTACCTCGGCTACAGTGGGAACCTTTGGAAGTGTTCTGGTATTGAGCTTTGGAACAATAGGAATAACCATGGGAATTCGTTTTATCATGCAAATGCATCTGAACAATACACTGGATAAAGCAACCTCATATGTACAAGCAGATATTGGAAACTGGATGCTGCTATTATTGGTCAATCCTGTAGTTAACTATCTTTCTGTATTAAAAGGTCAGACAGGAATAGCAACCCAGGTATCGTATCTGTTTGATCATGTGGGAAGTGTTTCACCGGCAATAAGAAATATCTGGTTTCCTCTAAGTTCAGCAATACAACTTATAATAGCAATTTTATTATTGGTTATATCAACTGCAATTCTCAATCCCTGCAGAGGAAAAAGATGAATAAAATAGCCATCGGCTTCCTGAGAACAGGTAACCGATGGCTAATTTCTGGAATATGAAAATGGAAGAAGAATAATATATATTCATTATAACATATAAAAATAAAAAAGGTAGTGTTTTTTTAACTTTTTTTAAAATTCTTAGAAATTTACTTAAAAATAGTTACTTATCAGCCCTTTCTGCATAATTCTCTGCAAACATTCGGATATTTTTGGAAATCCTCAATCTGTGATAAAACTTTGCATACTCAATCTCATCGGCTTCGGCTACATAATTTATCGGAAATTTTTTCGAAAAGCCACTGCGTCTTAAGGTATCCACCGCTTTATTATAAGCAATGGCTGCTTCCTTTTCGGTAGGATAACGACCTACAACATAATCGCCTTCTATATGGATTTTCGCGACATAACATGGCTGCCCTTTCCATTTAGAGAAAGAAACTCCATGGTATTGATTGATTACTTCTATATTACTATATCTTAAATCATGTTCATTTCCATTGATAAATCTATAATCCCTGCCTGCAACAGCATAATTCTTAATACCATAACGGGAGAGGATACTAACCTGCATACCATAATCTGATACAAAAAGATGGCCTCCGCGGATCATTATTTTGTGATGACCATAATAAAATAAATCGTCTGTATCAAAAAGATAATAATTGTCTTTTCCTATATAATATAAGAAGTAATTCTTTCGAAGATAAATAGGATTCCTGATATAAATGCCATTATCCCTGTAATTCATCAAAATAACCCATTTCTCAAAAGGAAGTCCGAAATCTTTGTCATAATCGGAAAGCGTATACATCCCTTCCCTAAGAATAGCATTTGCTGTCTCGTAAGCTTTGTTCCCTAAGTCTATATGGTTAAAACTGCCAATACTGATATGCTTATTTCGATAAGTAATTCCCGCTCGGTAATAAACTTCGCCATTTTTCTTACATGCTTTTGTTAAACCTTGATTTGATGACAAAGATTTCACCTCCTGACCTATATTAAGAAAATTAATGCCTATGTTCAAGTGTCACATTTGGGTGGTGGTTCTCTGCAACTTTTGAATGTTCAAGTTGTTAGAGAAAATTTCTGATCCAGAATAACTTATTTTTTCATACATTCCAACGTACATGTATGAAAGTTAAAAAATGGGCTATAATCTGAAATGTACATAAGCTTTATAGTTATACTTATTGTATAAGAAGAAACTCCTAAAATCAATAAGGCAAATGTAGTAAGACGTCCGTTGTTTTGGAGAAAGTTTGTTCTATCAAAATAGAAAATTTGAAAAGATAGTAGAGGAGGTAAAGAATATCCTGAATAGCTATAATTGGGCGGGATAAGAGAAGCGTCTGTCATAAGTAAAATATTACGTACATATTAACGAAATTAACACAAATGTAACAATATACAGGCCTCAAAACCCACAAAACAGCGGGTTTTTGAGTGTGAAAAAGAAAAAATCATGTCGATCATGAATAATGTACCAAAAATGGTTTAAAATATTTAATAAGTCCTTAATATTTAGTTAAAAAATGTTTGTGCGTAATGCACAAAAAGGAATGCTTAAAAGAAAAACATATTATGCATAAAGATAGTCGGGGAGAAAACGTACCTGAATCAGGTTATCGTTTCTTCCAAAGTTTGCATAGAGTTATTGACAGTAAAAGGCGAGATGATATAATTCATGAGAACCTCTTAACGGAAAACAATGCCTGTGATTCTTTTAAGCGGTTAACAGTCCACAGACTATTTATGACAATAGAATAACAAAGACGATATTTTATTGGAATAAGATCAAAAAAGAAAAGAGGATGTATATATGCCNNGGCTAAAAATACACTCGTTTCTTCAAAGGGCTCTTAAACCGGTAAAAGATATGTTACCACTCTCCGGCAGAGGTAAAGCGGGAATCACAGCAGTAGTACTTTATGCTGCCCTTTCATGCTTTCTGATACTGAGCCCGGATACTATCTACGAACACTCCAGCAGAACGGAAACCCCTGTCTATACTTCGGGAAATTCCAACAAAGAGTCGGAAGAGGTAGGCGAAGAAACAGCGATAGAAGCAATTGTACGAATGAATCCTATATATTTTAAGGGGTACATTGTACAAGGCGGTTTAGAAGCCTATGGTACCCAGTACGTAAATCCTTATGTTTCCTTCATGCAGAGCATGATAACCAAAACAGCAAAAAACGATTCTGATATTACTGCAGACAAATTGTTAATGGCAGAAGAAAAAAAGGCGGCAGAAAATAGCCTTGCATCGAAATTAAGTATAACAACAAACTTAAATCTGTTGACAGATGAAGATATAATCAGTTTACAGGCAGAAGAAAACTCGGACAACCTAAGCAGCTTTACTGAGATAATGGCAGCAGCAGAAAAGAAAACAGCTGAAGCAATTACAACAGTAAAGAATACAGCAACAGATAATGGGGCTGAGAGAATGAATACAGCTTCAGAAATGGAAACTGAGAATACTGATAAGAAAGCAACAGAGACAGAGAAAACAACTGCGGTAAAAAAAGCTGCAGCAGCGAAGAAAGTAACAGATGCAAGCGAAACAGAGAAAAAAGACACTAGTTCGAAAAAAGCAGTACAGGCAGCTGCAAAAAGTAAGGTTGATAGTAGTTCAACCAAAGAGAAAACCATTAAAGATACTGCAAAGAAAACAAAAAACAAAATCAAGTTAAGTGGAGAAGATACTGGAGTTCTTCAAAGAATCGTTGAAGCTGAAGCAACAGGTGAGGACATAAAAGGAAAGATGTTGGTCGCAAACGTCATCCTGAATAGAGTTAAAAATAAGGATTTCCCTGATTCGGTAAAAGCCGTAGTATTTCAAAGAAGCGGCAGCACCTATCAGTTTTCGCCGATAAAAGACGGAAGATATTATTCCGTGAAAATATCGGAAAGTACCAAAAAAGCAGTCAATCGTGTACTGCAGGGAGAAGACTACTCCCAAGGGGCGCTGTATTTCTCGGCAAGAATAAGAGCCGATAAAAACAGCATGAGCTGGTTTGACCGCCATCTAACATACCTGTTCAAGTATGGAGGACATGAGTTCTTCAAGTAATTGAATTAACCTTAACCTTAGTTCTTAAGACATATGCTGCTAAGTGATAAAACTTAGTGGTATTGTGCAGGAATTGATGAAAGGGATATTCAAGCAAGAGAACAGGAGAAAAAGAAGGCGCTCAGGAAAGTGATGATACACTTCCCTGAGCGTCTTTTTTGTGCCCGTTAAATTATAACGTTATTTACTTTAGTAAGGTATTGTACATCAGTGCTTAAAATGATATAATACAACGAAAATAAGAGTTTATAATGGGATTTGAATGATTACATACTTAAACATCAATTAGTATATGATAATTACGTATATCTGACAGGTTCTTATAGGTTCAACATATGATTGTAATCATTGATCTGTTATTACGATAAAATTACTTGCTGTATCACAGGCTAAGTATTTGAAATATTATAAATGCACAGATGGAGGAAAACTATGAATCTTTTGTATCAAAGCACTCGCAGCAACACGGCTCCAATTACGGCATCGCAGGCAATCTTAAAAGGACTGGCTGAGGACGGTGGTTTGTTTGTACCTGAAAGCATACCGGCATTAAAAGTTTCTTTAAAGGAACTTAGTAACATGACCTATCAGCAGACTGCTTATGAGGTTATGAAATTATACTTTACTGATTTTACGGAAGAAGAACTAAAAAGCTGCATAAGCAATGCTTATGATGAGAAATTTGATACAACTGAAATTGCACCGGTGAAGGAAGCTGGCGGCTTTTATTATCTGGAGCTGTTTCATGGCTCCACCATTGCGTTTAAAGATATGGCCTTGTCTATTCTTCCGCATCTTCTGACAACTGCCGCAAAAAAGAATCAGGTGACGGATGAAATCGTAATACTGACCGCTACCTCAGGAGATACCGGTAAAGCAGCCCTTGCGGGTTTTGCTGAAGTACCCGGAACAAAAATCATTGTATTTTATCCCAAGGATGGTGTCAGCCCGATTCAGGAGAAGCAGATGGTGACCCAGAAAGGGGATAATACCTACGTTGTCGGAATTGACGGAAATTTTGATGATGCTCAGAATGGTGTAAAGGCAATGTTTAATAATAAAGCCCTGGCAGAAAGTCTGAAAGCAAAAGGATATGTCTTTTCTTCTGCGAATTCCATTAACATCGGCCGTTTGGTTCCCCAGATTGTTTATTATGTATATGCTTATGCAAGTCTGTTAAAGAAGGGTGTTATTACGGAAGGTGAGAAGATTAATGTATCTGTTCCTACCGGTAACTTTGGAAATATCTTAGCGGCTTATTTTGCGAAAGAGATGGGAGTACCGCTAAACAGACTGGTGTGTGCCTCCAATGAGAATAAGGTGTTGTTTGATTTCTTTGATACAGGGATATATAACCGTAAGAGAGAATTCATTCTTACTTCTTCACCTTCAATGGACATCTTGATTTCCAGTAATTTGGAAAGATTGCTTTACCTGGCAGCAGGAAGAGATAGTGAGAAGACATCAGCGCTCATGAATGGATTGTCTAAAGAAGGAGAGTATGTGATAACGCCGGAAATGAAAGTGAAGATGGACGGAATCACAGGGGGTTTTGCTACAGAGGCTCAGACTGCAGAGACGATCAAGGCAGTTTATGAAAAGACAGGTTATGTACTGGATACCCATACGGCAGTAGGTGCCTCTGTATATGAGAGGTACCAGGAAGAGAGTTCAGATAACGCAAAGGTTATTATTGCTTCTACTGCAAGTCCTTATAAATTTACCAGAAGTGTAATGGAAGCCATAGATCCAAAGTATGGTAGTCTTGGAGATTTTGAATTGGTAGATGAGCTTAGCAGAATCTCTGGGGTAAGTGTACCGGCAGCTATCGAGGAAATCAGAAGTGCCAAAGTGCTTCATGACAGGGTGTGTAAGACGGAGGAGATGCAGGAAGTGGTTGAGGGGATATTGAAATAGTGAGAATGAACGCTGAGATGCCGTGCATTAATATAAAATTAAGTACGAGA
Source organism: Lachnoclostridium sp. UBA6558 (assembly GCA_002434335.1). Taxonomy (GTDB): domain Bacteria; phylum Bacillota; class Clostridia; order Lachnospirales; family Lachnospiraceae; genus Anaerocolumna. The sequence continues at coordinate 74,439 of DJJW01000016.1, read as the reverse complement.
GATTTTTGAAATATATATGTAAAAAAGATTACTTGAATAATTAAATAACTATTTTGGTTATAGGTTAAAAGAAAGTCAAATGAGAATATTTAAAATAATGGGATTATAGTGATTAAAATAGAGAGTAATAATTCTAAAATAGGGCTATGAAAATTTAAATCATGATTATTATCTTATAATATTGAAATAATATCTTGTAAAATACTGCAAAAGTTAATTTGATTTTGCAGTATTTTCTATTTTATTCCTTAATTTCATGATTCTATAAAAGTTGGTAAGAACATGAAAACACCTGAAAAAAAGCCATTTGTGACAAATGCATGACATAAAATTGACATAAACAAAGTGCATTATATACCTAGAGTTCACGAGACACAAAACTTCAAATAAAGTTTGCATCCTGAACTTTGGTATAATCAGACCATAAAGGTATAACAAGATATGGAAAGTAGCCAAGTGGCTAATTGGGAAAAAATTCAATATTTGACACGCTGAGAGCAATTAGTAAGGTTCTCTGAAATATGTCAAAATTAAGTCAAAACCCAGTTTTTAAGCCTAATGTACGGGGTTACATAAAAGTAAAATTATAGCTAAAAGGACTTGACCTTTTATCTAATTATTGTTATAATCGTCTTGTTATTGGAATGATTATATTGAAAAATATAATACCAAACCAACCTATATTTTAAGGAGGAAGAAAGAATATGAAGAAAAATTTCTTTAAAAAGAAATTAGCTTCTGCTCTTGCTCTTGCATTAGTAGTAGCAAGTTTCAGTCCTGCAGGAATCTCTGCACAGGCTGCTACAGCTACTAAAATTGTTAAGCAGGGCGGCGGCACAGCACCAGCTGTGTTATACGTTGGTGGCTCCAAAGTTGATTACAGCTTAAGCACAATCAAATCTGGAGTAAAGTATACTTGGAAATCAAGTAATACAAAAATTGCAACAATCACTGCTACAACTGGTGTTGTTACAGCAAAAGCTCCTGGTAGCGTAACTATCACAGCTACAGCTACAAATAAGAAGACTGGAAAGGTTCTTAACACTTTCAAGAAAACTCTTACAGTTAATCTTCGTTCTACAAGCGTTGAAGCTGGTGATGATTTTACATTAACTACAGGCGAGACAAAGAAATTAGCTGCAACATTAACACCTTCTAACTCCACAGATGTTATCAACTATGTATCCAGCAATAAGGATGTAGCAACAGTTGGTTTAACTGGTGGTGTTGTAACTGGTAAAGCTGCTGGTGAAGCTACTATTACTGTTTACGCTAAAGCTATGAAGAAATCTTCTAATAAGAGCACAAAGACTAAAGTTGATACTGTTAAAGTAACAGTTCCTTTAGGAATCTCAGCTATCAAACAGACAAAAGCCTCTACATTTGAACTTACTTTCAATGGTAAAGTAGAAAGCGTAAAAACTAGTGATTTCGTTATTAAAAGAGATACTACTAACGAAGCAATCTATGTTAAATCCGCTACTGTAAAAGATGGCGTTGTAACATTAACTACTTTTGTAGATCTGAAAGATGGCAAGGATTACACACTTACTTATGGAGATAAAACTTATGGCTTCAAAGTAACTGATGGTGTTGTATCCAGCTTAAGCTTTGCTCCTACATCTATCGTTTACGGAACAGGCACATCTATCACTGTTTCTACTTTAGATGCAAAAGGCATTGTTCTTAAAACATACAAATATGGTGAGGCAACTAATGGTGATTTAGATTTCACAATTACTACAACTCAGGGTTATACTGTAGGGGATCAGTTATTCCTTTATGCTGAAGGCAATACAGCAACAGCTAAAGCTACATTCCATACAAAGAAATATGATGAGTTTGGTAAAGAAGTTGGTGCGATCACAGCTGAAGCAACTATTTATGCTGTACCTGCAACTGCTGTAAGCATTACAGATACAAAGTATACAATTGCAGCTAATAACAAAAAACCTGACTTCGCAAAAGATACTCTTGTAACAAGTCTTGCTATCAAAGATCAATCCAAAGCTTTCTATTTCTATGCTAAAGACAGCGCTGGTAAAGAATTAGCAGCTGGTGCATACAAGTTTGAATCTTCAGATAACAATAAGCTGATTGTAAGTGATGCTGGAAATGCATTCCTTGGCGCATATGTTGTGGCTGTAAGCGAAGGCTCAGCTTATGTACTTGTAAAAGATGTTAAGACTGGTGCAGTTATTTACTCTCTTCCTGTTACTATCGTAGCTGAAAGAAAAGCTGATAGCATGACATTAAGCACATATGCATTTGCATTATCTAATTCTGGTTCTTTCTTAGAAAGAAAAGTAATTGATGTTACTCTTCTTGACCAGTATCAGGTAAAATTAGATGCTCCTACTAACATTAAAGTTGAATTATTAACAGCTCCTAATGATGCAGCAAAGGCAGCATTTAATTCTTCTTACTATACTACAGCAGCTGGTAAAGTGACATTTAATGGTGAAGCTTTTGGCGCAAATGTTGGAACATATGTATTTGCAATCAAATCTGGTGATTTAACTAGAACAGTTTCTGTTACAGTTAATAAACCTGAAGGAAATACTAGCTATGCATTAGAGTTATCTGCACAGACAATCGATGGAATTTATACTGGTTCTGATAAATCCATTGAAGCAAATCTTGTTGTTAAAAAGGGTGCAGCAGCTGATAAATATGTAGATCCTAGTAATTATACTATTACAGTTAAAAAAGGTGACACAGCTATCGCTACTAGTGTTACTGCTGATGCTAATGGATATGTAATCGATATAGCTAAAGCTGGAACTACTTATGTTTCTAAAGCAGCAGTAGGAAACTATGTTGTAACTGTAACTGTTAAAAATGATGCTGATGGCTTAAAGGCAGGACAGACATTTACAAATGGCTTTACAGTAACTGATACTCAGGGTGTTGTAACAGCAGTTGTTAAAAATGTTAATGCAGCTGGAGCTACGTTAGAATCAGCAATTATTGCAGCATTTGATTTCTACTACAATGGAACTAAGTTAGATGCAAGCAAGGTTGATATTATTTCTGATAGTGACATAACAACAACTAATATTCCTAATGGAAATAGTGTTCATGTTTACACCGGTACAGTTTATGTATTACTTGAAAACGGAAAATTTGTTCCTTTCAATGTAACATTTAATCAGACTGTAACTGTTAATAAATAATAGTTAATCACATAGAAAAGCGGAATCTTTTGATTCCGCTTTTTTTGTATTTATTTATTGTACTCCTTAAGAATCCTTAATAATTATTGCATAATAAATACATATATGTTAGAATTCAATTTAGCTATAAAATATAATTAACAATTATGCCTCTAAAGGAGAGAGAATACATTTTATGAAACTTAAGTCTATATGGAAGAGAAGCAAAGGTATCATACTAAATTCCTATTATGCTAATTGCTTTTATAAAGGGAAGATTAATAATAAGCTAATATTGGTTGAGTCTAAAAACGGAAGCGATTTAGCGGGAAACATGTTCCATATATTACGAGAATTACGTTCAGGAAACTATACAGAGTTTAAAGTAGTATTATCTGTTTTAAATAAAAAGAGAGAAAGTATTCAGAATCAGCTTTCGAATTATGGTATTAAAAATGTGAAGTTGGTTCGGACAAATTCTTATGCATATTATAAGTATATAACAACAGCTAAGTACTTATTTACTGATACAACCTTCAGCAGAAGCTTTATTAAAAAAGAAGGACAAGTTATCGTAAACACCTGGCATGGTACACCTCTAAAAAAGATGGGTAGAGATGTAGAAAATAGAGCTTATGCTATTGGTAATGTTCAAAGGAATTTTTTGTTTTCTGATTATCTGGTTTATCCTAATGAGTTTATGAAAGAGAAGATGGTAGATGCTTATCTTTTAGAAGGGTTATATGATGGTACTATTCTCTGTGAAGGATATCCAAGAAACTCAATATTTTATCATAAAGAAGTTGGACAGAATATTAAGAAAGAATTAGGCCTTGAGGGCAAAAAGGTGTATATCTATATGCCTACCTGGCGAGGTACTGTAACTAATAAAAATACAGATCATTTACTTGCAATAACTGATTATTATCTGAGAGATCTGGACAAGCGTCTTATAGATAATCAGGTATTTTATGTTAAATTACACCCATTTGTAAGCAGAAATATGGATTATTCCAGATATACACATATAAGACCCTATCCGGATCAATATGACTCCTATGAGTTTATGAATATGTGTGATTGTCTGGTTACAGATTATTCCAGTGTTTTCTTTGACTTTGCCAACAGTGGTAAAAAAATCATTCTTTTTGCATATGATGAGACTGATTACCTGGAAGAACGAGGAATTTATGTTCCGTTGCGTCAGTTCCCATTCCCTGTAGTAAAAACGGTTGAGAAACTGGCAGAAGAATTAAATACGCCTAAAAATTACGATGATACAGTATTCTTAAAAGAATACTGTACTTATGACGGTCCGGGTGCAGCGGAGCGTATTTGTAAGCATGTAATTAACGGTGAAAAGGTCTGTAAAGAAGTTAAGTTGCCCAAAAATGGAAAAGAAAATGTGGTCATGTTTGGTTCAGCCTTAGCCAAAAATGGATTAACTTCCTCCCTCCTAAACCTCTTTAATAATATAGATGTTAAAAAAAGAAATTATTATGTAACATTTCATGAAGCTGCATTGAAGAAAACACCAATGAGAGTATCACAGATACCTGAAAATGTAGGGATATTACCTATGAGCAGCGGAGCTGCGTATACAATTATGGAAGCAGTAGCTTTTGTGTTATATTTTAAGAAGAATAAGGACAATAAGTTTATTCAAAAATATTTAGACAGATTGTATACAAGAGAGTTCACCAAGCAGTTTGGTAGAGTTCATATTGATAGCCTTATACAATTTGCAGGTTACGATCAAAAGGTAACAAATCTGTTTCAGAGATTTGAAGGCCCTAAAGTTATTTATGTTCATAATGATATGATTGAGGAGATGAAGACCAGGGGTAACCAGCATTACCTTACCTTGCGTTCGGCTTATCAGAAATATGATAAGGTAGCAGTAGTTACAAAAGATATTGTTCCCCCTACGGTTAAAATAAGTGAAAAGAAGGATAATATAGTTGTGGTAAATAATTGCCATGCCCATATTGAAGTTAGAAATAAAGCCAAGCAGCCACTGGTATTTGATCCGGATACCAAATGTAATATTAGCCAGATAGAATTAGAAGATGTGTTAAACAGCGATGCTAAGAAATTTATTACAATTGGAAGGTTTTCTCCGGAAAAAGGACACATGATGCTTATGAAGGCATTTGAAGAATTTAATAAGGAGTACCCTGGTACTTATCTGATTATTATCGGGGGACATGGTGTTTTATACAAAGAAACCCTTTCTTATGCGAATGAATCAGAGGCGAATATTATTATTATCAAATCAATGAAAAACCCTATGCCTGTACTAAATAAATGTGACTTCTTTATGCTTTCTTCACATTACGAAGGGCTGGGACTTACGCTGCTAGAGGCAGATGCACTAGGTATACCTACCATGTCAACTGATGTTAGAGGACCGCAAGGATTTTTGCGCGAGTTTAAGGGCTGCCTAGTAGAAAAGAGCGAAAAGGGATTAAAGAATGGTATGGTTCGTTATATGAAGGGTGAAATTAAGGCGATGAATGTAGATTATGAAGCTTATAATAAGCGTGCTATTAATCAATTTGAAAGCCTCTTTGAATAAACAGGGAAAGGAAAGCCACAATTTAATCATAGATATGAAATTACAATGAAATATTTATTAGGTCAATTGTGATAGAATGGTGAGTGTATGAAAATAGGTATTATTACGTTTAACAGTGCTCATAATCATGGAGCTGTTTTACAAGCCTGGGCACTACAGGAATTTCTCAAGGGTGAAGGTCATGAGGTAAGTATCATAAATTACCGATTACCTGCAACAGACAATTTATACCGTCTATACGTACCGAGAAAAACATTTAAAAGCTATAAATTAAATAAAGTTGTTCATTTATTGCAATATCTAAAAAAATATAAAACAGAACCAAATAAAGTAAAGAGGTATCGTAAATTTGAACATTTTATTAACCATACGTTAAATACCACCACAGAATATACTGTGTTTGGTGAATTAAACAAAGCAAATTTTGATTTTGATGTAATGATCGCAGGTAGTGATCAAATATGGAACGGCTCACTTACAAAAGGTATAAATCCTGCTTATTTTCTTGCTTTTGGCAAAGAAAAAATCAAACGTATTTCGTATGCTGCCAGTATCGGCAAGGACCATATACCAGAAGTTGAGCATACTTTATTTTCCAGATATTTGAGACTATTTGACTATATATCCGTTAGAGAAGAAAAAGCAAAGGAGGCGATTGAGAAATTAACTGACAAGCAGATATCAGTTGTCTTGGATCCAACTCTGCTTCTGGATCGGGAAAAATATGATGATTTAAAAAATGATCCAAAGGATAAGGAACAATATATATATGTTCATAATGTGCACATTACAAAAATTGATAAAAGATTAAATGCTATGGCAGAAGAACTGTCTAAAAGACTTGGATTACCAATTGTTCATAATCGTGCAGATTATGATTTTTCAAATGAGTCAATGAAGTTCACCTCAGGAGGACCAAAGGAATTCCTCGGATATATTGCTAATGCAGCATATGTTGTTACAAACTCCTTTCATGCTACTGTTTTTTCAATTATATATCATAAAGATTTTATAACAATTCCACATTTTCAGAATCCAGAGAGAATGAGGCATTTACTCGAGACACTGGGTATAGAGAATCATTTAATTGAGCTTAGCAAAGATCTACCTGAGGATTTAAATGAGTTATCGATTGATTATAATAATGTTGAAAAACTAAGAATTGATCAACGCAGTAGTTCCATTGAATTTTTAAGAAATTCTTTAAGCGGAGAGAAAACTACCAATTTACCTGTAAAAGATGAAGAGAAATACTTTACTTCAAAGGATGTGTATTCTTGTTATGGTTGTAAAGCCTGTAAGGATATTTGTCCTGTATCTGCAATAACAATGGTGCCGGATAAAGAAGGATTCTGGTATCCTGTCATTGATGATGATAAATGTATTCATTGTAATCTATGCAGAAAAGTCTGTATTTATAGAAAGTTTGAAAAAGATGAACCATCCGAGGTTTATCCGCAAGTTTACGCATCTTATCATAAGGATGAAACAGTTCATACGGAAAGTACCAGTGGTGGTATGTTTGTCCCAATGTACCGTTATATGTTATCCATAGGCGGTAAGGTTGTCGGGGTTAGATATGATGAAGATATGCGAGTAATATACGATATTGCAGATACAGAAGAAGGTTGCAAAGCTTTTTGCGGTTCAAAGTATGTTGCGCCTGATAGCGAGAATATCAAACCCCGTGTGAAGAAGCTATTAGAAGAGGGGACACCGGTATTGTTCTCAGGAAACCCATGTCAGATTGCGGGGCTGCGTAATTATTTGAATAAGGACTACCCTAATCTTTATACAGTGGATATTATTTGCCACGGTGTACCTTCGCCAAAAGTATTTGAAAAGTATATTAATTATTTACAAGAACGTTATAATTCAAAGGTAATTGATTTTCAATTCAGAAACAAAATCAGGGGCTGGAGTAAACCCTATATTCTGGTGAAATTTGAATCGGGAGAGGTGTTATTAGAGCCAGCTGCAAGTAATAATTTTAATAGAGCATTTTTAAGTAATAATATCCAAAGGCCGTGTTGTTATACTTGCGAATTTGCAGGGTTAAAGAGGAGCGTTGGAGATTTAACCATCGGAGACTATTGGGGTATAGAGAAACAGCATCCTGAGTTAATGGATGAAAGAGGAGTTTCCATTATTAAAATAAATAATGAAAAAGGATTAGAGTTCTTTAAGTATATTGAGGATCAGCTTTTGCTTAAAGAGACTACCTATGAACAAGCTTACAATGCAAATCATAAAAAGCCTATGAATCTGGTTCTAAAAAGAAATCAGCTTATGTCACAGATAGACGAGGTCGAGATAAACAGTCTTCTGCTGTCTTACAATCATTTAAAGAAGAAAAAAAAGAAAAAATAATTGAAAACAGGTGGTATGTTGAAAAAGTATTTTAGTAATTTTGCAAAGTATAGATTTTTACTGGCTGAGTTGGTTAAGAAAGGAGTAACACTGAAATACCGCAGATCCTATCTAGGAGTAGTATGGACTTTAATAGAACCACTTCTAACGATGATGGTTTTAACATTGGTATTTGGTACTCTCTTTGGTAATACAGACAGGACATTTCCTGTATACATATTATCAGGAAGGTTAATGTACTCTTTCTTTTCAAACAGCACAAAGACATCCATGAAGTCAATACGCTCGAATAGTGGTATGATTAAGAAGGTTTATGTTCCAAAATACATGTATCCATTATCCTGTATTTTGAGCGACTATATTACCTTTTTGATATCTTTACTTATATTATTCATTGTAAGTATCATATTGCGTGTTGAACCAACATTTTATTTGCTGCAGGCAGTGATACCTCTATTGATACTACCAATAATGTGCTATGGTCTTGGTTTAATTCTGGCAACCTTATCGGTATTCTTCAGAGACCTGGAATATATTTGGTCGGTGGTAATGATGTTGATTATGTATACATCCGCGATTTTTTATAAGCCGGAAAAAATTATTTCAGCTGGATATGGCTGGTTATTAGACATAAATCCTTTGTATTCTGTAGTTGTGAATTTTCGAAATGCGATATTTGGTCAGGCATTGGAAATGAGAGCCTTAGGGTTATCCTTATTGTACAGTGCTGCGTTTTTAATTATCGGTTTAATTATGTTCTATAAGAAACAGGATGAGTTTATATTACATGTTTAGTCGATGGGAAGCTGCAGGTATATTGAAGTTAGATTAAAAATACAACCAGGTATAAACGTATATCTAATTGCAGACTTGGTATATGGAAAAGAGGTTATATGGCTAAAACAGCAGTAGAAGTAAATCATGTAAGTATGAAATATAATATGTCTACCCAAAAGGTAGATAGTTTAAAGGAATATTTTATCAAGCTGTTAAAGAAGGAATTAAAGTATAAGGAATTTTGGGCGCTTAGAGATGTTAATATAACAGTGGAACGAGGAGACCGGCTAGGCATACTGGGTCTTAACGGTGCAGGTAAAAGTACTTTGTTAAAAATCATTGCCGGTGTACAGAAACCGACAGAAGGTAATGTTAACGTAAAAGGAAAGATTGCGCCGCTTCTTGAGCTTGGAGCAGGTTTTGAAGCAGAGTATACTGGTATTGAAAATATCTATTTGTATGGCTCGGTCTTAGGATACCATAGAGATTTTATTAATGAGAAGTTTAACGAAATTGTGGAGTTTTCTGAACTTGGAGATTTTATAAAGGTTCCTCTTAAGAACTACTCCTCAGGAATGAAATCAAGACTTGGATTCTCAATAGCTACGATTGTTGAACCGGATGTATTGATTCTTGATGAAGTATTATCCGTAGGCGATGCTAAGTTTAAGAAGAAATGTGAAGCTAAAATACAAAGCATGTTTGATAAAGGAGTTACGGTATTGTTCGTATCCCACTCACTGCCTCAGGTGAAAAAGATATGTAATAAGGCCATCTTGCTAGAAAAGGGACAGTTGATAGCAAATGGTAGTATAGAAGATGTGAGTGCAATTTACGAAGAGAAAACCAAATAATTTAATATTTTATTAGAATTAAGTGGTATATAAAAATACATCTAACACATTATTATAACAGTTACAAAAAAATAAGCACCTCCCCAATTAGCGGGAGGTGTTTGTTTTATCAGCATTATTTTCTTTCTGAATATTTATATTAGATGCAATACCTAAACCCATCAATCCCCAAAAAATAGGAGTAGTACAAATAGAAGAATCATTTGAAATACCTGCTATCATGAAACCGATACTAGCCATTAAAACTCCTATTCCAACATGAGAAAATATATTTTCAAAATCGGATTTCATGTATAAACGAACACTCCATATAAAATACATAATGTAAAAAGCTAGAAAAGAAAGTAATGAAATTAAACCTGATTGAATTGCTGTCTGAAGGTAAAAACTATGTGGTTTTGTTAATAAATCTGTTCCAAGGCCTGCATTATAAAATCCCAGATAATCATTCTGAGGAAAAACGAAGGCATAAGAATTCGCACCACAGCCTAAAATTATATGATCTAATACAAGAGGAAGGGATCTGGACCAAATATATCCTCTACCAGACGCAAAGGATTCATAATCCGTAAATATAGCGGATTTAGCATTTTCAATTTTATCAAAACGTCCGTATTTGTTTAGATAATAAAATTTTCCATCTCCAAGCTGATTGGAAAAATTCCATAGTACACCATCTATATTTAGTTGAATAGCGTTTATTCCATCGTATTGCCCTACTCGAACCGAAATTCCTTGAAAGCGAGTATCATCTATTATTAGCTGACCATCATCTAGTACATGGCTATCTAATAAATTATTATTGATATCTGTTACATTTATATCGTATTGAGTTGAGTCATTCGAGAAATTTACTTTGAATGTGTTACCTTTATATGTAATTGCTAATATGTTACTTGTTTCAATATTTGAAATATTATAATTTGACTTTTCTATATTTGTAACAGAACTAATTGTGGTTTTTATAAAATCTATATTAGTTAGTCCGAGAATAATGATTACTAAAGATATTATTACTGCTACAAATGAAGTGATTCTCTTATTTATAGCAATTTTCTTACGAAAGAAAAACAACATAAAAGGCAAGGTTAGTAGTATACATATCAATGAAGTTTTTGAACCAGAACCAATTAATGTAATAATTAACCCAAGGAGTAACATTCCATAAATTATTTTGTGTTTGGTTGTTCTAACACATACTAATTGACATGCTATAAATGGTATTAGCATAGAAACGTAAATACCAACATAGTTGGGATTAAACAAAGTTAAAAATACTCTATTCTTTTCAAAGGTCATAGTGTACTTATCTAGATTACCCCATTCACTTTTGGGAAGATATAGTTTTTTTCCAATATCAGTCATTAAAAAATCATGTCCTGAAAACTGTAGTAAACCAATAAAAAGAATAACTACAATGCCGATAATAAAGTATTTCATAATATAATTCATTGTCTCTTCAGTTTTTATGAAGATAAAGCAATATAGAATTATAATACTATAAGCCAATATAGTAAAGGTTGATTCGAACTGATCAAAAATACCATTATAACCATAATTGCTTGTGCTTGAAAATATCGTTGAAAGTAAATATAACAACACATAGATAAACAATGGTATAAATAGGTACATTTTTTTTATTGTAACTATTACGTTCTTTAGCTTAATTAATATCAGAAAAAGCATGATTGATGAGATTACCAAAAAAATAACTTGTTTGTAATACAGGAAAATATCAGCATTATATTCGTCCATAGATGCCCATAGGTATTTTGAAAGATTCATGGGATATGTATAAAGGTACATAATCAGAGGAACTATAGTTAGAATAAGGATTATAGGAATCCCCCAATACTTACTATATGCTGAATTATTTAAATGTTTTTTGCGAGAGCTGTTATAGGCATATTTTTTACTGGTATTCATAAATACTCCTTTGTTAAACTTTTATCTGCTTCTAGTTCATTTTAATACTAATACAATATTTTTACAAGAAAAACCCATTTTTTTATGTTTCTTTTTTATAGAGAAAACATAATTATATGATTATATTATTTAATTATTTATTTGAATAGGAACGGATTGTAAACATAAGTCAAAAAGCCTTGTATTTTACTCTATGATTCATTATAATGATATTATAAAATTCTAGGAATGATGGTGTATGTATAATAGATATTTGAAAAGGATAAGTGATATTATCTTATCACTGGTAATGATTACTAGTTTATCATGGCTAATTTTAATCATTAGCATTTTAATCAAGCTTTCATCTAAGGGTAAAATATTCTATACACAAAAACGTATTGGAAAGAATAAAAGAGAATTCTATATACTTAAATTTAGAACTATGAAGTCAACTGCTCCTGAAGACGTGCCAACTCATTTATTGAGAAACCCGGAACAATACATAACTTGTATAGGAAAAATTCTTAGAAAGACCAGCCTGGATGAATTACCCCAACTCTTTAATATTTTGAAAGGGGACATGTCGTTGGTTGGACCAAGGCCTGCTTTATGGAATCAATATGATCTTATAGCAGAGCGAGATAAGTATAATGCCAATGATGTGAGACCAGGTTTGACCGGGTGGGCGCAGATAAACGGAAGAGATGAAATAGCAATTCCGTTAAAAGCTAGCTACGATGGTGTGTACATTCATAAAATGAGTTTCATCTTTGATATGACTTGTATGCTTAAGACAGTATCTTGTGTTCTGAAGCATGATGGGGTGAAAGAAGGTGCTTTGGAAGGAAATAAGAACAATGAAGAAAGTGTTAATAATTGGGGCTAACAGCTATATTGGACAGAAGTTTCATGAATACATTAACATTTTTCAAGGTCAAAATATTGAAACATCTTTAGTAAGTGCCTCTAATGACTCTTGGAAAAGTGTAGATTTCAAAACGTTTGATGCCATCCTTCACTTGTCAGCTATTGTTCATAAGAAGGAAAAAAAGAATATGAAAGAACTGTATAATAAAGTAAACCACAGACTGGCTGTTGACATAGCTATACATGCTAAAAATAATGGAGTTAAACAGTTTATATTCATGAGTACAGCTGCAGTCTATGGAATAACAACAGGGTGTATATCAAAAGAAACTATACCAGTCCCAGTTACATACTATGGTATGTCTAAGTTAGCCGCTGAAAGAGATATTGTAGAGTTACAAGAAGAGAGTTTTAAGATAGCAATTATACGACCGCCGATGGTTTATGGGGATGGGTGTAAGGGGAATTACGCCAAGTTAAAACAGGCTGCTAAATATCTATATCTATTTCCAAATTATCATAATAAGAGAAGTGTAATAAATATAAAGAAACTGAACGAAATTATTGCAGATATTATTTTAAATAAATTGACAGGAATTTATTTACCACAGGATGATGAATTTTTTGATACCTGCAGGATGGTGACAGAAGAACGTAATGCAATGGGGCAAAAGACGATTCTATTTCCTGGATTTCTCATAACTTTATTACTGGGAAGAGTAAAGATGCTGGATAAAATATTTGGTAATTTTTATTATTGCGATGAAAAGGCTATATGTCTGAAAGACTGATAATGAAAAGGGTATTGATAATTACAATAGCTAACTGCTTTTTAATACTTATCACAAAATAAGGGATACGATATTTATAGAGCTACAGGAAAAATATTCTGACTTCATATATACCAGAGATAATGAGTTGAACATCGGCAGTATTTCTTAGTGGAGAGCACTGTGAATATGAAGTTTTTTGAAATGATTTTCAGTGCATCATTTTCAAAATTTGTGAAACCTAAAAGAGGGTATTAACAAATGTTAAATGATATGCTATACTCGTATAATGAGGTGCGATATGAAAAGAACAGTCCAGAATAGATATACCCATGCGAAGATAGAGGTGTCAGCTGAGTCTCTATTTGCTGGAAAATAATAATAACCGCTTTTACGTTCGGTCCCGTGGCCAGTTGTATAAAGCGGTTATTTGTGAGTGAAGAGATAAAAGGAGTGATTTATATGAATTTACCATTAGTCAGCATTATTATGCCTGCTTATAAAGCGGATGATACGATTGACGAGAGTATTCGGAGCGTATTATCGCAAACCTATATTAATTGGGAACTAAATATAATTGACGATGGCAATGAAACGCCCTTGAAGTACGAGCACGAGAAAATCACCATTATCCGCAACGAGCAGAATATGGGTGTTGCATATAGCCGCAATCGTGGGATTAAATTATCGAAAGGCGATTACATAGCATTTTTGGATGCTGATGATTTATGGAGCAAAGAAAAACTCGAAAAGCAGATTACGTTTATGAAAGAAAACAACGCTGATATTTCTTATACAGCGAGTGCTTATATTGGGAGCAGTTATGTCATGCCTGCTATTGATAAATTCACTGTAAAAGAATTATTGAAACGTAATTTGATGTCATGTTCGTCGGTAATATGCAAACGGGAATTGCTTTTGGAATATCCATTTACTAATCGCAAGCATGTGCATGAGGATTACACTACCTGGATTCGCATAATGAGAAGAGTTGGTGTTGCTTATGGGCTTAACGAACCATTACTCATATATCGTTTGTCGGATAGCTCGAAATCTGCCAAGAGAATATCGTCTGCTTTGATGACGTATAATGCATACCGAGATATGGGGTATAATATGAGTGTTTCGTTAGGTATGACCGTTAGGTATGCGGTATGGAGCATAAGGAAAAGGAAGTTAATTTATGAAAGTTAAACGTATCGTCGCTTTTATTGCGACCTGCCTGGTGGGTATTTGTTTTATTGCCCTTGCAATATTTGTGATTTGTGATTTGCAGATGCCGAATACCAAGAATATGGACGTTCTCGATAGTGCGGAGTATGTCGGTTTTTCGGAGAACGACTCTTTATACACAGCAGGTGATCTTTCGTATTTGTCGTTTGATAACGTAATCGCTAGGGGTGAGGTTACAAACTCATTCCGTTATATTGAGTTAAAACTTCAGAATTTGTCTGAAAGCGGAGAATACATTTCAGCAAACTACTCAGAAAATGGTCTTGACTTTACGGAGATTAATGAAGACGGTATTAAAATAAAAAACGGCAGAAACATTCTGAAGATAGAAAAGAAAAATATCGAACTTAAAACACTACATATACATTTTCCCAAGGGGACTAGCATTCAAATCATCTCATTGAGGTTGTATGAGCACATGCCGTTAAGGTTCCGACATGTTGCGCTTTTTGCGTTGTTAAGTGGTATATGGGTTTGGTTATGTAAAATATTAATTATAAAAGAAAGTATAAATTTGGCCCACATAGCAAATTTCAAGAAGTATAGTTTTCTGTTATTATCGTTGGTTAAAAGGGACTTTGCTCTAAAATATCGTCGTTCGTTTCTCGGGGTTTTATGGAGTGTTCTCAATCCATTGTTTATGGCGGCGATTATAACGACGGTGTTCAACAATTTGTTTCGTGTTCAAACAGAGCATTTCCCGGTCTATTACTTAACTGGTTCTTTGATGTTTACATTGATGAGTGATGCAACTTCAGGTGCGTTGACTTCTGTGTTAGGCGCAAGCAGTCTGATAAAGAAAGTTTATATTCCCAAGTATATATTTCCCATTGAAAAATGCTTGTTTGCTATGGTTAATATGTTTTTTTCTTTTATAGCACTCTTGATTGTTATGCTGGTTTTAGGTGTTTCATTCAAGCCAACTATATTACTATTTTGGGTACCTATGCTTTATGTTTTAGTATTTAGCATTGGCTTTGGAATGATACTTGCAGCGGTGAACGTGTTCTTTCGCGATATTGGACATTTGTATGGAATATGGATAGTAGCATGGATGTATCTCACACCGGTGATGTATCCACAGGAGATACTGCCGCAAGCACTCAAATATGGTTTGATGTTTAATCCGATGTATCATTATGTTGATTATTTTCGTAAGATTATGATGTATAATACAATTCCTGATTTAGCGGCAAATATTACTTGTATTGTATTTTCATTATCTGCATTTGTATTGGGGCTTGTCATATTTAAAAAAACACAACGCAAATTTATTTTGTATATTTAAGATGGGAATGGAGGTGTTCTTGTAATGATTACGGAATATGCCGTGGAATGCTCTGATATAGGAATGACCTTTAATATGAGCAAGGAAAAATTAAGTTCCCTCAAAGAGTATTTCCTTAGTTTTGTCAAAGGAAAGCTGAGGTTTGAAGAATTTAAAGCTTTACGAAATGTTACATTTAAGGTTGAGAAAGGTGATGTTTTTGGGATAGTTGGTTTTAACGGAGCGGGTAAAAGTACACTTTTGAAAATAATATCTGGGATACTAAGCCCGACAAATGGCTCGGTTATTGTGCGAGGATCAATAGCTCCGCTCATTGAACTTGGTGCGGGATTCGATATGGATCTTACTGCGAGGGAAAATATTTTTCTAAATGGTGCTGTGCTTGGATTTAATAAGAAATATATACAGGAACATTTTGAGGATATAGTTGACTTTTCGGAAATGAAAGACTTTCTTGACGTCCCGATGAAAAACTATTCGTCGGGCATGGTTGCAAGAATCGGTTTTAGTATTGCCACCGTCACTAAACCGGATATTCTGATAGTCGATGAAATACTAGGTGTCGGTGATTACAAGTTTCAGGAAAAGTGTGAACGACGCATTAACGAACTAATGTCCGGAGGAACTACGGTCCTAGTTGTATCACATTCGCTTGGTCAAATCGAACAGCTATGTAAACACGCAATATGGCTTGAACATGGACAAGTAAAAATGATTGGCGAAGTTGCAGATGTATGTAATGCTTATAAGAATGCGTAATCAATATCACACCTTATAATATGAAGAATAATTTGGGAGGGCTTTACTTGAATAGACCTAGTATGAGAATTACAACACTACTTCTTGGTTTTGCGGCAAAATCCAAACCATTGCTTGTTAAGATTTTGCCCATATCCATTCTGCGCAGAACCAAAAAGGCACTTATCGAGAATGAAATGAAAAAAAATGCCAACAATGTGATGCTGCCGTTTAGCCGCAATCGATATGCCGATGGGGTAAATCTGATAGGTTATATTCGGGCAGATTTGGGATTAGGGCAAAGTTGCAGATTAGTTGCGAAAGCTCTTGATTTGAGTGATGTATCATTTTCTATTTTTAATTATGAACAAATAAGTGCGATACAATATGGAGATCATAGTTGGGACTCCAAAATATCAAACGAACTACCATATAATATGAATATTATTCATATTCAACCCTATGAACTACCTCTTGCAAGAATATCCCTTGGTTCTGATTTATTCGATTATCGCTATAATATAGCTTTTTGGCTGTGGGAACTGGAGGAGTTTCCTGCTGAATGGAACAATGCCTTTAATCTGATAGACGAGATATGGACACCATCAGAACACGCCGCAAATTCTATTAGAAAAGCCACTAATAAACCAGTGTGTGTAATTCCGTATCCGATTGTTGATGTACCAACGGACGATAGTTATAACCGTACATATTTTGGATTACCACAGGACAAATGCTTATTTCTTTGTATGTATGATTGTAATTCAACAATAGATCGAAAAAACCCGATTTCGGTAATCCGTGCTTTTGTAGAAGCCTTTCCGGCTAGTGAGGATAATGACGCCTGGCTTGTTATTAAAGTTAATAACCCGCAACGTGAGGATTTGCGTATCATTGAGGAAGAACTAGGAAGTAGAAGTAACTATACTATTATTGCTAAAACGGTGACCAAAATCGAAGTAAATTCATTAATTAAGATTTGTGATGTGTATGTGTCGCTCCACAGAGCCGAAGGCTTTGGGTTAGTTCCCGCCGAGGCGATGTTTTTAGGAACGACTTTAATTTGTACAAATTGGTCTTCAACGACAGAATTTATGGATTCCAATACCGCTTGTCTGGTGGATTACAAATTAATACCTATTGCAAAGGACACTGGTGCATATAAAGTAGGACAGCGCTGGGCGGACCCTGATGTTCACCAAACTGCAAAATATATGCGGACCATGTGCCTTGATGGAGAGAGACGTAGACAGTTAGCCGAGAGGGCTAAAGAATATATTCGGAAGCAATTAAGTGCTGAACGTGTATCGCGATTGATTCAAAAACGGATATCTGATATATACAATGAGGATTCAAAATAAAAACGTATTGAGTTCTATTGAATGGTAACAGTCGAACTGCTTATCGGAGAACAGATGAAGTCAGAACAACGCTAGACTGTAAGCATGAGTTCCACTCACACAAATGGTACAGCGTATGGTCGAAAATGGCCTGCGATAAAATACGGTTAAGGAGTAAATTAAATGTCAATTTGGATGTGTATGAATCAAACAATATTAAATCAAAAAGTTCTTTCGGGTATTAGCCGTGCAGAACTTCTTGTTGCGCACCATCTTATGCATATCAATCAAGATGTTAAGTTTTTTGTTGGTAAAGATAATGAAATCAGAGAACTTAATGCTGATGAAATGTCTATAATCAAGTCGGATAATCCGATAAGGGCTTACGAAGAATTTCTTCTAAAAAATAAAAAAAAGGATGTAGACATTCCATCTGGTGAAATAACATTTCCTGCACTTGATCGAGCGTATAATTCGTCTGGTAGTAGGATGAAGAGATACTTTAAATTTCTGAAGTTGCTTATAAGTGGTATACCTTTAGCATCACCTTTAATATGTATAATCGGATTAGTCGGTATATTACCGATGGCATTATGGTCTTTTATGCTTTGGATAACGAACAAGAGTAGAAATATTATTCGTACTCGTCGCTTCTTTACTATAAGCTTGGAACAAGGAACAAACAAGAAAACAATAAAACATCCGTTTAATGATGGGGATGTCTTGTTTATTATGGGGTGGTTAATAATGGAGTTAAGTAACTCCATTAATTACATTAGAAGAAGCGGCGTAGATATAAAATTTGTAAGTATTATTTATGATACCACGATTCTTAATACTAATACGACAAGCTTTCTAGATTCAGGTGATAAATATAGTTTTTTGAGAAGTTTTACAACAAGTTTTATTATGGCTAACCATATAATTTTTGGTGGCAAAAATGCAATGATTGATAGCTATAAACATCAGGAAGCAATGGGATTGCCTTTTGTTCCGGGGACGCCATTAAAGTGGGGTAGCGATGTATCAGCGGATGAAGTTGATATAAAAAAACTACGTGAAAAATACGATATAAATAAACGATTTGTTTTACTTGTCGGAAACGAACTTGGACACAAAAATTACGATAGTATTTATAAGGCATTTGTTATCTTATTGCAAAGAATGTCTGCTGAAGAATTACCTTCGGTTGTCATCTGCGCAAAATATATTATAAAAGGAATAGAGTTAGATATTAAGAGCGACCCCAGCGTGGCACCGTACTTTGTGCAACTTTCTCCCAATGATGATGAACTTAATACGTTGTATAAGCATTGTTTGTTTTTCGTACATTCAAGCGTGGGCGAGGGTTGGTCTCTCACACTTCCTGAAGCGTTGAATCACAATAAATGTTGTTTAGTTTCCAATATACCGTCTTTAAGAGAAATAGGTGAGGACTTTGTTGCATATGTTGATCGCTATCTTGACCCTCAGGCTTGGGCGGATGAAATGCAAAAACTAATCACATCGGACTCGCTACTCTTGGAATACGAAGAAAGAGTTAAAGCAAATTGGAAAAATACAACATGGTATGAAAGTACTGTTGAGATTAACAATGTATTGATTAATATACAAAAAGAAGCTTCTTCGATAAATTATAAACAAAATGTTTGGTATTGTCTAAATTTAATAGCGGATTATTATGTTACGGCATTAAATGGCATAATCAAAACAGATTTAATGATATTAAAGTATTTGCTATTGCATTGCAAGAATCTTAACTTAGTTTATTTTGATGCCGAGAAAGGAGCGATAGAGATTGATGCATCGTTTTTAGATGAACTCAAATTCGCTAATTCTGAAGCAAACATGGTGCAAATTCTGCATAATATTCAAAGCAGAATAAACTGGATAAAAGACTCAGACAAAAAGACAAAGAAAACACATGTAAGCAAAAAGTTATTGAAAGATGCGGGGTGGATGTCGTTTACGTTAATTCCTTGCAGACTTGCATTGCCGATTATTCAAAAGATAACAAATAATAATATTGAGTTGAGCAATAAGAGCAATATGGCAGAAGAAGTTGTCTTTAAGTTAAGTCCACCGAATAAAAAAATTATTGAATCGATGCCATTCAAGAACGGTGATGTTGTTATTTCTTTGTCGCATTTTATATCTAAAGAAATAGCTAATAGTCTAGTAGCTGCAGCAAATATTATAGGATTTAAATATATACCTACAATATACGATTTTACACCAACTAAAATACCACAGACACATTTGGAATATACAGTTCGAGTACATGAAGCTTATTTCCAAAACGTACAAGAGTCAGCGAGCTTAGTCATATATGGAGGAGAAACGGCAAAAAAGGATGGAGACGAATATTTTACCAATAAATATGGAAAAAGCCCCAGAGGAGTAGCGGTTAAGTGGGGGAGTGACCATGTAGTATTGTCAAGTGATGCAGACAATGATATTGATATGTTAAAATACATTGGTATAAAACGTAAATTTATCCTTGCTATTGGTACAATACAGGAGAGAAAGAATTACCAGACACTCTACTTTGCGTACCTTGATATGTTAGAACGTTATGACCCAGAAGACATACCACAACTCATAATATGTGGTAGTTGGGGTTGGAATTCAGATATGCTTCACAGGCTTTACACAAACGATAAAAGGGTTCATAAAGGCAATATTATTATAAATTCATTTAACGATGAACAACTCGACTGTTTATACAGAAACTGCCTATTTACATTAGTGCCGTCAATATACGAGGGATGGTCTCTTACGGTTCCTGAGTCACTTGGTTACGGCAAGTTCTGTCTATGCTGTGATAATGCACCGCTTCGTGAAGTTGGACAGGATTTTGTTGATTATGTTCCGGCATTTAATACGCGGGAATGGGCAGATAAGATAATACACTATGTACAGAATCCTGACAAGTTGGAAGAAAAGGAGCGGTATATAGCAAGTGATTATCATAACGTAACTTGGAACGAGTGCGGAGAAAAAATAATTAACATTATTAATAGTGAATTGAAGAGGAAGTAGAGTGATCGATGAAGTAAAGGTAACATATATTGATAGCGAGAAACGAAAGGTAAAGTTTTATTGTTTTAGTAAAAATATAGTATAGTAAACCTCAAAAATCCATTGTTAGCAGTGTTTTAAAAAGGAAAAATATTTTTCCAATAATAATACCAGAGCAAATGTTTTGATATGGGTTATATATGCAAAAACTTAAGGGAAAAATTTACTATACGGGTTTGTGCGCCCGAATGAAATCTAGCGGTTGGTTAACAACTTGACATGGCTTAGCAAATTACGGATAACATTCAGAGACAACGTTAATGAGGTTTCGAAAAAATATCGGAGGAATATAAATGACTAGAAATAACTTGGTGTTTCGGGGAGTCTTCGTGGCGGCGATAGCCTTCATCGTGTTTTTGCCAATGTTTCTAACGGGGATGAATAAAGGATTTAAAAATTTTGGTTGGCAAACGACAGAGCAAGTGTTATCTGGACAGGTTAATGAACCTAAAATACCGGTGCTATCAGTGAGTAATGTATTATCAGGAACATTTCAGACAGATTTTGAACAATATTTTGCATATAAATTAACAGGGCGGCTTTTACTTACGCGATTGTACAACTCCATCTTGCATCTAGGGTTTCACTCGTCGGATAGTACGCAATACGTGGTAGGCAGAGATGACTATATCTATGACCGAATATTTGCGTCCAATTGGTTTTACGAACCATCAAACGACGAAAAGAGGTTGATGGAATCAAAAGTTTCTGAGCTAAATGAGCTTAAAACTTTGCTTTCAGAGCGAGGAATTGGTTTTGGAATCTTAATTGCCCCCTCGAAAGAACGGATATTACCGGAATTTATGCCGAGTGCATATGACCGCTATGTAGAAATGAAAACAAGAGGTGATTACTCGCCTGATTACGCTGCGCTATTTGAGGAATGTTTGCAGATAAATGGTATTGATTATGTAAATCCTCAATGGATATATTCATCTTTAAAGGAGAGTGGTAAAACTATATTCACAAAAGGTGGAATTCATTGGACTCTTCATTCAATGGCGGATTATATTAATTCAGTGCAATCTATGTTGTCGGATGCTAGTGGAGCAAGCCTCGGTCAACTGCAAATAACCTCAGAAGAAGAGAAAATTGGTGTGCCTTATTCTGCTTATAATAACTATGATGCAGATATAAATGATATTATTTGGAATACTCCTGTTGCAAAGAAGGATTTTGTCTCTCCGTATTTAACTTTTAATACGATAGATGGGGAGTTTAGGCCAGATCTATTTATTTGTGGGGATAGCTTTATGTGGTTGCCATTGAGTACAATATATGGACTAGGAGTTACAAACACATATAATACTCCACTATGGGGAAATACGGATTTTAGTTACTATAATCGAGAAGTTTACAGTTTTCCTGGCGCACAGATTACATCGGGGGAAACTTCTAATTATGAACAGGTCTTAAGCAAAGATTTTGTACTATTAGAGTTTACACAAACAAACATTGACCCTAACTCTCCTAATTTTGTATTTGCCGAAAATCTTCTTAATTACTTGAAGGAGGTCAGATAATGGTTTTTTCAGCATCCCTGTTTCTTTTTGGATTTTTCCCGCTATTCTTCGCGGCGTATTACTTAGTTCCAAATAAGCTAAAAAATACTGTAGTAATTATGGGTAGCTTATTTTTCTATGCTTGGGGAGCAAAGAGTTTCGTGATTGTTGTATTGGGAACTCTTTTTATAGATTGGTTATTTGGTAATATTATTGCTAGTAAACGCGCAGAGCAGTACCATATTGTTAGAATATGCATAATAGTAGACGTTGTTATGAACATCGGTCTATTGCTGTACTTTAAATATTTCAATTTCTTTGCTGACAATATAAATTTCATTTTTCAATCGTTTGGGTTAAATCCGTTTTCCTATACAAATGTGTTATTGCCGATTGGAGTGTCATTTGTGATATTTCAGAAGGTCACATATTGTATAGATATAGCACGTGGTAATGCCAAGCCAGCCAAAAACTTTTTCCACCTTGTTGAATACTTACTTGTTTTTCCTCAAATAATTGCGGGACCTATTGTCAAATATAATGAGATAGCGGAGCAAATAATATCCCGAGAGCTCATGTGGGAAAAATTTACTCAAGGATTTTCGCGTTTTGCGATAGGTTTGTTTAAAAAAGTTTGGATTGCGGATACTCTCGCAAAATATGCTGATAACGTATTCTCAATGGGTTCTGTAATGCCGTGGGACTATGCGTGGATAGGGATAGTCTGCTATACATTTCAGATATTCTTTGATTTTGCTGCATATAGTGATATGGCTATAGGTCTGTTGTCTATGATGGGCTTTACCATAGGTGAAAACTTTAATATGCCATACATTTCAAAATCGGTAACGGAATTTTGGAAACGTTGGCATATTTCGCTTACATCATGGTTTCGTGAATATTTATATTTTCCGCTTGGTGGTAACCGGAAAGGTAAAATTCGGACTTATGTAAATCAGTGGGTAGTGTTTTTAGTCAGCGGATTCTGGCACGGTGCTTCTTGGAATTTTATACTTTGGGGAGCGTATCACGGAACAATTATATGCGCTGAAAAAGCATTTATATTAAAACACGTTGAAAAGATTCCCAAAATCTTTCGTTGGCTTGTTACAATGCTACTTGTTATGATAGGATGGGTTTTTTTCAGAGCTGATACTATCGTAGCAGGGTGGGAGTATGTAAAAAATATGTTTGACTTTACCGACTACTACGTACATATTAATCCATCAAATATTATGGTAATTGACCTTCGTGGGTATGTAATGTTAGCCTTAGCTGCAATAATCAGTTTCTTCCCTTTGTTGGGAAGGACATATGATACAGTTTCCAGTTTTATGCGTTCACATAAATCTATTGTGGCAGTAATGAGTTTTATTCTATTTGTGTTGGCATCACTTAAAATCATCACTGCTCAGTTTTCTCCATTTATTTATTTTAGATTTTAAAGAAGATTTAAATCCACATAAAAGGGCATGATGCAAAACTAATGTCATTTAGTATAGCAAGACGAAATAGAATTATATTTAAATAGCGAAAAAAACGGGACAACTGGTTCGATTATTATTAACCAGTTGGCTCTTATTAATACTTATCCAAATGTAAGAGCTTTATAATAAGTAAGCGTCTAAAACATAAAATTTTAAAGTTTCGCAATAGATTTAAATGAGGCTATCTCAAGAAGGGAGAATATCTTGTGAAAAAAATATTTATCACTGGAGCAAATGGTTTCATAGGCGGGCATTTGTGTAAAAAACTTAATGGAGGAAATATACTTTGTCAAACATATAGTGTTGATAATTTTCAATACCCATTTGTGAATGTTAATCTGTTAGATGCTAATAAATTGAAAGAGGTAATTATCGATTATATGCCTGACGTGATTATCCACCTTGCTGGAATTGCATCACCGACTTTTGGTAATATTTCTGAAATATATAATGTAAATGTAGGTGGGACAGAAAATCTGCTAGATGCTGTTAGAGTGGCGGGCAATAATCCACGCGTAATTTTGGCTAGCACCGCTGGAGTGTATGGTAATCAATCCCACGAGTATTACAGCGAGGATTTACCTATATCCCCCGTGAATCATTATTCCTGTAGCAAAGCCAGTATGGAGTATATGAGTCGTAATTATTCCGATTGCGCTGATATAGTAAGAGTACGTCCCTTTAATATCATAGGGGTCGGACAGCGTAGCGATTTTATAGTGCCCAAGCTTGTCATGGCGTTTGCACAGCGTGTTCCAGAACTTGAAGTAGGTAATATGACCAGTTTGCGCGATTTTATAGATGTTGAATATTGTGTTGAGGTACTAATTAAATTGATTTATACCGAAACTGTTCCTGATATCATCAACATATGTCAAGGTACCGCACATAGTGGAAATGATTTACTACAAATATTGGGAGAACTAACCGGTTATACTCCTAAAATCAATGTTACAAGCGAATTTGTGCGTCCAAATGAAGTCTGGCGGTTGATTGGCGACCCGACCCGACTTAACAGTTTTATGGGTAAAAAATCCGCAACAACATTGAGGAACATTTTACTTAAATTGTTGGATGAATACAAATAACCATAGTTAAATTGATACCTTGAGGTGTCTTTTATGGAATAAATAGGAGCATATGAATAGTATTTTGATAAGTGCTTCAAATGATGGCATCTGTTAATATCTCCACAACAGTGGTAAACTATTTGATATCATCTTTCGGGGCACTTCGTATTTTTTGACTAAGTCTGAATTAATAGGAATTGAAAGTTTTTTGCTAAGTTGTATAACATTTAACAACGTCGATTAGTGTTTTTATTCTATTCATTGATGATGATTCTTCATCTGACATAATTTACAAAAAACTTGCATTATTAAGCACATTATCGTATCATTACAATAGTTATTTTCTAAAAAAAGGAGGTAATACGCATGAAAAAGACAGCACTCATCATGGCTGGCGGACGGGGAGAACGTTTTTGGCCGAAGAGTCGAAAAGATTTACCGAAGCAATTTCTATCACTTACTGACGACGGGCGAACCATGATTCAGTTAACAGTGGATCGCATTCTTCCATTGGTTCAAATTGAAGATATCTACATTTCAACAAATAAGGACTATAAATCATTAGTTCTTGAACAATTGCCTGATATCCCACCTGAAAATATCCTATGTGAGCCGGTCAGCCGCAATACAGCTCCTTGTATCGGCTTAGGAGCAGTACATATATCCAAAAAATACGAAGACTCAATCATGATTGTCCTTGCCTCTGACCATCTTATCAAGTACAATAGCATGTTCTTAAATGCACTGAAGGATGCAGCCGGGACAGCAGAGGAGAACACCAATCTTGTAACAATCGGAATTACTCCTGATTATCCTGAGACAGGTTATGGCTATATAAAATTTAATCCAAATAATAATAACGGCAGAGCCTATACGGTCGACCGTTTTGTGGAAAAGCCCAACCTTGAAACGGCAAAGGAATATCTAGCTTCCGAAGAATATTTATGGAATAGCGGAATGTTTGTATGGAAGGTTTCTTCCATTTTAACAAAGTTTCAAAATATATTGCCCAAGACATATGAAGGTCTTATGAAAATACGAAACGCAATTGGAACTATTGATGAAGATATGGTTCTCAATGAAGAATTTAGTAAATTTGATGCCATTTCCGTAGATTATGGTATTATGGAAAAGTCGCAAGATATATTTACAATACCCGGAACTTTTGGTTGGGATGATGTAGGTTCCTGGCTCGCGATTGAACGGATCAAAAAGTCTAATGAATTAGGTAATATCGTTAATGGAAATGTTATTACGATAGATTCTAAAGACTGTGTTATTGAAGCAGAGAAGAAATTAATAGCAACTGTTGGAATAAGAGATCTTATTATTGTTGATACTGCGGATGCAACCTTAATCTGTGAGAAAAACAGTGCGGGTGATATAAAAAAAATACTGGAGAACCTTAAAATTTGCAATCGCAATGAATATATCTAACAAAACAAAGGAGTGTCAAAATGAAAAATGCATTAATCACAGGTATTACCGGTCAAGATGGTTCTTACCTTGCCGAATTATTACTGGAAAAAGGGTATAATGTTTATGGAATTATGAGAAGAAAAAGTGTAGTCGATTATGGAAATGTAGATCACATTAAAGATAAAATACAATTTATTTATGCTGATATGACTGATATTATCTCCTTAATTAGTGCCATGAAAATATCTCAGGCAGATGAAGTGTATAATTTAGCCGCACAATCTTTCGTAGCAACCAGCTGGGAGCAGCCTCTTGCGACTGCTGAAATAGATGCAATCGGTGTAACCAATATGCTTGAAGCAATCCGTACTGTAAAACCCTCAGCACGTTTTTACCAGGCGTCTACTAGCGAGATGTTCGGACTTGTACAAGAAATGCCTCAGAAAGAAACGACTCCATTCTATCCAAGAAGCCCTTATGGTGTAGCAAAATTATATGGTCATTGGATTACTAAGAACTATCGAGAAAGTTTTGATCTCTTTGCCTGTAGCGGTATTCTTTTCAATCATGAAAGTGAACGTCGCGGTAAAGAATTTGTAACTAGAAAAATAACCGATGCAGTAGCAAGAATTAAGCTTGGTATTCAAGAGTATTTAGAACTTGGTAATATGGATTCCAAACGTGACTGGGGACATTCTAAGGATTATGTAAAAGCTATGTGGCTTATGCTTCAACAGGACATCCCGGATGATTATGTAATCGCTACCAATGAGACCAGAACCGTAAGAGAATTCGTCGAAACTTCTTTTCATCATGTAGGGATTACCATAGAATGGCAAGGAAGTGACATAAATGAAGTAGGTATCAATAAAGAAACAGGAAAAATTGTCGTAAAAATAAATCGTAAGTTCTTCCGACCGGCAGAGGTAGATGTCCTGCTTGGCGATGCTTCAAAAGCAGAAAAGAAATTAGGTTGGGCACGTGAAGTTTCATTTTCTGAGTTAGTAAAACGAATGGTAAAGAACGACATGGAATTAGTATCAAGAGAAATCAAGGTTAACAATCTATAATAGTAAAATACCTCAATTAAATTGGGTTATTCAGTCTGTAGATTTTACTACTCTCTTTAATGAGTTAGAAGATTAATTTATACTAGAATGGTTCTGTTTCAATAGTAGGGGTGGGATTCTTTGAATCCCACCCCTACTATTGGTGTAGAGCATTTTAATGTGTTTGATCAAAAAACAGCTTGGGTATGAGAAATAAGGAGTCACCCGCCGCCTTCTTTTTATTTGAATAGAACTTTTAATGTACTTCTATGAAATCTCTTAGATTCCTTATATCAAAGATATGCTTCTGCAGAGGCTGTCGATTCATTGTAATGCAATATTTAATAGCAATTTTTGCTTTTACAAATAATTGATTCTAATATAATCTAGTCTATAGGACAAAATCTATCATGAATATCCATTCAAAAATTAAGTTAAATAAGTTAACAGCAGTAAGCATTAGAAGGTGGAATTTTATGACTATTTAAGTTGAGAATACTAAAATCAATATAGACATAAATACCCATTTACTACTGTACTAGTAGTTGGTAATATATGTATGAAGTCTCTATCCGGATAGTGAACTTATTAAATGTCTTAATTAACGTGGCAACGGAGTAGTATTACATGACAACTTTTAACTTAAGAAAGGTGGTTATTTTATGAAAAAAGTTTTAGCACGTATTATGGCAATTGTTTTGATGTCAGCCTTTTTAGTATCACCTACAACAGCTTCTGCAGCAACAGTTCAAACTCCTATATTGGCAAATGATTCTGGTAACTTTAGACAATATATTTATAATCCAAGTTATTATACTACTAATCAATTTGATTTGTCTGATATAACTACTTCAAATGGTCAATGGTTTGTCCCTGCTGGTTCAGAATTCAATCTATATTGTAGTTTAGGTTCAACTACTACCTTTAATGTTTATATTCTCCAGAATAACCAAACGTTTCAATATTTACCAAACCTGACAGCTGATAACCTTAATTATACTTTTTCAGCGAAACCCTTTGATGCATATTATAGAATTATTTTAGTCCCAGTTTCTGGTCCTTTGATAGTTAATCTATATTATGGATTCTGGGACTACTCTGTTCCTTCGCCAGAGCCTGTAATATTTGATGATTGGACAAGAATATATACATATAATCCTGATTTTATTTTGAAAGCTCATCGTTCTTTTTCAACGGTTGATTATATGGGGGGAAATGGATATTGGAATGTACCAGCTGGTAAAAACTTTAAGCTTCAAGTTGCAATAATTGGTTCTTATCGTATAGGTATTTACGATACTGATGGGAATCATGTATACACCGAAACAGGAACTAGTACAGCTGCTGGATTCTCTTACACTGTTCCTGCACAATCTGTTAATAAGCAGTACTTTGCTTTTGTCGAAGCATTAAGTGACTCAACAATATATTTCTATGGCGGTTATATGAATTAACTTTTTAAAAGGGGATTGCTAATAGATCAATAAATTTTTCTACCCCCCTTACTATGCCATGAAAACAAAAATGCGGATTCAGTAGAATCCGCATTTTGCGATTACTTGTATTTACTCTATGAATATTGCTGTATATTTTATTAGAAAGTTAATTAGAGATAAGTTACTCCTACGGCTCCACCCCCCAAACCAAACTACCATCCAAGTAAGCCGTTACCTTACTCCAATCCCCATAACTCGTACCGCTGGAATTAAAGGAATAGTCATTACTCTGTGTATAATTACTCCAATCACTCTTAGAAAATCTACTCTGAATAAACGCACTGGACCCAGCCGCCAGACTTCCGGCACCGCTGGAGAAGCTGATCTCAAGATAACAATCCGCCGTAGTCTTAACGGCAGCCATATCCACAAAAGCCCCCGTCACATTAGCAGAACCAATAGAAGACCAGTCACACCAGAAGCTCTGTGAAGTAGCACCGTCATCTGTAAAATAGTATCTCAACTTCAATCCCGCCAGATTAATAGCACTACTACCGTTATTAATCAGCTTAAACTGGGGTGATACACTGTTAGAGCTTGCAGCAAGTCCATTATTATACATCTGAACGGTTAATCCGCTGCTGCCGTTATTCGTCGTATCCGAAATTACAATACTAAGAACCGGATCAGTACCAGCACTAAAATCAAAAGTCAAACTGGTAATTCCAACAGTCCTTCCGGCCAAATACGCTTTCTTAATCACAACCGTATTACCGGATACCGTATAATCAGTTCCCGCCGTAAGCACAGTTGTACCATTCTTAATAGCATTCAAAGTATTACCATTAGGAGTAATCGTTACCGTTACATCCGTCTGCTTGGTGGTATTCCTATCAAAAGCTGCCGTTACAGGTGAAATAGTAGCAGAAGTTGTAGGGGTAGGAGTCGTTGTAGGGGTTGGCGTAACAGTAACGGTAGGCGTAGGAGTCATTGTGGGAGTAGGCGTTGTAGTCGGTGTCGGTGTAACAGTAGGTGTTACTGTCGAATCACCATATACGATACCCCTTCCGTTCGTTCCTACATAAACACGTCCAAAAATCCTAGGATCACCTGTAATACACATATTTACTCTGCCATACTGGTGATTATTATCATTTATCCTTACCCAGCTGGCACCGGTATCTATGGAACGGAAGATTCCCCTTACTCCGTCAATCTGTGCTGAAATATAAAGTGCCATATAGTTTGCTCCGGGAGCTGCTTTACCAAAACCAACTACATCAGCCTCCTGCACATTATTTAATCTTGTAAAAGTAGCCCCTGAATCAGTTGAATGGAATAAACCATAATCATAACCTTCACTGCCGCCAGCCAGCCAGATATCACCTTCAATACCGGGCATAGCCTTGAAGTTAACAGGTGTTGTTTCAGGAGAAGGACTGGAGGAAGGATCAGGAAGTCCTGTGGCAGCAGCTGTAAAGGTAGCACCTTTATTTGTACTTACATAGAAAGTTCCTCCGGAAAAGCCGTAAAATTTATTCGGATTAACACGGTCAGAAGCAACAAACGAATCCACCGGCAGACCGGAGCAGGCTGTCCAGGAGCTTCCTGTAGTTGTAGAGTAGGAAGGTGCTTTTCCGGGAGGGGCCCATACAATA
Source organism: Lachnoclostridium sp. UBA6558 (assembly GCA_002434335.1). Taxonomy (GTDB): domain Bacteria; phylum Bacillota; class Clostridia; order Lachnospirales; family Lachnospiraceae; genus Anaerocolumna. The sequence goes on along the minus strand of DJJW01000016.1, from coordinate 43,859 downwards.
GTATTTCCGTCTGCAGACATCGCCACTTTACCGCCTCCGGTGCTGTCTGTATCGTTTGCAGACCAACTGTTCGTTCCGGCGAACCAGTTATTACCGGAATCATAAGATATTCCTATACGGGGATGGTTACCGGCTTCGGTATTTCCTACTCTTACATACTTCGTTGGATTAAGTTCAGCATAATCCATACTGGTAGTAGAAGAGAATTTAGGTGTGATCATCATCATATTAGGTACTTTTGTAAGATCGTTATGTACAAATCCGGTAACATCACCCAGTCCACTGACTAAGTGTGCAGTACCGGTTGTAGGGCTTATGAGGGAAAGAACGGCTGTCTGTTCTATTCCTAAAGCTTTTACCGTAAGATTAACCTTTCCGCCGGTATCCAGAGCAGTTAAGTTATCCGTTCCATAAACCGTCGCACCTGTACCATACATCATTTTATCTGAGTTAAAGGGATCAATGGCTATATTACCCATCATCCAGCCAATTAAAGGAGAAGGGATTGGTGGTTCTGCTTGTTTTCCAAAGGTAAGCCAGGGTGAAAGGGAGATATCCTGTGTATAGCGGAGCGTACGGTCAGGATAACCGTTCCAATCCCAGAATCTTGTCCAGGTACTGCCTCCGTCAGTGGAGCGGTAGATGTTGGAGTCCGGCCACCAGCTGTTAAAGGCTGTCACAATAAGTGTATTTGGTTTCTGTGCATCTACTGAGAGACCGCCATAACCAAAATAATTGTCATCACTGGTAGACGGAACAGGGCTTATTTTGCTCCATACACTTGTTTTGGTATTGTATTTCCATACATCACCCTTTGAACCGTCATAAGGGCCTACACCGTTGCTGTACGGTATATACAGAACACCATCAGAGGACAGTACGCCGTGTTGAGGAAAATAACCGTCTTTTGGCTGACCGGCAACTGGACTCCAGTANNAACCCCTTTTTTTCCCCCCCCCCGGCAACTGGACTCCAGGTTAAACCGCCGTTGGTAGTATAAAATACGGTATCTTTCGCTGCTTCGCCGTTTTTGGCCTTGTTGGCTACGCCTACATAAATTGTTTTGCAGGGTGAGCCAGCTGTACTTGAACTGGGATCAAAGGTTACCCATACCACACCGGTAAGAGTATTATCATAAACTGTGGGGTCAAGATCTGTAGGGGCAAAATTCCCAACCTCTGTAAAGGCAGACACCTTGCTCCAGGTTACACCGTAATCGGTACTTTTCCACAAGCCATTTCCGCTACGGGTACCCATATATAGAACATTGTTGCTTTTAGGGTCAACTACAAGACGTTCACCCATGGAACGGCCCATCATATTTGCACCAACTTTAAAGGGCAATTGTGTTACCTGCCAGGTATTTCCCTTATCCGTAGAACGCAGGATACAGCCATTAGAAACTGTCCAGTTGTTAGTATAAGTACCTGCGGCTATGTATACACGGTTAGTGTCCACAGGATCTACTGCAAGGCTGTCACAGCCTAAGTTGTTCCAGTCATCAAAGCCGATGGTATCTGTTAGAGGAATCCATCTCTGCGTAGAAGGATTCCAACGGTATGCACCGCCCATATCGGTTCTTGCATAAATAAGATCTTTTTCCCCTGGATTGTAAATAATGTTATCTACATATCCGCCTCCGCCAATCTGTACATTTTGCCAGGTGTAGGATTCATTTGTTACTTCAGCAGATACCACTGCCGGGAGCATAAGTGAGGCAGCAGTGGTAATAACCATAGCCGCTGCTGTTAATACGCCGATAGCAATCTTAAATTTTCCTTTCATTTTTTACCCTCTTTTCTGAACTGCCAAATGTAATTGGCCGTTCCTTAATTAGTTGTACTAAAAAAATCTTTCTTTCGTACTATACCCTCCACATTTTTTGTATAATGGCTACAACCTTTTAAGTCTGAAATACCTTCATTTCCTCCTTTCTTTGTAACAAAAATAGTATTAATTATATATAAAATGGCGTGCCATTATGCACAGTAATAAATAAATGCTCACTATTGAAAACATAAGGAGCTTAAGAGAAATAGTTAAGCTGAGCGGTCTGTATACTAACTGATATTATGTAAGCAATAATGAGATTAATTAATATAANNTCTTAGTCGGGATATGAAGCAAGTTGTTGGAAACTCCGGGCAAATTAGTAATCCTTCGGAGCTTATGCTGATTAAAAAGATTAGGAATGTGACAAGCAGTCAAGAAGTGTTAAATATTTACAAAATATAATTTTATACTACATAATAATATGACTTTTGTCAATGATGATGTTTCACAATCTCACATTATAATAATAGTATATTTTAACAAAATATTAATCTACAATAATTGACTTTTACCGAAAAGAATATTAAGATTATTAAAAGCCAAAAGATTCCATGCCAGTTGTAACACCCTGATTTGTAGTAGTACCCCATCTGCAAGCAGATGCGGCAAGTAATGGAAAGCCAGTGTGGAAATAATAAGAAATTTCCACTTCTTATTTATGCGTACCAAGATGCGAATGGAGATTAACATGAAGAATAAAAAGAACCTTACCCTATATGGATTGGTAATACTTGCAGGAATATTAACAATACCAATAGCTTTTATCATCATAAAGAACTTTTCTAACAGCTCAGATGTAATCAAAGCCCTTTTTATAACAGCTGTGTTCGTAGTATTGGCAGCGGCCATAATACTGATATATCGTCAGGCCTTTGATGTGCCCATTGATGTGATTACACAGGATAAGGAAGTTACAAAGCTTGGCAGGAAGAAATATTGGTTCACGGCATACATTCGCAAGCAGAGATTTTCCAGCAGCTATATGAAACGGCTTTATCGCAGCATTAATAGAAATATTGAGCAGATTGAAAGCTTTTACAGACGAAAGGATGTTTTTTCATCACTTTTAGAAGAGCTGCAGGGGGAACAGAGCGGAGCCATCGCTGATATGGCAGCCCTGGTGGAAAATTCACTGGACTTTAACTCAGACAAAATCATTGACCGGATTAAAATATTCGATGATAAATTACAGGTTTTCCTGGTAGAACAGAACTTAGAATATATAGAAGAATATATTAATAAAAATGATCAGGTTCTGATGGAGTTTGAAAAATTAATTACCGAAGTCTCCGGTATGAGTGGGTCTGAAAGTGAGGTTGATATCAGTAAACTTACAGATATTATTACAGCTATGCAGAATTTACGGAGAAATGAAGATAGCCAGCTTGAGGACTTAAAGAAAAAGTACCAGTAAGTAATAAAGTTATTAGTGGATAAAAATACACAGCTAGGAGTAAGAGTGAAAGTGAAATCCTTTCACTCCCACTGATTTTATAGGCGTACAAAGTACGCAGATGGGAGCAAAAGATGGAAAATAATCAAAAAGTATTCAAATTTATTTTAGGTATTGCCCTTGTTTTTGTTATAGTTCTGGTAATAGTAGGTGCCTTAAGTGGAAATGGTAATAAAGAAGAGAAGAGTGACAGTGCGTTTAAAACATATTCAGAGAAGGAATTAAATGCTAAGCTTGATTACCTGACTCAAAGTATCAATGTCACTACCTCCACACCAAGAAAAGCTTCGGTGGAACTTACACCTCCCAGTCTGTATGACGAATTACCGGAAATAGATAAATATCCCTTAACCGTAACCGGGACAGGGGATATCGATATTGAGATCTTTTCCAGCCCGGAAAAAGCAGGAGCTGACAAAGATGGCTGGCTGATCGAAACGGCAGAGGATTTTAATAAGGAAAATATCGAGATAGACGGGAAGACAGTTTCGGTATCTGTCAGAAATGTATCCTCCGGCCAGGGAGCAGATTATATTATCTCCGGTAAGTATCTTCCGGAGGCTTATACGCCTTCTTCTAAGCTATGGGGAGAGCTTGTAGCTTCTCAGGGCGGTAAAGTAGAGGTTGCGGCAGACAGGCTGCTTGGCAATGTGGCCGGTATCCTAATCAGCAAAGACGCCAAAGCCAAACTGGAGCAAAACTACGGTAAAGCAGACTTTAGTACGGTTGTTAAAGCGGTAGTGGATAACAACCTGATCATGGGTTATACCAATCCCCTGGCAAGTGCAACAGGCCTTAATTTCTTATTAAGTACCCTGCATAATTTTGATTCCAATGATATGTTAAGCAATGCCGCCAAAGAAGGATTTACAAAGTTTCAGAATAATATACCGTATGTAGCTTATACCACCATGCAGATGCGGGACAGTGCTTCCTCCGGTAAGCTGGAGGGTATGATCATGGAATATCAGACCTATATCAATGACAAAGAGCTTTCCAAATATGAATTCATACCCTTTGGTATAAGACATGATAATCCACTATATGCAGTAGGCAATCTTTCTTCTGATAAAACAGCTGCTATAAAGGAATTTGTAAAATATGCTACAGGAAGTAAAGCCCAGAATTTAGCGACGGAATATGGCTTTAATGGAAACAATGATTATGCCGGTGAGTCTTATGATACTACCGGAAGAGGTATTGTGGAAGCACAAAAACTTTGGAAAGAGAACAAAGACGGGGGAAAGGATATTATAGCTGTATTCGTAGCCGACACCAGCGGCAGTATGGACGGTGATCCTCTCTTACAGCTTAAGAAGAGTCTGATTAACGGTGCGGAGTATATTAAGGATAATAACAGTATAGGTCTTGTAAGCTATAGTTCTGATGTAGTAGTAGAAGTTCCTATTGCAAAGTTTGATTTGAATCAGAGAGCATATTTTCAGGGAGCGGTAGAGGACTTACAGGCAGCAGGAGGGACAGCTTCCTATGATGGTATAACCGTTGGTGTCAATATGCTGCTGGAGGCAAAGAAGAGTAATCCCAATGCCAAACTTATGCTGTTTCTTTTAAGTGATGGAGCAACCAATGAAGGTAACTCACTTGATTATGTATCCCCGGTAATTAAAGAATCAGGAATTCCAATCTATACCATAGGCTACAACGCAGACATTGAAGCTCTTAAAACAATCTCTGATATAAATGAAGCCTCCAGTATCAATGCTGATTCAGATGATGTTATCTATAAGATTAAAAGTTTGTTCAATGCACAGATGTAGTATTATAGCAGATATAGTTATTTAAACAGATTTAGTTATTAAATAAAACAGATATAGTTATTTAAGTGATATAGTTATTATAGCAGATATAGTCATTTAAACAGATATAGTTATCTATACAGGTATCAAATAGATTATGACTATACCTATATATGGTAAATGAAAAGCCGGTTGCACTTGTTAAGAGAAGCAGCCGGCTTTTAAAAATTATTTTATCGGGGTAATAGGTGACTTTGCTTTAATACTTCAATGATAGTCTTATTTTCATTAGACAGCTTTTTGATATCCTTTCGGACATTAGATTCTGACATACGTACTCGAAGTTCAAGACTCTCAATCTTGTCACTGTGCATGTCGAGTTTATAATTTACAATATCCATCTCTTTTCTTAAGGAATCTATGTCTTCTTTCAAACCAGAAACGTCTTCTTTCAAACCAGAAACGTCATCCTTCAAACCAGAAACGTCTTCTTTCAAACCAGAAACGTCATCCTTCAAACCAGAAACGTCTTCTTTCAAAGAAGAAACATCTTCTTTCAAACCAGAAACGTCTTCCTTCAAACCAGAAACGTCTTCTTTCAAAGAAGAAACATCTTCCTTCAAAGAAGAAACATCCTCTTTTGTGCTTCTGACATCTTGCATTATCTGGGTTAACATATTCTTTAATTCTGCTTCCATTTTATCATTACCTCCTTTCCTAAGTATTTTATCATACAAGCCTGAAATGATGCAAAAGAATTATTCTTAAGAATTCTCACGTAATTATTTTTCAAAAACAGCGACGGCAAGCAGAATAAAATTATTCTCTGCTTGCCGCCACATATGTCATTGCAATTGCATCGCCGCTTCCACCCTCAGCACCTGCATTCTCCGGATGATAAGTAGGTATCAACTCCATAATCCGCTCTCTGATATCTTCCGCTTCCTCTTTTGCCGCATTGTCCAGTTCCAGGACTTTCTTTAGAAAATCATCGGCATCAATATCAATCTGCTTTCCAATATATATTAACTTATTAGCAGTTGTAGTAAGTCCTTCTTCATCCATTAAGAGCTCTTCATATAATTTCTCACCGGGGCGAAGACCCGTATACTCAATTTCAATATCCCTTCCAGGCTCATATCCTGATAAACGAATAAGATTCTCTGCAAGGTCAGCGATCCTTACCGGCTCGCCCATATCAAGGACAAAGATTTCTCCGCCTTTGGCATAGGCACCTGCTTGCAGCACCAGAGATACTGCTTCCGGTATAATCATAAAATACCTTATAATATCCGGATGGGTAACCGTCACAGGCCCGCCTCTTAGAATCTGTTCCTTGAACAGAGGAATAACACTGCCGTTACTGCCCAGTACGTTACCAAACCTTACGGCAACGAATTCGGTATCGGATTTCTGTTGAAAAGATTGAATTATAAGCTCACAGATACGCTTTGAGGCACCCATGACATTTGTAGGATTAACCGCTTTATCAGAGGATATAAGAATAAACTTCTTTACGCCAAACAGATGAGCTGCCATTGCCATCTTGTAGGTACCGCCGACATTGTTCTTAATTGCTTCGTTGGGGCTTGCCTCCATTAAAGGTACATGCTTGTGAGCAGCAGCATGATAAATAATATCAGGGCGGAATCTGTCCATTATTGTATGTATTCGTTTTGTATTTCTTACAGAGGCAATAAGCACAGTCAGGTTCAGCTCAGGATGTGTATTCTTAAGCTCCTGTTCGATGGAATAGGCATTGTTTTCATAGATATCAAGTATAATCAGGTGCTTTGGTTTATGGCCTGCTAACTGCCTGCACAGCTCACTTCCGATGGAACCACCGCCTCCTGTTACTAATATGACCTTTCCGCTAACATAACCCATAACCTCTTCCATATCAATTTTAACCGGGTCACGGCCAAGAAGGTCATCGATTTCAACATCTCTTAATTTCGTAATGCTGATATCTTCGTTGATGAGCTGATACATGCCGGGTAGAATCTTAAGCTTACAATTAGTCTGCTTACAGACCTCCAGTATTTGGCGGATGGTTTTCTGATTGGCGGATGGGATTGCAATAATGATATTGGTAATCTCATATTTTTCAACAAACTCAAGGATCTTGGTTCTGTCGCCTACGACCTTAACCCCCTGAATGTAGCTGCCTAGTTTATTTTTATCGTCGTCAATGGCACAGACAACACTGCCGTTTATATATACGCTGCTGGTAATTTCACGAATGATATAACTGCCGGCCTCACCGGCACCGATGATCATAATACGTTCCTTTACCACACCAAAGTTTCGTCTGGACAGTCTTCTGACATAACGATAGAAGAAACGTCCGAGAGTAACAAATAGTAATAAAAAGAGGGTGCTTAAAGGGTAAAAGCTTCTTGGAACGTGAATCTTTAAGAAAAAATGCATGGCTGTTAACTGTACAGCACCAGCTGTTACACAGGCAAAAAGAATATTGGTAAGCTCGTCAATACCTGCATATTTCCACAAACTGTTATAAAGCCTGAAAACCGCAAAAATACCAATAGTCAGCAGGGTATTTATAAAAACATAACTAAGAACTGCCTCTGAATAATTAGTCGGCACCTGACTGATACGAAAATCAAAACGTATCATTAACGCCAGAAAAGATGCCAGGTTAATAAACAGAGCATCTAATATTATTAGAAAAAGTCTCCTTATAAAAAGCTTTCGATCTGCTATAAATTTCTTCATCTATTTCACCTTATATTATTTTCTTTCCTTAGGGCGTGTCTGAAATTTAGTGCACCGTACTGAACACCATACTTAGTGGGTTTTCTGTTGGGTGGCTTTAAAAAACCAGGCACCACCAAAGCAGTTAAAACGACGCTTCTGGTATTTGGGAAATTTAGTGCACCATATTGAACGCCATACTTTGCAGTATCCTGTATTGTGGTTATAAAAACCACCACCAAACAGTTAAAATCAAACTTCAGGTATTTCGAAAAATTCCCGCTAAATGGAATATCCAGCCCGATATAAGCTGTTCAGCACATCTGGGTTTATCCAAACAGATTCCTTAAAAAAAGAATTGTTATATAATACCTACAAGATAGTATCTTATCATATTTTCTTATTTCTTACAATCGATTCACAGGAATTTCAAATAAATTGGTAGGAGTTACAGTTACTTCCTGGTGTTCTGTTAAATAAGCACAAAAATATTTCAACTAATCAATCAAATATATCACTATTCACATATATAAACAAATAATAACAAATGCATACCGTTACTATTACGAATAAATCATGTAAACTTAGTGTAAACAGTGGTTTGCGTCAGATATCAATAAAAGACTACAGGAGGACAAAATATGCTTAAGTTAACAGCCGGAGCAGGAGAGAAATTAAAAGGTTTTACCAAATATAAAAAAACCTTAGTGCTGCTCAGTATGGTAGCTCCCGGAGCCATTTGGCTCATTCTGCTGCGTTACTTGCCGATGTTTGGTATTGTAATTGCCTTTAAGGAGTACAAAATATATAGCAAGGACCCTTCGCTGATTAATAATATCCTGCATAGTGAATGGGTGGGCTTTAAGAATTTTAAATTTCTGTTCGCTACTTCGGATTCCTGGGTAATGATTCGAAATACACTGGGATATAATGCACTCTGGATTTTACTTGGAATCCTTATATCTGTAAGCTTTGCTGTGATGTTAAATGAAATAACAAAAAAATTTCTGGCAAAGACATATCAGACCTTAATGTTCTTTCCTTATTTTCTGAGCTGGGTAGTAGCAAGTTATTTTGTCCTGGCATTTTTAGACCCAACCAGAGGTTTAATCGTAAATTTCCAGAAGTCACACGGAATGGAGGTTATTAACTGGTATAACGATCCGTCCTATTGGCCTTTTATACTGACACTGGCAAGCTTGTGGAAGAATATCGGTTATTCAACTATCCTGTACCTGGCAGCAATTACCGGTATTGATACCTCTCAATATGAAGCAGCAGGAATTGATGGTGCCAGCAAATGGCAGCAGGTTTGGTATGTTACGGTTCCTCATCTGAAAACAATGATAATCATCCTGTTTATTATGAATGTAGGTAAGATCTTTAATGCTGACTTTGGACTTTTCTATAGCGTGCCTATGAATTCAGGACCTCTGTTTCCTGCTACACAGGTTATAGATACTTATGTGTACCGCACCTTAATGTCCACTCACAGTGAAGGCATGAGTACCGCTGCCAGCCTTATGCAGAATGTCATCGGTTTTATCTGTATTATGGTTACTAATACAATTGTAAGAAAAGTAGACAAAGAGAGCAGCCTATTCTAAAAAGTATCATTGCTGAGGCCGACAGAATTGGATAAAAGAAAGAAAGGATGCTGTATACTTTCTGAAGCGAAAGTTACGGCCCTGCCGGTTTAATGAAAGGCAGGTTGGGGGTAATATTATGAGTTCTGCTAGAGATACAGTCAATATTAGCGGCAGGAAAAGAAGATTGAATTCAGTTAGTCTGACAGCTGAAGTAATAATAAATATCATTCTGGGGTTATTCTGCCTTATGTGCATTATCCCATTTCTATTTGTAGTAATCATATCCTTCAGTTCTCAGGACAGTATCAGAAACATCGGGTTCTCCTTTGTCCCGCAGACCTGGTCCCTGGAAGCCTATAAGTATGTGATCGATTTAGGCGATCAGTTATGGAGATCCTATTTTAACAGTTTCTTTGTAACAATTCTTGGTACCGGGCTTAGTGTCTTAATGTGCGTATTATATTCTTACGCACTGTTTCGAAAGGATTTTAAATACCGTACCTTTTTTACTTTCTTCAGCTTCTTTACCATGCTTTTTGGCGGAGGACTTGCACCTACCTATATGGTGTGTAAGATAATGCTCGGTTTAAGTGATAATTATGCGGCAATGATTGTACCCATGTTAGTAAACCCTTTTAACATAATAATTATGAGGACCTTTTTTCAGTCCTCAGTTCCTACAGAATTAATTGAGTCTGCGGCTATTGACGGAAGCGGAGAGTACAATACCTTGTTTAAGATAATCGTACCTATATCAAAACCCGGCATTGCCACCATAGCGTTGTTAAATGCACTGGCATTCTGGAATGAATGGTTTATTCCCATGCTTTATGTCAGGGATGCTCATTATATTCCCCTTCAATATCTTTTGATGAGAATGCAGAATCAAGCAGACTTCCTGGTAAAAAATAGTTCTATTATAGGTGCTGAAGCAGCTAAGATCATGAGCTCCATCCCTCAGGATACCTTGCGTATGTCCCTGGTTGTATTAATTGTACTGCCTATTGCCTGTGCCTATCCGTTTTTCCAGCGTTACATCATATCAGGGCTTACTGTGGGATCTGTAAAGGGATAAAAGACGTTATCCAACTCTAGTTTTACCTGCGTAATTCTCGGTAAGCTTAAATTATTTCATTCGATTTAAATGAGTGCTATAGACTACCCCATGACGGTTTGTATGAAAATATAAATGTTTACATTCTTAACTGTTCGTGTGCCAAGTCACAGATGGGAGCTATATAAGATATGGAAGTTCCTTACCCTTTAAAGTTATCGGAAATAGTGGCTTATATCCGGTAAAAAGGCGGACTAATATCTGCCATGAAGTTGATTACAGGGATGATTTACTGTTCCTATAATAAAGAATATAAAGGAGGATTATATTTATGAAAAAGGTACTATCAATGCTTCTTGTCCTGGTGCTGGTATTTTCTCTGGCGGCCTGCGGAAAGAACAACACCGAAAAGACTTCCGGAAACAATACGGGAAGTACAAATAAGGACTCTTCTTCGGAGTCCGGCAGTGAGACCGATACTGCAGGCACTGAAACGGAATCAGAAACTGCAGACATTTCTCAGCCGGTTACTTTAAAATGGTATCTCCATGGAAGTAATGTTACCGATGACACAGAAGTTCTTGCAAAAGCCAACGAATATTTAAAAGAAAAGCTCAATGTAACTCTTGAACCAATCTGGGGAACCTGGGGTGACTTTAATGACAATGTAACTCTTGCCATTAACGGTGGTGATGACGTAGACATTTATTTTACCTGTTCCTGGAGTGCTGACGAATACAATGCCTTTGCAAAAAAAGGTGCGTGGGTTCGTCTGGACGATCCGAATAACAACCTGATTGAGAAGTATGCACCGGATCTTTGGAAACAGCTGCCTACCGTACTTACAGATGGTGCCAAGATCAATGGTTCTGACGGTTATGGTGTATATGCAGTACCCGGCTATAAAGATATTGCAACACAGAATTGCTGGGACATAAATGTGCCTCTTCTTGAAAAATACGGATATACGGTTGACGATATCAAGAAGGCAGATTATTACAGCTTCGGAGATATCCTTAAGAAGGTAAAAGAAGGAGAAGGCGCAGACTTTTATCCTCTGTTAGTTGAAGGTGCCGTATTAGAGAGAATGGTAAACAACTCTATTATAGTAACCGGTGACTCTGGAACCATCAACCTGTTATCCTATTATATGAATCCTGTGGATCCTTCTGCTGAAGGCATTTACGGGAACAAGATCTTAAGCAAATTCGAAACACCGGAATATAAGAAGTTCGTAGAAAAGACCCGTGAATACTTCCTGGCCGGTTATATTGATCCTGCAATGGGTAATGCAAACCAGGCAAATGATACCCGTAGTGCGAAGCAGCTTACCGGTGGATATCTGATCGGAACACAGAGCTATGCACTTGGTTATGAAGTGCAGGCTACCACTGAGCGCGGCTTTAAGGTTGATATGGTTCCCTGTACACCTGCTTATGTTGATACAACATCATCCCAGGGTGCCATGATGGCAATTTCAACTTCTTCCAAGAACCCGGAACGTGCCATGATGTTCTTAAACCTGTTAAATACAGATCCTTATCTTTTCACATTGTTGGAATACGGTATAGAAGGTGTACACTATAACTTAAAAGACGGTAAGGTTGATTTTACAGATAAACGAGCAGATTATACCCCCTGGACCAATGGTATGGGTAATATAACCCAGCTGCCTCCTCTGGACGGTCAGGATATTAACTTCTGGGATGATTTCAAAGCTTATTATGGCTCTGCAAAGAGTATACCTGCTTTAGGCTGGGCATACGATCCTGCAAACAAGCAGACTGAAATGGCTGCTCTTGCAAATGTAGCAGCAGAATATGCGCTTGCCTTAAATACCGGAACTGTCGATCCGGCACAGGCATTGCCTGAGTTTATTAAAAAATTAAAAGATAATGGAATCGATGGTGTAGTAGAAGATGCTAATACCCAGTTAACGGATTATCTTGCAGCAAAAGGAAAATAAAGCGTTTAAACCCACAGCCCCATCAGGCATGATATTAGAACAGCCGATGGGGTTGTTTTTTGTCCGCATCCAAAGTATTGGTTTCTCAACACAGCAGAACATAAGACGGGTGAATACGTTAAGATAACTCTAGGGTGCTGTNNTTATTCATTATATATATTGCTTCCTTAATTGCGAATAATAAAGTTTATTATGATTATAGATTAGTTTTAGCAATATGTGGCAAGCTCATAGCAATATTTAAGAAGTAAAAAGAAAGGTTATAAGTTATAATTAATTTAAATGGTAAATATTTACATAACATCACTGCATTCTGTTTCCATTCTAACCACTATCAAAGATACTATCGATAAAACGTCTGATACACAGTTATATTACTATGTTTTTCTATCAGACCGTCAGATAACCTCAACCAATACCATAAGGAGATAAGATTAAGTATCCCATTCTCAGGGATACTTCTGCATGTTTATATTTCAAAGAAAGAGGTGCGCAATGAAAACTTCAACAGATAAATTATCCTTAAGAACCAGAAAGACTGCCGCATACATAAAGCGTTACTGGACCTTGTATCTACTCCTTGCAATTCCCCTGACATACTTTCTGGTATTTAAGTATATTCCTATGATTTATATCCAGATTGCCTTTAAGAAATACAGCATTGTACAAAATGTCTGGGACATGGAATGGGCTGCTAATCACGGTTTTGAATATTTTATAAAGGCTTTTTCAAACAGAGATTTTCTCTATGCCCTGCGTAATACCCTGACTCTTAACCTTCTTGACCTGGCACTGGGTTTTCCGGCACCGATTATATTGGCACTTCTGTTAAATGAGCTGGTATTTAAGCGTTTTAAACGTATTACCCAGACAATTGTATATATGCCCCATTTCCTGTCCTGGATAATCATATCCGGTCTTGCCCTGCAGTTGTTTGCGCCTACCAACGGATTTGTAAATATTCTCTTGAACAAGCTGGGATTAGAAACCATTCCGTTTTTAAACGATCCGACTCATTGGATTTTTACATATATTTTCCTTGGTATCTGGCAAAGTGTAGGCTGGAATACCATTATATATCTGGCAGCCATTACCGGTATAAACCCGGAGCTTTATGAAGCCGCATCAGTTGATGGAGCAAGCAGACTGAAAAAAATCTGGCATATTACGCTGCCAGGGTTAAGACCTACCATTGTAATCTTACTTATTATGAGTCTTGGAAGAATTCTAGGCAGTGAGTTTGACAGGCCTTTTGCTTTAACGAATAAATTAGTAATAAGTGTATCAAACGTAATATCCACCTTTGTTTATACTTATGGTATCAGAGGTCTGCAATTCTCACTGACCACGGCAGTTGGGTTGTTCCAGTCAGTCATTTGCGTAATTTTCCTTCTGATGGCTAATTCAATTGCCAGGAAATTTGGCGAACGGGGAATCTGGTAGAGAAAGGGGAGTTAGATTAAGATGATTAAATCAAAGACTACAAAATTAGGTGACTGGATTATTGCAGCGATATGTGTAGTGGTAATTTTAATATGCCTTATTCCGCTCTTAAGTGTACTTGCACGTTCCTTAAGCTCCCCGGACGCCTTGATCCGCAATAAGGTGCTTTTGATACCCGTAGGATTTAATCTGGAGGCATATAAGACCGTATTAGTGGATGCCAAGTATATCTGGTCTATTACATGGACAGCAATATTAGCAGTGGTTTTTACNNGTATCTATGCTGATGACAGTATTATGTGCGTATCCTCTGATCTACGATAATTTGAAAGGAAAGGCATTTTTTAATACGGTGATTATTCTGACCATGTATTTTAACGCCGGAGCAATCCCCAGCTATCTGCTGATAAAGGATTTGAATTTGTTAAATACCCCATTGGTATTGATAATTCCCGGATGTTTAAGTGTATTTAACATGATTATAATGCGAAGTTTCTTTTATGGAATACCCGACAGTCTCAGGGAATCCGCACAGATTGATGGAGCAGGCTTTCTTCAGGTGCTGGTGAAAATTTATCTGCCATTATCCACGCCTGTAATAGCTACCCTTTCCCTTTTTTATGCAGTGGGCCGCTGGAATGGATTCTCAGATGCCTTAATGTATATGAATAACAGAAAGTTTTATCCCATACAGCTGCTTTTGTATAATATTTTAAATAATATGATGCAGGTCGAGGTGGCGACCCAGGAAGGCTTTAGTGCGCCAGGTCTGTCAGAAACCTTAAAGGCAGCTACTGTAATCTTTGCAACGGTGCCCATATTGCTGGTCTATCCCTGGCTGCAGAAATATTTTATATCAGGAGTTACCTTAGGTGCGATAAAGGAGTAGCAATGGTACCCTTATGGTTGGACGTAATAAGTCAAATTATATATATTATAGGAGGTTTCAATGAAAAAGCTGATTTCTGTTTTGCTTGTAAGTATACTAATAGTCCTTTCACTTACGGCATGCGGCGGCAAGGGGAACTCAAACAATACGCCGGCGGTAACCCAGGAAACGAATACGGATAAAGGAGGAGAAGTAACTCCGACAAAAGAGGCAGAAGAAGAGAATGCTGAAATAGTGGACGGAAAATTTACGACTACCAGAAAAATTACGGTGGAAGTATTTGATCGCGGCAATGACGGCGGCTCCAAACCAGAAGATAATTATTACACGGATTTTATCAAAGAGGGTATGCTTAGAGACCATAATGTTGAAGTAACCTTTGTGCCGGTACCCCGATGGACAGAGGTAGAGCAGATAAACAACCTGCTGGCAGCAGGAGATGCACCGGATATCTGTGTTACCTATGACTATTCTACTATTCAGACCTATGCCAACATGGGTGGTGTTACCGATTTAAATGCCTATGTAAATGATAACAAAGACATACTTCCAAATCTTTGGGACTTATTACAGGAATCTAATATAAACTGGGATAAAGATCCCCAGACCGGAACACTCTGGGCACTGGAAGCCAGACTGGCAAATTCTGCGCGTATTAATACCTTTGTAAGAGAAGACTGGTTAAAGAAGTTAAATCTTTCAGAACCTACCACCCTGGAAGAGTTCGAAAGTATGCTAAAAGCCTTTAAAGAAAATGCCTCAACCCTTCTTGGTGCAGAAGCAGATAAAATGGTACCTTTTTCAATCAGCTTTGATGTTGGCTGGAGAGCAGACCATCTGATTTCCTCCTTTGTACCAAATGGGATATCCGACAAAGATAAATTCATTCATGGTTTTGATGACAGAAAGCTGCTGTATCCGGGGGTTAAGAGCGGTATACAGGTATTAAACAAGTGGTACAACGAAGGGCTGGTATGGAAGGATTTCCCCTTATATGGTTCCGGTGATCCCACGGAAGATAACATGATGAAAGCAGGATATGTAGGAGCTTTTATACATAACTGGGATTACCCTTATCGTAACGGAGAAGACAGTATAAATAATAATCTGAAACGTCTTGTAGGAGAAGATGCAGGTTATGTAGCGGTAATGCCTTTTAAGAATGAGGCAGGTCTTTATACGAAATTCCTGCCGGGACCGGTTGACCGAAAAATCTTCTTCCCTGCAACCAATGATGAGCCGGTTGCTTCCATGTTATACCTGGATTGGATTAGTAACCTTGAAAACCGTATCTTTTTACAGACCGGTGAAGAAGGCATTACCCATGAAAAAATGGAAGACGGAAGTATAAAGACAATGGCAGCCACTGGTGAAAAGATCATGAACTCTCAGAATAACATTGACTACACCATAACCATCAATGGACTGGATCTAGGGAATGAGGAACTGACAGTAAAATCCATTGCCTTAAGTTATGTGGGAGTGTCTCCCAGCTATATTGAGAAAGCCTTCAAACTTTCCACCTATGACGGTGTTTATGATAATAAATATAATGTAGGTGAAATTAAGTCCGAAGAAGGAATGGGAACAGCGCTCAGTGAGAAACGTAATACGTTGCTGACCCAATCAATCGTAGCTGAAAGCGGTAAATTTGATTCTGTCTTTGACAGCGGATATGCAGATTACTTAAATTCCGGCGGTCAGGCAATTATTGATGAACGCAAGGCTGCCTGGGAAAAGACCTTTGAAAAATAAACTGGCAGGAGCTATAGAATCTGAATAGTGTTATAGGAAGCAGCCCTCAGACAATTCTGAGTGAACCGGTTGAAAGATACAAGTATGGATTTTGCATATGAGAAGCATACAATTATAGTATGCTTCTGAAGCAAAATCCATATATCTTTCATCCGCACATTACAGGAAGGTCAGAGGGCTTATTCTGGTTGAGGGAATCTATCATTGCCTTGTCGTAACCTCCCTTTCGAGATCCTTGACAATTTAGAAATATGTCCATATAATGATAATGAAACTCAAATGCATAAATGGAAATTCAGGGGATTAATTGTGAATATGGATAAAGATAAACTCATAAAAAGTTATGCAGAAGGTATTTTCAAGGTAGACGACTTTTTTATCATATCAGTTCAGCCCTTTACAAAAATATATGATAATTATACAAAACCTGAGGTCTGTGGTCTTGTTATCCCCATCAAAGGAAAAGCTGTATTTACACTTAGAGGGGAAGCACATGAACTGGAACCGGGGATAGTCCTTCATGCCGGACCCAGCATGGAACTTGATAAGAAAGTTGTAGGAGACGGAATATGGGAATTTGCATTGCTCCATTATTATGTAAGCGGCCCCAGAGAAGTGAAAGAGTATCTTGAGAATTTCCATGGCAGGCTGTTCTTAAGTCCTGCCTGCTATAATGATCTGATGACCTTGGTAAAACAACTGCATCAGGTAAGGAGAAGCCCGGGAGCCCTTAATGAATTTCGAAGCAAGGTGCTGCTTTATTCCATTATGGAGCATTTACTGTCCCATGGTATGGATAAAAAGAAAAATTCCGACGAAGATACCGTAAAAGAACTGGTTGATTATATAAATAATCAGTATGACAGGAATATCACTGTTTTGGAACTGTCAGAAATGGCAGGTATGGATGTCAAACGCTTTTCCTATCTGTTTCGAAAACTCATGGGAGAGTGCCCAAAAAAATACATAACCGGTTTTAAGATTAACCGCGCCAAAGAGCTGCTGATACATGATACCATCTCCATATCGGAGATCAGTACCATGGTCGGGATAGAAGATTCGCTGTATTTCAGCCGATTATTTAAGAAGTATACTGATTATTCACCAAGCAGTTTTCGTGAGACATTCGGAAAAAATCCATGGTGAATTAAAATTATGTCTATTTCCTTTTGGTACAGGGTATGATATATTTCTGGTGATAATGACAATCATATTCATAGATTCATGGAGGACATAATGAGAAAATTATTTAGGATAGTGGCTGTAACAGCCCTTTCAGCTATGGTATTAGCAGGATGCGGTAAAGCCAATGACAACGCACAGACAACTGCAAACAACAGTACAGAAGCAGAGGCAACGGAAGTACCGGCAACAGAAGAACCGGCAGCAACGGAAGCACCGGAAGAGGCAGCAGATACTTCAGAGTCAACTGTTACACCGCTGCAGGTGGAGGAGACCACCTATCCCTATACATATACAGATGGTGAGGGCAGAGAAGTAACCATAGAGAAGCAGCCAACTAAAATAGCAATCAGCTATCTGCCTCATTGGGAGTCCTTAATTCTTCTGGACGCTATGCCTATCGGTACTACGAATGCTGAGAACTATGCAAAAACCTGGGATGCTTTCAAGGGATATGATTTAAGTTCTGTAGTGAATCTTGGAGACACGGATATCAATCTGGAGCTATTAGCAGAATTAGAGCCGGATATTATTTTACAGCAGAGCTACAACAAAGAGGCAATTGAGAATCTGGAGAAGATCGCGCCTGTTGTAGTATTTGGCCCTCAGGTTAAAATGGACTGGAGATTCAGCTTAAGAGAAATCGGTAAAGTAATCGGTAAAGCACAGAAAGCAGAAGAAGTTATTGCGGAAGTCGACCAGAAACTTGCAGATGCAAGAGTTAAGCTTCAGGAAAAATATAACGGTAAGACTGTTATGCTGCTTTCCATTATGAGCGAAGATGAATATTACATGGCGTACCGCCCTGATTTATATGACAGTAAGACAGGTCTTGGATTAAATGTACCGGAAGGATTTACAACCAATACCCAATATGAGCAGGTATCCATGGAGGCACTTGCCCAGATGAATCCTGATTACCTGTTTGTCAATGTTTTTGATGGTGACGAAGCTTATTTTGAGGAGTTAAACAATAACAATTCCGTATGGAAATCCTTAACGGCTTCCAAAGAAGGACATATTTACCGTCTTGACGGTTCCGGCCATGCTGCCAGCGCCATATCAACCGTACATACAGTGGATACCATTATTGAGACATTACTGGGCAGTGAATAAATAAAAATCAGAAAAAGCTGTATAAAGGCAGGGGTGTCGAATAAAACAATAAGGTTTATTCGACAGCCCCTTTTATATGCGGAGGCATAAATGAAACAGAAGGTTGAAAATGAAATGAAAGGGAAGAGAGGAGTACGGGCTATGTTCTTAATAATAGCCGGCTGCTTTTTTCTTATTTTATCCATGCTGCTATCAATAACTCTGGGAGCGGCGACTATCCCGCTGTCAACAGTTGTGGATGCCCTGATACATTTTGATGCAGATAATTTACAGCACCTTATGGTAGTGGATTTAAGACTTCCCCGGGTAGTAAGCGCAGCGTTGGTTGGCTCAGCGCTGGCGGTAGCAGGTGCGGTGATGCAGGGAATGACAAGAAATCCACTGGCTGACTCCGGGTTAATGGGGCTTAATTCCGGTGCTGCTCTTGCTATTGCTATCTGCCTGGCATATGTAACAAATGTTTCTTATAGTCAGATAATAATGAGTTCCTTTATCGGAGCAGCAATTGGTGCACTGGCGGTATATGCCATCAGTAATCTGGTGCCGGGAGGAAATAAACCCATGAAACTGGTTTTGGCGGGAGCAGCTGTCAGTACCTTTTTGGTAGCCATGAGCCAGGCCATAGCAATCGGTAATAAAATGAGTCAGAATCTTAATTTCTGGACCATGGGAAGCGTATCCGGTAACAGCTGGAATCAGTTAAAGGTAAGTGTTCCCGTAATAATCGGTGGATTGATCATAGCAATCGTTCTTTCAAGAAAGATATCCATACTGAATATGGGGGAAGAAGTTGCTTTAGGCTTAGGTGTTAAGCTGAGTTTCGTAAAGACGGCAGGTACTATTGTGGTGGTCTTGCTGGCCGGAACCTCAGTGGCACTTGCCGGCAGCATAACCTTTGTTGGTATGCTGATACCTCACTTTGCCAGATTTTTAGTAGGACCGGATTACAGACTGATTATTCCTCTTAGCGCGGTAATGGGAGGTTTCCTCCTGGTTATAGCAGATATTGGAGCGAAAACCCTAAGTGCACCCAGTGAAATACCTATTGGTGCCTTAATTTCCTTAATCGGAGTTCCGGTATTCCTATACTTTGCCAGAAGACAGAAGGGAGAACTCTAATGAAGAAGAATAACAGGAAATACATATTGCTGCTCCTGCTCTTATCAATTCCCCTTATGTTCTTTATCAGTATCAATGCCGGTTATACGGATTTAAGCTTACCGGATATCATAAGAATTCTTACAGGCGGAGGTTCTGCAAAAGAAAATCTGGTAGTACTTCAATTTCGACTGCCAAGAATCATGGTAGCAGTATTAATAGGGGCAGGGTTTGCCTTGTCCGGTTGTATCATACAGGGAATCACAAGAAATCCGCTGGCTGACCCTGGTATTCTTGGTATTAATGCTGGTGCGGGAGTTATGGTAGTTATCTACGTAGTACTAAATGGAGCGGTATCCTTTGGGTCGGTATTCGGGCTACCCTTCCTGTCGCTGGCGGGGGCGCTGGTTACGGGAGGTCTGATCTATTCACTGTCGACCAGAAAGACGAGCGGTGTATCCTCCATGCGTTTGGTACTTAATGGCGTGGCGATACAGGCAGGTATCAACTCTGTAATGACCATGATAATTATTCGTCTGGACGATTCCCAGCATGAATTCCTGGCCAAATGGCAGGCGGGAAGTATCTGGAATTCCAACTGGAAATTTGTAACGGCCCTTCTGCCCTGGATTGTTTTAGGGATAATATACTTAATGCTTCGGGCAAGACATCTTGACATTCTCACTATGGGAGACGAGATTTCCTTTGGACTGGGAGTAAGAGTGGCAAAAGAGAAATACCGATTACTTTTTACTGCAGTAGCGCTTGCCGCGGCATGTGTAGCCGCCAGTGGAAGTATAAGTTTTGTGGGGCTGATGGCTCCCCATTTATCCAGAAAGCTTGTTGGTTCAGCTCACAGAATTCTGATTCCTGTGTGTGCCCTGGTGGGAGGCTTGCTGGTATTGGTATCCGATACCATAGCGAGAACAATCATTGAACCTTCGGAAATACCTACGGGTATCGTGGTATCCCTTCTGGGAGCACCTTATTTCGTATTTCTGCTGGTAAAAGAGAGAAAGAAAACCGTAAAAGTGTAAGGATTTTATGCCGTTTATACGGCAGATTGAGAGGTTGATATGAAAAGCGGCATTCAGACGGAGAATATTGTAGCAGCATATGGAGAGAAAGTTATTATAGAAGATTTTCGTATTTCCATTCCCATGGGGCAGGTCACTACCATTATCGGTCCCAATGGATGCGGAAAATCCACTTTTTTAAAGACCCTTGGAAGAATTCTGGGGATAAAAAAGGGTTGTATTTATCTGGATGGGGAAGAAATACATAAACTTCCCACCAAGGAGCTGGCTAAAAAAATGGCAATTCTTCCACAGACACCTCAGGCACCCGATGGGCTGACCGTGGAGGAACTGGTGGCATACGGTAGATTCCCCTATCAGAAAGGTCTTGGAAGACTAACCAAAGAGGATAAGGAAATAGTAGCCTGGGCAATTGATGCGACCGGCTTAAATGGGCTGGAAGACAGAGCAACTTCTGATTTATCCGGCGGACAGAGGCAGAGAGTCTGGATTGCTATGGCACTTGCGCAGGAGACGGAAATCATTCTTTTGGATGAGCCAACTACCTACCTGGATATGGCATACCAGTTAGAGGTACTGGAATTATTAGAGGAATTGAATAAGAAGCATGGCTGCACCATTCTGATGGTGTTACATGACTTAAACCTTGCTTCCAAATTTGCAGACCATATGATTGCTTTCAGAGAAGGAAGAGTAATTAAAGCGGGTACACCCTTTGAAGTTATGAATAAGGAAATACTGAAAGAGGTATTTGAAATAGATGCAAATATCATAAACGATCCGGATTCCGGACGGCCTATTTGCATTTCCTATAAGCTGTTAAACAGGCTTAAGAAAGCAGTAAAAAAAGGTGCATAGATTAACAGGAGCGTGATTGAATAATTACCTAACCGTCCTGGTCCTGTACTTTAAAGCATACTGGGTTGCGATTTTTGAGTGCAGCACGCAGCACCTTAAAAATCGTGCTTTGCTGTTCTTGCAAATTGACTTGTTACAAGGTGGAGCAAGGAGTTACAGAAGTATTTTCAATCACGCTTTGATTAAGCTTAAAAGTTATTTCCCAACAGATTATTTCCTATAAGTGGAGAAATTACCATATCTGGAAAGAAGAAAAGAGGTCTTATGAAAAAGATAGCAATATACGGCAAAGGCGGAATTGGTAAATCTACTACCGTTTCGAATCTCTCAGCTGCCATGGCAGCCAGAGGTCTTAAGGTAATGCAGATAGGCTGCGATCCCAAAGCAGACTCTACCAGAAACCTTACGGGAGGAACCAAGATTCAGACGGTTCTGGATGTTTTAAGAGATAATACAGACATTACCCTTGAGGATATCGTTGTAGAGGGAGATCTGGGAGTATTGTGTGTAGAAGCGGGAGGGCCGTTACCTGGTGTAGGTTGTGCAGGAAGAGGTATCATAACAGCCTTTGAGAAACTCAGCGAACTGGAAGCTTATGAACGGTACCAGCCGGATATTGTATTGTATGATGTATTAGGTGATGTTGTATGTGGAGGATTTGCTATGCCAATAAGAGGCGGTTATGCGGAAGAAGTCTGTATCGTGACCTCAGGTGAAATGATGGCTCTCTATGCTGCCTCAAACATTGCCTACGCAGTGAAAAGCTTTGGCAAGAGAGGATATGCCTCCCTTAAAGGCTTAATCTTTAATGCTAAAAATATTGAGAGAGAAGATGAGCTGGTAAGCGATGCCGCCAGAGAGATCGAGACAGATATCTTATTTAAGATTGACCGAAATCCAATGATACAAAAAGCAGAGGATCTTGGAAAAACAGTAGTAGCAGCTTTTCCGGATAGTGCCCTGGCAGAGGAATATAATAAATTATCAAGAATTATATTCCCTTAACCTATAATTTATAATTCGTTTTCTTACATAGTTTAAAAGACTTTATTAGATTTATATTAACTATATAACGAAACATAGCACAAGAAGCAGTAGGAGATATGAAATGAAAGAAAGAAACAAGCATGGCTGGTTACCTCTTTCCAAAATAAATGCAAGAACTGTTATACCCTTTTCCGGTATTCCTGAGGATCCCGGCAGGCACTGCCCGATGCATACAGCTTTATCCCTTGCAAGAAATATAAGCGGGGTTTCCACCCTTGTAGTTGGAAGTGCAGAATGCGGGTATTACAGCCGTTATGTCATGACCGATCAGAGCGGAAGAAATGGCGAGCTCCATTATGTATATGAACTGGATGCGGGAGAGGTAGTATTTGGCTGCAGAAAGGGATTGCTGGAAGCTCTTAAGGAAATGGACAGGGAAGGTGCAGAGATAATAATGTTAATTCTGACCTGTGTACCTGCATTAATTGGAGAAGATATGGAAGCTGTCATAAAGGAGCTGGAGGGTAAGATAACGGCAAAGCTTTTCTTTGTTGATGGAGCCCATTTTAAATATAACGGTTATTATCCGGGATTTTTAGATACATATAGTGGTTTGGGACTGCTTTATAAGAAGACTGTTCCCAAAGAGGAGGAGTCAAATAACAGTGAAAGAAACGTAAACCTTCTTGGTGCTTTATTGGGGAAAGAAGGTGTGGCTCTTAAGAACTGTCTTCAGGAAGCCGGATGTAATCTGACAGAAGTGAATCTGAAGACGATTGTTAAAGCCTCGGAGCAAATCTGTAAGGGTACACTGAATGTGCTTCTGGATGCCAATCAAAGTCTGTTGTCGGAGAAGCTTAATAAGCCTGAAATTATCTCCTGCAAAAGCTTTGGAGCTGAAGCCATCAGAGCAGATTATCAGAATTTATTTAAACAACTGGACATAGAGAATGCCGGGCAAGAATTTTTCCATTCTTCTTTCCTGTTATTAAAAGAGAAGGAGAAACAGGCGAAAGAGACATTAAAGGGTATTTCTTTTATCATGACCAGCCAGGAGCTTCTGGCTTTACCTGTTGCAGCCTATCTGTCTGCGTTAGGGATGGAGCCGAAACTTCTCTCGGTTGAGAATCTGTATGAAAGAGATATTCCCTGGAAAGAAGATATCTTAAAGCATGGATATGATCCTTATCTTGTAACCATAACGGAAAACAACAATATCGGTCATTGGGCAGTGGATTATAATCTGCTTTCCATTGGACACTGTTTACATATACCAGAGGAAAGATTACTGCCAAATCCAACCGTTCAAAGAATTTTTTCACTGACCGGTTATGAGCGAAGTATAGCGTTGCTTGACAGGCTGCTGGAAATGGCTAAAGATATGGAAGAAGTTCCAGTGCAATTGCAGATGCAGTCAGAGCAGCAGGCAGCAGAGAAACCAGAAAATGTACAACTAAAAGGAGGGAATAGTCATGGGTCTATATAAACAGCAGCCGCTGCCCTCTGGAAGGATGGGTGCCCTCTGGACCCTTGGAACCATTAAAGGTGCAGTTGTGCTGGAATTCGGTTCCATGGGGCATATGATATATGCCAGGAGATGGTTTGAACAGGCTGGCTATCATGAGGAAGATGTCAAGCTATACGTTACACACCTTGATGAGAAGGATATAGCCCTTGGTATCACAGACCGCATTGGCAGGGCTTTGGATGAGATATTAGCTGAGTATAGAGCGGAAGCAGTATTTTTGATACCGTCCTCCGTACCTGAAGTTATTGGAATTGATATGGAGGCCATCCGTGAAGAATTAAGCTATCAGTATGAGGAGCTGCCTATATTATTCTTTCCATGCGGAAGCTTCTCCTATAATTATCATAAAGGGATTGAGACCGCACTGTATGAGCTTCTGAAACATTTGCCGGTAAAGGTTGATAAAACAGAAGAGCTTACCTGTAATATCATTGGTTCCTGTATTGACCTGCATTTATTTGAACAGGATGCAAGAGAAATAGAGAGAATCGTTAAAGGAGCTTTCGGAATGAAAGTATCCTGTGTATTGTCAACAAAAGCAGACGTAAAGAGTATCCAGTCCATGGGAGCCGCACAGGTTAATCTTGTAATCAGAAGCGAAGGCAAGAAAGGGGCAGAGATATTAAAGAAAAGATTTGGAACCCCATACCTGTTTGGCAGGCCCTATGGCTATAAAGGAACCCTGAGATGGATAAAGCAATTAGAAGAGCTGACCGGTCTGACGGCTGATCATAAATTCATCGGGGAAGAGCTCAGAGAAGGAAGAAGAGTATTTGAGAATATTGAACATATGCTGGAATACTTCGGTGACAGGGCAGTTTTTCATGCCGGTGGCAATGCAGATGTGGTTCAGGGCTTAAGAGATTTTGCCTGCGGTGAGCTGTCTATAAAAGAAGGGATTTTCTGGTGTGATTCCAAAGAATATGAACAGGATAACCTGCCCTTTAAAACAGAAAATGATTTACAGGAATTACTGGAGGTCATGAGAACAGGAATTCTGATGGCGCGTAAGGAGGTGCAGAAGAAAGTACAGGGAAATACTTCTGAGCTATTTACTGAAAGAAGTATAAATGAATGGAACTTTAACCCGCATACACCACCTTATGTAGGATTTCGGGGAGCTTTAAATTTATGTGCCAGATGGTTTGAGGAAATACAGTAAGGTTAATATAGAACGTTATGTAAGAGTTAAGTGTTATAAGGTTAGTTTTTTTGCAAGGGGACGGCAAATTACATAAAATAGAAAGACTCATACTTCAATTCCAAGGTATAAGAAGTCCTAATTCTCTGGAAATTTTGTGCTTGACATATTATAAACCAGATAACTCGCTCCGCTCAAACAATCTGCTTTATAATATAGCACAAAATCCCCAGAGAAAAGGACTTCTAATACCTTTCCACAGGCGTATTCGTTCTTTCTATTTTATGAAATTTGCCTGTGCTCTTATGGATTTAAGATTTTGATACAAAAATTGTTATAAAATGATGATATAACAAAAGGCTGCACCTTCCAGTTAGGAGCTTTGTTCCCGGAAAGGTTCCCAGTTCTTTCCGGGTAAAACTCCCAAGTGGAAGGTGCAGCCTTTAGATATATTTATTTATATATACGATACCTTAAGCTATAAATTTAAATTGCTTCCATCTCTTATTGGGATAAGAAAGCTATTCTTTCTAAGAAGGCGTTATTATTCTTAAAGAGATTATAGGATTCTATTTAAATTATGTAGTAAAGTTCTTTTTAGAAATCAACTTCAGTTCCGTAATAAGTTGCTGTTAAGAGCTTCTCCATCTCAGCAGGAGTAATAGTTCTTGGATTGGAACCTGTACATGCATCACCTACAGCAAGTTCTGCAATGGTAGCAACTTTTTCTTTAAATTCAGCTTCGTTAACACCGAATTCTTTTAAGGTCTTAGGAATGCTTAAATTAGCGTTGTACGCATCAATCTTATCACAAAGTGCTTTCACACATTCGGTATCTGTACCTGTGATTCCTACGCTTCTTGCAATTTCAGCATAGCGTTTTTCAGCTGTTTTTGCATTGAATTTGATTACATAAGGCAGGTAGATTGCATTTGCACAGCCGTGAGGAATATGTCCAGTTGAGAAAGCAGCACCAGTCTTATGAGCCATGGAATGTACTATACCAAGTAGAGCATTTGAAAATGCCTGTCCTGCAAGACATTGTCCATAGTGCATCTGCTCTCTGGCTGACATATCACCTTCATAGGAAGCCGGCAGATATTCGAATACCATCTGGATAGCCTTGATAGCAAGGGGATCTGTAAATGGACTGTCNNACTGCATGTGTCAGAGCATCCATACCGGTATGAGCTGTTAAGGTCTTAGGCATGGTTTCTGCAAGGTCAGGATCTACAATAGCAATATCAGGAGTTATATTAAAATCTGCAAGAGGATATTTGATTCCTTTTGCATAATCAGTGATTACGGAGAAAGCAGTAACCTCAGTTGCAGTACCGGAGGTGGAAGGAATAGCAATGAATTTAGCTTTCTGTCTTAAAGTAGGGAAAGAGAAAGGCTGAATAATTGCTTCGAAGGAGGTTTCGGGATACTCATAAAATACCCACATTGCTTTTGCTGCATCTATAGGTGAACCGCCACCCATGGAAATAATCCAATCAGGCTGGAACTCACGCATCATTTCAGCACCCTTCATAACGGTTTCTACGGACGGATCGGGTTCAACATTTTCAAAAAGTTTCGTTTCAATGCCGGCTTCTGTTAAATAATTAACTACTTTGTCCACAAAACCAAAGCGTTTCATGGAACCGCCTCCTAAAACAAGGATAGCTTTTTTACCTTCAATGTGTTTTAACTGTTCTAATGCACCTTTGCCATAATACATATCTCTGGGCAGTGTGTATCTCATCATATGAAAATCCTCCTTATTATTAGCCAAATGTGAGCAGTTGCTTCAACATAATATTATTTTGTAATATCTGTTAACTGGCACATTGTTTTATTTCTATATCTATTATAATATTGTTAAAGAATTAACACAATCATAATTTTTAACAATATTCTTCCGGATATTTGTATATAATTTAATAAAAATGGCAAGTCCTTTTTGAATCTATATGAATAATTACTTATTTCGCTATGATATTGTTTGGGATTATTTACGCTCGCCATAATTTGGTTATATAAGGCTGTAGATAACATCATAAAATAAAGCTTTTTAAATTCTGCTGTTGAGTAACTATTGTTGAGCTAAGGATAAACATCCGGTTGTTTTACATTTCTTAGACACAATGGTATCATTGCCAGGAAAGATAAATCATGAGGAGGAAATAATATGGCTGTAAGAGGATTTGAAGAAAGGCTAATGAATCTAAGAAAAGACGGTAATTATACCCAGGAGGAATTAGCAATGCGCCTTGGTGTCACTCCCCAGGCTGTCTCCAAATGGGAAAGAGGTATGGGATATCCGGATATTGAGCTGTTAGTATCTCTTTGCCGTATTTTGAATTGCTCCATTGATTATCTGCTGGAAGGTGAGAATAAGGTGGATTTTTATGAAGGTGTCGGTTTAAAACCTTCCAGGGAAATTCTGAATAACCTGCTTGCAGAACCGTTGTTGTTAGAAATTGGTATTGGCCTGCTTGGAGCTGCAGCTGAAGAGAGCAGCAAAGGCTTCCCGGAGGTAAATGAAATACGTAAAAGGGCGNNTTGCATCCTTTGGTATACTGATTCCTCAAGTCAGAATTCGTGATAATACTGAATTAGGGCAGTATACATATCGTATCTGGGTTTATGACACAAATCTGTTTGAATATACCTTTGAAAAAGAAGCTGATGCAGCTTTTGCACAGATTTACAAAACGCTGGAAGAGTACTGTATAAGGAATTACGGTAAGATATTAAATAAACAGCTAACAAAACAACTGGTTGATAATTTGGAAGAGAAATATCCGGAGGTTATAAAGGGAGTAATTCCGGATAAGATCTCACTCATTCAATTTCAGAATATTTTAATTGATATCTATGAGAAAAAGGGAACCATACATAATCTGATTAAAATAGTAGAGCTGCTGGATGATATGGCTGAGAGCGGTAAGGTAACGAAAGAATTGGGAGAGGAAATTATAATTAGACTAAATTAAAGATTAGCAAATATAGAATAATAGACTGAACTGCAGGAACACTGAGATATTTAGTGTTCCTGCAGTTTTTTCTTAAGTTGTAGTCTGCTAAAACTTAATATTAAAAAATGGAATAAAAAAACATTGAAACCATAGTTCCAATGCGGCAAAATATTTATCAAATTGTCAGATAATTTAATTGTTTATTTTTATGTATACTTCATTGTATATGATACCATAATTGAAAATAAAAGTCTAGTATTTATTAAAATTTTCCATTAATATGATACAGGTAACCCGTTAAACGGACTTAAACCATTAGTTCGAAGTAGACCTGAAGGAGGTATCATGGAAAATAGTGAAAGACATGAAGAGCTAAGAAGTGAGTGGGAAAGAGAAGAAGAACATTTAAAGGAATGTGTTGAGCTTATCAGGTTTAATGTAGATAGCCAGACTGCGGAATTAGCCAGAGTCCGTTCTGAAACCAAAGAGCTCTATGATAATTACCGCTCCAATAATCCGGAGCTGCATAATGATCTGGTTATCGGCCTTAGTATGCAGTCGGATTTGGAGAAATCCTTAAGTAAGAATCTGGCTGCCTTGAAAAAGCCTTTTTTCGGAAGAATCGATTACAGAGAGCTTGGAGTTGTAACAAACGGAGAGGAATTAGAGGAAGAAAAGAAGGAATTTTCTTTATACATTGGTAAGAACGGAGTGAGCAAGAGCAGCACGGAGATTGTCATAATAGACTGGAGAGCACCGGTATCCAGTGTCTATTATGACAGTGATGTTGGAGAGAGTTCTTATTTGTCACCCTATGGAGACAGAATCCTGATTGGTCTGGACTTAAAGAGAACCTTTGAAATACAGGATAGCAGTCTGGTGGATTTCTATGATACAGATGTTATCGCCAACGATGAATTTTTAACCAAATACCTTGGGAAGAACAAAGAAGTGGTATTAGGGGAAATCATTGCAACCATTCAGAAGGAACAGAATGAGATTATCAGAGATACACCCTGGCACAGCGTAATCGTGCAGGGAGTTGCAGGCAGCGGAAAGACTACTGTGGCAATGCACCGTATTTCCTATATCTTATATAACTACAAAGAAAGATGCCGCTCCGATGAATTTTATATTATAGGCAGCAATAAAATGCTGCTTAATTATATCACAGGTGTACTGCCAAACCTCGATGTATATAATATTAACCAGATGACACTGGAGGAATTTCTGATATCTCTTCTGGATAAGGAATTCGATAAGCTCAGGAAAAAGTATAAACTTACGAATCCTTTTGCCAGAAGCCGTACCATAGGAGACAGAAACAATCATACGATAACCCGCCTGAAACGGTACAAAGGTTCTCTGGACTTTATAAAAGCCCTGGAATATTACCTGGACTGGTATGAAACCACAATCATTAGGACGGAGGATATTAACTATCATGGCAAGAAGGTATACTCAGAAAGGGAAATAAAGGACTTTCTCACAATCTTTAAAGAGAAACCACTGCAGGAAAAACAAGAGCTTTTAAATAAACGTCTGGTCAGTAAGATAAGGCTTATCAATGAAAGAGAACAGCAGGAAAAGGAAATCATAAGCATAGAGACCAAGAAATACAAAGACTATTTCGGAAAGAAAGTATCGAAGTTCGATTATGAAACCA
The DNA here is from genome assembly GCA_002434335.1 of Lachnoclostridium sp. UBA6558. GTDB lineage: Bacteria > Bacillota > Clostridia > Lachnospirales > Lachnospiraceae > Anaerocolumna. Next base: position 13,829 of record DJJW01000016.1, on the reverse strand, counting down.
TGTATTTGAATTTCATGGAAAGTCTTCTGCAGAAGGAGCTTTATAAGGAATTTACACATAACCTTCCGGAGGAAGAGGTGGTGGAAGAGCTGAAGGCAGGTTTTTTGAGAAAAGAAATTGATTTGTATGACCTCTCCATGTTTGCGTATCTGAAAAGAAGAATCAAAGAAACCAAGGATTTTGAATATGTAAGTCATATTATTGTCGATGAAGCACAGGATTTCGGTGTATCGGTATTCTATTGTATGAAACAGCTTTTCTCCGGCTGTACGTATACCATAATGGGAGATATTACACAGAATATTCATTTTGATACGGGTATGAACGACTGGGAAGCCCTGCGCAGCGATGTATTCTCTATAGATAAAGATAAATTCTATGTACTTGCAAAAAGTTATCGTAATACAGTAGAAATCTCAAACTATGCCAGCCGGGTGTTAAAGCACTGTACCTTTAAAACCTATGATATTGAGCCGATAATACGTCATGGTAAAGAGGTAGAGGTATGTAAAGAAGAAGACGAAGAAGAAATGTTAAAGAAAACAGCCCAGATTCTAAGAAGCAGCAGAGAAAACGGGTATACCACACAGGCTGTTATTTGCAGAACGGAGGAGGAAACCAAGGAGGTATATCAGAAGCTTAAGGAATTAATTGAGGTTGAACCTTTAAATGAGGATATGGAACAGATGAACTTTACCAATGGAATCATGGTATTACCCATCCATATGACGAAAGGTTTAGAATTTGACAGTGTTTTATTATGGAACCCTGATGTTAACAACTATGAAAAGAGTGATGCCGATGCCAAACTTTTATATGTAGCGATTACACGGGCACTCCATGAACTCCATATAGTTTACATGGGTAAACTGGCAGAACTTCTGTTATAAAAAAAGACTGAAGTTTTGCCAAAGAAATAGCATAAGTAATGACAGTTAAAGAAGCTGAATAAAATGGAACAAAACGAAATAACTTCCCAAACAATAGATTATAATAATATTTGCCGATTTTGTACGGAGAAAATCAACGAAAAGATTACACAAAATCGGCAATATCCTTCATTACACGCATTTCCGTTCAGCATTTAACAGCTGGCCATAGGTTCTGTACATTGAATACCAGGTAGCAGCATCCACGATTCCGGTGGCAGGCAGCAGAACAAGGTTCTGAAAATTTTTCACTGCACGTTCCGTTACAGGACCAAAAATTCCGTCTTCTTCAAGGTTTGGTATGACCGGATAAGCCCTTGCTATCAAATCCAGCATTTTCTGAAGGGCATTAACATTTCCGCCAATTGCACCATTGCTTAATTCTTTGCCCTGCCAGGGATATATTACACTGGCTATCTCGTCGGTATAACTAATATAAAGATCATCACCATAATAAAAACGCAGGATAAACATTACATCGTAACCCGTATCTCCTAATAATTTTGAACCCCAGATAGATAACATTCCAGTGCAGTCTGTAAGAGTCCCCCGGCAGCTTTGGGTTAATATAGGCTGCAATATCCCCGGCCTTGCTAAAAATAAATTAAACATATAATCCACTGCAACACTGATATTGTCATAAATATTACGCCCGTAGATCCATAACTGGTCATAGGCCGGCGACGAAGTAATATTAAAGGTATACCCCTGTCTTTGATACCAATTGGTATAATAACGGTTCATGGCAAAGGACAGGGTTGCCAGGATGATGGCGTTAATGGTGTCAGCGGGCCAGTTTGGATAACAGATACTGGATACAACATTTTTTATATAATCTCTGTATTCGACAAAATAATCCTCTGCTTTATAATCACTGGGGATACCATTGTGTACTACCAGAAATTCAGGAACTACAATGGGAGGAAGATTATCCGTTTCAGGCATTTCCTTTACTTCATCTTCATAAACCTTAAGTGGATAGCTGCCATAGAGATAATGGGGCTGTATCACGATAACCTTTGAACTTTCATCAGAATCCGTATCACGCGGCATAACGACTCTCTGCCTGGAGGAAGATTCGGGAAATATCTGAACACCATCAATAATAACTGTTTTGAGACCCTGTGCAGTTACCACAAGAATGTATTCGGAATAAGGCCTTTCACCGGGAGGCTCCATGCTGTATTCAAGTGAAGGAGCAAGCAGGTCGATTTGTTTTGTCAGGCCGGAATAATCGGTAGTAAGAGTGTCTATTAAAGTATCGGGATCGTCACGGTTATAAATTTTAATGGCAGCTATATCAATAGGTCTGGAACCTGCTTCACAAATAACCTGTACTTGAAGTTTTCCAAAGTATGGGCCTTTGTTTTTAGGAAGTAAAATTTTTTCGGTATTATCCATTGCCTTCTCCCGCTATCAATCATCCATAAAAAGAATATTATAAATTACTTTTATATATGCAGGGAAACACAAAAAAATGCAGGGATTCAGCCTTTGGTAAGTGACTCCAGTGTGTCCCAGAAAGCAAGGGCTTCCTCTGTACTAATACCGCAGATTTCATTGGTAGGCATTAAACTTTCGCATACTTTTGGTCTGGTATCCAAACCGAAGATCCTGCATTTATTATCACTTGTCAGTTGAATACAGCGTACACCGGCTGGTTTGCCATCAGGCATTCCGGGTATGGGGGAAGATATGGAAGGAGCAATGCAGCACGCACCGCATCCAATTCTGCAATTCATATTAACTCCCTTCTGCGTGTTTGGGGCACGCGTTAAATCAAAATGCAAACTAAATTTATACAATTCGCCTCTATTTTGTATGCGATTACCTATTTGTGTGGGGGAGAATGTATAAAACAGGGAAGAGAATAAAGTTCTATATAATACACCAATCTATTACAGGAGTGCCTTGGACCGTATGAAAACAGGAAGAAAATAAGTATTTACTAATTTAACAAACACTTATCTGCTTACCATAGCACATAATATAACAGGATGGAATAAGGTTTTTCGTAATTCTCAAACTCCCATCTGTATCTCTGATGTACTGTTATCTTTCATAACTAGTATGCTTTGAGTATTATCCAGCTTGTTTCTCCAGGATTTCAGGCTAATTGAATCCCAAAGAAAGAACGAAAGCGCCTATGGAAAGGTAGTAGAAGTCCTTTCTCTCTGGAGATTTTGTGCTATATTATGAAACAGATTGTCTGAGCGCAGCGAGTTATCTGTTTCATGATATGCCTAGCGCAAAATCACCAGAGAATTAGGACTTCTTATACCTTGGAATTGAAGCATGAGTTCTTTCTTTTAGGGTTTAATGCAGCCGTCCCCTTGCGTAAAACTCACCCTCCGGCACTTAAATCACAGTATAACATACCCCAATTCATGAAAAAAGTCTGATATGTATAAAAAGTAAATTAAGAATGTCTTCAATCCATTGACAAGACTCCTTTACTACTGTAAGGTTGTAACTGGATTAATTATTTATAAACAATATTCCGTGCTGTAGAGAGGGACGGAACTTTAAATAGAACCGCAAAGAAGCAGATGGAGGTCATTATGAAAGAAAAATTCAGGCAGTTTATGGTTGGCAGATATGGAATGGATCAATTAGGCCAGTTCTTGTTATGGATAGGTGTTATTATAATGCTTTTGTCTACCTTTCTTACAAATGCTATCTTATCATCCCTTTCATTTCTCTTGCTGATACTTTGTTATATCAGGATGTTCTCTAAAAACACAAGCCGAAGGTACAGCGAGAATCAGAAGTATCTGATGCACAAAGAGAAATTTCTTGGGTATTTCAAGAACTTTAAAAGCCGCAGAGAGAAGAATAAAAATTACCATATATATTCCTGTCCTACCTGTAAGCAGAAAATCAGAATACCAAAAGGTAAAGGGAAAATCTGCATTACCTGTCCAAAATGCCAGGCAGAATTTATAAGAAAGAGCTAACTGACAAAAATTCAACCCGCTTATTCAAAATAGAAACACCCTATAGGAGCAATATTCAAACAAGCCCTATGCCATAGAATATTTTAAGATGGAAGAAGTCTGAAATGAGCATACAGAAGTAGCTCATTTCAGTTTTTGTATTTGATTCAATAATTTATTAATAAAGGAGTCATCATGTTTGGTTATATCACCATAAATAAACCGGAGCTTAAAATAAAGGATTTCGAGAAATACCATTCCTATTATTGCGGTCTCTGTCAGGCACTAAAAAAGAATCATGGTGTAATGGGACAGGCTACCTTAACCTATGATATGACTTTTCTTGTAGTACTCTTAAGCGGCTTATATGAACCGAAGGAAAAGATGGAAAGTCATCGCTGCGTAGCTCATCCCACGAAAAAACACAATATGAGGCTGAATGATATCTCCGAATATGCGGCTGATATGAATATTTTACTGGCATATCATAATCTTATGGACGATTGGGTGGATGATAGACACATTGGAAAGCTTTCCTTAGCCAAACTTATGGAAAAGGATTATAAGAGACTTAAAATCAAATATCCAAGACAGTCACAGGCTGTTGAGAAATACATGGAAGACCTAAAACTTTGTGAAGAGAAAAAAGAAACAGATATTGATCTGGCGGCAGGACTGACCGGTAACATGTTAGGAGAGATCTTTGTATATCAGGAAGATGAGTGGGCGCAGACTGTAAGAAATCTAGGCTTCTATCTTGGAAAGTTTATTTATCTCTGCGATGCCTTTGAAGATAGGGAGAAGGATAGGGAAAGCGGCAGTTATAACCCCTTTCTTCTGCAAACCGAAGAGATTTCCGCAAGAGAAGTCTTAAATCTTATGATGGCAGAATGTGCCAGAGAGTTTGAGAGGCTTCCGGTATTGATGAATGCAGATATACTCCGTAATATTCTTTACGCAGGAGTCTGGGTCAAATTTGAGAGGTCTCAAGGAGAAACGAAAAAGAATGCATAATCGGCAGATTTTTCTGTATTCTATAGTAATTGGCTGTATCCCGGGTGAGCCTGAGATATGCAATGGAGGTAATTTATGATATATGATCCATATAAAATCCTGGGAGTAGCACCGGATGCAACTGCCGATGATATAAAGAAAGCCTATCGTACCTTAAGCCGCAAATATCATCCTGATGCCAATATCAATAATCCCAATAAAGCTGAGGCTGAAGAGCGATTTAAAGAAATACAGGTAGCGTATGACCGGGTTATGAAGGAACGGGAAACTGGTAGCTATTCGGGCGGCAGTGCTTACGGTGGAAGTACCTATGGTCAGGGGGCTTACGGAGCAGGTGGTTTTGGCCAGGGAACCGGCGGACAGAACTACGGTCCTTTTGGTTCGGCTAATGCCAGCAGCAGCTCCTCCTATCAAAACCCGGAGGATATGAGAAGACTCAGGGCTGCGGCTAATTATATCAATGCAGGTAATTATAGGGAAGCTATGACAGTACTGGATTCCATAGGGGAAAGAGGTGCCATCTGGTATTATTATACCGCAGTTGCCAATCAGGGACTCGGCAATAACATAGGGGCATTAAATGCCGCCAGACAGGCAGTTGCACTAGATCCTGGGAATCCCTCTTATCGTATGCTGCTGCAGAGAATGGAAGGCGGCGGAATCTGGTATGAAAATATGGGAAGCGGATACGGAAGGGCAGCACAGGGAGCAGGCAGTGTCTGCACCACCTTATGCTGGATGACCTTGTTATGTAATTGCTGCTGCAGGCCGTATTGACAGCAGCACGACATCCATCGGACAATTGCATATCATTTCTATGGTTATCGCAGGATGGTACATAATAATGTATTGACTTTATAATAAATATTTTATAGAATAGTTGTTAGACATCTAACTAATTAGATAACGAAAAAAGAAATGGATATAGGTATGTATATGTGTAGTAAGGGTCGACCGGAAGATTACGGATATCACATTCAAAAGCTCGGGAAAAATATAAAATATCTGGCAGATGAAAATCTGATAAAACACGGCATTACCTTTGAACAAGTCAGGGTAATGCGTTTTCTTGACAGCTATAGCAGTGATAATCCGGCTAATCAGAAGGATGTGGAGATTATGTTTGAACTGAAACGCTCCAGTGTCACTAATATTCTTCAAAATATGGAGAAGAACGGATTGGTCACACGAAGCGGAGATGCGTTAGACGGAAGAATCAAAAAGGTCTGGCTGACGGAGAAAGGGAAAGACTTATACCTGCATTTAAGGAGTTATCTGGTTACGTTAGAAGAAGTTATCGTTCAGGGAATGACGGAAGAGGAGAAAGATATGTTTCGGCTTCTGCTTAAGAAGAGCATCCAGAATGTAGAGACTTTTATGAAATAGCAGGAAGGAGAATGTCAATGTATAAGAAAATACTTGGCTGTGTTGGTGAATATAAGAAATACACCATTTTGACACCGCTGGTTATGATCGGGGAAGTATTAATGGAAATTCTCATCCCTTTTGTGATGGCCAACATGATTGATAAAGGTATTCTGGGAGATGGGGGTATCAGCTATATTGTTAAAATGGGAGCGCTTATGGTAGTTATGGCGCTTATCTCCTTAAATTTCGGAAGAATGGGAGCAAAATACGGAGCAAAGGCCGGTATGGGTTTTGCCAAGAATCTAAGAAAGTCTATGTTTGACAAGGTGCAGGATTTTTCTTTTGCAAACGTGGATAAGTATTCTACCTCATCGCTGATCACAAGACTTACGACAGATGTAACAAACACACAGAATGCATTTATGATGATAATCCGTATGGCAGCCAGAGCACCGGTAATGCTTATCGGAGCTACTATCATGGCAGTTATCATTAACAGAAGCTTGTCCGTGGTATTCCTGGTAGCTGTTCCTCTTCTTGGAATTGCACTCGGAATTATTCTGGTGAAAGCACATCCAAGGTTTGTAGCCATGCTTGGTCTGTACGATCGAATGAACGGAGACGTACAGGAGAATCTTACCGGTATCCGTGTAGTGAAAGCTTTTGTCAGAGAGCCTCAGGAAATAAAGAAATTTGAAGCTTCTGCGGACGCTGTCAGAAAAGCACAGGTTTTTGCTGAGAAGCTGATTATTTTAAACGGTCCTATCATGCAGTTAAGCATGTATGGCTGTATGATAGCCATTCTTTGGTTTGGCGGAAATATGGTTATTGACGGTCAGTTTGAACTTGGACAGTTATCAAGCTTTATCAGTTATATCTCACAGATTCTCATATCACTTATGTTAATTTCCATGATATTTATTATGGTAGTAATCTCAAGAGCTTCCATGACACGTATTCATGAAGTTCTGGCAGAAGAGATTGACCTTACAGATACAGGTGCCGATAAGGAGTTAAAGGTTTCTGACGGTTCCATAGAGTTTAAAAATGTATCCTTTAGCTATTCCAGGGATAAAGAGAACACCACACTTTCAGGCGTTAACTTTACCATTAAACCCGGTGAGACCATCGGTATCATTGGAGGCACCGGTTCATCAAAGACTACGCTGGTACAGCTTATTCCAAGACTTTACGACGTGCTGTCGGGAGAAATATTTGTTGGCGGAAATAATGTAAAAGATTATACCTTAGAGCATCTGCGAAGTGAAGTAGCTATGGTATTACAAAAGAATGTATTATTCTCTGGTACCATCATTGACAATTTGAGATGGGGTAACAAGGAAGCTACCAAAGAAGAAATAATTGAAGCCTGCAAGGCAGCACAAGCCCATGATTTCATATCCTCCTTTCCTGAGGGGTATGATACCTGGCTGGGTCAGGGTGGTGTCAATGTGTCAGGCGGACAGAAACAAAGACTATGTATTGCAAGGGCGTTACTTAAGAATCCTAAAATTATTATTCTGGATGACTCCACAAGTGCGGTTGATACGGCAACAGATAAGAAAATAAGAGATGCCTTGAAAAGTAAGCTCAGGAATACCACAACCATTATTATTGCTCAGAGAATCTCTTCCGTCAGTGAAGCAGACAGAGTACTGGTATTAGATGATGGTGAAGTGAATGCCTTTGATACTCCGGCAGCTTTAATGGATACCAATGCAATCTACAAAGAAGTTTATGAATCCCAGCAGAAAGGAGCATAAAGATGGAAAAACAAAAAGAACAGCAGAATGGATTTCTGACGGAAGGCTCTATGGGAATAGAAGATAAAAAGAAGAAAAAGAAGATGATAAAACCCGGCAGCAGACCTAAAAATGCAGGTAAAACCTTAAAGAGAATCTTTCTATACATGTCTGCTTACCGATTCCGTTTAGGATTGGTGTTAGTAGGAATAGCTATCAGTTCCCTGGCCCAGATAGCAGGGACAGCTTATTTGAAGAAAGTGGTGGATGAATATCTGGCACCACTGTTAAAAGAATATGACAGCTCCTTGTTTCAGGGCTTTATTAAGACACTGTTCATCATGGCAGGTATTTATCTGGCAGGTATCTTATCAACGTATATTTACAGCAGGATAATGCTCAGTATTTCAACAGGCACGCTATACCGTATCCGCACGGACCTGTTTAAGAAGATGGAATCTCTGCCGGTTAAATATTTTGATACCCATCCCCATGGTGATGTTATGAGCCGTTACACCAATGATACGGACACGATCAGAGAACTTTTCAGCAATACTGTCGCTAACTTTATTGCTTCTGCTATCAGCGTGACAGGTGTATTTATCATGATGCTCTACTTAAGCTGGCAATTGAGCATACTGGTTATCCTTATGGTTATCCTTATGATATTTATCATCAAGACCATAGGTAAAAGAAGCGGCTCACGCTTTAAAGAACAACAGAAATATTTAGGTGAAGTAAATGGTTATATTGAAGAAATGTTCGAAGGACAGAGGGTTGTTAAGGTATTCTGCCATGAGGAAGAAGCCAAAGAGCAATTCAGAGAAATGAATGAAAAGCTTTGTGAAGCTGCAACCAGCGCCAATGCTTCTGCCAGTGTATTGATGCCTATTATGGGTAATCTGTCACATGCCCTGTATGCAATAACAGCAATATTTGGCGGTATTCTCTCACTTGGCGGACATTTGACCATTGGTGCGGTAGTTGCGTTCCTTCAGTATACCAGAAACTTCTCCATGCCCATAACACAGATGTCACAGCAGTTTAACTCCATACTGTCAGCTTTAGCGGGTGCGGAGAGAATCTTTGATATGATCGATGAAGAACCAGAAGTGGATGACGGTTACGTAACACTTATTTATGCAAAAGAAAACAGTGACGGAACTCTATCAGAATCCAGTGAGAAGACTGGAATCTGGGCTTGGAAGCATCCTCATCAGGATGGTACCATAACTTATACCAGGGTAAAAGGTGAAGTGGAATTTGATAATGTAACCTTTGGTTATGTTCCGGAAAAGACGGTATTAAACGGTGTATCCCTCTATGCAAAGGTTGGACAGAAAATCGCCTTTGTAGGTTCTACGGGAGCCGGTAAGACCACCATTACGAACCTGATCAACCGTTTCTATGATGTACCCGACGGTAAGATTCGTTATGATGGTATCAACATCAATAAGATTAAAAAAGATGATTTACGACGTTCCCTTGCTATGGTACTGCAGGATTCCCATCTGTTTACCGGGACGGTTCTTGAAAATATTCGTTACGGAAGACCTGATGCAACAGATGAGGAAGTGAAGGCAGCGGCCAAACTAGCCAATGCCCATTCTTTTATCAAGCATCTGCCAAAGGGTTATGATACGCTCTTAACAGCTGATGGCGCAAACCTGTCCCAGGGACAGAGACAGCTGCTTACCATAGCTAGAGCTGCGGTGGCAGATCCTCCGGTGTTGATACTGGATGAAGCTACTTCCTCAATTGATACACGTACAGAAGCTCTTATTGAAAAAGGGATGGACGGACTGATGGAGGGAAGAACGGTATTTGTTATTGCCCACAGATTGTCTACTGTACGTAATTCTCATGCTATTATGGTTCTAGAAAATGGTCAGATCATTGAAAGAGGAAACCACGAGAGCCTGATCAGTCAGAGGGGAAAATATTATCAGCTTTATACGGGAATGTTTGAATTGTCGTAGAAAAAGGTTGAGCTGTGGCAGCGGACGATGATAAGGGGTTCTGTCTAAAGTGCCAGTAACCGTTCCTGGAAGGTAAAAAAGTGCCAAACTCACTGTAAGTCTGTGGGATGAAGGGGTATTGCGCTCAGACAGTGGCACTGTTTTACCGGTCACGGTTTCTGGCACTTAATTGTCATAAGGAACCTCTCCAGGCAGAACTACTAAAAAGAACCCTTTGTCATCTGATTGTTGCACTACGGTTACTTAGAGTTAGCTTTATTCAGTGTGAGTAGATAACGATTGATTGATAGTGGTTTTGGCGAGTATGCAATAAATAATAGGATGTAGCTATCTAATTAATTGTTGTAACTATCTAAGCAATTGGATACAGTGATTAGTGTAATGGAATACAATTAATTAAAATAAGATTGACAATTAGTATGGTTTTTGGGTATTATTTAGTAAAACAGATTTTTATCCGGTTGGCAGCTGCTTGTGCTGTTTCAAGTTTCGGCTTCAGGGTGGTAGCTTCCTTTTGGGAAGCTTTTTTTTATTTAAACTGCGATACTATTTTGGGAAAAGGAGGTAAGAAAGATGCCTGTGGGAGAAAGCTTATTGTTTGCATTTTTTTGCTTATTAATCGTTTTCATGGTTTTGATTATGTTATGGGTAGTAATTAAGGCTTTTTCAGCTATTATATGTTTCGTTGAAAAGCAACAAAAGAAATAAGGTTTTATTAAGTTGATTAACCGGACTTGAATAGTGTGAAAATAATATAGAATTTTCACATACACAATAAAGAAGATTCAATCATAAATTGGAACTTCAGGAAAGAGGTCAGTATGTTAATAGATGCGTTATTAAAATTATGGAATCAATCAGGATTTACCCACTTAACCTGGCAAGGGTGCGTTATGTTAGTTATTTCATGTGTTTTAATCTATCTGGCAATTGCAAAGAAATTTGAACCTCTGCTGCTTTTGCCGATTGCTTTTGGTATACTGCTTGCTAATCTTCCTTTGACAGGTTTAATGAATGAGCCTTTAAGCAGTTCTGAACCGGGAGGGTTGCTTTATTATTTATATCAGGGGGTGAAGCTTGGGATATATCCTTCGCTGATTTTTCTCGGTATTGGAGCTATGACTGATTTTGGGCCGCTTATTGCAAGACCCAGCAGCCTGTTAATCGGTGCAGGCGCACAGTTTGGAATTGCCATAGCTTTTATACTGGCAATAGCACTAAAATTTCTTCCCGGTGAAGCGGCTTCCATTGCAATTATAGGAGGAGCCGATGGTCCTACTGCAATTTATCTTACAACGAGACTGGCACCGGCATTATTAGCACCTATTTCAGTGGCAGCTTACTCTTATATGGCGCTTATTCCAATGATTCAGCCTCCCTTAATGAGAATGCTAACCACAAAAAAAGAGCGGGAAATAGTAATGGAGCAGGCTCGTAAAGTATCAAAGCTTGAAAAAATATGTTTTCCTGTGATTGTCGCTACATTGTGTATCTTACTGCTTCCTTCAGTGGCACCCCTCATTGGTATGCTGATGCTTGGGAATCTATTGAAAGAATCAGGGGTAGCGGAAAGATTGTCAGATACGGTGCAGAATGCATTGATTAATATTGTTACCATTTTCCTGGGAGTAACAGTTGGAGCAACAGCGCAGGGCGAAAAGTTTTTACAGCCGGAAACGGTTAAGATTATACTGCTTGGATTATTTGCCTTTATATTCAGTACCATTGGCGGTCTGCTGATAGCTAAAGTAATGAGTGTTCTTACAGGCGGCAGAATCAATCCGCTCATAGGGTCAGCAGGTGTGTCGGCCGTACCAATGGCTGCACGTGTGTCACAAATAGAAGGCCAGAAAAGCAACCCTAGAAATTACCTGTTAATGCATGCAATGGGACCAAACGTAGCAGGCGTTATAGGGTCTGCAGTAGCTGCCGGTATACTATTGTCTTTATTCGGTTAATGAAAAGAAAGCACTGAAAAGATTGTATTTTACATAAAATGGGATATAATTTATTTGGGATACCCTTAAAGCAAGAGGTTATCGAATGATTTTACGTGTGCAAAAGCATACAGATGGGGACCATGTATGAAAATAGAGAAAGCTGTACTGGCGGATTTAGACAATATTATTACAGTGCTTGATGAAGCAACTTTAAAACTTTTGAAGAAAGAAATTCCTCAATGGAACTATCCCTGGTACAGGGAAGATATCGAAAAAGACCTACAGTCCCAGTATGTTGTTAGAGAAGAAGGAAGTATCATAGCAGTATTCTCAATGAAACCGCTTAATAACTGTTATGATAATAAGGAGCAAAGTAAAGAGGACTATTATCTGCATCGGATTGCAGTCTTGCCGGAATATCAAGGGAAAGGGCTTGGAAGGAAGATTCTGCACTTTGTACAGAATTTTAGCATAAAGCGGGAGAAAAATATCTATCTGGACTGCTATCAGGGGAATAAGAAGTTAAGACAATTATACGAAAAGGCGGGCTTTTATTATCAGGGGGATTATCCGGAAGAAGATTATCTGGTCAGTGTCTTTCGTTTTCTATGGCAGAAGGATACCCCGGCTAAGAATCGCTTTCGTAATGCCTGTAAAAGAAGACAGAAGGAACTGCGGATTGCTAAATGGTCTTTACTGACAGTCTTCTTCCTTATGCTGAGTATCGGTGCCTTTGGGGTGTGGGATAGGTTTTTTAATCAGAAGATTCCTTTGAATCCGGCTATTGTTATTGGGAATACGGTTTACTGGCAGGAGGAGGGGAGCATTCTTACCGAACTGCCCTATGGCGTTAAAGAAACAGGAGAGATTGCGGAAGTATTAAAATACTATATTTGGCCTTCGGATGAAATGGAGGCTGTGGGAATCTCTAAAAAGCTAAAAGGTGAGAAAGTCTATCTTGATACTAAGCTTGGCAAAGCTTATATAAAGGATGAGAGTCAGAATTACCTTACCTTTAGCCAGGAATTTACAGTGGCAAATAATAATTACAGCAATGGTTTTTATGCGATGCTCCTGAAAGCCTGCAGTGAAAAGGAGGTTATCCCATTGAAAGAAATACCGGCTGATTATTCCGTGGAGCAGGCAATAGAGGATAAGATTCCGTATTACAAGGAAATCAGCAACGAGGTCACCTATGATGGCGCAGCCTATTATGGAATCACCAGCGAAGGTGTAGAGTATATGGAAGCTTTCATGCAGAAGGCAAAAGATAAAAAAAATAGTTTTATAAGAATTGGTTATTTTGATAAAAATAATAATTCGAGGGAAGGGTTTGTAGATTTATTTTATTATAAAGGTGGTTATTATATATTTTCCGGTGTTGATCCGGATATCGTCAATGCCAGATTTTCATACTTAATGGCTGGAAATTATTACTATGAAAATATAAGCAATGTATTTTTATTAAGTCGGAACAAAGAGGGTGCTTCAAGTCTTGGCGGTGAACCAGGGATTTCAAGCATACCGGTATTTATAGATTATGAGCAATAGAATAGACTGCATAAGCAAATAAACTTATTCAAAAAGGTCATTGTAGAAAGGATAACGCATATGGATAAAAATATTGGAAATTCACAAGAATATAAAAAATCAGACAAAGGATTCCTAAAAGATAACCTGACCTCTCTTCAATACAAGGTTGTAATGGAGAACGGTACGGAACCGCCTTTTCAGAATGAATACTGGAATAACTTTCGTGAAGGTATTTATGTTGATATTACTACCGGTGAACCTCTTTTTACCTCCAGGGACAAATTTGAATCCGGCTGCTGCTGGCCTAGTTTTACGAAACCCATAGATTCGGAGGTTCTGCTGGAAAAAACGGATACCACCCATGGAATGCACCGGACGGAAGTACGCA
>DJJW01000017.1 GCA_002434335.1 Lachnoclostridium sp. UBA6558 | reverse complement strand
CTTATATACTAACACCAAAAGAAGAGCGGGATTATGATAATCTGCTAAAGAAAAGCCTGAATAATCTCTTTCTTGAGATGCTTGGTAAAATGGAAGCCAGAGAACAGAAAGAATATCAGGATGTCATTGCTGTTAAGCTTAAACTGGAGGAAACAGAAAATCAACTTACCAATCTTAAGTCCTCAATTCATCAGCTGGAAGAGGAACGTGCTTCCCTTTACGGCTGTGAAAGAGAATACGAAGAACTATCAAGTTTAAAATACCGACAGTTATCTGAGAGTAATGCAGAAAGTGCTGAGAAGATTCATTCCTTTGAAGAGCAGCTCCAATCACTTAAATGTAATTTAACGGAAATCAAGGAAGCAGAAGCTGCTGGCAGAGCAGTCCTCGCTAAAATTGAGATTGCGGAAGAAAATCTTGACAGTGCACATGGCTGGGGTACCTGGGATATTCTTGGAGGAGGTTTGATCAGTGATGTTATGAAGCATTCATACCTCGATGACGCCCAAGCAGCAGTCAATAGCATCCAAACTCTTCTCCATCATTTTCACACAGAACTTGCTGATATTAAACTGGATGAGAATCTAAGTGTCCAAATTGATGGATTTACTAAATTTGCAGATTTCTTCTTTGATGGAATATTCTCAGATTGGGCAGTACAGTCAAGAATCAACTCTTCTATTGAAGATATCGCTTCACTCCATTCTAAGATAGACAGGGTAATGGATAAACTCAATGCTTTAAGAAAAACAGCCGAAAGTAATCTGATAAGTACTGAAGTACAATTAAAGAATTTTATTGAGAACAGCTAGGGTGACCTGAGTACAGCTTNNTCTGAAAACTGCTGTGTAGTCTGAAAACTGCTGTGTAGTCTGAAAACTGCTGTGTATCTGGCGGGTTGTTCAAAATGGTGCAATGAGTTTTCAGACAAAACTTAGTATTGAGTGAGTTTTCCGCTTACTGCCAGTGCCTGCTATCTGGGCTGCGGCAAGTCAGCGGAATCCTCTAGCGTTGCCTTTGCAGCCATTGGTTGCTCTCTCAGCCTATTCTAAGTTTACAGGAATCTCTGATCACAAGTGTTGGGGAAAGTCTGAAGACTCCTCCCTGTACAACTTCCTCACTCTGTATCAGCCGAAGAAGTTCTGTAGTGGAATAAGCTCCAAGCTCAGCCACCGGACTGTGCACTGTTGTAATGGACGGAGAATTATATTTCGCAACCGCATTATCATCAAATCCAACGATACTGATATCATCGGGAACTCTTAGACCTGCCTCAGTAAGCGCTCTAATACATCCCCAGGCCATCTCATCATTTGCGCAGAAAAATGCTTCCGGTAGTTTTGTTCCTTTAAGCAGCAGTACTCTCATTTCACTATAAGCTAAGGTCTCTTCAAAATATGCGCGTAAAACAATAGATTCGTCAAAAGGAAGATTATATTTGCTCAATACATTTTCATAAGCTTTATATCTGCATTCATCATCGTAGTTGTAGATACCATGAAAATAACCGATACGTCTATGGCCTTGTTTTATCAGGTATTCCATAGCAAGGGCAGCACCTTCCGTACTGTCAATGATTACACTGGACATCTGCTCTCCGCTGTATTCCCTGTCAATAAATACAATAGGCATATGTGTTAAAGAAAGTCTGTCTATGTATTCATAGGATAAATGTTCGTTCAGTACGATAGCACCTTCAACACCGGAGGATATAATCATACTGTAAATTTCTTCACTGGTATTTTCATTACTGATGTATATATTTAACTGATATCCTTTTATCTTACATTGAAGATGCACAGCCTGCATCAGATCTTTATAAAAGTCCCCTTGAATACTGGACAGAAATAATCCTATTGTATTCTTTTTATTTGATTTTAAAAACTTGGCATTCATGTTTGGAACATAATGAAGTTTTTCTGCTGCCTCCAGTACTTTTCTACGGGTTTCTTCACTTACAACGTCTACATTATTCAGAACATTAGATACCGTAGAAATTGCTACGCCTGCTTCTTTGGCCACATCTTTTATTGTTACCATAAGGGTTTCTCCATTCGTCTCTCCGTTATATTCTTAACGAGCCTTTCTGAATCTGGCTGTCACACTAAGTATTTATGTACAACATGGGATCTCTGGGTTGTTACTGTAAACTACAAAATAGGCGGTCAGAAGGTTACAGTGATTTTTCAGACACACCTTAATCCGTATTCGCTTTTAAATGTATAATCTCCTCGCTTTGATATACCCTAACATAATCAACTTCCATCCTTTGAGGATAAACAGAAGCATCAACACCTTTTGCACCACCCCAGTTTCCGCCGACAGCCAGGTTTAAAAGCAGATACATCTTCTTATTAAAAGGCCACTCCTTATAAGACGGATTCTCTTCATAATCGGTAGGTTTAAAAGTAAAATAGACTTCACCGTCAATTAATATCTTTATTAAGTCCGGCAGCCAGATAAGGGAATAAAGATGGAAATCCTCGCTTACACCCTTGATATTTTTAGTTGCTGTCTTCTGTGTATGAATGGAATGATAATATGCCTGCGTATGTATGGATGCATGAATTGTATCCTGATTATAACCTACATGTTCCATAATGTCAATTTCTCCGGAAGCCGGCCAATTACCGTATTCCTGCCCTGATGACAGCATCCAGACAGCCGGCCAGGTACCAAGTCCCTTTGGCAGTTTCGCTCTTACATCAATTCTCCCATAGAGCCAGTCGCCTTTCCCTTTGGTAATCAATCTTGCGGAGGTGTATTCCTTCCCCTCTTTGTCCTCTTTTCTGGCCTCCAGGATTAGTTTTCCGTCTTCTACCCAGGCATTATCGCCTGGTGTATAATACTGCAATTCATTGTTCCCCCAACCATTGCCGCCTACCTCATAACCCCACTTATCCGAATCCGGAACACCATCATATTCAAATTCATCATTCCATACAAGTTTATATGTTAATTTTTCTTCTTCGTAATCATATCCTTTTGCCATCATGGTATTTTCGTCCTCCTTTAATGCAGTACCGCTCACTGGCTGCTCCCGTTCCTTGGTATGTTGACCAGATGTAACATGATTCATCTTTGTCAGAATTCGATTTTTAATAGAACTAATAATAGTAGGATTTGCTTTTGGTAAATTGTTTTTTCCATATAGATATATCATATCCAGAGAAAAATTCTGTTCTTCAAGCACGTTTGTAAGCTTTTCAGTAATTTTTTGCAGGGAGTTATCCTTACCTGAAAGATATACTTTATAGAAAGCTATTTCCCCCGGATGGTTCTGCAATTTATTTATTGAATTGAGTGCCTTATTAAGATCTGAAACAATCTTAGCTTTGTTTCCCTTATCGGCATAATTTACCAGCTTATACTGAATATAACGAATCAATGTCTCATACGCCTTAAGGTAATCTGTCGTCTCAGGTATGTAATCACTCATATTAATGGAACGATCAGAAGTTTTGGTTTCATCGGTTATTTTAATAATATCTGCTTCAAATTGTTTTATATGATCCGATATAAGACGAGTGTATCTGATTACTTTCGTAATTGGTTCGATTTCGGAGCGCAGGGTTATCATGTGCTGGCCTTTTGTAAGATAAATCAGATATGGATTACCATCTTCATCCGCCAATATCTCATTCTCCCATTTATCAGAGGTTGAAGGAAAAGAATAACTTAACAGTTCTTCGAATGGAACTTTGCCATCTATCCGAATTGATTCATAAACTGACATTTCCTTATCGTTATTCTGGTAGTGAAAAGCCATCTGGTATAATCCGTCTTTGGGAGTAATAATTCTATAGGTAATCTCTGTTCCGGCTGTATTCCAGGATACAATATTGATTAATTTTTTATTACTTACATGAGGGGTCAGTGCTGTATTATTAATCGCATAATAGCAGGCTTGAAGCGAGTTCTTATATAAGTAATCATTCGAATTAATCATATAGATTTCCTCTGCCAGACTCCCTTTATGCTTTCCCTTATATTCTTCATAAGAGATAAGTTCAATTTCTGCAGTTGCTTTTAACTGACCTAAACATAAGCTTTCAGAGGATAAGTTTTGTAAAGTTATAATATTTCTGCCTTTCTTCAGCTGAATCCCTAAAGGCNTGGCAGANANANAGNTANNGTCATATAAGGGAAGGTTTCTCCATTCTCTTATGATATTAAGCTCTGGAGAAGTCTGATTTCCATACTGATCTTCCGGAAAGAACTTCGTACTATCTTTCCAGTATAACGGGAGTACAATACTATTCATTTCAGAAAATTGCTGTTCTCCATTCACTTTCATAGCTAGAAGATAATCTGAAAATCCTCCATTAGAAGGCTTGTAATCCACATAAAAATAATACACCCCTGCATAATTAACCTCAACTTCATAGCAGGCGGTTTCTTTGTTTTTTAAGGATACGCTTAAACCTTCGTAATCTTCCATGTCAACACTTCCAATTGGATAGGCACTGCTCTCACCTTGTCCGGTAATACGGTCTTCTTCTAATAAGTCAGAATACATGATTGACTTATTTGATAATGAATCACTTAAGAGCTGATAAGCCTTTCCGGCTTCTTCTTCGTGTATCGTTTTAGAATTCGTTTGCCGGTTGCTTTGTATACAAAAGCCCACCGTACCGATTAGAAGAATTGCAAAAACTGACATCCTTGTTAGCTTTTTATTTTTCATCGAAACTCCCTTGCATACTATTTGCAAACAGACTTTTTAACTACAACCCGATTATAATATAGGTACGTAGAATTTACAATACATAAAAACATTTTTATAGTATATTTTTCACATATTTATTAACTGCTAATACTACTTTAAGAGTCATTATTAACTATATTATCGTATTGTTTTCATCATCAGGGCAGATAAGCTATGTGATAACATGCCTTAATAGTAATTTTCACAATTTAAGAAGTTAATATTATAATAAAATACGTTTTTATTTTTCATATTTATAGTTATAACGTTATCTTTATTCAATGAATATACAATATATTAATGCATATTCTACAATAACTTAACAATGAATTTTTAAAAGTAAATTATTATAGCTTACTCAATTTTATGCACAATGCATAAGCCTGTATATATTTTTATTATTCAAATATTATTAATTTTATACTATGCAATTCTGGGATAATGAAGGAAAAATTTTTATTGATAAATAGCTTATATCAATATCCTTTATCCTTTCTAAAAAGAAAGAAAAGCTGCAGACTTCATTACTAGTTATCTGCAGCTTTTATAGGTCATTTATAGAAAGTATTAATTGATGTGATTTATAGAAAATACTATACGATTTATGAACGATAATATGAACGATATTAATCCGATAACATATCCTTATTATTAGGATGCTTTCAAACTAACCAGGTACTTACTCGTTAGTTTTTGGTATGCATCTTTATGAAATATTTCATAAAAGGAGCAGAATTTGTCTACCAGACATACCAGGACACTTTCCCTGTAGACAGGTGGAAAAGGTGTAAGTGGAAACATATGTTTTCTGATAATATCGTCTTCAATCTTATGAAGGTTTTTTATTTTCAATGCGTTATGCCATGCTTTTTTAGGATGGGTAAAGCCATGAAGCCTGTGCCCTTTCTCCTTTACATGCCAGTCATAAAATACATAATCATGGAGCAGTGCTCCTACTACCAGGCATTCATAATCACACTTTATTCTTAGTGCTTTGGCAACCTGAAGACTATAGTATGCAACAGCTACACTGTGCCAGAAACAACTGGTTTTATTGTGCTGTATGATTTCATCCAACTTTTGATAATCTCCGACACGGATAAGCCACATTAATTTTTTTCGTATCAGATCTTCCGTATCAAATGCCAAATCTCCCATAATTACCTCTTTCCATATAAACCTTTATGTTGTTTTATGTGTTTGGTTTTGTTTTCACTTTGTTTTAATTTTCATGCAATCCTACAAAATTTGATATACAAAAGCTTCAAATTGTGATATTTTATAATAGTGACTTAATTGTAGCTGCAATGTTTTTCTGGTCACAAATTTTAACGGAGAAAAAGGGGATTATTCCATGAAAAGCAAACTGCACAGTTTCCAACAGGCTGCTTTAGTTGCCATCCTAATAATTACCTATTCTTCCTTTTCTGATTGTTTTAACACCTCGAATAATTCTACAGATCAGACTAATCTGGATATTAATACAAATAAAACGCCTCATAAAAATCCATTTCTTTATTATTATCTGCCTTCTTTACCGCAAGATGAGGATTTCGGAGGCCTTCTTCAGAAAATCACCTACCGGTTTATGTTTGTCCGTCAGGGCAATAATCTGAACATATTTCATGCATCACTTTTTGATGTGACTGCACTTTTGATACTAATGTCTTCGCAGACTNNAGCTTCGAAAGCTGGACAAGCCACGACTTTATTTCATGCTGACACCAAGAGGTCACAGCCCACCTTTTTTATAACCCTATATTTAGTCTATCACAAATTTGTGAATAAACAATATATAAATCGAAAAATTATACAAGAAGAAAGGATTATAAAATGAAAAGTAAGAAACCAGTATTTTTTATTGTTTTATTAGTAGCCTTACTTATGGCTTACACTGCTGCTTTTGGTGTAGAAATAGGCTCTTTTAAAATCAAGGGTGCTCCGGATATCCGTTTTGGTATTGATATCAGAGGTGGTGTGGACGCAGCCTTCCAGGCAGCAAATTTGGACCGTAAACCTACCCCAAATGAACTAGAGGCTGCACGTACCATTATTGAAACCCGTCTTGATAACAAAAATATTCTTGACCGTGATGTTACCATTGACAAAGAAAACGGCTATATCATAGTTCGTTTCCCCTGGAAATCCGGCGAGAAGAATTTTGATCCCGCAGATGCCATTGCAGAACTTGGAGAAACCGCTCTTTTGACCTTTAAAGATGATGCCGGTAATGTATTGCTGGAAGGTTCACATGTAAGCAACAGTGCACCGCAATTAAATCGTCAGACAAATAAATATTCAGTCAGCCTGACCTTTGATGAAAAGGGTACTCAGCTTTTTGCAAAAGCTACAAAAGATTTAATCGGTAAAAACATCAGTATTTATATGGATGATNNTGATTCAGACTGCAGTGGTTAATGAAGCAATTCCCAGCGGTAAAGCAGAAATATCAGGAAACAACTTTACTTATGACACAGCAAAAGAACTTGCTGATAAGATTAATTCCGGTTCCCTGCCTTTTTCTTTAATTACAAAGAACCACAGTACCATCAGTCCTACACTGGGTTCCGGAGCTTTGGATGTTATGCTTGATGCAGGGCTTATAGCTTTTGCCATTATCTGTGTCCTTTTAATAGTATATTACAGAGTTCCCGGTACGGTAGCTTGTATCTCTCTTTTAATCCAGACAACGGGACAGATACTGGCGCTTTCCATACCGCAGATGACCTTAACCCTCCCTGGAATTGCAGGTGTTATCCTCTCCATCGGTATGGGTGTCGACGCCAACGTTATTATTTCCGAACGTATCAGTGAAGAAATCAAATCCGGTAAAACAGTTCGTTCAGCAATTTCTTCCGGTTTCAAAGGTGCTTTCTCATCGGTATTCGATGGTAATATCACCGTATTAATTGTTGGTGTAATACTTATGATCTTTGGTTCAGGAGCATTACTTTCCTTTGCCTACTCCCTGCTTACAGGTATTTTCTTTAACTTCGTTGCGGGTGTAACTGCTTCCAGACTGATGATTCGCTCCTTAAGCGATTTCGATGCACTTAGAAAACCCTCGCTTTATACATGCTTTTCAAAAAGGAGAACACTATGAGTAGAGATAATCAATCCAATGCACCGGTAGCATTAACTCCCTCCGGTAGCGGTATATTACATTTTTTCAACAAAAGATTTATCTTTTTTAGCATTTCCATTTTAATTATGATCGCTGGATTGATTAATCTGGCAATCAGCGGAGTTCAGTTAGATATCCAATTCAAGGGTGGTGCCCTCTTAAAATACACTTATACCGGAGAACTGAATGCTGACGATGCTGGTGATGTAGCAACAGAAATACTGGGAAGACCCGTATCTGCTCAGATCACAGAGGATTTGGCTTCCAATGAGAAACGTCTTATCTTAAACATTGCCGGGAACTATGGTGTAGATGCCAGTGAACAGGTAAATTTTGATAACGCATTAAAAGAAAAGTTTTCTGATAACAATCTTAAATTAAGTGAATCACAGATGGTTGAACCCTTTTTCGGCCGTAAGTTCCTTACAAATGGTATTATTGCAATCGCGCTTTCCTTCAGCCTTGTTATGGTTTATGTATGGATTCGTTTTAGTAAAATAGGCGGCTTATCAGCAGGTGTTATGGCACTGGTTGCACTGCTTCACGATGTATTAGTCGTATTCTTTACCTGCGTTATATTTAAGATACCCATCGGCGATTCCTTTGTTGCCGTAACATTAAGTATTATCGGATACTCCGTAAATGATACCATCGTTATCTATGACCGTATCCGAGAAAATCATGACTTACATCCTAAATTACCGGTTGAGACCCTTACTGATCTGTCTATTTCACAGTCCATAACCAGATCATTGAATACCAATATCGCTGTATTCTTGAGTGTAAGTCTTGTATTTATTATGGCTAAAGCCAACAGTATTGACTCCATTCAGAGCTTTGCTCTTCCCATGGCTATTGGTGCTGTAAGCGGCTGCTATTCTACAATCTGTATTGCAGGTCCTCTCTGGGTAATGTGGCAGAAACGTAAAGAGACGAAAGATCCAAAGAAACTGGCAAATGCATAGTAATTGAAAACCTTATTGAGGTATTCTGCGTTGCATTTTGGAAACATAACACGAAGCAGTTTCAGGACAAGCCCTAGCATAAAAAGCAGTTGCATGGTATTTAGATGCAACTGCTTTTTATTTGGCATATAGTTTAAAATTGTTTTACTCTAGCAATTCATGCAATACCTAAAATACGATTACTATTTTCTTAAAGGTCTCAATTCCATTTGCTCTGTAGAATTTCAATCATACAATTCCAACTATTTACTATGATCTATTGCAAGAATTGTATGAAGCAAGACATTAGCACCCTTTAAACAGGCCTCAACAGGAGTGAATTCTTCTTCACAGTGACTGTGTCCGCCTATACTGGGTACGAATATCATAGTAGTCGGAAGGATTTCCATTAAAAATTGTGCATCATGACCGGGACCGCTATACATGCGTTTCGTACTGTAATTCAGTTCCTTTGCATTCTTTTCCACCAGATCAACATATTCGTTATGGAAGGATACCGTATCTCGTGCCCATGCTTTCACATATCCGGTCTGACACTTTTCTATTTCTGCGGGAATAGCTTCAATAATTGCCAGTACCTGTTTGATTACTTTCGGATCCTGATGTCTTGCATCCAAGGTAAACTTAACGATATCCGGTATAATCGTATGTATATTAGGATGTGCAGATATCTTTCCGGTTGTATAAACCAACTTCGAATCCAGCTTATCCAATTCATCATGAAGATATTGTATGGTTTTCACTGCTGCATAAAGTGCATCCTTTCGATAAGGCATCGGAGTGGTTCCGGCATGCCCGGCCTGGCCGGTAAAGGTAAATTCATAATTAATCATTCCGCATACACCTTCTACCACACCAATATCAATACCCTCCGCTTCCAGCACCGGTCCCTGTTCTATATGAAGTTCCAGTAGTGCAATACATTTCGCCGGATCAATACGATTACTCTCCTGTCCTTTATAACCGCTGGCTTCCAATGCTTCTTTAAAAGTTATTCCTTCTGTATCTTTTGATGCAAGCATCTTCTCCTTGTCAAATTTACCGGTTATAACACCGGAGGACATCATGGCAGGTTCAAAGCGTGCTCCTTCCTCATTTGTCCAGATAACGACTGTGATAGGATGACGATGTGAAATTTTCTCTTTCACAATGGTTTCTACTGCCTCCAAAGCAGTAAGTACTCCCAGAATTCCATCATAATTGCCGCCCTGTCTTACTGAATCTGCATGGGAACCTGACATAATAGCTGGCAGCCCTTCTTCTCCGGGTAAAGTGGCATATACATTTGCCATATCATCCGTAACCACTTCCATACCAAGTGCCTTGCATCTTTTCACAAATTCCGGCCTGGCAGCCAAAGCCTCCGGAGATAGAGAAAATCTGGTAATACCTCCTTTCCCCGTATCACCAAAACCGGAAAAAGTCTTTATTTTATCCTCTAATCTTTCCAAACTGCAACTTACCATATAATCTCCCATCTGTGCCTTATAGCGCACTTACTTTCTGCTCCGGAATACGGCAGCAATTCTTTAACAGCTCTAATACCTCAAAGGAAGATACATAGAAGGACAATTCCCTGTTATTATCTTCTCCTTCGATTATTAGTGAAAATTTAGTGTCCCAATCTTCAAGGTATATTAATTTAATTTCATTTGCGGCGATATTGATTTCACTGCATAGCTTTTCAAATTCTTTCGTGATTCTTGCATAGGCATACATTTTGCCGTCCCAGGGTGCCCTAAAGGAAAGCTTTTGCAAAAAGGTATCTTTAAGGTCAATCTCAACACTAATTTCTGTTGTAGACTTTTTCATAGCAAAAGATTCCACAGTCCGAAAATGCGTTGGCGGTATTATCTTTAACAGTTCGATTTCCCTTTTATGAAAGCGTTCATTTGCCACTCAATCACCCCATTTCTAAATTTCTGTATCTACTTCCGATAGTACCTCATCTAATTTGACCAGTTCTTCAATAATTTGCTCCCCGGTAATAATCAGAGGCGGAGCTATCAGTATCATATTTTCATGAGAGTATGTCATAAATCCCTTGGCTGAAAGCCTGCCTATAATCCCTTTCATAACTCCGGCAGTATCTCTTCCATAAGGTACCAGAGGCTCTTTCGTCTTTTTATCCTTTACCAGTTCCACAGCAGAAAATAATCCGATGTATCTCACATCCCCTACACAGGCATGTTTCTCCTTCAGCTTCTCTAACTCATAAGCAAGTATCTTACCGGTTTTATCTACCTTTTCAAGAATAGCTGCATCGTCATAGAACTTAAGGCAGGCAATACCTGCCGCACAGGCAAGAGGATGACCACTGTAAGTAAGACCGCAGGAAAGAAAATTATCCTCAAAATGTTCTGCTATCTTCTTACTGACGGCAACACCTCCAAGCTGTATATATCCGCAGGTCACACCTTTTGCAAAGGTCACAAGATCCGGTTTGATGCCCCAATTCTCAAAGCCAAACATCTTTCCTGTTCTGCCAAAGCCGGCCATTACTTCGTCACAGATCAAGAGAATACCATAATCGTCACAAATTTGTCTGATTCCCTGTAAGTAGCCTTTCGGAGGTATGATGATTCCATTGGAGCCGGTTATGGTTTCCAGTACAATTGCGGCAACACTATTTTCTCCTTCATATTGAATCTGCTCCCGCAGTTTGGAAATATAATACGCAGATGCCTCTTCTTCAGTGGTAAAATTAATCCTTTCGCGATACAGGTAGGGGTCAAAGAATTTCACAAAACCCGGAATTCCAGGTTCTAAGGGATATCTTCTTGGTTCACCGGTAAGGTTTCCGGCACCAAAGGTGGAACCGTGATAACTTCTGTATCTGGAGAAGACCTTATGCCTGCCGGTATATTGTCTGGCTATCTTCACGGCATTTTCATTGGCATCTGCTCCGCCGTTGGTAAAGAAGATCTTACCCATATTATCCGGCAGTCTCTCAATTAACATCTTAGCCAGTTCCGCCCTGGGTTCACTGGCATAGCCGGGGGATATATAGCAATATTTTTCTGCCTGAGCTTTAATAGCATCAACAATATAACGGTTACCATGACCTACATTGAGATTAACCAGCTGGGAGGACATATCGGTATAACGATTCCCCTCATAATCCCACATATAGATTCCTTCACCCCTTTCAATGGGTATAGGCTTCAGTCCCTTTTGTTTTGACCAGGATTGTAATACATACCCGGTTTGCTGTTCTTTGATTTCCTGTGAAGTCATGCTGACCCCTCCAATCCTTCTGTTATTCTGCGGTTATTTTCTTAATATTAAAAGCCAGCCATAGTCTGGCTATATCATCATAATCCATTTTTAGCCCAAAGATTTCTCTGATAGATTTCATTTTGTAATTAACAGTATTTCGATGGACATTCATAATCATCGATACCTTTTGAATACTTCCGTTATTCTCCAGATACACTTTTAAAGTATTTTCAAAATCCGTATTATGCAGTGCATCATATTCTCTGATATCCCATAAGGTATCTGACAGATAACGCTTTAGTACGCCAGTTTCTTCTACTGCATATAACAGCTTATAGATTCCGGTGTCCTGGTATTTAACCGTTTCTTTCCGAAGCAGCTTCGCAGTTGAAACAGAGGTTACTGCCTGCCGGTAGCAAAAATGCAGCTCATTATATCCAATAACCGTATCAGAGATTCCGATAAATAACTGTACTTCTTCTTCCGGAAACAATTCTTTCTCAATCAGCTTACCGTATCCCTCCATTTGAGACCAGTGTATTCCGGAGGCAATGATAACCAGATAGTTTTCCTGGTCAAAAATACAGATTGGTTTATCCACATACCGGAACACACTTTGCAGTCCGAATTTCAGGTTATTCCACTCATCTCCTAATATCAGCTTTTCATTTTTTACCGCCTGTATCAGCATCAGGGTGTATTCCCCTCTGTTATGGAAACCACCTTTACCTAAAGGCTGTACATAAGCATTCTTGTTACCAGGGGTAAAGATCAGGTTACGGAATGCTGACGCCGTATCCGTTTCGTGTTCTTCATTTTCTATGATACGGTGACAAAAATCAAAGGTAACATCAATCAGATGAATCTCCCAGGGTACTGTAAATAACGGGAAACCATTATCATCGCAGTATTGTACGACTGATGCAGGTATCTCTTTAATATAAGGTCCCACATTCAGAATCAGACCGATGGCACCATGTTTTCTCAGACTTTTCACAAATTCCACCAGCCACCCGCTCCCCCCATGAGCAATCCCAGTGGTCATTATTAATTCATTACCGTGCAGAAACCCTGGGACTTCACTATCTTCTACCATATGAACCCAACGCACCAGGCTTTTCATACCTTTTTGACCTGCCAGCAGCTTGATTTTGTAATTTTTTTCTGTATTGGCAAAAAGCCTAGCAAGTGTAACTGCCATGATATCACCACAACTTTCCTTTATATAACTACTACTGAATTAAATAGCTCAAACTGCACTGACTCTTTGGTCGTCATTGGGAATTTCCTTTATATTCATAGGTTTCTTTACACGCCTTGACCTTTCGATAGCGTTGCAGGGGCATACCAGCAGGCAGAGATGACAACCAACACAGTTTTTTGCAGTCAGCAGGGGTTTTCTATCGGTCTTATCAAAGCTTATTGCCTGATGTCCTGCATCCTGACAGGAGATGTAGCATCTGCCGCAGCCTACACATCTGTCTTTTATAAATACGGGATATTCCATGGTCTTTCTGTCTAGGCAATTTGGGTTGACAAAACTCTCCCGTGCACTGCCGCAGAGTTCCCTCAGAGAACTGTAACCTTTCTTCTTTAAGAAGCCAGATAAACCTGATATCAGGTCATCAATAATTCGATAACCATATTGCATAACAGCAGTTGTTATCTGAANNCAGCCCAAAGCAATGAACTCAGCAGCATCCTGCCAGGTCTCGATTCCCCCCATTCCGCTGATGGGTACCCCTTTTAACTGCTCATGACCTGCAATGTCATGTATAAAACGAAGGGCTATTGGTTTCACAGCTTTACCGGAATAACCGGAAATAGCTGATTTTCCGTTTATATGAGGCGGAGGTGCCATATTATCCAACTGGATCCCGCTGATACTCTTTAACGTATTGATAGCGGCAATTCCATCCGCTCCTCCCTCCATGGCAGCAATAGCAGGCAGCTCCATATTTCCGAGATTAGGGGTCATCTTGGCAAGAATAGGCAGATGGGTACCTTTTCTGGTATATTCTGTATACCGCTTTACCAATTCTGTGTTCTGTCCCACGTCAGAACCCAGCCCCTGTGCAGACATATGGGGACAGGAAAAATTACATTCGATAATATCTACTCCAACCTCTGTAACTGCTCTGGCAAGCTCTGTCCATTCCTCCTCTGTCTGCCCCATAATAGAAGCCACGATTATTTTCTTAGGAAAATCCTCCTTAAGTCTTCTTAGATACTCCAGGTTCTCCTCCAGGCTGTGCTCTGCAATCTGCTCCAGATTACGAAAACCAATANNCTTATTGCATCAAAACGAGGAGATACCTCCTCCGGTTGAAGAAATCCTATAGTCTTGAATACAATTCCTCCCCATCCGGCTCTTAATGCATTTGCGCACATTTCATAATTACTTGCAACTATAGAGGAAGACAGGAAAAAGGGATTTTCACATTGAACTCCGCAGAATTCTATGGATAAATCACTTATCCCTGTATTATCCGCTGCTGTTTCAGCTTCTGTCAGCAAAACCATTTTTTGAATCTTAACCGGTACATCATAATGAATACAGGCTTTTTCACAGGCAGCTTCACAGGAACGGCAGGTTTCTGCTTTTACTGCTTTTAAACCGGTACTGAGATTTTCGAATCTGACCGATCTTACAAACTCTGAAGGCCTCAAACCGCACTTGCAGGCATCGGTACAAGGTGCCTCATGGCATAAAAGGCACTTAGCGGCTTCCTGTGCCAGAAGAAGCTCCGCATATTTATTGTCAGCAGACATATCCACACCACCTTTCACACTGATATCATTCATATCACCGACCCGTTTGCGATACTGCTTCATTTTAAGCTGCGCTTGATAAATTTACCCCATCCGGCTTCACCTACAAATTCTCCATTGTCATATACAATTCTTCCTCTGGAGAAGGTCATAATCGGATAACCTTTCAGTTCAACACCTTCCCAAATGGTATGATCGTAATCGGAATGCATATTCTCACAGGTTATGGTGAAGTCTTTCTGCGGATCATAGATAACGATATCCGCATCCTTCCCCGGTAACAGGAAACCTTTCTCCCGGCAGCCAAAAAGCCTCGCCGGATTCTCGCTGCAGAGTTCCACCGCTTTATGAAAGGTGATTTTACCCGTATTCGCAGCCGATAGCATATAAGGATACATATTTTCTATTGCCGCACACCCATTGGGTATCTTGGTAAAGTCATCTTTTCCCCAGTCCTTTTCAGAGCTTTGGAAGGGGCAGTGATCGGTAGCTATGGTATCGATATCTCCTCTTTTAATGGCCTCCCAGAGAGCTTCCTGGCTTTCCTGTCCTTTGATAGGCGGAGAGCATACAAAGTTTCTGCCGTCCTCTCTTTTATAGACTTCCTTGGTGAAATGCAGATAGTGGGGACAGGTTTCTGCATAGATCTGATATCCTTCTTCCTTTGCTTTGGTAACGGCAGCTACTCCGTCTTTGTTGGCAAGATGTACGATGTACAAAGGTGCATTTAAGGATTTCGCCCATTCAATTGCACGGGAATCAGCTTCTGCTTCTACAAATTCAGGTCTTGACAGGTAATGATACCAGGGACCGGTTTTTCCTTCCGATAAGAATCTCTGAATAAGCATATTGGAGATTTCTTTATTCTCTGCATGTACGCTGATCATACCCCCGCAGGCGTTTGCCTTTTCCAGTACCTGATAGAATACCCCGTCACTGACACCGAAATCATATACCATAAATACTTTAAAGCTTGGAACCCCGAATTTCACTGCTTCTTCCATGGAAGCAAGCAAGTCGCCGCTTACATCCTTTACCCCAACATGAAAGGCATAATCAACAGCTGCCTCAGGTGCACAAAGGGCATCTCTTCTTTTAATGGTATCAACCATATTTTCCTTAAAATCCTGAAGAGCAAAGTCAAATACCGTGGTCGTTCCCCCGCAGGCTGCCGCTCTGGTTCCGGCAAAATAACCGTCTGCCGAAAGGGTTCCGCCAAAGGGCATGGCAAGATGGGTATGTACATCAATAGCTCCCGGCAGTACAAGTTTGCCTGCTGCATCAATTATCTCTGTACCAGCCTCTGCCGGAAGATTCTTTCCGATAGCAGCAATTTTTCCGTCTTTTATCAGAATGTCACCTTGATAGGTTTCTTTTGAATTAACAATAGTACCGTTTATTATTATGTAACTCATTTAACTTACCTCTCATTCCGCCGCACATAACGGCACAAAATTGACGAAAGTAGCAAAAGGCAATCACAGCCAGGTAATTACCGTGATTGCCTTTGCTGTTTAAAATATTGTCTGCCCTAATTACTTGTTATACTTATATACCAATACAAGACCCGATCTCTGGTAGATCTGAGCTACTTCAACCAGGTCCATTCCACCGGCATTTGCTGCGATCAGGTTAGATACCCAGGTTACACCAAAATCAACGGTTCCGTTATTGNNTCTCCAATATCTCCTCCACCGGGTACTATATTCACTTCAAGACCGGCTTCACTGTAGTACCCCTTATCAAGTGCTACATAATAACCCATGAACTGTGCCTGGGGAAGCCACTTTAGCTGTATGGATACGCTTGATTTTTCAGGTGTTCCGAAATTCCCGTCTCCGGAAGCATTGGCTGCCTCCCAATAGGATGTGTCCCTGATATTATCAAGTGTTATGGTCTGTAACTTATCCGCTGCAGCAGAGTCATCTAATTTGATATATTTTTTTGCAAGATCCAAGGTTTGCTGCATTGCTGTATCGTCCATCTTCCCGTAATCCTTTACACCTACTCCTTTTGTATCTGTTTCTACCAGCTTTTTAACCTCTTCTGCCATATAGGACTGATGCTCGCTGGATACACTGGAGCCATACTTAAATACAATTTCTGCTGCCTCTTCCGGATTTGCACAGGCATATTCCCAGCCTTTTAAGGATGCATATATGAAGGCCTTTACGGTATTGGGATTAGCCTCTGCAAAAGCTCTGGTGGTAAATATATTATCCTCCAGCATCGCAACCCCTTCATCATTCATATCGATGTAACCTACGGAATCACCGTATTTATAGCCGCCTTCATAAGAGTTCTTGACAAGGCCCAATTCGTTATAGGTCATGGCTGATGCAAGCAGGATGGAATCATCATCAAAACCATCCATATCAAACGCCTGGCTTAAATAAGTTGTAGGCTGTTCGTATTTTGTAAGTAATGCCTGAATTTCATATTCGTTGCCAATACCCCAGTTTCCTACCTTTCCTTCTGTGGCTGCTTTTACTACGATGTCCTTTGCGCTGGCCTCTTTGCTGAAGTAGGCACCTGCTGATGAACTTTCTGAATCTCCTTTTGAGCCGCATGCCGTAAGACTGAATACCATTACCAGAGAAAGAGCTGCTGTTAATAACCTTTTTTTCATGATGTTTCCTCCTTATTTTGCTTCCTTATTCTTTTTATTTAAGCCAAAGTCCGCCTTGTATTACTTTCTGCGATGCTTCAGCAAAATACCTTCAAAAACCATAAGAATCATATACATTAAGATTCCTATCAGACAGGCTACTGTTATATAAGCCCAGGCTGTGGAATATTGAGCCAATACAATATTCTCTCTTATCTGTCTTCCCACCCCGGTTATATATTCAGCAAAATATTCACTGACCAGTGCACTGATAACACAGGCCGGCACACTTACCCTCAGGGCGATAAATATATAGGGGATACTGTTTGGCAGCCTTAACTTAACAAAAGTGGTAAACTTATCAGCTGCATAAGTCTTCATCAAGTCTTCACTGAAGGGTTTTACTTCTGTCAGCCCCCTGTAGGCGTTAATGCTCATCGCCGCTGTACAGATTACCATTACCACCAGAATTTTTGCAACCATACTTCGTACATTGGCATCCTTACTCACATCCTTTGTCCAGTTTGTAATAACCGGAGCTAATGCAACAATAGGAACTGCATTAAAGGCAGATACTACATTAAGTCCCCCTCCTCCCCATCTGGGAAATATGGTCGCAAGGATTGCAACTGCATATCCTAACAGAGAACCCGCCAAGAGGCCGAGTACCGCCACGGTTACGGTGGACTGAATATTCCCCCCTATCTTTGGAAGATTATCCAGAATGATATTTCCGATACGTGATGGCAAAGGTAATGTAAATTCATCGGTTCCAAGTATTTTATGTAGAACTCCGGTCTGCCACAAAACAAATATAAGTAATCCAAAGCTTAAGGGATATAAAAGGGAAGTTACGGCAGCTTTTTTATTCTTTGTCTTCATAAGTCCTTCTCCCTCCTGAAACCCTCTTCCTCATATGAGGCATAAACAGTTTCTCTATCACACCCATCAAGTAGAAACTTAAAATACCGATGATGGCACTTAACAGTACAATCTGCCAGAATACCATAATAGACATGGCATGTTTCAAAGATTGTGATAGCATGCAGCCAAGGCCACCGTCTCCCTGCAGGGTATCCACTAATATAGAAGCGGTAATAGCCATAGGTGCTGATATTTTTAGTCCTGTGAAAAAGTATGGAATAGCCGATGGTATTAAGGTCTTTGAATACAGCTGCCATTTATTGGCCGCACATATATACATCAGATCATGCTTTTCCCGTTCCACGGACTTAAAACCAGCCAGTGTATTGGCTGCAACAGGATAGAAAGTCAGGATTGCTGCAATTACGATTCGGCTGATGGCGATATCTCTTGTGATTGCAAGAACGATGGGTGCCATTCCAAGTATTGGTATCATCTGGATTATCATGAGATATGGAAAGGCTATCTTTTCAATTACGCCGGACAGATTCATAAGTAATGCCAGGATAAAGCCGCTGATCATACCAATGAAAAAACCGGCTCCTGCTCTTAAGAGAGTGGCACCGGCGTTGGTGATAACTATTTGAAGGGCGGTCTGCCCGCTGCTTACTGGCTTATTACTGAATACCGAACCTATTATCTGGTAAATATGCGGTAATACATTTTCCGGTGTCCTCTTAGTTCCCTGAACATAAAAGGCTCCGATTTCCCAGACAATCATAATACCAAGAGCCCACACCAGGGTTACTGCTCCTTTGGTGTCTCCGATTCTTTTTAAAATCTTCAAGGTTTTCTCTCCTTCCCGGCTATACTCCTCTGCTATACTCCTTCAAAGCTGTTTCTTACTTTCGCTACCAAAGTAGTAAATTCAAAGGTATCCTTTATTTCTTTTCTTCTGGGTCTTGGCAGATTGATATCTACTACTGCCGAGAGTCTTCCGGGATGAGGTGAGAGGACACAGACTCTGTCAGAGAGGAACACAGCTTCTGCTATATTGTGAGTTNNCGAGTTACAAAGATAACCGTCTTATTGGTTTTACTCCAGATACGAAGCAAATCCTCATGAAGCTTCTCCCTTGTAAATTCATCCAAAGCAGAGAAAGGTTCATCCATTAATAAAATTTCCGGTCTTAAGGCCAAGGCTCTTGCTATTCCTACCCTTTGCTGCATACCACCGCTTAATTGATGGGGATAATGCTCTGCAAAGGTTGTGAGTCCAACTAAGTCAAGCATCTTTTCAGCTCTGGCTTTTCTGTCCTCTTTCTTAACCTTCATCAGTTCCAGAGGCATTTCAATGTTCTTTCTTACTGTCCGCCATTCATAAAGTACCGGGCTTTGAAATACCATTCCATACTTACGGTTAAGCCTTGCTGATTCCGTTGACCTTCCCTCTATAAGGACTTCTCCGCCTGTGGGCTTTAACAGGTCTGCCACAATTCGAAGCAGTGTTGTCTTTCCGCAGCCGGAAGGTCCAAGGAGGGAGATAAATTCACCTTTCTGTATGTCCAGACTGACACCGGTTAATGCGGTAACCTCATTGTTGTCTGCCTGATAAATCATACTGACATTATTTAATTTTATCTCGATATTAGTGTTTTCCATGAAAGGCTCCTTTCGCTCTATACAAAAGCAAAAGGGCAACAGCGCCTTTTCCTGCGCCATTGCCCTACGAATCATGTGATTCATTATACACGTATTTCCAAAAGAAGCAAGTGTTTTTTTTTAATTTTATGTGTTTTAGCACATATTATAATAATTATTTCGATAAAACGGTTATCCCAAGTATATTTTCATATATTTTCGACACAATACATTGTGCTACAGCACAATTCAGACACCTTTGTAACGGATTGCTTACTATTCTGACCTTAAAGCTTCAATGGCATTCTTTCTGGAGGCCATTTTTGCAGGAATATGACCGCCTAACACAGTAAGGATGGTACTGATGGCAACCAGGAATACCGCATGTTCAATCTGTAGAGAAGCTACACCTTCCAATTCCGTAATATGAAATAAGATCGTATTGATGGGAAAGGTCAGAGCCCATGCCAGCACAACACCTAGTAGACCGGAAAAAATTCCAAGGATGGTGGTTTCTGCATCAAATACACGGGTGATGTCTTTCTTTCTGGCTCCCAATGCCCTTAGAATACCGATTTCCTTGGTACGTTCCAATACAGAGGTATAAGTTATGATGGATATCATAATAAGGCTTACTACCAGTGATATTGCCGCAAAGGCTATGAGAACGATGGTAATACCATCCATAATGCCGCTGGTCAGACTGGACATGGTTGCTGCCAGATCTGTATAAACTACCTGGTCTTTTGTCTCTTTACCGGTATTATACTGATCCAGATAGTCTGTTACAGCATCCTTATCTTCAAAATTATCGGGATAAACCATAATTACATAGGGAGTTGCATTACCTCCTAGGTAAGATAAAAATACGTCTTTGGTGTCCTCCGTTAATTCTTCCATGGTAATCACGTTCTTATCACTGTTTTCCTGGGCTTTTACTATTGCGGAATCTTTGGCACTGTCTATTACAAGCTCTGATAATTCATCGCTGTAAGCGATACCCGGAAGCAGGAGGCCCATGGTAACCTCTTCCTTCTGGCGTACGACACCAGCTATCCTGACCGTAATGGAATCTGCTGCATCAAACATAGCCTGATAATCATTGCTTGGCAAATAAGTTCCTGCTTCCGTGGGTACATAGTATACATCATTTGGTATAATTTTAAATTCTGTTCCCACAATGTCATTAAAATTAATACTGTCTTTTCCATCTGTTTCAAAACCAAGGCTCTTAAGGATATTATAATCCACACGGTTTCTGGTATCTATTACCAGTACAAGATCTGTTTCTTTTGTGGGATATTCCCCGGATAACAGATCATAGTTTTTTGTCAGATAAGACTCTTCCTCTGCTTTTAACTGCTTAGGGTAAGAGGATAATCCCATAGAGCCCGTAAGTGCACCGCCTGAGCCGCTGTTTCCGGAACTCTGGCTCTGGGAGCTTAAGGAGACAGGTATTACGTTGTCATCTACCCTACGGACCATATTCATAGACACCAATCTGGAATACCCGATGCTGCTGCAGATTTCAGGATCAATCTTATTTAAGTAATCCAAATAATCCTGGGTAAAGATATTTCTGTGGGAAATCTGTGTATCAGCCGGATCATAAAGGGTAACTTTATCTGTTTCTTTGAAGGATTCTGCTTCCTCACTGGCTCTCTCTTCCCTCATTTTCTCCATGCTCTCCGCATCAACTGTAGTAGCTGACTGGGAAATAATAATGGGGAACTCCGCCATTGCATCTCTTTGGAAGTCATCAATCTGAGTCTGAAAACCGGTAGATAAACTTAATATAACTGCGATTCCGATAATACCGATACTGGAAGCAAAAGCAGTTAATATAGTCCTGCCCTTCTTGGTACGGATATTGTTAAAGGAGAGCCTTAAGGCTGTAAGAAAACTCATACTTGTCTTTTTAAGCTTAAACTCATCACCCTTTGGTCTTTCCATATGAGGATGGGTATCGGATACGATCTTACCGTCCTGAAATCTTATGATACGATCCGCATAACTTTCTGCCAGTTCCGGGTTGTGAGTTACCATGATTACCAATCGTTCTTTGGCAACTTCTTTGATCAATTCCATAATTTGAATACTGGTATTGCTGTCCAGGGCGCCTGTGGGTTCATCACACAAAAGAATCTCCGGATCATTTGCCAAAGCTCTGGCTATGGCGACACGCTGCATCTGTCCGCCGGAGAGCTGATTGGGTTTTTTATGCAAATGTTCTTTCAATCCTACTTTTTCTAATACTTCAATAGCTCTTCTGTGTTTTTCTTCCGCTGACACACCACTTAAGGTCATTCCAAGCTCCACATTTGCTACAATACTAAGATGCATAATAAGATTATAGCTTTGGAATACAAACCCTATGGAATTGTTTCGATAGGCATCCCAATCCCTATCGGTAAAATCCGCTGTCTTCTTACCCTTGATTACAAGATCTCCGGAGTCATACCTGTCGAGTCCTCCGATAATATTCAAACAGGTAGTCTTTCCAGAACCACTTGTTCCAAGTATTGCTACGAATTCCTTTTGCCTGAAGGCAACACTGATGCCGTCAAGAGCCTTGGTCTCTATGCCCCCGACATTATACGATCTCTTTATATTCTTTAATTCCAGCAAACTTTTTTTCCTCCTTATGTCTTAAGTATTTTGCCACGTTCCTGT
The DNA here is from genome assembly GCA_002434335.1 of Lachnoclostridium sp. UBA6558. Taxonomy (GTDB): domain Bacteria; phylum Bacillota; class Clostridia; order Lachnospirales; family Lachnospiraceae; genus Anaerocolumna. Next base: position 8,417 of record DJJW01000017.1, on the reverse strand, counting down.
CATTATACATAACGGCGGTACTAAAATCAAAAAAAATACTCTTAAATAATTGTTAAAATTTTATTATAACTGCTCAGCCAAAAATAAACTTGTCAAATGACATATAAAAACTGTCATTTGACAAGCTGTTATTTATAACTGAATGAAATTTACAAAAAGGCATTTTGGGGGAACTATTTATTTCCTATTAATTGTACTTCTTCTGATTGTCCGTAGATAAAGAAACCATCGTAGCCCTGCTCTTCCAGTCTGTCAATAAATTTACCGGTCTTTTTAGGTTTCACATACAACGCAACGTTGTAGGTCTCTCGGAAATTCTTAGCAGTCTCCATCGCTGCAAGGAAATCCTTCTCATCATAAATAACTGCAAGCTGCTTCTTTCTGTCCGGTATCTGATACCCGATATCCGTTAAGATTCCGAAAATCCTTTCAAAACCGATAGAGAATCCAACCGCAGGTACGCTGTCATTTAAGAATTTACCGATAAGGTTATCGTATCTTCCTCCACCTGCTATTGCACCTCTGAATTTAGTACTTTCAACTTCAAAGACAGTACCGGTATAGTAGCCCTGACCTCTGATAAGGGTAATATCATAATCAATCTCTAATTCACTGTTTATAGCTTTTACAGAGTCCAGGATAAATTGAATTTCCTTTAAGCTCTCTTCCTCCGGGCAAATTTCTGCTGCCTTACTTAAGGTAAAAGGTTTTGTGGAGAGTATCTCTGCAAGCTTCTCTATACTGGCAGCAGCATATCCCTTACCATCAAGTTCATTCTTGACCCCTTCAAGTCCGATCTTATCAAGCTTATCAATAGATATGCAGACACTGTCAAGCTCCTCTGCTCCAAAGCCAGCAGTACTCAGAATGGCTTTTAGAAGCTTTCTATTGTTTATCTTTACCTTGTATTCACCAATTCCGATATTCTTAAGTGCCTGAGCAGTTGTTATAATAAGTTCAACTTCTGCTGTTAAGGAGGTGGTTCCGATGATGTCAATATCACATTGATAAAACTCTCTTAAGCGGCCTTTCTGAGGACGTTCCGCGCGGTAGACTCTGTCTATCTGAATACACTTAAAGGGTGCCAGAAGCTTGTCCTTGTTGCTGGCATAATATCTGCTGAGGGGTAAGGTAAGATCATAGCGAAGTCCCATATCACTAAGTTCCTTTTCATCTTTTGCCTCTAGTGCTTTCTCTAATTTATCCCCTCTTTTTAGTATCTTAAAGATAAGGTTGAGATTCTCGCCGCCTTCACTTTTATCCAAATTCTCAATATCCTCGATGACCGGTGTCATAATTCTCTGAAAACCGCAGGATTGGTAGGTTTTTAATATCTGATCCATTAAATAGTCCCTAAGGGCTGCTTCTTTCGGTAAATAATCATTGGTTCCTTTTACGGTAGAAATTTTCATAGCTGTTCTTCCTTCTTTCAATAAATTATTATACAGGGTAAATATAAAAAATCCAATTTGCTGTTCTGTCCACTCCACTCACATCACTGCTTTCATTTCCGGACAAATGGCCTCTTCGCCTTCAAGACAGCACCTTATATTACTGTCTATTGCATATCGTCACTTATAAATGTCTCTTATAAACATATCTTACAATTGACTACTTTCGCAAATTTGCTCCCGCAAAGCAGAACACAACCACAGCGCAAGCAAATTTCAAACATACCCTTATAACAGAATTTGGCAGCATGGAATGCTGCCCTTTATCACACGATATAAATTTCGGTCTCTTATACATCCGCCTTCTTTGTTAACAGTAACTGTTTTGTATTAAAGTGTGTGAAGAATACCGAAAATAATATCCGGGAATAAATAAAACTAAGTGTATTCTTAAGAATACTTTAATGTAACACAGTGTATTTGTCAAGCAGATAGTAATCCTTTCCATGACTGTTTGACAGTATTTGCAATGCTCCGTAACGTATTACCTGTTCTATTGCACAAAAAGAATTAAGGGTTTCTCCTGAGATATTTATGGTATCTGCCGGGTATGCTCCAAAATTATCCGCTTCATGATACACACAGATTTCCTCTCCTACAGATTTATAAGCCGGCAGCTTAAAATATTCGGCAAATAATTCCTGAATAGGTCCAAGCCGCTTCAATAAGGTCATTTCCTGTGCGGTTAAAGGCAGATGACAGACAATATCTAAAAAAGCCTCGTAACGATAGTGTTTCAGTTTGTAATTTTCTGCAAATATCCTGTCTCCAACTCTTGGCGCACCAAAGGTATATACAGATATCCTGTTCTTATATTCTTCTTTGTTTATTTCTGCCAGCATTTCTGCCATTAAGCAAGCAACGGCTCCGCCTTTGCTATGACCGGTAACTATGATTTCCGGCTCCAGACCACTGACTTTAAGTTTATCATAAAGTACTACTGCCTGTGTTAGCATATCCGTCTTAAGACTTTCTGCAGCACCTAAAAAACCCGCATGAACGAAACCACTGCCATATGGTGTAAAAGGCACAGGAAAAGCAATAAAATTATTCAGCCAATCCAGGATGCTCCCCTCCAAAGTATCATCCCCGTTTGTTCCTCTTAAAGCAATTATGAGCTTATTCCCGGCTATTCCCATTAATCCGGCATGTATATTATTAATACCCCCAGAAAAGGTATAGATTTTATCCGTGAACCCAGCCATCTTATACCAGTTAACCGGTCTTCCATTCAACCACTCATCAATCCTGATACGATAATGAACCGGCAGCTTTCCTCCCTTAATATTATAAGCCATCATAGAAGCTGCTAGCATAGCCATGGAATCCTTACTGTCAGACATAGTCACCACCATTTCTCTATCAACAATCGATAGATTATAACCTGCACCCTATGTATCCCAAGACTGCTTGTGATACTTATTTAATATAAAAGCTGAAAAATTATGGGTAATTTACATGTTTTTTTTGCAGATACCAGATAAAGTCACATCAACCGACACTTCATTTGTGGTATTGCTTTTAACAGTTCCGGCAAGCACAACAGTGGTTAATTTACCTACAGGAATCCGGATAATTTTTATCTGATCACTATAAAGGTAGATATCCGTAAGCAGGCTGTCCTTAACAAGTTCTCCGCCGACAATCAGGGTTAGTGTGAATACCAGATTACAGTCTTTGGCTCCCTGCAGGGTAATAACACATTCTTCCCAGAAGCAATTTGCCTTAAGATAAAGATTATCAAGAGTACCGATACCTTTAAATTTCCCAAACCAATTGACTGAAGTCTGTTCCACTGCTTCAGGGGTTATAATGTTACTAACCCTATCTGCCTTTTCAAATCCCTTAATGTAATTCTGCGCTTCTGCAACTTCTCCATAATCAGAGGAGATATCAAGACGATGAAGCTCCCCCTCCCCAGGCTCAGACAGAATCAGACGTAAGGTGCCTCCATTTATCCATCCTAAGGATTTTGTCTCCCTTTCAGTAATATTCTTTGATGCCATATTTTCGAAGTAAACCCTTAAATCTTTGCTTTCATGGTCCTCATAAGCCAGAATAATAAAGGAACTGTCTGTATGTTCCAATTGATAGCAAACAGCTGCTGCAAGATTTTGTGACCCTACAGCAGCTGTCTCCTCCCATTCCACATAGGCAACTGCCTCTGTCTGCCTTTTAATTCGCCCGGGAAAGCAGAAGTTCTTCATGTTTACTTTAAGATTTCTTATCAGTATCCAATCGTAATCCGTTTGATTTATAAGAAGTACATAACCTTCCTGCTTCAAAACACTCCCTCTTTTCCTCTGTTTGCTTTTTTACAATCTATGAAAGAGGTTGTGTATCCATACACGTTTTTTAGATTTTTCTGTTCTCAGAGCATACTTTTGCCAGCTCATAAAGACCTTCTTCGAAATTCACTCCAAAGCGGTTATCTGTTCCGGCTTTGTAGGTTCTGTTTATTGCCCCGGCTGTAAAATCAACGGACAGCTTTAAAGCCTCCTCCATGGAAAATCCACTTAACAGCCCGGTTAATAGAACACTTGAGAATACATCGCCGGTTCCATGGTACATTCCAGGTACTTTTTCTCCGAGAGAATAAACTGTCTGTCTGCAAGTGCTGTCATAAGCAGCTGCACCAATCTGACCTTCCTCGAAATAAACTCCTGTAAGTACAACTTTCTTCGCTCCAAAGTCAGCCATTTTCTTAAGCAGTTTTTCTATATATTCCGGTGTATAAGGGCCTTCCAGGTACTGTTCCTGCACTAAGAGTGCTGCTTCTGTAATATTAGGAACAATGATATCTGCCTTTTTACAAAGTCCAGCCATTCCTATGGGAAAATCCTCTTTAAAAGAAGTATATAATCTGCCATTATCCCCCATAACCGGGTCAACAACAATCAGAGTTTCCTTTTTCTTATACATATCAAATATCTGTGATACCATATCCAGCTGTGCAAATGAACCCAAATATCCTGTATAAATTGCATCAAAGGAAATATCAAGAGTTTTCCAGTGCTCTGCAATCGGAAGGATATCCTCTGTCAGATCTCTGAAGGTAAAGCCTTCAAAACCGCCTGTGTGAGTAGATAATACCGCTGTTGGAATTATACTTGTTTCATACCCTCCTGCTGACAGGATTGGTAATGCTACGGTCAAGGAACATCTGCCGAAGCAGGATATATCATGTATGGCTGCAACTCTTTTCTGCATGTGTAAAATTTCCTCCTATTATAATACGATTACCCGGCTGCTTAAAAACTCACTGCACTTTCCAAACACGCTCTAGTAAAAGAGTGGTAATTCCAATTTCCACTTATTTTTTTATTTACTATATCCGATAAAGTAACCATAGCAATAAAAGCTTGCACGTGGTGGTTTTATTTATCGGACAATTTGCAATATTTACTTTGTTATGCTGCTCCTTTAGTCGGAAAGATTGAGGGTTCTCTATTTTAGGTATGCCTATATTTTCCTTTAGGGATTACAGATATGATATAGCAAAACTGGTATATATACAACATCCAGTTTTGTTATTATGGATAGTGCCAGATTGTTTCGACAAACAAGACCTTTATTGTCTATTTTTAAGAATTATTGTAGAATGTTTTCTATACAAGTTGAACGAATGTTTAATACCTTTCCCAAGGATAAAAATACGATAAATTCATGCAATTATATACTTGGGCACTAAAATATCCGGTCAACTTTTATTGATACTATTATTTAGGGAGGGTACTTTATGAAGCTCAAAAATTTAAAGGTACGTACACAAATTATACTACTTGCTACTGTTCTGGTTACTGCTACTGTTCTAATTGGAATTATATCACTTATTTCACAGCAAAATAGCCTAAAAAGCAACCTGCACGTCCTGGAGACCAGCGTCCGGTCAGATTATGACAACAATGTAAAGACACAAGTAGAAACAGCAATTTCATTGCTTAACACGGTTTATGAGAAATACCAGTCCGGTGAATACACGTTGGATGAAGCTAAGGTAATCGGTGCGGACCTGTTACGTAATCTTACCTATGGAGATAATGGTTATTTCTGGGCAGATACATATGACGGCACCAACGTTGTAATGTTAGGCAGTGAAACAGAAGGAACTAATCGTTTTGATCAAAAAGATGTAAATCAGTTTGCTTTTATTCAGGCAATAATTGAAGCCGGAAAGAATGGCGGCGGTTTTACCGACTATTGGTTTCCCAAGAGCAATGAGACAGAAGCCAGCCCAAAAAGAAGTTACAGCCAGGCTTTTGAACCCTTCTCCTGGGTTATCGGAACAGGAAATTATACAGATTATATCGATGATATCGTAAAACAGACATCACAGGACCAGGAGAAAAAGGTAGAGGCGGTTATATTAAATAATATTATAATCATTTTGCTTACCGTTGTTGTTTCAATCTTCCTGTCAGTGATTATAATCTTACGTCTGAATAACAGTTTTAAGGAAATCAGTAAGTATCTGGAGCAGCTGGCGAAAGGCGATTTCAGGACAACTCTTCCTGATATCTTTAAGAATAGAAAAGATGACTTCGGACTACTGGCGAAGGATTTGGAGTATATGAAAAATTCTGTAGGCAATCTAATCGGTAATACCAAAGCCGAAGCTGATAAGATTGTTCAGGCAGTCGCGAATGCAAAGGATAATATGTTATCCTTAAACAATAATCTATTAGAAGTATCTGCTACAACTGAGGAATTGGCTGCAGGTATGGAAGAAACCGCTGCTTCTTCTCAGGAATTGAATTCCACCTCCTTAGAAATTGAATCAGCCTCAAAAAGCATTGCTGAAAAATCACAGGATGGAAGCTTAAAGGTTATTGAAATCAGCAAACGTGCTGCCAGTACAAAAGAAACTGCCGAAATATCACAAAATAAGATACAGCGGATTAGCAGCGAAATCAGTACTCATCTGAAAGAAGCTGTTGAACAGGCTAAAATCGTTGAACAGATTGATGTACTATCCCATTCCATCATGAATATAACCGCACAGACAAATCTGCTGGCATTAAATGCAGCCATTGAAGCAGCCAGAGCCGGAGAGGCCGGTAAAGGTTTCTCTGTCGTAGCTGATGAAATCAGAAATCTGGCCGAACAATCCAAATCTATGGTTCAGCAGATACAGGGTGTTACAGTTAAAGTAACAGAAGCTGTTGAAGATCTGTCTCAAAGCGCAAACAGCCTGTTAGATTTTGTAACAGATGATGTTAATGAAAGTATTGAAAGCTTTATTGGAATTGCAAAGGATTACAAAGAAGATTCTCTTTATGTAGACAATCTGGTTACAGATTTCAGCGCTACAGCACAACAATTGCTGGCCTCTATCCAGAGTATCCTACTGGCAGTAAATCAGGTTTCCCTGGCGGCCTCAGAAGGTGCCTCCGGTACCAGTGATATCGCCATAAAAGTAGGGGATGTCAATGTTAAATCTGAACAGGTAGTAAGTCTGATAGCATCTGCTGATGATAGCTGCCTGGTATTAAAGAAAGAAATCAGTCATTTTAATGTCTAAATAAATAATTGTAAATATATTTATTTAGTTTAATGCTAACCGGACAGAAGACAATGTTTAAGTTTTCATCGATCAAGTTTTTTGTCCGGTTATTTTTTAACATATCACAAGTGCTGAAACATGAAGAACCCTTTTGACTTCTTCCGTATTTTCTTTCCTTTTTCTGCAGGCAGCCTCTATTCATTATGTTATTTACTTCTAAAATTCGTTTTTTAAATCTCTTGCAAATAATTGCTCCAGAATAGTCTTCGTATCTTTCTTCTTATACAATACATTAAATACTGCCTTGCAGATTGGCAGGTCTACCTGATATCTCTCTCCTAATTCTATCAATGCTTTTACGGTATAATAGCCTTCTGCCAAATCTGTAAATACTTCTCCTTTTACAAAACTTTCACCAAACCCTCTGTTATGACTGAACTCTGAAAATACCGTAGCCTGATAATCGCCCAGATGACATAAGCCATAGGCTGAAAGTTCATTACCGCCCATTGCTTTGATTAATCTTGCTATTTCCCTGGTTCCCCTGGACATTAAGGCACCTTTTAATGTTGTTAGATTAAGACCGTCTAACATACCGGCTGCTATACCAATTACGTTCTTGGCTGCTGCACCTATTTCATTACCAATCAAATCCTGTCCATAATAAAATCGTATCAACTCGCTGGAGAATTCACTGATAAGCCGCTCCTTGACCTGGTTTTCTTCGCTGTCTATTACCATACAATTTGGTATGCCTCTTAAATATTCCTGCACATGCCCCGGTCCCAGCCAAACGGCAATATGGTTGCTTACCTCCAGGTCTTTAACAGCAATTTCCGTTAATCTTCTGCCGGTTCCAATCTCAATACCTTTCATACACAACACAAAGGTCTTATTTGTCAAGCTCCGCTGCCGTATTTCTGTCATTAGACTTTCTAATCCTTGGGAATTAACTGAAATTACGATAATCTCAGCAGAATCCAAATCTGATAAATCCACAGATAGCTTAACGCTTTCCTTAAGCTTTAAAAGCCCATTGCTCCTGCTCTCTAAAAATTCCTTCATATGTTTGGAGGTACTTCTGCCATAGAGTGTTACCTGATGACCTATTTTATCTAAATACCAGGCGATAAAGGAGCCCCATCTTCCGCAGCCAATCACTGTAATATTCATTTTGACCTCTTTCTCTATAAACCGCACCTACTTAGATGCAATTTTCTGTTCTTTTATTATACCAGCTATTTACTAGCTGAGAGCCATACGTAAAAAACTCCGTTTATCGTACCGAATATCTTATTATTACCATTTATCACCACAAAATAGAGTATCCAAGGCCCGCAGCAGTTTATCTGCAAATCCTGTTTTCTTCAGTAATACTTTATTATGTTCATGTATCTTATATTAGTGTTCATTTTATGTCTTACTAACATTCGTATTATATGAAATCGAGTAGGAGAAATTTC